>JAVBNL010000027.1:0-49154 GCA_031551515.1 Desulfovibrionaceae bacterium
GGGCCAGAGCATGGTGAAGGCGTTGTTCCAGGCCAGCCAGAGCATCAGCAGCACCGAGAGCAGGGAGTTGAAGGTGGGGGTGCGCATGATGCCGGGCACGTTGCCCTTGAAGAGCACGTTCCAGAGTTCTTCAAACAGATAACGGTTCAGACGCACGGCCGCGTCCAGGGTGGTGACCACAAAGCCTTCCACCATCAGGATGCCGAACACCGTGCCGTAGTGGGTGGGAATGCCGATGGTCTTGTTCAGCATCAGGCCGATGCTCAGGGCGAAAGCCAGGATGGGGTTGGAAGAGCCCGTGCCCGGATCCGGCCAGACCAGACGCATGTAGTCGGCATGGGAAAGGGCCGCGCACACCACCAGCACCGTGCCGGTGGCCAGAACGCCTTCCAGGATCATGGCGTTGTAGCCGATCTTGCGGGCCTGGCCTTCTTTGGCCAGTTGCTTGGACGTGGTGCCGGTGGAGACCAGTGAGTGAAAGCCGGAAACCGCGCCGCAGGCAACCGTGATGAAGAGGAAGGGCCAGATGTAGCTTAACTTGGCGGTGCCTTGCGCCACGGCCAGAGCGGGCATCTGCACCTCAACGCCCTGGAAGCCGCCGGCAATGATCACGGCAAAGAGGGCGAAGATGCCGACATACAGAATCTGCACGTTGATGAAGTCGCGCGGCTGCAAAATCAGCCAGACCGGCAGGCCGGAAGCGAACATGACGTACACGGCCAGAATCAGCATCCAAATCTTGGGGTTGGCGGTCACCGGCATCATCATGCCGAGCTGGATGGAGCCGAAAGCCACGATGGCCGCGACCACGTAGCCGAGAGCGATGTTCATGTTGCGCTTGTATATGTAGTAGCCGAGAATGGGCGCGAACAGCGTGATGATGATGACGGAGGTGGAGGCGATGCCGCCGATGATGCCGTGCGTTACGGCGCCTTTCTGCACGGTCAGCAGCAGGGTTTGGTCGGCGGGCAGGCCCAGAAGTTCAAGCGGCGCGGTGCTGGTCAGCGCCTGTACGGTCATGGAGAGAAAAGCGCTGGTCACCAGAACCAGCAGCAGAATGGCGAAACAGACAAAGAGGAAGAAGCCCGTGTTGCCGAGCGTGCCGCGGGTCACATCCGCGATGGAGCGGCCCCGTTCTCGTATGCTGACGAAAAGAGCGGCAAAGTCATGCACCGCGCCGATCAGCACGGAGCCGACCAGAATCCACAACCAGACGGGCATGTAACCGAACAGGATGGCCACCGTGGGGCCCACGATGGGACCGGCGCCGGCAATGGCCGAAAAGTGGTGCCCGAACAGAATGCTGAATTTGGTGGGCACATAGTCTTTGCCGTCGTTATAGGTTTCCGCCGGGGTGGGGTGGGAAGGATCTTCTCCCATCCAGCGGGCGACGACGCGGCCGTAAACGTTCGCCCCGATGATGAAGACGACGGTCGAGATAAGGAGCATGACTAATATGTTCATAATGTCCTTCCTGCAGCGGTTGACAAGCCGGGAGGTGGCGGTACACAGACCAGTATATCAATACGCCGATCCGGGACGAAGGGCAAGAATGCGAGCAAAGATAACGTTTTCTGGTTTATTTACCCGGTTGCGCAAACCAGCGGAGAGAGCATGACGGTTATTATCGGCGGCACATACAGGCATTATAAAGGCAACGAGTATAAAGTGCTCGGCGTGGCGCGCCACTCTGAAACGGAAGAAGAGCTTGTGGTGTACCAAAAGCTGTACGGCGATTTTTCCTGGTGGGTGCGTCCTTTGGGCATGTTCACGGAAGAGGTGGTGGTGGAGGGCGTTCGCAAACCGCGATTCGCCTATACCGGCGGCGGCGCTTGATGCGATTTCGCGGCCGGAATGACAAGCGAAATCCGGCTTGAATCCTTCAGGAATTGGCATATAAGCATAGGCTAAGCTGATTCAGCAAAAGGAAAAGCATGTCCGGCAGAACAAAACAAAACGCGCCACGCATGGCGGGGCTGGTGATTACGGCCTTGGGCGTGGTCTATGGCGATATCGGCACCAGCCCGCTTTACGCGCTGAAAGAGTGCTTTCACGGCCCGCACGCCATCGCGGTGGACTACGTTAACGTCATGGGCGTGCTCTCGCTGATATTCTGGAGCCTGATGGTGGTCATCACCGTGAAATACGTCTGCTTCGTCACCAAAGCGGACGACCACGGCGAAGGCGGCACCTTCGCGCTGCTGGCGCTTTTGCGCACGGCCATAGAACGCTCGCGCGGGCGCATGTTTTTTGCCACGCTCCCGTATCTGGCCCTGTGCAGCGCGGCGCTTCTTTACAGCGACGGCATCATCACCCCGGCCATTTCGGTGCTTTCCGCCGTGGAAGGGCTGAACGTGATCACCCCGGCGGCGCAGGATGTGGTGGTGCCCGCCACCTGCATTATTCTGGTGCTGCTCTTTTTGCTGCAAAAACACGGCACCGCGCGCATCGGCGGCGTTTTCGGGCCGGTCATGCTGGTCTGGTTCGCGTCGCTTGCCGCCATCGGTTTATACAACATCGCGGCAAACCCGGCCGTGGTTTTTTCCATCAGCCCGCACCACGCCGTAACCTATTTCAAATCCAACCACCTGCACGGCGTCATCGTGCTGGGCACGGTGGTTTTGTGCATCACGGGGGGGGAGGCGCTGTACGCCGACCTCGGGCATTTCAGCCGCGCCCCGATCAAGAACGGCTGGCTGTTTCTGGTCTGTCCTTCGCTGCTGCTCAACTATATGGGGCAGGGCGCGCTGATCCTGAACAACCCGGAGGTCGCGCACAACCCCTTTTATCAGGCCGTGCCGCAATTTTTGCTCATCCCCATGGTGGCTCTGGCCACCCTGGCCACGGTCATCGCCTCGCAAGCCCTGATAACCGGGGTTTATTCGTTGACGCAGCAGGCCGTGCATTTGGGCTTTCTGCCCCGCATGCGGGTGGTGCACACCTCTTCCGCCGCCAAAGGGCAGATTTACCTGCCCACCATCAACGGCCTGCTCATGGTGGCCTGCATCGCCCTGGTGCTGATTTTTCAAAGCTCAAGCGGCCTGGCGGCGGCTTACGGCCTGGCGGTCACCGGCGCCATGGGCATGACCAGCGTGCTCTATTTCGCCGTGACCCGGTACGTCTGGAAATGGCCGCTCTGGAAGTCCGCGCCGCTGCTGGCCCTTTTCCTTTCATTCGACCTGCCTTTTCTGGGTGCGAACCTGATCAAGGTCATGGATGGCGGCTGGCTGCCTATGTTGGCGGCCGTGGTGCTGATAACGGCCATGACCACCTGGAAAAAGGGGCGCGCTTACTTACGCGAACGCTTCGAACAGATGAGCATGCCGCTGAAGGCCTTTCTGGTCGCCCTGCGGGAGGCGAAAACCAACAGAAGCCCCGGCATCGGCGTGTACATGACCATGAACCAGAACCTGACGCCCATGCCGCTGGCCCGGTCCAGCGCCTTGATCCATACCGTGCCCGAAACCATTGTGCTGCTGACCATCAAAACCGCCGATACGCCTTATGTACCGGCGGAGAAGCGCGTAACGCTGGATGATGCGGACAAGGACGTGGGCCTGTATCGCATGACCGCCCAATACGGCTACATGCAACGGCCCGACCTGGCGGAGATATCGGAAAACTCCAAAGACAGCGGCATGTACCTGCCCCTGTACGACTGCACCTTTTACCTCGGCCGCGAAACCATTCTGGCCGCGGCGGAAGATTCGGTCATGCGGCCCTGGCGGCGGGCGCTGTTCGTCTTTTTGAGCAACAACGCCTGGAACGCCGCGACCTATTTCAACATTCCCACCTCACGGGTGGTGGAGATAGGCACCCACCTTTCGGTGTAGAGCATTTCACGCGGTAATTACTTCAAAGGGACTTTGGAGCAACGCATGCAGTACCGCCCCGTCGGAACAACAATTGAGCCTGACGAGTATCAAGCCAAATGGAACCGTACTCCTCTTTACGCGGTGTGGACAGGTCATATGTATGTGGTATCATGTCTGCAAACTTGCAGACGCGAGAGAGGAGTTCGATATGCTACGAAGAATAGGCATAATGACGGCGTTGGCCGTTACGCTGTTGTTTGCGGCGGGGTGCGCGGGGCTGCAGAACCCGCATGATGTGGCTCTTCAACAGAAAGTGACCCAGGCCATCGGCGAATATTCGCCCTCGGTGCTGGTATCTGCCGCCGGCGACAGGATTTACCTGAGCGGCGAGCTGCACAACTTTACCGAACTGCAAACCGTGCTTGAGCGGGTGCGCGCGGTGCCGGGCGTGCATTCGGTCATGTATGACGACGTGGAACTGCTCGATCCGGGCAGCCCCCACGACAGCAGCAGCAACTCCATTCACTAAGCCGCTCCGGCGATTGGTTTACGGCGCACGATGCATGCCGCCCCGCCTTCCGTCTGAGACCGGGGCGGGGCGGACGCTTGCCCGCAGACGTTCCTATGCGTCGGGCCGCAGGCTTTCGCCTTCCACCACCCCGGCGTAAAAATCCTGCAAGGGAGCCACTGTGCGCTTAGCGGTATGGCGGGCCTCCAGCCCCTCCACGGCGGCGGCCAGCGCGGTTATGGTGGTGAGCAGCGTGATGCGGCGCGCTATGGCTTCCGCCCGGATGGGGGTCGCGTCGCGGGCGGAATGCGGCCCGCTCACGGTGTTGACGACCATATGCATGTCGCCGTTGCGCAACAGGTCAAGCAGGTGCGGGCGCCTCGCTCCGATCTTGACCACCTCTTTCGCTTCCGTGCCTTGTGCGGCCAGGGTTTCTCTGGTGCCGGGCGTGGCATAGAGCGTAAAGCCCAATTTCGCCAGCCGCGCCGCCAGCGGGGCCAGCGCCGTCTTGTCCCGGTCGGAAACGGAAAGGATCACGTTGCCTTCGTAAGGTATGCGTGTATAGGCCCCGGCCTGGGCCATCAGAAAGGCCATGCCGAAACTGCGGTCAATGCCCATGACTTCGCCGGTGGAGCGCATCTCCGGCCCCAGCTCAATGGTTGCGCCGGGAAAGCGGGTGAAAGGAAACACCGCTTCTTTCACCGCGTGGTATAAAAGCCGCGGCTCTTCGGTAAAACCCGCCTGGGCCAGGCTTTGCCCGGCCATGACCCTGGCGGCGACGCCGGCCACGGAAACGCCGGTGGCCTTCGAAACGAAAGGCACGGTGCGCGAGGCCCTGGGGTTGGCTTCCAAAATGTGGACTTTGCCCCGGTGCACGGCGAACTGCATGTTCAACAGGCCCACGGTGCCCAGCGCCAGGCCCAGGTCCCGCGTATGGCGGCGTATGGCGGCCAGGCTTTCCGCGCTCAGCGTGTGGGAGGGGATGGAACAGCAGGAATCGCCGGAATGGATGCCCGCCTGTTCGATATGCTCCATAACCGCTGCGATGGTCACGTCCGTGCCGTCGGCCACGGCGTCCACGTCCACCTCGATGGCATCTTCCAGAAATTTGTCCACCAGAATGGGAGAATCGGGCCGCAGGCGCACTCCGCCGCCCCTGCCGCCGACATAGTCGCGCAGGGCCTGCTCGTCGTGGATGATGCGCATGGCCCGGCCGCCCAGTACGAAAGAAGGCCGCACCATGACCGGATAGCCGATCTCTTTGGCCACGCGGCAGGCGGATTCTTCGTTGGCGGCCATGCCGCTGGGGGGCTGGGGCACTCCCAGCCTCAGAGCCAGGGCGGCGAAGGCCTCACGATCTTCGGCCAGGGCGATGTTTTCCGGTTGCGTGCCCGCTATGGGCACTCCGGCTTTTTGCAGGGCGGCGGCCAGGTTGAGCGGGGTCTGCCCGCCGAATTGGGCCAGTACTCCGTCGGGCCGTTCCGCTTCATAAATCGCCAGGATGTCTTCCACGGTCAGTGGTTCGAAATAGAGCCGGTCGGCGGTATCAAAATCGGTGGAAACGGTTTCGGGGTTGGAGTTGACCATGATGGTGCGCACGCCGATTTCCCGCAAGCTGAAGGCCGCCTGCACGCAGCAGTAGTCGAACTCTATGCCCTGGCCGATGCGGTTGGGTCCGCCGCCCAGAATCATGATGGTGCGCTGTGCGCCGTTCGTATCCCCCGCTTTTCGCAGATGCGCGGGGTCTTCCCCTGTCGCGTCGAAAGTGGAATAAAAATAGGGCGTCAAGGCGGCGAATTCACCGGCGCAAGTATCCACGCTGCGAAAAACCGGCCGCACCCCGGCGGCCAGACGCAACGCACGGATATTTTCTTCCGCGCGGGGCGAATCCGGCCGTTCTTCGTTCGCCAGCACGGCGATGCGCGCATCGCTGAACCCCTGGGCCTTGATATGCCGCCACAGGGCGACAAGTTCCGGGCCGGGCGCGTCACCCTCGCGGGCCAGCAAGGGCAGAAATTCCGCTCGGATTTGCCGTTCCGTATCAAAAATGCGCCGTATTTGCAGCAAAAACCAGGGGTCTATGCCGGTCAGGCTGTGAGCTTCATCAAGCTCCAGGCCCAGGCCGAAGGCTTCGTACAGTTCGGGCAGGCGTTCGGGGCCGGGCCGCTGTACGCTAAGGCGCAGGCGCGAGAGGCGCTCGGTTCTTGAAACGGGCGTCTCGCCGTTCAGCGCGGGCGCGTGCAGGCCGGTGAAGCCCGTTTCAAGGCCGCGCAGGGCTTTTTGCAGGGCTTCGCGAAAATTGCCGCCCAGCGCCATGGTCTCGCCCACGGATTTCATTTCCAGCCCCAGGGCGGGTTCGCTTCCCTCGAATTTTTCAAAGGTGAAGCGCGGCGCTTTGACCACGCAATAATCCAGGGTGGGTTCGAAACAGGCCGAGGTGCCGGTGATGTCGTTTTTCAGCTCGTCCAGGCGGTAGCCTACGGCCAGTTTCGCCGCAATCCTGGCAATGGGGAAGCCCGTGGCCTTGGAAGCCAGGGCGGAAGAGCGTGAAACCCTGGGATTCATTTCGATGACCACCCGGCGGCCCGTGCGCGGGTTCATGGCGAACTGCACGTTGCAGCCGCCCGTATCGACCCCCACCGCCCGCACCACGGCCAGGGCGTCGTCGCGCAAGGCCTGGTATTCCGTATCGGACAGAGTCTGGATGGGCGCCACGGTGATGGAGTCGCCAGTATGTACGCCCATGGGGTCAAGGTTTTCGATGCCGCAGACCACGATGGCGTTATCCGCTTTGTCGCGCACGACTTCCAGCTCCAGTTCCTTCCAGCCCAGCACGGATTCTTCCACCAGAATTTGGCTGATGGGGGATGCCGCCAGCCCCGCCCGCGCGATGCCGCGAAATTCTTCCAAATTGTAGGCAACGCCGCCGCCCGTGCCGCCAAGCGTGAACGAAGGCCGCACGATAGCGGGAAAACCGATGTCTTTCGCGGCTGTGACGGCTTCTTCTTCCGTATGGGCAAAGGCCCCGGCGGGCACATCCAGCCCGATGCCCCGCATGGCGTCGCGAAAGCTGTGGCGGTTTTCCGCCAGCTCGATGGACTCGAACCGCGCCCCGATCATCTCCACGCCGTATTCGCGCAAGATGCCGCTGTTGTGCAGCTCAACCGCCAGGTTCAGCGCCGTCTGCCCACCCAGGGTGGGCAGCAGGGCGTCGGGTCTTTCCTGCCGGATGATGGCGGCGGCCATGTGGATGTTCACCGGCTCGATATAGGTGCGGTCGGAAAAGCCGGGGTCCGTCATCACCGTGGCCGGGTTGGAGTTGAGCAGGATGATGCGATAGCCTTCTTCTCGCAGGGCTTTGCAGCCCTGGGTGCCGGAATAGTCGAATTCACAGGCCTGGCCGATGACGATGGGGCCGGACCCCAGGATCATGATGCTGCGGATGTCGTCGCGTTTAGGCATGGTGTGCGCCTTTGTTTTGCGCCATCAGTTCGCGAAAGCGCGCGAACAGGGGCAGGGCGTCGTTGGGGCCGGGGGCCGCTTCCGGGTGAAACTGCACGGCAAAGGCCGCAAGGTCGTCGCAGGCGAACCCTTCAAGCGTGTCGTCGTTCAAATTCCAGTGCGTTATGCGGGCGCTTGCCGGTAATTTATCGGGATCAACGCAAAAGCCGTGGTTCTGGCTGGTGACCAGCACCCGTCCGCTGTTCATGTCTTTTACCGGATGGTTGGCCCCGTGGTGGCCGAACTTCAGTTTGTAGGTCGATGCGCCCAGGGCCTGCGCCAGAATCTGGTGGCCCAGGCAGATGCCGAAGAGGGGCAGACGGCCCAGCAGGGCTTTGGCCGTGGCCACGGCATAGCGGCAGGCGGCGGGGTCGCCGGGACCGTTGGAGAGCAGCACGCCGTCGGGTTTTGAACCCAGCACGGTTTCCGGTGGGATTGAGGCGGGCCATACCGTGGGCTCGATGCCTGCGGCGCGCAGGCTTTTCAGAATGGAGAGCTTGACCCCGAAATCATAGACCGCGACACGGAACAGGGGCTTCGCGTCATCCGGGGCGGCGCCGCTTGCATGGCGGTACGGCGCGGCGCAGGTGACAAAGCTGGTGAGATCCTGTCCCTGCATGGGCGGCAACTCCCGCGCGCGGCGCAGAAGCGACGCCTTGTCCAGGTCCAGGGCGCTGATGATGCCGCCGCGCGAACCGTGGTCGCGCAAATGCAGGGTCAGGGCTCTGGTGTCCACGCCGCTGATCACCGTGATCCCGGCGGCGGCCAGGCTTTCGTCCAGCGACTCTTCGGCCCGCCAGTGCGGAAAGGGACCGGGGTGCGGCGAAAACAGCTCGTGAAACACCGCACCGCGTACGGGAAAAAACCCGCTTTGCCCGGCCGCC
The DNA here is from genome assembly GCA_031551515.1 of Desulfovibrionaceae bacterium. Taxonomy (GTDB): domain Bacteria; phylum Desulfobacterota; class Desulfovibrionia; order Desulfovibrionales; family Desulfovibrionaceae; genus FLUQ01. Next base: position 8,709 of record JAVBNL010000027.1, read on the forward strand.
AGCGCCGAGGCGTTTTGCGCATCCAGCGGCGTGACCCCGTAGTTGCCGATGTGCGCGGCGGTGAAGGTCACAATCTGCCCGTAATATGAAGGGTCGCTGAGAGTTTCCTGGTAACCGGTCATGGCGGTGGTGAACACCACCTCGCCGGCGGCTTCGCGCCGCGCGCCGTAGGCCTGGCCTGCAAAACAGGCGCCATCGTCAAGAACCAGCAAGGCCGGGGTAGGGGTCATGATGCACTTTGCTCCGTCCGGGTGAACCGCGCAACACGCGGCGTGTTGTCTTGTGTTGCAACATCGGGGCCAGCGGAATCTGTTTTGTGAAGATATTTTCCCGAACGAATTTTATTATAAATATCGTTTTATTTTAGTCTATTAAATGAATAATGAAACAAATGTTTCATTATTTAGCGCGCGCTTGCCCGCGTTTATGCACAGAAATGTAAGAATAGTACGCGATATTCTACATAAATGTCGAATATCGCGTGCGCCAAGCCGGCAATTCCGCGGGAGCAGCCCGGACTGAAAAAATAATCAGTATATATTTCAGATAAGTACTAATTAATTCAATCAGTTTCCGAATCTTTTGCATAAAAGTTGCTATTTCTTATTTATGCCCGCAATTGCGAGCGCCGTCTTGTATCGTTTTCGCTCGCATAAAGGAGTTTTTCCCATGTCCTATACCTTGCGCAACGCAGTCCGGCTGGCTGTGGCCACCGACACCCCCGTTCCTCCCGCGGCTGCCGCCCTGCCGCCTTTTACCGAGCTTTACGGCCGCGATGTGTTCGGCATGCGGGCCATGCGCGAACGTTTGCCCAAAGCCGTGTTCGCCCGTCTTGAACAGGCCGCGGCGCGCGGCGAAAGCCTGTTGTTGGGCGACGCGGACGTTGTGGCCAGCGCCATGAAAGACTGGGCCGTGGAACGCGGGGCCACCCATTATACGCACTGGTTTCAGCCCATGACCGGGCTGACGGCAGAAAAGCATGACGCTTTTCTTACCCCCACCGGCGAAGGCACGGCCATCACGGCGTTTTCCGGCTCCAACCTGATCAAGGGCGAGCCCGACGCTTCCTCATTGCCTTCCGGCGGCATCCGTTCCACCTTCGAAGCCAGGGGCTATACAGCCTGGGATCCTACCAGTCCGGCTTTTCTCATCGCCAACAGCCGGGGCAAGACCCTGTACATACCCACCATGTTCTTTTCGTACACGGGCGAATCGCTGGACCGTAAAATCCCGCTGCTGCGTTCGCTCAGCGCCGTGTCAAAGCAGGCGCTGCGCATTCTGCGCCTGTTCGGCGACGAAAAATCCACCCATGTGGCCTCCATGGTCGGGGCGGAGCAGGAATATTTTCTGGTGGACCGCCGTTTTTACAAGCTGCGGCAAGATTTGATGCTGGCCGGACGCAGCGTCTACGGCCGCAAGCCCGCCAAAGGGCAAGAGCTTGAAGATCAGTATTTCGGCGCCATTTCTCCCAGGGTCATCGCCTTTATGGGTGAGGTGGAAGAGCAGCTCTTCGCCCTGGGCATACCCGCGCGCACCCGGCACAACGAAGTCGCGCCCGGCCAGTTCGAGCTGGCGCCGGTGTATGAACCGGCCAACCTCGCCACAGACCACAACATGCTGGTCATGCAGGTGCTGCGTGCGACGGCGGAGCGCCACGGCTTCGCCTGCCTGCTGCACGAAAAGCCCTTCGCGGGCATCAACGGCTCCGGCAAGCACAACAACTGGTCACTCTGCGATTCGGCGGGCAACAACCTGTTCGAGCCCGGCGCGACCCCCGGGGATAACGCCCAGTTTCTGGTCTTTCTGGCCGCCGTGCTGCGGGCCGTGCACCTGCATTCTCCGATGCTGCGCCTGGGCACCATCGGCGCGGGCAACGACCACCGCCTGGGCGCCAACGAAGCGCCGCCCGCCATCATATCCGTATTTCTGGGCGAGCAGCTGACCCGGCTGCTTGAAAGCATTGCCTGCGGCAATGCCGAATCCGGCGGCTGGCAGGATGGGGCCATGGAGATCGGCGTGTCTTCCATGCCGTCTCTGCCTAAGGATGTTTCCGACCGCAACCGTACCAGCACGCTGGCCTTTACCGGCAACAAGTTCGAGTTTCGCGCGGTCGGGGCTTCGCAAACCATCGCCCCGGCCAACATTGCCCTGAACACGGCCATGGCCTGCGCCCTGGACGATATGGCCACGGAACTTGAAAGCGCCGTGAGTGAAGGCACGCCGCTGAACAAGGCGGTGCAGGTCCTGCTCGCCCGCCTGTTCGAAGAACATTTGCCCATAGTCTTCAACGGCAACGGGTATTCCAAGGAATGGGAAGAAGAGGCCGCCCGGCGGGGCCTGCCCAACCTGAAAGACAGCGTTTCAGCGCTGGCCCGCTATGACACGCCCGAGGTAATGGAAGCCTTTTTGCGCCAGAACGTGCTCACGGAACGTGAAATGCTGGCCCGCCAGGAGATACTGCTTGAAACCTACATCCGCCACGTGCACCTGGAGACGAAACTGGTCAGCGTCATGGGGCAGAGCATTATTTTACCCGCCGCATACGGTGCGCTGCGGGAAATGGGCGAAGTGCTGGAAAGCGCCCGCCGGGTCACCGGGGAGGCAGCGCCGCAGCCAGAAGAAGGCCGTTACCTGACCATGCGCGGCCACGTGGCCGCTCTGGCCGACGCGCTGGCCGAACTGGATGCGCGTCATGTGGAACTCGATGCCATGGAAGGCACCATGAAACGGGCCGAGGCTTCGCGCGACGTGCTGCTGCCGCTCATGGCGGCCTGCCGCGTCCATGCCGACGCTTTGGAAGAAATTATGGATGACGCCGTCTGGCCTTTGCCCAAGTACGGCGAGCTGCTCTGGCAGCATTGCTGAGAATCTGCCGCCACCCCTCCCTCCTTATCCGCGAAAGGAGGGAGGGTAAAGGTATGCCTTATGTTTGAGCGACAACGCGCGCGGTCTCTATACGACCCCAATGAAGAGCACGACGCCTGCGGGGTGGGGTTCATCGCCCGCCTGGACGCACGGCCCGACCACAGTCTGGTGGATGACGCGATCAGCGCCCTGGGGCGGCTCGCCCACCGGGGCGGCAAGGGGCACGACCCGGCACAGGCGGACGGGGCTGGCCTGCTTATGCCCATCCCCCGCCTGTTCATGCAACGCGTCTGGGGCCCGATCTGCGCTGAAAAAGACGGCGACGAAATGCCCGGAAGTTACGGCTTGGGCCACTTCTTTCTGCCCGGAGACGACAAGGCCCGGCAGCGGGCGGAAGAAATGGCGGAATCGGCCTTGCGGGCGGACGGTCTGCGGCCTCTGGCCTGGCGCAACACACCCGTGCGGACCGAGATTCTCGCCCCGGCGGCGCTCGCCTCCATGCCCGTGATCCGCCAGTTGCTGGTGGATACCCAGGGCTGCCCTGAAGAGGAAACGGAACGCAGGTTGTACATGGCCCGGCGGCGTATGGAATCCATGGCCGCCAAAGCTATGGCCTTTCCTCGCCGCGATTTTCATGTGGCCAGCCTGTCCTGCCGCAGCATCGTATACAAGGGCATGCTGCCGGGCGCGCAACTGGCGGCCCTGTACCCCGACCTGGCGGACCGTGATTTCGCCGTGCATTTCGCCGTGTTCCACGAACGATACAGCACCAACACCCAGCCTGCCTGGCGTCTGGCCCAGCCGTTCCGCTGCCTGGCCCACAACGGCGAGATAAACACCCTGCGTTGCAACATAGCTGCCATGCGCACGCGCGAACCCCTGCTGGCTTCGAAGCTTTTCGGCGAGACCGTGCGCCACATGACTCCGGTGCTCGACGAAATGGGCAGCGATTCCGCCATGCTGGACAACGCCATGGAATTTTTGCTGCACGGCGGGAGGGAGCTGGCCCACGCGGCCATGATGCTCATCCCCGAACCTTTCGGCAAAAGTTTCATCATGGGCGAGGACAAACGGGCCTTCTACGAATACCACGCGGCGCTTATGGAGCCCTGGGACGGCCCGGCCGCCCTGGTTTTCACCGACGGGCACCGCCAGATAGGGGCGGTGCTCGACAGAAACGCCCTGCGGCCCAGCCGCTATTGCATAACCAAGGACGGCCGTTTTTTGCTGGCCTCCGAAGCCGGAGTGCTGGATATCCCCGCGGGGCAGGTGGTGCGGCGGGGCCGCCTCTCACCTCGCCGCATGCTGCTGGTCGATTTCGCCCGCCAGCGGGTGGTGACCGACGCCGAGTGCAAGGGGCGGATCATCTGGGCCAAGCCTTACCGCCACTGGGTGCGCAAGGCCGGCATCCGGCTGCGCGACCTGCCTTTGCCCCCTGCCCTGTCCCGCGCGGCGGAAGCGGAGCATGACCTTGCGCGCGACTGGCGGCTTTTCGGCTACAACGGCGAAGACATTGCCGACATTCTCACGCCCATGGCGCAGAACGCCCAAGAGCCCGTGGCCTCCATGGGCGACGACACGCCCCTGGCCGTGCTTTCGCAAAAGCCCCAGCCGCTGTTCCGCTATTTCAAGCAGCGTTTCGCCCAGGTCACCAACCCGGCCATTGACCCGCTGCGCGAAGAGCTGGTCATGTCGCTAAAAACATTCATCGGCGCGCAACGTAATCTGCTGGAGGAAACGCCGGAACACTACGCCATGCTCTGCCTGCCGCACCCCTTCGTTACGGAAGAGGATCTTGCCCGGCTGCGCGCGGCGGAGCGCCCTGAACTGCGCGTGGCGGAACTGCCCATGCTCTGGCGCGTGCCGGGGCCGGGGGGGGACCCCAGACAGCTGGGCCGGGCGCTGGAAGAGGGGTTGCGGGATATGTTCCACGCGGCTGAGGGAACTCTGAGCAAGGGCGCGACTCTGCTTTTGCTCAGCGACGCGGGCGCGGACGCGGCGTACGCGCCCATACCTTCGCTGCTGGCGGTCTCCGGCCTGCATCAGCACCTGCTGCGGCAAAAGCGCCGCCACGCGTGCGGCATCCTGATCGATACCGGAGAGGCGCGCGAGGTCATGCATATGGCCCAGCTGCTGGCTTTCGGCGCGGGCGGCATCCACCCGCGCACGGCCATGCGCACCGTGGCGCGCCTGGCGGCGGAAGGCCGCCTGGGCGAAGAGGCCACGCCCTTGAGCGGGCAGGCTTCGTATGTCACGGCTCTGAAAAAGGGCCTGCTGAAAACATTGGCGCGCATGGGCATTTCCACGTTGCGCAGTTTTTCGGGCGGGCAGGGTTTCGAAGCGTTGGGCCTGAGCGACGACCTGGTGCACGAATATTTTACGGGCACGGTCAACCGTTTGGACGGCATCGGCCTTGCGGAAATCGCCGCCGACTGTCTGGCGCGCCATGCCGCGGCTTTCACGTCCGGTGAAGAGGCGCAGCCCGCCGAACCGGCGGATGCGGGCAACCATCGGTACCGCTCGGGCGGGGAGCGCCATCTTTGGACCCCGGCATCTGTGCGCGCTCTGCACGCCGCCGTGCGCGAGAACGATCCGGTTGCATACGCGGCTTACGCTTCGGCCAGCGACGACCAGGCCGCGTCTCCCGTTACCCTGCGCGGCCTGCTGGATTTCGCCCCGGCCGATCCCGTACCCCTGGAGGAAGTGGAAAGCGCCGAAGCCATTATGACCCGTTTCGTTGGCGCGGCCATGTCGTACGGCTCCATCAGCCGGGAGGCTCACGAAGCAGCGGCCGCCGCGTTCAACCGGGTGGGGGGGCGCTCCAATTGCGGCGAGGGCGGCGAAGGGCCCGAGCGCTGCGCGCCCCTGCCGGACGGCAGCGACATCCGCTCCCGCGTGCGCCAGCTGGCCTCCGGCCGTTTCGGCGTCACGGCCGCCTACCTTGTTGCGGCCGACGAGATCCAGATCAAGATCGCCCAGGGCGCGAAGCCCGGCGAAGGCGGCCATCTGCCCGGCCACAAGGTGCTGCCCGACATCGCCAGGGTGCGGCGCACCATACCGGGGGTGTCGCTGATCTCGCCGCCGCCGCATCACGACATTTATTCCATTGAAGACCTGGCCCAGCTCATTTTCGACCTGCGGGCCCTGCACCCCCGGGCCAGGGTTTCCGTCAAGCTGGTGGCCGGGGCCGGGGTGGGCGCCGTGGCCACCGGCGTGGCCAAGGCCGGGGCCGACGGCATGCTCATTTCCGGCCATGACGGCGGCACGGGCGCGTCGCCGCGCACGGCCATCCGCCACGTGGGCATGCCTTGGGAAATGGGGCTGGCGGAAGCGCAGGCCGCGCTCGTGGCCGGAAATTTGCGTGGCCGGGTGCGCCTGCAAACCGACGGGCAGCTGCGCACGGGCCGGGATATCGTTATCGCGGCCTTGCTGGGCGCCGAGGAATTCGGCTTCGGCACCGCCGTGCTGGTGGCGCTGGGCTGCTGCATGCTGCGCGTCTGCCACAAGGGCGCCTGCCCGGCCGGGGTTGCCACGCAGGAGGCGGCGCTGCGCGCCCGTTTCAAGGGGCAAAGCGTGCACGTGGAGCGGTTTTTGCGCTTTGTGGCCGAGGATACGCGGCGGCATATGGCTGCCCTGGGTTTCCGCAGGCTGGAGGATATGGTCGGCAGAAGCGACTTTTTGGTCGCGCCCTCACGCCCGGCAGGAGACAAGGCGGGCCGCCTGGACCTCAGGCCTTTGCTGCTGCGCGCGAACGCGGAAGGGGGCCGCGCCGTGCGTCAGGCGGAACCCTTCAGTCCCCGTGAGGATTCGGCTCTGGATGCGGCCATGCTCGCCGCGCTTTTGCCCGGCATCAGGGCGGGCCGCCCCGTGCGTTTCGAAGGCATCGTGCACAACACGGACCGGGCGGCGGGCACGCGGCTCTCCGGTGAGATAATCCGTCTGCGGGGCGAAGAGGGCCTGACCCCCGGCAGCGTGGAAGCGCATCTTGCCGGTTCCGCCGGGCAGAGCGCCGGGGCCTTTCTGTGCCGGGGCGTAACGCTGCGCATCCTTGGCGAGGTCAACGATTACGCGGGCAAGGGGCTTTCCGGCGGAGTGCTGGTGGTCGCGCCGCCCAAAATCTCTTCCGCCATGGAAGAAGCCCAGGCGGCCGCGGGTAACGTGGCCCTGTACGGCGCAACTTCCGGCGAAGCCTATTTTGCCGGTTCCGCCGGAGAGCGCTTCGCAGTGCGCAACAGCGGGGTCACCGCCGTGGTGGAAGGGGTGGGGGACCACGCCTGCGAATACATGACCGGCGGCGTGGTCGCGGTGCTGGGGCCCGCCGGCTACAACTTCGCGGCGGGCATGAGCGGCGGCGCCGCGTATGTTTATGACCCCAACGAACAGTTCCAGACCCGCTGCAACATGGACGGTGTGGACCTGGAAGGCGTGTGGCGCAAAGACGACGTCATGCTGCTGCGTTCTTTGCTGGCCCGCCACGTGCGGCATACGGGCAGCCGGCTGGCCGGAACCCTGCTGGACGACTGGCAGGCCGTGCTGCCGCTTTTTTTGAAGGTGACACCCATTGAATACCAGCGCGCGCTTGACCGCGCGCGGCAAACAGACGGCCGGGACGTGGTGAGTCTTTCGGCCACGGAGGAGGTTTATTTCCGATGACCAGCAACCAGAAACACGTGCTGCCTTTCGCCAAGATGGAAGGGTTGGGCAACGATTACGTCTACGTGCGCGAAGAGGATCTGCCGCTGGCTTTTGCTGACGGCAACCTGCCGGAACTGGCGCGCAAGATCAGCGACAGGCATTTCGGCCCCGGCGGCGACGGGCTGGTGCTTATCGGCCCGCCGTCAAACTGGTGCAAAGCGGATTTTCGCATGCGCATCTTTAACAGCGACGGCTCAGAGGCCGAAATGTGCGGCAACGCCTCGCGCTGCGTGGGCAAATATGTGTACGACCGGGGCCTTACCGCCAAGACGACGCTGCTGCTGGAAACCCGCTCCGGCGTCAAAACCCTGGAGCTGGAAACGAAAAAGGGCAAGGTCCGTTCCGTGCGCGTGAATATGGGGCAGCCTCATCTGGCCCCGGCGGAAATACCCGTGGCGGCCAGCGGCGACAGCTTCATCAACCGCGAGCTTGCCATCGGCGGGCGTCTGTATAGCGCGACGGCCGTTTCCATGGGCAACCCCCACGTGGTCATGCCCCTGACCGGGCTGGACAGCCTCGATCTGGCCGGCATAGGCCCGCTTTTCGAGCATCATCCGCTCTTTCCGGAACGGGTGAACGCAGAATTCGTGGAAGTGAAAAGCCGCAGCCATATCCGCATGCGGGTGTGGGAACGGGGCGCCGGCGAAACCCTGGCCTGCGGCACGGGCGCCTGCGCGGCCGTTGTGGCCTGCGTTTTGAACTACCTGACGGACAGGGCCGTGACCGTGAGCTTGCCCGGCGGCGAGTTATACGTAGAATGGGGCCTGGACGGCTCAGTGTACAAAACCGGCCCGGCCAGGCATGTATTTGACGGAGAATACGCGTTAGTTGGATGAGGGGGCCTCGCCCCCCTCGTATACAACAAAAGGACGACATATGGCATATATCAATGCGCACTACCTGGATTTGCCCGGCAATTACCTGTTTTCTGAAGTGGCCCGCCGCGTGGCCGCGCATGTGGCGCAGAATCCGCAGCACAAGCTGATCCGCCTGGGCATCGGCGACGTGACCCGGCCGCTGGTTCCGGCGGTTGTCGAAGCCCTGAACAAGGCGGTGTCGGAACAGGCCACACCCGGCGGCTTCAGGGGCTATGGGCCGGAAGGGGGCTATCCTTTCCTGATCGAAACCATACTCCGTACGGAATACGAAGGGCTGGGCCTTGAAGAAGACGAAATTTTCGTCAGCGACGGGGCCAAGTGCGATCTGGGCAATTTTCTGGAAATCTTCGCATCGGGCTCCGTTGCGGCCATAACCGACCCGGTGTACCCGGCCTATGCCGACGCCAACATCATGGCCGGGCGGGCGCTGGTCTATATGTCGTGCACGGCGCAAAACGGCTTTGCGCCCGAGCTGCCGGACACGCGTCCGGACATCATGTATCTATGCTCTCCCAACAACCCCACCGGCACGGCCTTGACCCGCGAGCAACTGCAAACTTGGGTGGACTACGCCCGCGAACGGGACAGCGTGATCTTCTTCGACGCGGCCTATGAGGCCTTTATTCGTCAGCCGGGCATACCGCACAGCATTTACGAGATCGAAGGGGCGCGGGACGTTGCCGTGGAATTTCGCAGCTATTCCAAAACCGCCGGGTTCACGGGGTTGCGCTGCGGCTATGTGGTAGTGCCCAAAAGCGTGACCGGGCGTACGCCGGATGGAAAGCGCGTTGCGTTGAACGCCCTGTGGAACCGCCGCCAGAGCACCAAATACAACGGCTGTCCCTATATCGTGCAGCGTGCGGCGGAAGCGGCGCACGGCCCGGAGGGCAAAGCCCAGTTGCGGGCCGTGGTGGACGGGTACCTGGAAAACGCCCGGCTGATCAAATCGGCCTTTGAAGGCCTGGGCCTTGCGGCGGCTGGCGGAGTCAACGCCCCGTATGTCTGGGTGCGGCTGCCGGACGGGGTGGACTCTTGGGATTTTTTCAGCGCGCTTTTGACAAAGGCGGGTATCGTCAGCACCCCCGGTTCGGGCTTCGGCGCGGAAGGCCGCGGCTATTTGCGGCTGACCGGGTTCGGCGCGGCGGATGCTACCCTGGAAGCTATAGAGCGTTTGAAAAATTTCCACATCTGAAGGCAACTGCCCATTTTGCCTTTTTCACCTGAAGCGCGAACTGAGCAGTTGCGGAAAAATGATGGGGATTTATTGCTAAAACGGGAAAAAGAGTGAATAACGAATAAGGGAGGGTAGAGGGCCCTGTCCCGCATGCCGGACGGTACGCCGCCCTAAAGGTTCGTTATGAACGCTCTCATCCATATCCGCAACGACGCCGGGGAGTTGCGCCTGCTTTTCGAAGTTTGCCAGACCCTGGACGATAATTCTGAACCTGAACGGCGCTTTGAAGCCACCCTTGGCCTGATGGCGCGCCACACCGGCATGCAATGCGGCATGTTGCTGCTGCGCGACCCGGAAGGCGGCATCCGCCACGAAGCTCTTTTAGGCTCCGATGCCCGTGAAAAAGGCGCCGAGGCCGCGCGCCGGGCGCTGCAAAGCGCCATGCCGGTCGCCGCATCCGCAAATGGAAACGGTGTTTTCGCCCTGGACCGCACCGCGCTGCAAGCCCTGCCCAAAGAAGACCTCGCCATGCTGGCCGTGCCCGTGCTGTTGAACGGGCAAGTGCTGGGGGCATTGGCCGTGGACAGGCTGTTTGCCGACTCCGTGGCGCCCGAAGAGGATATTCGCCTGCTGCAAGTTCTGGCTTCGCTTATCGGCCAGGCGCTGCGCTTGCGCCTGGAGTTCGCGGAGCGCCACAGCGCTGTTGTCGAAGAAAATCGTCGCTTGCAAGCGCTTTTGCGCGAACGCTTTCGCCCGGCGGGCATGGTGGGCAATTCCGCGGCCATGCGGGCTGTTTTCGGCGAGTTGATGCAGGTGGCCGATTCTAACGCCACCGTGCTGCTGCGGGGCGAGAGCGGCACCGGCAAAGAACTGATGGCCGCAGCCATTCACGAACACAGCCCGCGCGCGGATCGTCCCTTCATTCGCCTGAACTGCGCCGCCTTGCCGGAAGGGCTGGTGGAAAGCGAGCTCTTCGGCCACGAGCGCGGGGCCTTCACCGGGGCCACCGGCATGCGTAAAGGCCGTTTTGAACTGGCCGACGGCGGCACCCTTTTTCTGGACGAGGTGGGCGACCTGACCCCCCTGACCCAGGCCAAGCTGCTGCGCGTGCTGCAAGAGAAAGAATTCGAGCGGGTGGGCGGGGGCCAGACGCGGCGCGCGGATGTGCGCCTTATCGCCGCCACCAACCGCGACCTTGAAGCCATGACCGCCCAGGGCCTGTTCCGGCAGGATCTTTACTATCGCCTGAGCGTGTTCCCCATTATTTTGCCGCCGCTACGCGAACGGCGGGCGGATATCATGCCGCTGGCCACGCATTTCGCCGAAAAATACGGAGAAGAAAATAACCGCCGCATCGTGCGTGTCGCGCCGGAAGCAACGGCGCTTCTGGCCGATTACAGTTGGCCCGGCAACGTGCGTGAACTGGAGAACGTTATGGAGCGGGCCGTTTTGCTTTGCGGCCCGGCCGGGGTGATAGAGGCATCGCACCTGCCCCCCGCGTTGCAGCGCGGAGAAAACAAAAAGAGCGAAGCGAAAGGCGGCGGCCTGGATGCCGCACTGGAAGAGCTGGAGCGCCGCCTGATCGTCGAAGCGCTGCAAGAGGCCGGGGGCTCCATGCGGGGCGCTTCGGAACGGCTGGGCGTTACCGAGCGCATCATGGGCCTGCGCATGAAAAAATACGGGCTTGGGTTTCGCGAGTTCCGGCAGGCGCAGAAATAACAGAAAAAGCGTGGATTGACCCGGGCCGCCCTGGCCCTCGGCCTGCGGCTCCCGCCCTGCGGGCGGTTCCCAATTCCGCTATCCTGCGGAATTGTGCCGCGTCGGGCTGTTAGAGCGAACCGCCCCCGCCGCCGCCGCGGCGGCGGTGCTGCGGGATCTGTCATGCGGGCTGCCGGGTTCGGCCAGCCTGATACGGTTCATGACGTTTTCCGCGCCCGGCACGTTGTAGACGCGTTGCAGCACATCATGGCGTTCGTTGAACGTGGAAATCCTGCCGCTCAAGTAGACCCGGCCGCCGGCATGCCCATTTCCGTTTTTTGCGCTCCTGCAAGCCGAGCCAATCTTGATCAATGGGACCAGGTTCTGGCCCTGCTGCGCCAGATGGGCGTTCGCAAAATTTATGACCTGTCGCTGGGCGCGGACATCTGCACCTGGGCGCATATCCGCTATATCCAGAAGAACAACCCCGGCCCGCTGATCACGCAGCCCTGTCCCGCCATTGTCGATTACATCCTGCTGCACCACAACGAGCTTTTGCCCTATCTTTCCCCGGTGCATTCGCCCATGCTGTGCACGGCCATTTACATGCGCCGCTATGTGCCCCGGCCCGTGCGCGCCATACCCGCCGACAATAACGCCGTTGAAACGGCGTTCAGAGAGTTGGGCAAAGAAGACGAGACTTCGCGCACCTTTAACTGCGGCGCTTGCGGCTCTGATACCTGCCGGACATGGCCGTGAAAATCGCCAAAAAAGTGAACACCGCGGAGAACTGCATCCAGAAAGCCCATACGGACATGCAGGTCAAACACACGTCGGTGGTCAACTGGCAAGAGCGCAGCGCGGGCTCCATTCAGGCCATTCAGCACGATATCGCCAACATCAAAGAGCTTTCCGACAAGATCGTTGATAACGTGGCCAACGTGGGCAACGTCATCAACGTTTACGACGCCATGGCGCAAGATATCGACAAGATCGCCTCGAATATTCACATGATTTCGCTCAACGCCTCCATCGAGGCGGCGCGCGCCGGCGAACACGGCCGCTCTTTCGCCGTGGTGGCCGAGGCCATCCGCTTTGGGGTTTCAGGCTTTGCGGCAACAGGCGAGAAGAATGAAGGAGCCGCTGTGCAGCGCGTCCCCGGCGTAGCTGCCGAAATATTCAACTTTTGAAAACCCGGCTTCGGCGAGCAGCGTTGCCAGTTCGCCCTGGCGCAACGGGTACAGCGGGATGTCGCCGCGCAGGGTTTCGCCGGTAGCTTTATCTTCAAGGCAAGTCACGAAGCGCAACTGCCCGTCCTGCCGGGCGTAGCCGCGCGTGAAGCGGGCGTTTGCCGTTTCAAGCAGGGGCAGCTCCGTGACGTTTTGGTCGAGAATCCTGTCGTAATTGAGAATTTGCGGGATGAACAGGCCGTTTTCAGCCAGCAGGGCGTGTATGTCGCGTAGAAGGCCGCTTATGGCGGCGGGCGAGGGCAAATGCACCAGGGTGTTGCCCAGGCAAAGAACGGCGTCGAAGCGTTTGTTCGCGAAAGCCTTGCCGATATCAAGCATGTTCAGCGCGGCGTAGTGAATATTCGGCCGCGCGTGCGCGGTTTCGGCTCTGGCGATCATGCTCGCGTCCAGGTCCACGGCATCCACCGATGCGGCGCCATCCCCCAGAAGAACGGTTTTGTTGCCCGTGCCGCAGCCGATATCCAAAATCGCCGCGCCGCGCGGCAACAGGCCGCCCACGAAGCGCATTTCCGCTTCATCGGCGGCGAAGATCTCGTCATAATGGCGGCTCAGCGACTGGTAGAAGTTCATGCCCGAAAATAAGGCCGTGAAAGGGGCGGGTCAATGGTGCGATGCCGGACAAAACAGATGTTGAGTAAGTTTCAGGACTATAATATTGCTTACTGCGTATATGGGGAGTGAGAGAATACTTTTTGGGAGGAATAGTTGATGCAATCCCCACGTTTTCGCAGCGAACGCGGCGCTCCTCTCGACGCTCATGCTTTTTTCGCGCCTGGCTCTCCGTCCCGCTCCATTCCCGGGCTGGCGTTTTGGGAGTTGAACGTTGCCACCGGGCAAATTTCGTATACTCCGGATTGGAGTATACTGTTTGGCCTGGAGGAAGGGCCGAAGCCGAGTGCCGATCTTGAGTGGTGGTGGCAGCGCGTTCCTGAAGAAGACAAGACGGAATTCCGCAATGCCTGCCGGGAGTGTATCGAAGGCCGCAAGCCGCTGTTCGAAGTCAGCATTCGCATGGAGCTGCCCGATACCCGCATAGCCTGGCTGCAGGTCAGGGGAATGGGCGTGCGCGACGAAGCGGGGCGAGTCATCCGCGTGGCCGGGTCTGTAAATGATATTACTGGGTTGCGTTCGGACAGGCGTTTTTTGCCGTACATGGATGACAATGCGGAAACATACAGCGCCATGCTGGAAAATTCGCCTGACCTGATTCTGCGTTTTGACCGCGATCTTTATCCCTTTTATGCCAACCCCGCCACGAGCGCCTATTTCCAAGTGTCACCTGAGAAGCTGGCGTCCACAACCCTTGCCGAACTGGGCGTCGCCCAAGAGACCAGGGCCTTTTTGCGGCGCAATATAGAGTCTGTTTTTGCCGACGGGCTTATAATTAAAGAGACGGCGACATTCCACTCCCCCATTCGGGGCGATGTGACCGCTGAGTATCATTTCTGGCCGGAATTCGCCCCGGACCGCACCGTCAAGGCGGTCATCTGCCAGATGCGCGACCGCACCAAGCAAAAGCAGGCGGAGCAGGAAAAACGCCTGAATGAAGAGCGTCTTGACGCCCTGTACAGACTGACGCAGATGCAGGAAGCTTCAGAACAGGAGATCATCCAGTTCGTTCTGGAGCAGATAGCGCAACTGACAAAAAGCAAGCACAGCTATCTGTTTTTTCCCGCCGCGGGCGACAGGGGTGCCGGGCGTATATACTGGTCAAAGAGCATGCATGACCTGATCGGCGCGGAAGCGTTGCCCATCGACCTGATGCCGCATCAATGCTGCGGGCGAGAGCACGATTTTTACGGCGAGGTGACATCCCCCTGCATCGTGAACATGGAAGGGCAAGAAGGGCACGTTGTTTTCGATGTGCTGTGCGTCAACCGGTATATCATTCTGCCCGCCATTGAAGACGGCCGCGTGGTGTGCATCGCTTCCGTATGCAACAAAGACAAGAATTATGACGAATCAGACCTGCGCCAGATAGAGCTGTTCATCAACGGGGTCTGGCTTGTGCTGCGCCGCATTCGCCTCATGCGCGACCTGCGGAAGGCAAAAGAAGCGGCGGAAGAGGCCAACCGGATCAAAAGCGAATTTCTGGCCAACGTCAGCCACGAATTGCGCACGCCGCTCAACGGAATGCTGGGCATGCTGCAACTTTTGCAAATGTCGCCGCTGGAGGCGGAACAGCAGGAGTATGTGCACACGGCAAGCCTTTCCGGCCAGGCCCTTTTGCGCATTCTGTCCGATATTTTGGACTATTCGCGCATGGAATCGGGCAAAATGGATCTGCGCATCGCGCCGTTCGATTTGCACGCGACGCTGCTCTCCACCATGAGCCTGTTCACCGGCAGGGCAAAAGACAAGGGCCTGGCCACCGCCGTGCGCATTGCCGAGAATCTGCCCCGGGCGCTTATGGGTGACGATGCGCGAATACGGCAGATCGTGTTCAACCTGGTGGGCAACGCCTTGAAGTTTACCGAACAGGGCGGAATTACCGTGGAGTGTTTTCCGCTGCGCCATGGCGCGCACGGCAAGGTCTGGGTGTATCTTGCGGTACGCGATACGGGCATAGGCATTCCCTCACACGCGCACAGCCACATCTTTGAAGCCTTTACCCAACTGGACAGTTCCAACACGCGCAAATATCCGGGCACGGGGCTGGGCCTCGGCATCGTCAAGCGTCTGGTGCAGATGATGGGCGGCACCCTGGCTGTGGACAGCGAACCGGGCAAGGGCACGACCATGCATTGCGTTTTGCCCTTCGAACCCGCGGCCGTGCAGTCTTTGCCGCAATCGCGGCAGCCGGGGCGTTCGGATGCCGCCCTTGATATCTTGGTGGCCGAAGACGACCCGGTGGGCCGTTTCGCCTTGCGCGCGTTTTTGCGGCACACGAAACACCGCATCGTCTGCGTCGACAATGGGCGCCAGGCCCTGGAAGCGCTGCAACTGTATGCTTTCGACTGCCTGCTTACGGACATACAGATGCCGGTCATGGACGGGCTGGAAACGGCCCGTCGCATTCGCGTGGGAGATTTCGCGGGCATAACGCCGACGCAAGGGGTGATGGAAAACATAGCGGATGTGATACCCGAAGCGGCCGTGAAACCGCTCGCCGCAATTCCCCGCGACCTGCCCGTGGTGGCGCTGACGGCCCACGCCATGAGCGGGGACCGTGAGTATTTTTTGAAAATGGGTATGGATATGTATCTGTCCAAGCCGCTCAGCATGGAAGATCTGCACGCGGGGCTGGCGCGGGTGGCGGAAAAGATCGCCAAGAAAGAATTCGAGCCTTCTCTGCACCAGGACCCGGGCAAAGCGTCACAAAACCGATGTTGACCGGCGGGTCTTTGCGTCCGCCGCATTCGCTGCGCGAACCGCGCATGCAGGGGGGATTTTCCCCCCTTAATGGTCTTTTTGCCCTTTGCCCACGTCAGGCTCGTCCCGTGCGAAGCGCATGTATGTCCTGATACACTTCGCTCCGCCCGGCACTCGCCTTCCTCGGTAAAGAACAAAACCCCTCATTAAGCAGCACTTCCTAATGGTGGCACGATCGGGTAAAAAAATGCAACCATGTCCGAAAACAGCGAGTGTGTTTTCGCGAAAGGGGTATTTTGGGGCAAAAGGAGGCGGAAAGTGCAAACCACGCAAGACCGCGCATGGTATGCGGCCTTTAAGGCGAAAGACGCCCGGTTTGACGGCCGTTTTTTTGTGGGCGTTTCGTCCACCGGCATCTACTGCCGCCCCGTATGCCCGGCGCGCATGCCGAAAGAAGAAAATTGCACGTTTTACGCATCCGCGGCGGCGGCCGAACAGGCCGGGTACCGGCCGTGCCTTATGTGCAGGCCGGAGCTTGCGCCCGGCGCGGCGCCCATAGACGCCGGTTCCGCACTGGCACGCAAGGCGGCGAGACTGCTTGAAGAGAACTGCGGCAGCGGCCAGAACATAGAGGAATACGTGTACCGGTTGGGTTGCTCCGCCCGGCACCTGCGCAGGGCGTTTACCGATGCCTTCAACGTGCCGCCCGTGCGCTATCTGCAAACCTGCCGCCTGCTGCTGGCCAAAAACCTGTTGACGGATACGGACCTGCCGGTGACGGATGTGGCCATGGCGGCCGGTTTCGGCAGCCTGCGGCGGTTCAACGACCTCTTCAAGTCGCAATACCGCCTTTCGCCCACCGCGCTGCGCAGGCAGGTCGCCGGCACGAAAGGAGAGGGCGGCAGCGTCACGCTGCTGGCGGGGTATCGCCCGCCGTATCAGTGGGGGCGGATGATCGCGTTTTTGGCCGGGCGGGCCATTCCCGGCGTGGAGGTGGTTGACGGCGACGGCTACATGCGGGTCGTGCGCTACGTGACGGGAGAGCAAAAGAGCGTCTGCGGGTGGATGCGCGTTGAAGAGCGCCCGCGAAAAAACGCGTTGGCCGTCACCGTCAGCGTCGCGCTGCTGCCCGCGCTGCCGCATCTGCTCGCCCGCGTGCGCAATTTGTTCGATCTTTATTGCTACCCTGACGCGGTGTACGAAACGCTGTCCGCCATGAACGCCATACGGCCCGGCCTGGCCGTTCCGGGCACGCGGCTGCCCGGTTGTTTCGAACCTTTTGAAATGGCGGTGCGGGCGGTTTTGGGGCAGCAGATAACCGTGAAAGCGGCGGGCACCCTGGCCGGAAGGGTAGCGAAAGCCTTTGGAACGCCCGTTGAAACCGGCCTGGAGGGCCTGACCCATGCCTTTCCTTCCGCCCGCGACATCGCGGCCCTGGATGGCGATATCGCGAACCACCTCGGCCCGCTGGGCGTTACGCGCGCCCGTGCGCGCACCATTCTGGCCCTGGCCCGCAAAATCGCGGATGGCGAGATCGACTTCACCCTGGCCGTGCAGCCGGAAGCGGAAATGAAGAAATTGACGGCCCTGCCGGGCATCGGCGCCTGGACGGCCCAATACATAGCCATGCGCGCCATGGGCTGGCCCGACGCGTTTCCGCATACCGATTACGGCGTTAAAAAGGCGCTTGCGCCCTTGTCTGAAAACGAAATTCTGAAAACGGCGGAAGCCTGGCGCCCGTGGCGCGGCTATGCCGCGATCAATTTGTGGAATTCCTTATAGGAACAAGGAGACTGTTATGTTTTATTCGACCGGATATACGTCTCCTTTGGGGGCGATCACGCTGGCCAGCGACGGTGAAAACCTTGTCGGCCTTTGGATGGACGGGCAAAAATATTTCGCGGCCACGCTCAAAGGCCCTGTTACGGAAAAAGCGGACCTGCCGGTTTTCGCCGCGGTAAAAAAGTGGCTGGACGCGTACTTCGCGGGCAAAAAACCCGCCATTGCCGCATTGCCGCTGGCGCCCATCGGCGGCGAATTCCGAAAGGCGGTGTGGAACATTTTGTGCGAAATCCCCTACGGCCAATGCGCGACATATGGAGAGATCGCCAAAAAGGCGGCCGTCCGGCTGGGCAGGAAAAGCATGTCCAGCCAGGCTGTGGGCGGCGCGGTGGGGCACAACCCCATCTCGATCATTATCCCCTGCCACAGAGTTGTGGGGGCGGGCGGCAGTTTGACGGGTTACGCCGGGGGCATCGGCAAGAAAGTGAAACTGCTGGAGCTTGAGGGGGTCGATATGTCGGGCTTTTCCGTGCCCACCAAGGGCACGGCCTTGTGATCGGCGCTGGCGCCAAGCCCGCGCGGCATTACGTTGCCCGTGCACAAAATCCGTAACAGCCGGAAAATGCGATGATACGTGTTCTGTTTGAAGTGACGGTGAAGAAAGAGGGTGCGGAAGAATACCGCGCGCTGGCCGCAAGTTTGAAAGACGAACTTGCGCGGGTGAAGGGCTATGTGCGGTCAGAGCGCTTCGTCAGCCTTGCGCACGAAGGGAAACTGCTCAGCCTGTCGGCCTGGGAGAGCGAAGAAGCGGTGGATGCCTGGCGGAACGTTCTAAATCACCGCATATGCCAGCGCCAGAGCCGCGAGGCGCTGTTTGAAAACTATACGATCACGGTCGCCACGCAACTGCGGTCATATACCGATGCCGATCGGGGGGAGGCGCCGGAAGATTCGCGCGTTGCACATCCGGGCGGCGGCAAGCGTGCATATGAAGCAGGCGGTTAAGGCCCTCTCTTGCTTTGAAACAGAAGACTGGCCGCGTACCCGCCCAATTACCTGAAATTTCCGATTGAGCGAGAGTGGTTTGGACTTCCGCCGCTATACCCCAGCTCTCGTAACGCGCGGGTCAGCGCCGCGAACCGCTCGCCCAGGCGTTCTCCTTCCTCCCCGAGTTTCTGCGCGAAGAGCTGAATATCTTCCGCGATCATGGGGTTGTCCGTGCAGATGGCCATGGGCGCTTTGTCGCCCTGCAACTCGAGGGCTCCTATGTCCGGCCGCTGCGAGTCGTACAGGCCGGGCGTTCTATACGCTTCCTTGAAATAGGCGCAGGCCTTGCAGATCATGATGGCCAGGTCCAGAGCGCGGTGCATGGGCATCTCTTCGGACTGGCGCGACCACTTTTCGCCGCTGTGTCGCCATATCTTCGCCGATATATCCAGCTTTCCCCGCTCGCTCCATTGGGCAAGGCCAAGGGACAGGCCTTTGGCGTCCGTATTTTGCGCGTACTTGCCGTCGATGCGGTCATAGTTTTCCGCGCAGGCAACGGGCTTGTGCTTCAGGTGTGCCGGTATACGCATGGTTTTTCTCGTTTTTTTACTACATTGCTAACTTAGTAAAGTAGTCGTAAGTAAAGTAAGGCTGCCAATACGCCTGCCGTTCGGCCCCGGCTTTTCATCCGGGCGGATAGGCTGTATCTTCTCGCTTTCACCCGGCAATCACGCACCGTATAGAGATACCCATGCGCATCGAAAACAACGTCTCTTTGCAGTCGTTAAACACCTTTGGCGTCGCGGCCACGGCTCGCCATTACGCCCGGGCCGATTCCATCGACGCGGTCCGGGCCGCCCTTGCCTGGGCGCATGAGCGCGGGCTGCGCGTCATCATTCTCGGCGGCGGCAGCAACATCCTCTTTACCGGCGACGTTAATGCGCTGGTGCTGCACATCGCCCTCAGGGGCATTGATGACCGCGACATGGGGGGCGGCAAGCGCCTGGTGACTGTGGCGGCCGGTGAAAATTGGGCCGATCTTGTTTGGTGGGCCGTGGGCAAGGGGTATGGCGGCATTGAAAACCTGAGCCTGATCCCCGGCACAGCCGGGGCCGCGCCGGTGCAAAACATAGGCGCATACGGCGCGGAGTTTCGCGACGTGTGCCATAGCGTGGCCGCGCTTGACCGCCATACGGGAGAAATGCGGGAATTCGCCGCTGCGGAATGCTGTTTCGGCTACCGCGACAGCGTATTCAAACAGCAGGCGGACCGATGGATCGTAACGGGCGTTGCCATGATGCTTGACCGAAACGCCGCGTTGCGCACGGAATACGGCACGATTCAAGAAGAACTGGCCGCTTGCGGCAAGGGTGCGGCCTGCTTCGCCGATGTGGCGAACGCGGTTGCTTCCATCCGCAAAGCGAAACTTCCTTCGCCGGAAGAGCTGGGCAACGCCGGGAGTTTTTTCAAAAACCCCGTGGTGTCCGCCGCGCTATACCAGGATCTGCTGGCAAAAAATCCCGGTATGCCGGGATTTGCGCAAGGCGACGGAAGGGTCAAACTCTCCGCCGCATGGCTGCTCGACACCGCCGGCTGGAAGCTGAAACGCGTGGGCGACGTCGGGTGCTGCCAGTCGCAGCCTTTGGTGCTGGTCAACTACGGCGGGGCGGCCGGGCAGGATATCCTGCGCTTTTCCGAAGCCATTCACGACGATATCGCGCGGCGCTTCGGCGTCCGTCTGGAGCGCGAAGCGGTCACCTACCCCTGACGCGCTTTCACAGGCGCCGGCTGCAATGCGGGCCCGGCGAACAGCGCGGAAAGCTTCCTCGAATAATGCAGCGTGTAGCGCAGGCACACGTAGCACACGACCAGCGTGGCGATAAACATTTCCACCACGGCCATGGCGCTGAGCTGCCGGGCGTACTCCTCCGCCGCAGGGTAACGGGCCAGCATGGCGGCTGTCTTGTACAGGGCGGTCGCGCCCACGGCCATGGGGAACGTGTATGAGGCGAAAGCCGGGGTGAACGGCAGGCGCAGCAGCCGGAAAAAAGCCATGTAAATCACACCGGTCATCAACAGAGAAATGCCGAGCAATACCGCGCACAGCAGCATTGACGGGTCGGGCTCTATGCTGAGATAGGCCGCCAGGGAAAGGCTGGCCGGGGCGGCCATGATGGCTATGGTCGGTTTGGCCGCGTCCGCAACTTCCGTGGAAAAGATAAAACGATACAGCACGACCGGCAGCAGAACGGCGTAGTTGGCCATGCCGAACACCGTCAGAGCGCGCGCGAAGCCGGTATATGCCGGGTGCGGCACGGTCACGGCGGCCAGGGCGATGCCCACAAACGGCACGAACCAGGTGGGCAGTATCTGGTGCAGGGCGAAAGACCTGACCCTGTGCGCGATGAAAGCCGCCAGCAGCGCCATGTGCAGGCCGACCGCCGCCAGCCAGAGCGCCTCACCGGCTGTGGCGTTCCATGTCCCCAAAGCTTTGGAAACGAGCATGAGACACATGGCGAATGTCGGCAGTATGCCGCCCATTACGGGGTGGCTGATATCCTGCCGTAACAGCGCCGGGTGCAGCGCGAACTTGCAGGCCACGCACAGCAGCAGGCACAGGGCGGTTGCTGCGCCGGCGGTTTGTCCCAGGCTGTGCAGGGGCAGAGCGTTTTCAAGGCCCAGGCCCAGGCTGGCTATGCCCAGGGCCAGGCCGGAGGCGGCCGTGGGTATGGATGCGATGCGGGTGCGGAATGTCGTAAGCATTTGAGTCTTCCCGGTAATTTTTTCTTGTCTTTTGTATGCCCCTTATCCTATATTCAGCATATCGAAATAACTTTTACGTTGTGTTTAATAATACTAAACATATGCATATCACGCTCAAGCAGCTTCAGGTCTTTGCGGCGGTTGCCCGGCATGAGAATTTAGGCAGCGCCGCTGCGGAACTTTTCATCACCAAAGGGGCGGTTTCCCTGGCTTTGCACGAACTGGAGCGCCAGCTGGGCACGCAACTTTTCGACCGCGTGCACCCGCACATCCACCTGAATCACGACGGCAAGCGCCTGCTGCCGCTGGCGGACGAACTGTTGCACAGAAGCCGCGACATATCGCTGATGTTCTCAGACCAGACCACAGACCGCTACCTTTCACTGGGAGCCAGCAAGACCATCGGCAGTTTCATTTTGCCGCAACTGCTGGGCGATTTTGAAAAAGCGAACGGCTGGCTGCCGGACGCGCACATCGCGAACAGCAAAAAACTGTGCGATCTTGTGGCGTCTTTTGCCCTGGACGCGGTGCTGCTGGAAGGGGAAGAGCATCACCCCGACCTTGTCTTTGAAAAGTGGCTGGCGGACGAGATGGTTGTGGTGGCCTGCCGCGAGCACCCGCTGGCCAACGGCGCGAGGCATCCTGTGCACGTTCTGCGCGAACAGCGCTGGATTCTGCGCGAGCCCGCATCCGGCACGCGGGAATATTTCGAATACAACCTGGCCCCGTTGATCGCACCGTGTTCCGTGGCCCTGACGCTCAGTTCTCCGCAGGCCATTTTGGGCATGGTGGCCCGGGGGCTGGGCATTACCTTTATTTCCCGGCTGCTTGTCGAGTTGCCGTCTTTCGGCAAACACTTTGCGGTGATCAAACTGGACCGTGATTTCCCGCGTACTTTCTCCTTGTGCTACCATTCCAAGAAATACCATTCCGCCAACATGGACCAGTTTCTCTCTTACTGCCGCAAGTGGAACCCGGCAACGAGCGGCAAGCGTCCGGACCTTGTGGTGCTGTAAAGAGAGGCTGCCGTTGTAAAACCGTGCCGCCTTTGCTACGTTCCTCTAAGCTGGAAGAGTGCCGCCCTGTCAGCGCGATTGTACCCACAGAGGAGGAACCGCCATGAAAGACACCACTGTTGCAGGCAACGGCGAAGCGGCCGCCAGGCCCGAATGCGCCGGAACATACCACAAGTTTTCTCTGCCCCACGCGCATCTTGCCTCCGCTTTCGGCAGCGGGTGGTTTGGCGAAAAGGCCGAGGCTTTCGCCCGTTTTTTCGGCACGCCGCTTTTTCTGGGCGCGCAGACCAGTCTGGTCATCTTCTGGATAGCCATGAACTTTCTGGGCTTTGTCAGGTTCGACCCCTATCCGTTCATTTTGTTGAACCTGGCTTTCAGCGTGCAGGCCGCCTATGCCGCGCCGCTTATTCTGCTGGCGCAAACCCGCCAGGCCGACCGGGACAAAGTTCAGGCGGAAGTGGATGCCCAGCACCGGGAAGCCTTGGCCCAAACCAGCATTGAACGGCTGAACCTTGCACAGCACAACGCCGAGCAGATGATCGCGCTGCTTGAACAGAATACGCAGCTGACCACGCTTACCAAGCAGCTTTCAGAACGGATTGAAAAACTGACTGTGGAAATGCACAACCACTTGCTTGAAAAGCATGACGGGGCTTAGGAAGGGTGGCGGCGGCTTGAAGCCTTTGCAGTTTTCGCAGTGCGGGGAATTTTTGCCGCTTTGACCAGCCTGGGGCAAATCCCGGCCCGCTGCCAGACGGGGCGCTCTGTTCGTTGATTGCCCCTAAAAACGAAAAAGGGAACTTGATCTCTCAAGTTCCCTTGGGGTGTTTTCGGATGGTCGGGATGAAAGGATTTGAACCTTCGACCCCTTGAACCCCATTCAAGTGCGCTCCCAGACTGCGCTACATCCCGACTCTTGCCACGCCTTGCGGCGTGAAGATTGACTTTGTATGTTCTTCCGCAAACTATGTCAACGGGAAATAGGTGGCACGGCTGGCGCCGCGCCACCTATTCATTATGCGGCCCGCTGTTTTTTTTGAATCTAAAAAAACGGCCGCGCGCCGCAGCTGCCGCCGATTTACGGGCATATGCGGCATCAGGGGGGGAGTCTTCGGTTGCATTTCTCCAAAGATCCCATTACTGCTATACCATTAGAGATTTCCTTTAGTGTGGAGTTTGCCTATGCGGGAGCGTCCATCCAGTGGTTTTTCCGAAACATTCCCGGCGCCATCCGCCTTGCCGGGCCTGGCTTTTTGGGAATGGAATTATAACGAGGACCGCCTTTCCTGGTCGCCGGAGTGGGCTGCGCTTTTGGGCTTTGCCGAAGGGGCGACTGCCGCCGGCAACGGGTGGGAACATCTGCACGAAGAAGACGAGACGAAGTTCCGCAAAGCTTGCCGCGACTGCGCTGAAGGGCGCATCCCTTACGTTGAAGCGGCTATACGCGTGTGCCGCGTGGACGAGAGCGTGGCCTGGGTGCTGGCCAAAGGGGAGGCGCGCGGAAAGGGCGCCAAACGGCCGGACCGGGTCACGGGCTATGTAACGGAGATCACGCGCCTGCGCATTGACACGGATTTTCTGCCCCGGGCCCGCGACAACGCCGAAACATACCGGGCCATGCTGGATCATGCGCCCAGTCCCCTCATCCGGTTCGACCGCGATCTTTTCCCTCTGTACATCAACGCCGCCATCAGCCGCTATCTGCCGGCCAAGCCGGAGGAACTCGGCGCCAGCACCTATGCCGATCTGGGAATTGACGAGGAACAACGACTTTTTTACCAGAACAGCGTGCGCAAAGTTTTTGAGCATGGCAAACCGGTTGAGGCGATCAGAACCTTTCACACCCCCGTGAGCGGCGACTTGACCTCCGAAGTCAGCTTCTGGCCGGAATTCGGGCCGGACGGCACGGTCAACGCGGTCATGTGCCGGGTGCACGATATAACCGCCCGAGCCCGCATAGACCAGGAGATGCGCCTGAGCGAAGAGCGCTTCGCCGCCCTCTATCGCCTGGCGCAAATGCAGGACGAGCCGGAAGACGAGATCGTTCGCTTTGTTGTGGAGCAGATAGCGGTGCTGTCAAAGAGCAAGCACAGTTTCATGTTTTTTCCCGAGACGCCCGACGGCGACAGGGGGCGCGTGTACTGGTCGCAAAGCCTGCACAACCTGGTCGGTCCTGAGGTTTTGCCCGCGGACAGGCTGCCGCCGCCCGTCGCCCTTGCCAGAGACCCCGAACAGGATCCCAACCGTCCGTTTATCGTCAATAGCGATTTCGGGCGGTATGCTTTCGGCGTGCTGCCGGTGTACCGGCACATGTCCACCGCGTTGACGGAAAACGACCGCACGGTCTGCATCGCCTCCGTCTGCAACAAGGATACGGATTACAGCGAAACTGATCTGCGTCAGGTGGACCTATTTATTCGCGGGGTCTATCTTTTGCTGCGGCGCAAACGCTATGTGCATGACCTCAAAACAGCCAAAGTGGCGGCTGAAGAAGCCAGCCGGGTGAAAGACGAGTTTCTGGCCAACGTCAGCCACGAATTGCGCACGCCGCTCAACGGCATGCTCAGCATGCTGCAATTGCTGCAAATGTCGCCTTTGTCCATGGAACAGCAAGAGTATGTGCAGACCGCCAGCGTGTCGGGCAAGGCGCTCTTGCGCATCCTGTCGGATATTTTGGACTACTCGCGCATGGGGTCAGGGCAAATGGGCCTGCATTCGGGGCTTTTTGACCCGCGCGCAACGCTGCTTTCGTCCATGAACACACTGGAAGGCGAGGCGCGCCGCAAAGGCCTCGGCATGACGGTCAACATAGACGAAAATTTGCCGGAAACCTTGCTGGGCGACGATTCGCGGGTGCGGCAGATCGTTTTCAACCTGGCGGGCAACGCCCTGAAATTTACCGAACAAGGCGGCATCACGCTTGAATGTTCCATGCTGCCGCATACGGCGCGCGGCAAAGTCTGGCTGCATCTGGTGGTGAGCGATACGGGCATCGGCATTCCCGAAGAGTTTCACTCCGCCATCTTTGACGCCTTCATGCAGGTGGACAGTTCAAGCACGCGCAAATATTCCGGCACGGGCCTGGGGCTCAGCATCGTCAAACTGCTGGTGCAGACCATGGGCGGCACGCTGGCCGTTGAAAGCGCCCCGGGCGAGGGCACGGCCATGCATTGCGTGCTGCCTTTCGACCGGCCGGAAGAAGCCGCGGAACGTGAACGGCAGGCAAGCTCCCGCGCGGGCGGGGCGGCGGGCCGCCGTCTGGATATCCTGGTGGCGGAAGACGACCCCGTGGGGCGTTTTGCCATACGGGAATTTCTACGGCGGGGCGGGCACCGCGTGGTGTGCACGGACAACGGCAAAGAAGCCCTGGAAGCGCTGTTGCTTCACCGTTTCGACTGTTTGCTTACGGATATTCAGATGCCGGTCATGGACGGGCTTGAAGCGACGCGGCGTATCCGCATGGCGGCGATGGAAGGCATCGCCCCCGGCGATAAGGTAAAAAAGTCCGTGGCCGAGAGCATACCGGAAGCGGACTGCAAGCAAACGCTGGCCGTGCCGAGCGACATGCCGATTGTGGCCCTTACCGCCCACGCCATGACCGGCGACCGGGAACATTTTCTGCGCATGGGCATGGACCTGTACCTGTCCAAGCCCGTGATCATGAAAGAGCTGTACGCGGTGCTGGACCGGGTGGCCGACGGCATGGGCAAATAAAATACAGCGTCAGGCGACCCGCTTTGCCCATATGAAGACGCCCGGAAACCGCGTTCGCGGTTTCCGGGCGTTGCAGGCGTCATGCAACGGCGTTAGGGCCGTTCTTTGGGCGTATCAGGGGTAGTGCCGTCGCCGTGAACCGGCTGCTTGGCAGCGGGGTCAAAGCGCGTTTTTCCCTTGCCGCGGTTGCCTCTCATGTTCTTTTCCAGGTCGTTCATCTCTTTGTCGACTTTGCTTTCCGGGATTTTCGCCGCGTCCCGCTGGGTCGAAGTCCGGTCGTCCGCTTTGGCGGCTTTGGCTTTTTTTGTCTTTTTGGCTTTCGGGGCGGGGCTTTCTTTCGCCGGTTTGGCAGGGGCCCCCGCCGGCGCTTCAGCCGCGCCCGCGGCAAGCGGGATCAGGCTCAGAGCAAGCGCGAAAGCGGCGGAACGCAGAAGGGTGAAGCGTGTGTGGGTCATGGTATTTTCCTCTTGGTTATGGGGTGCCCGAAGGCCACTCTATCACTTTTTGCAGACAGTGACACGGGCTGGCCGCAACAATCTGTCTTTTAACCGGTATCCTTTGTTCATCAGGCCGCAGACGAGGCCGGAAGCGTATTCCGGGCTGTCTTCCGTGCCCACCGCTTCATGTACGGCGGGGTCGAAAGTCTCGCCCAGGGCTCCGACCTGTTCCAGGCCGTGGCGGGCAAGCGCTTCAAGCAGCAGTTTGCGGGTCATGTCCACCCCGACCACGAAGTTTTTGCTGGCGGGATCTTGGGGGGCATAGGCCAGGGCCAGGTCCAGGTTGTCCAGCGCGGGCAGGATGTCTGACAGGACATTTTCCGCGGCGTAGCGGATGAATTCTTCTTTTTCTCGGGCCAGGCGCTTGCGGGCGTTGTCGAGATCGGCCAGCGCCCGCAGGCGCGCGCCGTCGGCTTCTTCACACTGGGGGCAGCGGCCGGAGGCGCCGTTTTGTTCCCGGTTGACCTGTTCGGCGTCGGGTTCGTCGGCCTGGGGCATGACAAGGTCCGGGCCGGGGTCGACCACCGGGCAGACGACATCCTCTTCCGGCCGGGCTCCGTGAGAGGAGAAATCAGTATACAACGGGTGTTTGGACATCAGAATCAGTTCTCCTTAACAAGTACTGCTCAAAAAATCATTCTTGCGAAGCGTCCGTGGGGTCGGGCCGGTCCTGCCCGGAAAGGCGGCGGCGCAAAACCCCGGCCAGCGATGCGGCGATATGCCCCACGACCGGCAATACGGCGGCATAGTCCATGTGCAACAGCCCGATGGCGCTGACAACGCCGGCGGGCCTGCCGTCGCCGCGCGGCGGCGCGTACGGAGCGCTGACGACCGCCCAGGGGGCCGCGTCGCTTTCGTTTTGGAAAAAAGAAACGGAAAGGTCGGGGCTCTGCATGGTCCTGTCCAAAAGATCCAGAAGACGCGGGCGCTCTTCCAGCAGGGCCAGAAGTTCGCGCAGGCGTTTCGCGTCGGTGAAGCTCGTGGAGTGCGAAACCTGCCCGGCCCCTTCCACAAACAGTTCCCTGTCCTCGTCGGTCAGTTCCACCGCCTGGCGCGAAAGGGCCAGCGCTTTGCGGCGTATTTCTTCCAGGTCTTCGCCCGCCTGTTCCAGCTCGTGCATGATGCGGTTGCGGGCGTCGGAGAGGGTAAGACCCCTGAAATGGCTGTTCAGGTAGTTGCTGAAACGGGTCAGCTCGTCCGCGCCGTATTCGCGCGGCACGGAAACCATGCGCGTGCGCACGAGCCCGCCGTCAAGAATAAGCACCGCAAGAACGAGGCCGGGGCCGGCAGTTGAAAATTCTATGCTGCGCCAGTGAAAAACGTCGCGCCGCGGGGCCAGCACCACGCCGAGCTGCATGCACTGGCCGGCGATGACGCCCCCGGCGCGGCGCAAAATCAGCGAGATGTCGGCGTCGTCAGGGCTTAGCGCGGCGGCGATGGCTTCTTTTTTCGCGTTTGACAAGGGCCGGGGCCGTAACAGGGTGTCGACGTACAAGCGCAGAGCCTTGGCCGTGGGGATGCGCCCGGCCGAAACGTGCGGCTGCTCAAGATAGCCCTTTTCCGTCAGCACGGACATGGCGTTTCTAATGCTGGCAGGAGAGAGCCGAAGCCTGGCCGCGCCCGATACAACGCCGGAAGGCACGGGGGAGCCCGTGCTTATGTACCGCTCGATAACGGCGGCAAGTATGGCGGTTTCACGCTGCGCGCTGTGCATGGCATCTGCCTCTCTCAAATACTACCGCTAAGCATGCCGCCGGTTGCTGTCAAGGCTCGTCAGGGGAGGCGAGGCGGCGCGGCGCTTCGCGCAGAAAGGCGAGAAAACTGTTCAGGCCGTGCGTGGGACGCTTGTCTTTGTGCATGACGATGCTGAACGGGCGGCGCAACGGCGGCAGAATGCCGCCGATGTTGACCAGTTTGCCGGCCGCCACATCGGGCCCCACGACGTGGGCCGAAAGGCAGCAGATGCCGTACCCTGCCATGACCGTGCGGCGGATGGCTTCGGAATTGCTGAGCTCGAGCGCGATGTGCACGGGGCCCAGGTGCCCGGCGATCTGGGCGTCGAGCACTTCGCGGGTGCCTGAATCGTGCTCGCGCACCAGCCAGTCCGCTTCGCGCAAGGCGCTGGGGCCGGGCGCATCCCCTTGGGCCAGGGGGTTGTCCGGACTGGTGACCACCAGCAGCTCGTCATCCACCCAGTGTTCCACCGTGAACTCGTCCACCGTGCACGAGCCTTCGATCAGCCCCAGGTCGGCGTCAAAGTTGCGCACGGCGTCAAGCACCTCGTGGGTGTTGCCCACCAGCAAATTGACTTTGCCGCCGCGATTTTCACGGGTGTGAAAATGGGCCAGCAACGGGGGCAGCACATAGTTGCTGATGGTGGTGCTGGCAGCCACGCGCAAGGCCACGGAAGGTTCTTTGCCCGCCCCGGCGATGCTGTCTACCTGGTCAAAAAGCGCCCGGACCCTGGGCAGCAACATGCGCCCGAAATCGTTCAGAAAAAGTTTTTTACCCCGGCGGTCGAACAGTTGCTCCGCCAGAGAATGCTCCAGCTCGGACAGGGCGGAACTGACGGCCGACTGCGACATGGCCAGGCGCTGGGCCGCGCCCGTGGTGCTGCCCGTTTGGGCCACCGCCACAAAAACCGACAATTGGCGAAGGGTCAGATTATGATTCATATGTCGCCGTTCTCTTTTATTTTTTTGTCTTCATAGGGCGCGACGCGGCGGCGGTACCATTCCAGCTTGGCGTGTTCCATGGCGCTGCCGCACATGCTGTAATTGTCGTAGCTTTCGCCCATGCGCTCAATAAGCAGGCACGAGAGTTTGTAAATGCAGTAGTTCAGCTCGCCCTCTGTCGTCACATCCGCGGCAAGGGCTTTGATGTGCGGGTCCAGCGCGGCGCGGCGTTCCTGTTTGATATATGGCATGGATGCTCCTTAGGCGGATTCCTTGCGCGGGCCGCCATAAAACAAGGCCACGATACCCTCCTTTACTCTTCAGGGCAAGGTAGAAGCCAAAAATATATCAAAAAAATCGGTAAGGGCTCGGCTAACGAAGCGGTTTCAAAAAAGGCGCGGCCAGCTTTTTCCGATTGAATGCCGGAAAAGCTGGCCGCTTAATCATCGCTTCAGGGGCTTTTGCCCTGTCTACTTTGACAGGGCGAAGGCCATTTCTGCTGAAAAATTGAACTGAGAAATGATGGAGAAAGCCGATGTCGGCTAAGGGAAAAGAATGAAAAAGGAGGGAATTACAGAAAATTCAGAAGCATAAAGAATCGCGGAAAGTTAGGGGGTAGAACAGCACTCGGCACAACTGGGCAATCTATCTGACTTTGCCCGCTTATTTGGTATTGTAGATGAAAACATCCAGGTTCGCATCATACTTTGTCGCGCCTCCAGTGGCCGTATAACAGGTGATTGACGCTTTCCCGTCCACCAGTCCCGGCAAACCGTCTCTGGCATTAGAGGGAGAGTGTATAAGCCAACCTAGCGCACTGGAGAACCAATCCGTTGCGGCGCCTGAATTAGTGAAAGCGGAAGCCATGATAAAGCTCGTCTCGCGCTTGATCACAGGGCTTTCTATTACGTATGAGCCAGTCGAGACCCGATTAACCGCGGTAACATTGACCGCGTGTACGATCTGACCCGTTGAACCGGAGAAACGCACAAAAGCGTCCGGCTGCATGGAAGTGGAAGCCCCAGGCGAAGCGCTCTCCAGCGCTTCTTGAATCATCTGCTGTACCTCTTCTTTACTCACGCCACTGCCCAACTGCGTCGCATCCACAAAAAGACTGGCTCCCCGGATAGGCAGCATGACACCGTTAGCACACCCGCATTCACATTCATTTACCTGGCTCATAAATTCTCCTTGTTGCTTGTGCCGAGAAAACAAAAATCCCGACTTGTTATAGTCCGATACTTTTTACCGCCTCTTACACAGCTTGAATTATATCATGTTTATAGTCATCAGACCCTCCTGCCAAAAATGTTGAAAGGTGAAATCATATTTTCCAAGCGCCTGCAGTCGCTGAAAAATCGAAATAAAAAATGGAGAAGGAAACCGATTTCGGCTAATGAAGAGAAAATAAAGGAGAATTATAGAAAGCTTTGAGGCATAAATAAGTGCACATTGCGTGCTTATTTAATGACCTTACTATACATGATTTTTCATAAAAGTCAAGTTGTAATTCTTAACTGCGAACTTGCACGCACTAGCGCATAACCGGCACACGCATCCGCGCGCAAGGTGTGGGAGTTGGCCTGGAGCTTGGCGCGATCTGGCGCAGCCAGTAAAAAGGTCGCTATGTCCTTTTATTCTTCAGGGCAGCATAGAAGCCGAAAATATATCAAAAAAATAGGTAAGGCTCGCCGGTTTGTTGACAGTAAGTAGAGTACGGAAAGTTTGGCCTTGCGGAAGCTGACCTGGAACGATAATTGCTTTCAATTATTATGACATATGCATCATGTTTACTACAACAAGATGGCTGCACTGCGAAAGGATTGTCATGAACGTCTTGCTGCTGACTTCTCCCGCTCCGCGTTCCGGCGCGTTTTCCACGTCTGAAAAGCGCCCTCCTTTGGGGCTGGGCACGCTGATCGCTATTCTTGAGCAGCGCGGGCACACCGTCTTTTTTGACGACCAGTATCTGAAGCCCTGGCCCATTTTCGATACGAACGCATTTTTGCGCAAACATGCTATCGATTTTGTGGGCATTTACAGCAACACCATCTGCCTGCAGGGAACGCTGTCGATGCTGCGTAAGCTGCAGAATCTGCGCAAACAGGGCATGTGGGGCGGCTGCATCGCCGTGGGCGGGCCGCACACCTCGTACGGGGCGGAAACGCTGCCGGAATACGTCGATCATATCTGTGTCGGCGAAGGCGACATTACGCTATATGAATTTGTCGAAGGCACGGAAAAGGGCCGCATCGTCGTCGGGAAAAAAGTCACCGACATGGATGCGTTGCCTTCGCCCGCCTGGCATCATTTCATTTATCGCGGATACGACTGGACAAGCCCCTGGAATGCAGAGGTGCCCACGTACACCATGAACACCAGTCGGGGTTGCCCTTTTTCGTGCACATTCTGTTCGGTCAGAGGGGTGTGGGGGCGCGAATACCGCTACATGAGCGCGGAGCGCGTGCTTGAGGACGTTGCCTGTATGCGCCGCTATTACGGCATGCGCACGGCCTATTTCCGTGAAGACCACTTCACCTTGAACGAGAAGCGCACGGTGGCCTTTTGCGAAGGCTTGTTGCGGCGGAACGAAAAATTGACCTGGCTGTGTGAAACCCGCGCCGACGGCGTGGATAAGCCGGGAATACTCGCCCTTATGGCCAAAGCGGGGTGCAGGGCCATTTACCTGGGCATTGAGAGCGGCAGCCAGCGTATGCTGGACCTCTTGAAAAAGAAGGAAACCGTCGAGCAGTTCGAATTCGTCATGGCCGAAGCCCGCCGCGTGGGCATACGGACCTATGCCAGCATGATTTACGGCGTTCCCGGCGAAACAGCCGAAGATATAGCGCTGACGGAAGATTTTTTGAAACGGACCCGGCCGGACCATATCGGGCGCAACGTTTTTGCGGGCCTTCCCGGTTCCGAGCTGTATGACGAGTTGCGCAGAACTGGCGCATACGACTATGAAGACGAAAATGGCCTGCTGTATCCCAAAGGTTATGAATCACGGGCGCGCGCCATGTACGGCGTGGAATACTACAACGTTGTTTCAAGGGCGCTGGGCACGCCGTCTCCGGCCGTTTCCGGCCAAGTCGTGCGCCGTGAAAAGAAACCACTGATCAGCGTCATCATGCCCGCCCGCAATGTGGCGGCGTTCGCGGCGGAAGCCGTGGACTCCATCCTTGCCCAGACCGAGGGTGATTTTGAATGCCTTGTTCTTGACGACGCTTCCAATGACGACACCTACGACGTTTTCCTCGCGCGGCGCGATCCCCGTCTTTTTTTGCACAGAAACGACAAACCGCTGGGCATTACGGCCAGCCTGAACAAGCTGCTCGGCATGGCCCGGGGTGATTTCATCGCGCGCATGGACGCCGACGATATCAGCATGCCCGATCGTTTCGCCAATCAGGTCGCGTTCATGCGGGCCAATCCGGATGTCTGGGTTTGCGGCGGCGCGCATACCTTTTGGGCGGAAACGGAACAGCTGCGGCAGGTTCCTTTGGGGCACGATGAAATCAAAGCGGCGTTGCTTTTCACCAACCCGCTGGCGCACCCCTTTGTCATGATGCGCGGTGACAAGGTGCGCGAACATGAGGTCAGGTATGACGAATCCATGACCTGCGCGCAGGATTACGAGCTGTGGCTGCGCCTGGCGTTGCGCCATGACGCGCGTTTCGCCAATATTCCTCAAGTAGTCGGGCGCTATCGCCTGCACGGCGGGGCCATATCCGCCATGCGGAAAAAAGAGCAGTTGGATATGGCCGCGCATGCGCGGGTGCAGGCATTTGAAGCGCTGGGCTGCGCCGGGTCAAAGACGGACATGGAAGCGCACAAGTATCTTTACCAACTCGCGCCCATAACGGGCAAAGTGCAGATGCTGCTTCTTTTCGATTGGGCTATGCAGTTGCGGGCAGCCAACGAGAAGCGGGAGATATTTTGCCGTGCGCCCTTCAACGCCATGCTGCTTGACCGTTTGCTGTCCCTTGCGGAACGCCATCCGCAGTTCGCGGACATATCGCACAAGCTGCTCGCGGCCTGGCCGGCAGGCTAGAAACAGTTCCCGGGAAATTTTTGTAGTTACACCAGATGCCCGGGTATATCCATTTCGAAACTTTCCGGCATGATCCCGTCAGCGGGCCAGGGCCGGGAACGCCACGACCAGTCCGCGCCGCGCGTGTCCGGCGCCGTGGTACGGTTTTCGGCCGCCCAGCGGTCTTGAAACAGGCGCAGTAAAAGTACCCCGGCCGGGGTCTGCACAAGCGGCCAGGCTTCCGCGTTCCAGGTCAGGCGGGCCTGCCTCGCTATGCCGTTCTTCAGGCCCATTTGCTCCAGGCGCAGGCATAGGTCGGCATCCGCATAGTGGCCGGGGGCAAAGGCCGGGTCAAAGCCGCCAACTGCGGCAAAGATTTCGCGGCGCAGCATCAGGCAGTGCGAAGATACCAGTTGCGCGGGCACAAAATCCGCCGCGCCTTCCGGAAAGGAGGGCAGAGGCGGCAAGGGCGCATAGGCGGGTATTCCTTGCTCATTCATGGCGCCGCCGGCAAAGGGCGCATGGCCGGGCAGGTTCATGACGCCGCCCAAGGCGCCCAGGTCCGGCCGTTCCGCGGCGGTTCGCAGCAGCGCTTCCAGCCAGCCCGGCTGCGGTTTCGCCTCTTCTTCCAGAAAAACCAGCCATTCGCCCGTGGCCGCCGCCCCGCCCTGATTGGCGGCAAAAAGCCGCCCGGTCTCCGCTGCGTTGCACACGGCAAGCGGCGGCGTCTTCAGTATGGCCGAGAGCGTATCAAGCAGAGGGGCCAGCGCTTCCGGGCCGAGATTCGACCCGGCAAGCACAAGCTGGGCGTCGCCCAGGGTCGCGCACAGCGCGGCCAGGGCGCGGGGCGTTTGCGCATCCACAGCGGCAAGAGGCAAAATGACGCTAACCATGCACGAGGCGGGCTTTTCCGCCCCGAGGCGGGTAGGCGTCGCGGCGTTCTTTTCCAGTTCGGCCACAGAGGGCAGCAAGTCGGCGAGCAGGCCTTGGGTGCGGGTAAATACCCAGGTGTCGCGCATGAGGTCTTTCTTGCCGCTGCTGAGCGAACTGCGGTCCATGCGCCAGGTGAAGGCGCAGGTCACTTTCGGGATATGCGCGAAATCATAGTGGCGGGCCATGCGCATCCATAAATCCCAGTCTTCGTGAGCTTTGAGGTATTCCGCGAACAAGCCGGACCGCTCAAGGCAGGCGCGCTCGTGCATGACGCAGAGCACCGGCGTGATGTTGCCCTTGTGCAGCCTGGGCCGAAAAAAGTTTATGGAATACGGGTGGTCGGCGGCGACGGTTGTGTACGCGCCGTCTTGCGGTTCCTGCACGTCGCGCCTGGCGTCCGTATACGCCACGCGATACTCGCTGTGGCGCAAAAAAGCGTGCAGCGCGGCAAGGTGGTGCTCAAGGTAATAATCGTCGTCGTCAAGATAGGCGATATATTTGCCCCTGGCGGCGGCCAGGCCTGTGTTGCGGGATGCGGCCAGGCCCTTGTTGCGCTCGTGGGTGATGAGCCGCACGGCCATGCGGGGCGCGAACGTGCCAACCACGGCGGCAACGTCTTCACCCGCGTCGTTGACCACCAGGGCCTCAAAATCGCGGAAGCTTTGCCGCGCAAGGCTTTCAAGCGCAATTGCCAGCATGCCCGGGCGGTTGTGCGTGGGCACGATAACGGAAACAGCCGGGGCTGTGGAATGGGGCATGGTTCCTCCAGCGTCTTGCAGCCGGGTATTTTGACTAGAGCATTTCACGCGTGAAATGCTCGCAAGGATTTTTTTAAAAATCCTTGCCGCGAAATAGGCATAGGCGGGCTTTGCTCGCCGTTAAGCGACTATTTCAATCGATAACTGTTCTAAAGACGCACGCAGAATAAACGGCACGGCCTATGATTGCAACGAGTTAGAGCAGTCCGCCATTTCCACGGCCAGCAGCACGCCCAGGGCATAGCCCGCGCCGGATGTGTGCCCGATGCCCATGAGGCGGCCGATGGCACTTTGCGGCAGCGGCGCTGCCGCATCGCAAAGCGACGAGAGCAGGTCGTGCAGCGCGCCGAAATGCCCGCCCTTGGCCGCGCCGTGCAGGTACGCGGCGCTTTGGGGCGTTGTCAGCGTTTCCGGCGCTTGCAGCACACAGGGCGCGATGTCGCGGATAAAACGGGCGGATGCCGTGTCGCCCGCTTCAGCAAGCCGATGCGCCGCATATAACCAGGCGCAGAGAATGTCGTCGCCGAGCGGGGTCAAGCCCGGCCCCAGACCGAGCAAACCCCGCACGAACGGAACGGCGTCGCATGCATCTTCCGCTTCAGGCCGCGAACTGAAACAAAAAAGCGCGGCAACGGCGCGGCGTAGCGGCTCTTCCCACAATGAGGCCGGGTCGGATTTTGGCGCCGGGTTCATGTACAGCGCGGCAAACGAAGCCGGGTGCTCACGGGCAAGAACGGCGCGCGCGAAAACTTCCCGTTCACGCAGCGCGGCGAAAGAAAAGGCGATGGCGGCCGGTTGCGCAACGGCGGCTTCGCCATACGCGATACGCAGATCCCCGCACCGCAGCAAGTGGGCTGCGGGATCGTTCACCACCGGGCTTTGCGGCGGCGCGGCCCAGCCGGAAAATTTGCCGGCGCAAGCCAGGCCGAAAGGCAGGCTGCCATAGGCCGCATCGTGCGCGAGTAACACCGCGCCCCCTTCAAAGCGGCAGTACAAGGCCGACTCATGGCTGCTGAGAACAATTCCCCGGCGTGGCAGCGACAAAAGATCACGGGCCGTGGGGCCCATGTGCGCCGCGCGTATGTCCGGTTTCGCCTGCATGGCGCATTGTACGGGCGGGAGCGGGTTAACGCAATATTTTCATAGACGATGACATATGTTGCCGACGGCTTGCAAAAAAAACCACAGCAGCATACTATGATTATATGGCGAGAAGTGCCTTTTTTACGAGATTCTTTCGTAGGAGCGCCACATGGCGGCAAAAAACAATACGCGGCGCGAGTACTCGCGCGTTTTGGAGCCCATAGCCCGCCGGAGGAAAACGGATGCGGCTGCCGAATTACGTGAAAAGCGCGACGAGAAGACGCTGGCCGCCCTGTATCAGCTGATGCACATGGACGAGGCGGCGGAAGAAGAGGTCACGCGGTTTGCGGTTGAAAGCATCACCAACCTCACCGGCAGCGCCTTGGGGTATTTTTTCATCGCGGATAGCACGGATGGCGAAAAGGGCCGCATCACTTTGTCGCGCGGGCACTATGATTTCGTAAGCGTGGGCGAGTTGGAGCAAGACAGGCAGCCGCCAGTCGAAGGGTATTCCCGGGACGGTTTGGGCAACCGCTCATCCCGGATAATGAACAACGGCGATGGCGTGCGGCCGATTCTCACCGCTTTCGGCGGCAAGCTTGAGGTCATGCGGTACATGCGGGCCCGCGTGATGAAAGGGACGCGCGTCGCCTGCATTGCCGCCGTGTGCAACAAAGAGGATAGTTATGACGAGACTGACCTGCGGACGTTGGAGCTGTTTCTGCACGAAGCCTGGATGATTTTGCGGCGCAGGGAATTCAGGCGGCAACTGGAAAAAACCAAAGAGATATCGGCGCGCGCGGGGCGTATCAAAGACGAATTTTTGGCCAACATCAGTCATGAGCTGCGCACCCCGCTGAACGGCATGCTCAGTATGATAGAGCTTTTAAGCCTTTCGCCCCTGTCGGAAGAGCAGCGGGAATACGCCGGCGCCGCAGGGCAGTCGGGTCAGGCCCTGCTGCGCATTATTTCGGATATCCTGGATTTTTCGCGTATGGCCTCCGGCAAGATGGAGCTGCGCATCGCGCCGTTTTCCGTCGCGGCGACGATACGCTCGTGCCTTGATCTTTTCGCCGCCGAAGCGTCGCAGAAAGAGTTGACCCTATGCGCCGACATCGCGCGCAATGTGCCGCGCGAGCTTTTGGGCGACGAAGCAAGGCTGCGCCAGATTATCTTCAACCTGGTGAGCAACGCCCTGAAGTTCACGGACAAGGGCGGCGTCACCGTGCACTGCTCTTTGCTGCCGCATACGCGGGGCGGCAAAAGCTGGATCTACCTGGCGGTGGAAGACAGCGGCATAGGCATTGCCGAGATGGACATGGATGTGCTTTTCGACCCGTTCGTCCAGTTGCCCAACGCGTCCGCGCGGCGGTACCCGGGCACGGGTCTGGGGCTGGGCATCGTCAGAAATCTGTTGCAGCTCATGGACGGTACCCTGGCCGTTGAAACGCAGGAAGGGCTCGGCACCACCGTGCATTGCGCGCTGGGGTTCATGCGCGCCGCCGCTTGGCCCGGAACGGGCATTCCGCCGGAAGCGCCGCCGGAAGAAGCGCCGCAGTCTCTCAGTGTGCTGGTCGCCGAAGACGACTCCGTCAGCCGTTTCGCCCTTTGTTCTTTGCTTCGGCGTTTCGGGCACCACGCGGTGTGCGTGGAAAACGGCCGGCAGGCGTTGGAAGCGTTGCTCTTGCACCCCTTTCAGTGCCTGATAACCGATATCCGCATGCCGGTGATGGATGGGTTGGAGCTGGTGCGGCGCATTCGCGGCAATCGGTTCGGCGATGTGACGCCCGGCGAAGAGGTGCGTAAACTGGTGGCAGAAGCGTTCCCCGGCGACGTGGGGCGCGGGTGCGTCGTTCCGGCCGACCTGCCCGTGGTTGCCCTGACGGCCCATGCCATGCGGGGGGACAAGGAATATTTCTTGAGCCAGGGCGTGGATTTGTATTTGCCCAAACCTGTGGTCACGCGCGAGCTTTTGCGGGTCTTGCAGCGGGTGGCCGCCGCCGTGGCCGCGTGAAGGCTTTTTTGTTCCCGGCGGCCCGCCGCCGGGAACAAGCATCAGAAATGACGAGCGCTGGCGGTTTGAAAGCCCGGATCAGCGCTCGGCAAGCAAGACATGCTTCAAGGCCAGTTTCGGCACATAGTGCACGTCATTTTCGTCACGCCAATATTGCAGATCTTGCCCTTCGGCGGCTTCCACAAGGCGTCTTTCTTCCTTGGGTTTTCCGAACGCGAGCAAGAGCATGATTTCCAGCTCGTCGGGAATACTCAAAATCTCGCGCACCGGGTCGCGCGGGAAGTTGTTCAGCATGCAGCACCCGATTCCCATGCTCATGGCGCATAGCTGCATGGTTTGCGCGGCTATGCCCGTGTCGTAATAGACGGGCATGGTGGGTTTGGAAGTGCTGAGCATGACGATGAAGCCCGTCGGGCGTTCACCCCGGGGCGGTCCGCTCCAGCCGAGAACCGAAGCCCAGTTCGTATGTGCGAACACTTTGAGTCGGGTTTCTTCGTCGCTGACGGTAATATACCGTAACGGCTGGCGGTTTCTGGCGCTTGTGGCGACGCGCGCGCAATCAACGATGGCGCGCAGCGCATCCGCGCCCACAGGAGCGTTTTCGACAAAACGGCGGCAGCTTCTGGCCGCGCGAACTAATTGCGCAAATCCATCCATGTTTACTCCCCGCCTTCAGGCGCAAGGTGATTATACGGTGCCGTACAAAAGCGCGCCGGCATCGTTTTGCCGCGATAACTTACACAATGAGTTAAACTTCTATCTAATGGAAGTTGATTTTGTCAAAAGAAAATATTGTTGATTTTGTTACAGTTTATGTAATAAATACAATGATATTATATTGTTGAATTTTTGTAAAAAATTTTATTGTAAAGTGGCCAGGCAAGGACAAAAAAATAAAATAGTATAATCAATATGATAGCTTTTGCTAAAAATGGATAAGAAAAGAGCAAATTCGGAAGTATTTGTTTCTGTCGCGTAAAAAAGCTTTTGCCTTCTTGCTCGCTTGTATATATTACCTGGTCACGCAGCCTTCAGATTACTTTCAGGAGAACCAAATGAGCGCAGAACACCCCAGTTCCCAGCCCTCCGTGCGGGCGTTGGAGAGGGGCCTTGATATTCTCAGCTGTTTTCAAGGAGCTTCCACTCCCGTTCCGTTGACGGCCATCGCGGGCAATGTTGACCTGTCGCTCAGCACGGCTTTGCGCATTTTGGGTACTTTGGAAAAAAAGGGCTTCATCACGCGCGACGACGCGACCAAGCGTTACAGCCTGGGGCCCAGCTTGCTCGGCCTGACCTCCGCGGCGCAACGCATGAACAGCCTTTCGATGACCGCGTTGCCTTTCATGCGGGAGTTGAACGCAAAATATGACGAGACCATCAGCTTATATATCGCCTCCGGCATGCAGCGCGTCTGCATTCAGCGCGTGGACAGCAGCCAGGCCCTGCGCCAGGTCGTTTCCATAGGCGACATACTTCCTCTGGGTCTCGGCGCCGGCGGCAAGGTGCTTACCTCATGGCTTGCCGAATCGCAGGACATTGATCTTGCCGTGCATGCCCCCACGCTTTCGGCCGCAACGCTTGAGCAGGTGCGGCAAAACGGCTACGCCACAAGCTTTAACGAGCGCGGCGAGGGCATCTATGGCGTGGCGGCTCCTGTGCGCGACTGTAACGACAATGTCGTGGCCTCGTTGTCGCTGTCAGGGCCCACGGCGCGTTTTGACCTGACGAAGCTGACGGAACTTGCCCAGGCCGTCATGGCGAAAGCCGAAGAAATATCCAAAGCGCAGGGCTGGGCCGGGAAAAAGTAGCCATACCGGCAAGAAAAGAACGCTGATCGTACCGGCATGTCTTGGCGTGCCGGTTTTTTTGCGCCTGCGGCCAAAGGGATACGAGCGCACATGCTTTCGTTTCCCGAATGGCGATGCTGGTTGGCGAAATAAAAAACGCGTTCCGCGCAACCAAACTCTCCGGAATTTCAGGGTGTCATGTTGCCCCTGGAAGGGGGTAAGTCGCGCATGCCAAGCGCAAGGCTTGACCGATCACGATAGTTGCGATACAAGAAATTAACTTTTACTAGGTAAAATTAAAAACGTTTTCCTCAAGGAGTTGATGTCCGGCGCTCTGCCGATGTCCCTCAGAACAAGCCTTCAGAGCGCTGAATCTCTGCTTGGACCCTTTCCTGTGACCTGTAGCTGCCATGCAAGGGGTGTTCAATGAAAAAAGAAGCGGCAACGGCAAGACTATTTCTGGTTTTCATGGTGTTTTCCATCATTGCGATGCTGCTTACGCCGGAGCTTGTCGGTTCCGGCGGGAAACGAG
>JAVBNL010000072.1:0-18706 GCA_031551515.1 Desulfovibrionaceae bacterium
ACACCCCCGTCCGCTGGGGGGGGGGGGTCTCCCCTCGGCCCCCCCCCGGTGTGTATTTCACCCCCTCCAACCCCTCTTCGGCGCGGCGGGGCGCCGCCGGCTTGGCGGTTGGGTGGGGGGGGGGGGGGGGGCCCCCGCCCCCCCCCCGCGTGGGGTTGCGGTGGGGTGGGGGGGGGGTCCCCACCCCCCCCCCCGGTGCAGGGCGGAGCCCTGCTCGTAGCAAAGGAGCGATTTGTGAGCATTTATCTGACGGGTTCGATGGCTTATGACCGGATCATGAACTTTCCCGGCGCGTTTTCAGAATCCATCCTGCCGGACAAGATACACGACTTGAACGTCTGTTTTCTGATCAACCGTCTGGACGAAAAACTGGGCGGCTGCGCGGGCAATATCGCGCACAGCCTGGCGCTGCTGGGTGAAAAAGGCATCGTCGTCTCTTCGGTGGGCCGCGACTTTGACCGCTACGAAGCCGTGTTCGCGTCCAAAGGCCTGTCTGTGGAAGGCATAACCCGCCTGAACGAAGAATGGACGGCCGGGGCGTATATCATCACGGACAAGCACAACAACCAGGTCACGGCCTTCAACCCCGGCGCCATGGGGCACGCGGCGCCGTACGCGTTTGCGAGTCTGGCCAAAGACGACATTGTCATCGTCTCTCCGACCAACATGACGGACATGGTCAGCCATCCCCGTTTGTGCCGCGAAAAAGGCGTGCGCTGCATTTTCGACCCGGGCCAGCAGATACCGGCTCTGGGCGGGGACCAACTGCTGGAAGCCATTACCGGCTCGTACATGCTGATCTGTAATGATTACGAGCTGGAACTGATCTGCAAGGCCACGGGCAAAACCCAGGCGGAACTGCTGGCCCTGACCGGCAGCCTGATCACGACCCTGGGCGACAAAGGCTCTCGCGTGCAGGAAAAGGGCGTTGAAACCATGATACCCATTGTGCCGGCGCGCGAAGCCAAAGACCCCACCGGCGCGGGGGATGCCTACCGTGCGGGCCTGCTCAAAGGGCTGGTGCTGAATCTGCCGCTGGTCAAGGCCGCGCGCATCGGCGCCACGGTGGCCTCGTTCTGTGTCGAACACCACGGCACCCAGGAACACGCCTTTACCCTTGCGGAATGCAAGGCCCGTCATAAAGCCGCTTTTGGCGAGGAATTTTAACGGGCATTCCGCCGAGCGGAAAAAAGAAAGGCCTTCGGCGGTCAGCGCTTGTCAAAAAGAGCTTTGCCCTGCATCATTTCTTTCACTTTACGGAAAATGGTGCTGCGGTCGACGCCGAACTGCGCGGCAACGCCGGTGATGCTGCCATAGCGCCGCAGGGCTTCGCGCAAGAGGGCGTATTCAATCTCCTGCATCACCTCTTTATAGCTTCTGCCCTCGATTTTGATATCCAGATAGAGGGCGCCCTGCACGGAAGGCGTGCGCGGGAGGCGGCGCGGCAGTGGTATGTCCGCGGCCGCGATTTCGCCGTTCTTTCCCGTGACCACAAGGCCCTGGATCAGATTTTCCAATTCCCGGATATTGCCGGGCCAGATGTGTTCCAGCAGGGACTGCTCCGCCTCGGCTGAAAGGCGGCAATCGCGCAGGTACTTCGCATTGTAGTACTTCAAAAACCCCCTGGCCAAAGGTAGAATGTCCTCCTGCCGGTCGCGAAGAGGGGGAATTTTCAGCACCGCCACCTTCAGGCGGTAGAACAGGTCGCGGCGGAAGCGCACCTTGTGCACTTCCTCTTCCAGGTCCCTGCAGGTGGCCGCAATGACGCGCACATCGACGCGGCGGGCCGTGGTGGAGCCCACGCGCACGATTTCTTTGTCCTGCATGACGCGAAGCAGACGCGACTGCATGCTCAGCGGCAGTTCGCCCACCTCGTCCAAAAAAAGGGTGCCGCCGCAGGCGGCTTCAATGATGCCGATTTTTCCATGTTTGCTGCCGCCTGAAAAGGTGCCCGGTGCGTAGCCGAACAACTCCGTTTCAATCAGGTTTTCCGGGATGCTGCCGCAATCGACCTTGACGAAAGGATTGTCTTTACGGGGGCTTTCGCTGTGGATGCGCCGCGCGATGACGTCTTTGCCAGCTCCCGTTTCTCCCAGCAGCAGCACAGTGGCGTCAGTGGCGGCTATGGAAGGCAGCCGGGCGTACAGGCTGCGCATGGCCTTGCTTTGCAGGACAAAAGGGTAGGGCAGTTCCTGCTGTTGCTGCGCCCGGCTGTTGATCAGTTTGTAGGCTTCGAGCAATTCTTTTTGCACGGCGACTTCACAGCTGAGCTCTGAAAGGGTGGTGTTGTCGCGGATAAAAGTGACGACCAGAGCCACCTGGCCCTGGTCGTCGAATATGGGGGTTCCGTCGATGATGAGCTGCCTGCCGTTGCCCACGTTCTGGACTCTGGTCACAGGGCGTTTATGGCGCACGATTTCGGGGTTGAGCACCACGTCAAAGATGCCCTGGCGCAGCAGTTCGCCCACATGCTTGCCGACCAGCCGGTCCAGGGGGATACCGCTGAGTTCGGCGTACCTTTTGTTGAGAAAAAGGATAATGCCCCGGCTGTCGCTAATGCAGATGGCATCTTTAAACGCATCGCAGATTTGCTCAAAATAGGTTTGCAGCATTGGGTGCCTTATGGAATATGGCGTTCTTGTTGCATTCCGTCCCAAGAGCCACCGTTACGGGGTCTTTTATTGCCCGTATCCCAGAACCTGGGGCAGCCAGGTGCTGATGACGGGGAAGAAAGTCAGCACAAGGATGCTGAAAGTCAAGGCCCCGAGATACGGCAGTACGGCCAGGGCAAGACGTTCCACGGATATCCCTCCCAGGCGCGAAGCCACAAAAAGGTTGACCCCCAGCGGCGGCGTAAGCATGGCCACGTTGTTGGTCACGACCAGGATTATCCCGAAGTGGATAGGGTCTATGCCCAGCTTGAGAATCATAGGCAATAGAACCGGCACCAGGATGATGATGGTGGACAAGGTTTCCATGAACATGCCGAGAATGTACAGCACGCCGATGATCATCAGCAGCACCACCTGGGGATCGTCTGAAATGCCCAGCACG
The DNA here is from genome assembly GCA_031551515.1 of Desulfovibrionaceae bacterium. Taxonomy (GTDB): domain Bacteria; phylum Desulfobacterota; class Desulfovibrionia; order Desulfovibrionales; family Desulfovibrionaceae; genus FLUQ01. The sequence continues at coordinate 3,055 of JAVBNL010000072.1, forward strand.
AGGTTCGCAAGGCGCTGGGGGGCTTCCTCATAAGTGAGGATCTTGCCGAACAGGGTGGATGTGCCCACAATCAGCAGCACCCCGCCGCAGACCATGGCGCCTTCAAGCAGCGCCTTGTGGATATGCCCCCAGCGAAGGGTTCTGTTGACGCCCATGCCCACCAGCAGCGCCCATGCGATGGCCACTACGGAGGCCTCCACAGGCGTGGCGAACCCTGTATAGATCGAACCGAGAATGATGAAAGGCGTGAGTAGAGCGAAAAAGCACCTGCGGCAGCTTTTCAAAAAAGTCCTCAAATGGAAGGGAGGTTCGTTCGCATCGCCTTTGAAATTGTTTTTTTTGGCCAGCAGCCAGGCGGTGAGGATCATGGTGAAAGCCACAAAAAAACCGGGCAGAAAGCCGGCCGTGAACATGGCCGTCACTGAGAGGTTGCCCAGGATGGCATAGATGATCATGGGGTTGCTGGGTGGAATAAGGATACCGATGGTGCCGCCCGAGCTGGCCACAGCGCTGGCGTATTCCCTGGAATACCCGTTGCGCACCATGGCCGGGATCAGGATGGTTCCCACTGCCGCCACCGTGCCTGGTCCGGAGCCGGAAATGGCCGCGAAAAAGGTGCAGGCCAGAATGGTGGTGATGCCCAGCCCTCCGTAAGTGCGGCCGACAAGCTGCTTGACCACATCCACAATTTGATGAGTGATGTTGCCGTATTCCATGAGGGTGCCAGCAACTACGAAACAGGGGATGGCCAGCAGAGGAAAAATATTCAGGCCGTCGAACAGGGAGTTGTGAATGATGGTCAGGGGCAACAAGTCCGCGAACATCAGGGTTACGGCGGCCGCAGCGGCGAGCGACAGGAAAATGGGCACGCCGAGAATGAACAGCAGTGTCATGACCAGAAGGGCGATGCTGAGGGGGCTCATTATGTGTCTCCCTCAAGGCGGGTTAGGTCCGCCAGTTTGCCGACTTTCCAGTGCAGGTAATAGCGCTCCACGATGCGCCAGCTCATCAGCAGCATGCTGAACGGTATGACCATTTCCACCCAGGCCTTGACCAGGCCCAGCGTGGGGGAGATTTCTTTGAATTCGAATCCGTCGCGGATGACGTCAAGGCTGTTGACAAAGAAGAATAGATTAAACGCGATCCAAATCGTATCGCCCAAAGCCAGAAAGAACAGCCTGCCCTTAGGGCCTAGAAAGGTGAATTGCGCTGTTATGCGCACATGCCCGCCGCGTTTCACGGCCAGCGCCGCGCCGATATAAACCGCCCACAGGAAACTGTACCGTGAAAGCTCTTCGGTCCAGGCAAGAGAATCGCCTGAGATCATGCGTATGCCCACCTGAATCATGAGGCAGGCGATCATCAGGCCCACAAAGAACGAACAGGCGTATTCCTCAAAATTGTCATACAATAGTTGCAGCAGCCTCATGCATCCTCCTACTTTCATCCCGCCGGCAAGGCGGACGAGGCGACACCGGAGCGCGCAAGCCGAGGCCCACCCGGCTTGCGCGCCCCCCCCGGCGCGGCAAGTGCGCACCCGGAGAAGAGAGAACAGACGGAGGGCAGCTTATTGCCCTGCCATGATTTTCAGGGCTTTATCCACAAAAACCTTGCCGCCGACCTTGTCGTAATAAGCTGGCCAGAGCGCTCTGGCTTTTTCCATCCAGACTTTTTCGTCTGAAACATCGTTGGTAACCATGCCTTTGGCAAGGCACAAGCGCAGAGCTTCGTTTTCTTCTTTGTCGGCCCAGGCCCATTCATAGGCTACCGCTTCTTTGACGGCTTTTTCCACCAGCGCCCTGGTATTGGGATCAAGGCGCCGGTACCAGTTCTCGTTGACGAACATCGGGCCGTTCCAAAGCATATAATGAATGACGGAGATATATTTTTGCACTTCCCAGAATTTTTGGTCGCGGTTGACGGAATGGGGGTTTTCCTGGCCGTCGACGACACCCTGTTGCAAGGCGTTGAAGGTCTCGGACCAGGCCAGGGGATGCGGTTCCACACCCCAGGCGCGGAAAGAGTCAAGCTGAATAGCCACCGGCGGCACCCGCAGCTTGAGACCTTGCAGGTCCGCGATGGACTTGATGGGTTTTTTGGAGTTGGTGATGATGCGGTAGCCGCCGAGTATCCAGCCCAGCGGGCGCACTTTGCTTTCTGCGGCTATGGCGTCGCCGAGTTCTTTGACATAGGTTTCGTTGCCCAGCAAGTGCTTGGCATTTTCTATGGTGGGGAACATGTACGGCAGAATGTTGATGGTGGCTCTGGGAGAGAAGGGCGTCAGGTTGCCCGTGGCGCAGGTGGCCAGGTGCAGCCCCATGCCGCGCACCTGCTTCACATACGCTTGTTCGTCCCCGAACACCCCGCTGTAAAAGGTTTTGACCGTTATGCTGCCGCCGGACTCTTTTTCCATCACTTCCTTGAACTTGTCGATGCACACCGTGAGCACGCTGCCTGGCGGGTTGGAAGAGCCGGCCATGATGGTCATTTTCGGATATTCGGCCGCCCGGGCGTGATGAGGTGCCGCCAGCGTCAGAACGGCAAGGCTGAGGATGATCAGTTTTTTCATGCGTTGCTCCTTGTGGCTGGTTGTTTTTTATTGAGTATAGTACTCGACGGCAAAAAGAGAGAGGCCGCAACTTATGGCGGCGTCTCATTTTCTCCACGCGTGCCAGGGGTTTTGCACGCAGTATTTGCCCCCGCTGGCCTCGATGCCGCTGCCGGTGATGAAAGAGGCCGCTTTCGAGGCCAGAAAAACAACCACGGCGGCGGCTTCTTCCACGGTTCCGTAACGGTGCTGGGCCACCTGGGAAAAAAGGACTTCTTTGTCGTTTTCCGCCATGACCGGCGCGGTCAGTTCCGTAGCCACAAGGCCCGGCATGTAACTGACGACCCGGATGTTGTCCTTGGCCAGTTCCGCCCCCAGCACCCGGGTGATGTGCTGTACCGCGGCCTTGGCCACGCCGTATGCGCCCCTTCCCGCGGCGGGGATGATCGAGGCGAAGGACGAGGCATTGATCATCACGCCCCCGCCCTGGCGGCGCATATAGGGGCAGGCCGCGCGGCAGCCGTGCAGCACCCCGTCCACGTTGACGGCAAACGTGCTCCGCCATTCTTCAAGAGGCATGTCCATAAGGTCCGCGGCGGGGTATACGCCCGCGTTGTTGACCCAGACGTCTATGCCGCCGAAAGCGGCGTGCGTTCGGGCGGCAAGTTCCTCCATATCTTCGGGGCGGGTGACGTCCGCCCGCAGGGCCAATGCGGGCTTACCGGCATACTCTTGGCGAAAGGCCGCCAGTTTCGCCTCCGAGCGGGCGCAAATGCACACATTGCAGCCTTCGTCAAGGAAAGCGGCAGAGCAGGCTTTTCCAATGCCTGCCGCGCCGCCGGTAATGACGACAGTCTTCCCGTTAAGACCGAAATCCATGCATGTTCTCCTTCGCAGCAATGTTCAGCGCGCGATCAGATCGTTCAGCCTGCTCACGCGGGCTTCGTCAGCGGTTACTCCCTCCATGGCATAGGTGCGGCCGAGATACGCGTACTTGGGCTGCCCCATGCGATGGTAGGGCAGCAGTTCATACCTGACGTTCTCCCGTGCGGGGATACGGTCTCGAATAGCCAGAATCTCTTCTTCCGAGTCATTGAAGCCGGGTACCACGGGCGTGCGCACCAGCAGAGGAAGGTCGGGGTATTTCGCACATATGTGATTGAAATTTTTTAGAATCCGCTCATTGCCGATGCCGGCGAAACGTTTGTGTTTTTCAGCGGACAGGGTTTTGATGTCATAGATCAATGAGCGCGCGGTGCGGCAGAGAGCGTCAAGAAGCGCAGTGGAGTAGTGGCCGCAGGTTTCCACGGCCGTATGGATATGACGGGCTTTGGCCTCGCGCAGAAGGGCCAGGGTGAACTCCGGCTGCGCGAGGGGTTCGCCCCCGGAAACGGTAATCCCGCCGCCGGACCGGGCGTAAAAAACGGCGTCGTCGTCGGCCTTTTGCAGCACCGCGTTCACGGTTACGGTTTCGCCGTATAAGGTCTGAGCGCCCGAAGGGCAAACGCGCGTACAGGCGAAGCATTCCGTGCACCGGCTCCGGTCGTCGCAAACGAGGCCGTCCCGGACGCTCAATGCGCCGCTGGGACAGGCCTCGGCGCATAAACCGCAGGCCGGGGCGCCAAGGCAACGAGAGTGGTTGTAGGCCCGCTCGGGTTCAAGGCGCTGTGATTCGGGATTGCTGCACCACAGGCAGCGCAGAGGGCAGCCTTTGACAAAAACGATGGTGCGGATGCCCGCACCATCGTGGACGCTGAACTTCTGGATGTTGAAAATGACGCCGGTTTGTTTGCAGTCGTTCATAGTATACCCGGATATGCGTTCGAAGCGCTGCGCCCCGCCGGCGGACGGTTCCGCCGGCGGGGCCTGATCGTCAAAAACCCGTTATAGCGTCGCGTGTTCGGTCCGTTCGATGATATCGTTCTGCAGATCGCGCGACAGATCGCAGAAATAGGCGCTGTATCCCGCTATGCGAACCAGCAGGTTTTTGTAATTGTCCGGATCTTGCTGCGCCGCCAGCAGCGTCTGGCGGTTTATGATGTTAAACTGCAGATGCCAGAGCTTGAGGTCACACCAACTGCGGATAAGACTGACGATCTTGTCCGTGCCTTCCTCTCCTGCAACGCATTTGGGAGAAAGCTTTATGTTCAGCAGGCGTGAGGCGCGGTTGCGCATCCCGTAGTTCTTGCTGCGGTAGTTGGAGAGCAGCACCGAAGTGGGGCCGTTTTTGTCGGCGCCATGCGAGGCGGAAGTGCCGTCGGACAGCGCTGTCCAGGCCAGACGCCCGTTGGGGGTGGCGGACACGACCTTGCCGAAAGGCACGTGCGAGGTGATGGGCACGTAGCGCAAATCGCAGTGAATGCCGCGTTCTTCGGAATATTTCCGGGCGTATTCCTGGGTGATGCGGTCAATGTCCTTGGCGATTGTGTCGGCATACGGGTCGTTGTTGCCGTAACAGGGCGCGGACCGCAGCCTGGCGCGCACGGTTTCCTTGTCGTCAAAGTTGACCGCGAGAGCGTCCAGCAGTTCACGCATGGACAGCTGTTTGTCTTCGAATACCACCTTTTTCACGGCGGCGAGCGAGTCCACCACCGTGCCGTACCCCAGGAATTCGAAGTACGAAAAGTCAATCCCGCCTTCAATTTTTGAAGACTGCAGATCCTTGCCTTCTTTCATGCACAGATCGTGCAGCGCAGAGGCAAAGGGCGTCGCAAAATGCTGCGGGCGCAACGAATCAACAACGTATTGCTGATAAAATGCCTTTTGCAGCAAATTCAGATGCTGTTTTTTGTATGCTTCGTAAAATTCTTCCCAGGAGGAAAAAGCGCAGGGATCGCCTGTCGTCAGCCCGATACTCTCGTCGCCGTACTTGCGCATCCGGCCGTTATATATCGTCATTTCAAGGGCAGTGGCAAAATTGATATAAACGCAGCCTGAGGTGTACGTGTCGAGATTGGGCATGCGGGCTTCCGTGCAGCCGGAAACAGCATAGTCAAGCGCCTGGTCCAGGGGCGCGCCCTTCATCGTGTACAGAGGAACGATCTCTTCGTCGTTGATCAGCTTGGGAAAGCCGGAGCCGTCTTTGATCGTCAGGGCCACTTCCCGCAGATAGCGTTCGGGCGAGCGGGAGTGAACGCGAGCCGCAAGGTCGGGGTAGTTAAGGGGAAATTCCCGCTTTGAACGCAGGAAAAGGTAGGTCAGCTCGTTGGTGGCGTCTTCGCCGCCGCGGGTCTGGCCGCCGATGGTTACGGCTTCCCAGTGGGCGTAGCCTTCGTTGAATTCGTTGCCGGTGGGGTTGATGTACAGATCGATGAACTGGGCCATCTCCACCCACATGCATTCGAGCAGTTCCGCAGCCTCAGCCTCGGTGATCCTGCCCGCCTCAATATCCTGTTTATAGTAGGGGTAAAAGTATTGATCCATGCGGCCGTTAGAGATGATCGCGGCCGCTTTTTGTTCCAGCCGCGAAAACATTTGCACGAACCACTGGCTTTGCACGGCTTCGCGAAAGTCGCGGGCCGGGTGCGCGGGCACGCGTTCGCAAATCTCCGCCATGCGCAGCAATTCTTTTTTGCGTACCGGCGATTGTTCTTCGGCCGCAAGCTTGCGGGCCAGGTCCGCGTGCCGGCGTGCCCAGATCATAATGGCATCGCAAACGATAATTATGCCTTCAAAGAAGGGTCTTTTGTCCCAGTTTTGTACGGGGCTTTCGGGGTCAAGTGCCGCAAGCCGTTCGCGGGCGTCGCGCTGGATGTCCAGAAAACCCCGGGTGAGGACCTTTTCATAATCATGCACCCACTGCAACGCGGAACGATAGGATGAGGTCTCGCTGACCACGAACTTCGAGCGCAATCCCTGGTCGTCGTCATAGGTCACGCCGCGCAGGTCGGCGGGCATGGCCTTGTTCAAGTGCTCGTGATAGGTTTTGCCTTCCCAGTACGGCGCTATTTCTTTGAGAATGACCTGGATATCTTCTTCGGTAATCCGGAACGGGCTTTTGGCGCGATTGGGCAGGTCTTTCATGACCACGGCGTAAAAATCGCCGTCAATCTCTGGATAGAGAATGCCGTAACGGCCCAGCTTGCCCGCGCGGCCCGCGACGAGCTGGCCCGGGGTGATGTGCACGGTGACGTTTTCCGCGATATGCTTCAGCGCTTTTGCCCAGCGCAAGCTTAGCAGCTGGCCTTCAGTTTGTTTCATGGATTCGGTGAAATATCGGGCGCGTTCTATGTCGATGTGCGGGGTTTGAAACAGAAAAGTGTCCAAAATGGAATAAATGCGTTCGCGGCCGGCACGGGTAGAGGCTTTTTTCCCGATGCGCTCTTCCTGGGGCGAAAAACAAGAGTTGCCGGGGACACAGGTAATGGAGCTCATGATATTCCTCCTGCTTTAGGGCAAGGTATGTATTTTATCTAATTTTTCTTTAAGCATTATCTGTGCCGTAGATATAACTGGCTGTTTTTTTTATGACATGCTGGTGTATTCGAACAAAAAAGAACCGATTTGTTGCAAGATAAGTGTGCAGAAATGCAACAAAACTATTATATTATTGTGTTTTTATTTGATAAAACTAAATAGTGCACTTTTGCACATCTAAAAGCGACAGGCCCGGTTGGTTTGTTCGCCGCGCGCCGGATTCCGCGTGCGCTGCTTTATTGACCCTGTACCGTACTTGCCGTATCTATTGACCTTGCCAAACCGGGCATCGCCATAGCGCGGTTTCCCGGCCAGAGGCTTTCGGCATAACCATCTACCCGGATCATCTATGACCCACGAATCTGTGCCAGATTTGGCCGAATCCAAGGATTTTATCCGTGAACGTATCGATAAGGATATGGAGAGCGGCGCCTACGGCGGGCGCGTGCACACGCGTTTTCCGCCGGAACCCAACGGCTATTTGCACATCGGACACGCGAAATCCATCTGTTTGAATTTCGGCGTGGCCCGCGAATATGGCGGCAAGTGCAATCTGCGTTTCGACGACACCAACCCGGCCAAGGAAGAGACGGAATACGTCGATTCCATCAAGCGCGACGTGCGCTGGCTGGGGTTTGAGTGGGACGGGACGGAGCTGTATGCCTCCGACTATTTCGGCAAACTGTATGACTATGCCGAGACCCTGATCAAAAAGGGCAAGGCCTACGTGGACGACCAGACGGCGGATGAAATCCGCGACAGCCGGGGCACGCTGACCGAGCCTGGGCGCGAGAGCCCGTACCGCAATCGTTCCGTGGATGAAAATCTGGACCTTTTCCGCCGCATGCGGGCCGGGGAATTTCCCGACGGTTCCCGCGTGCTGCGGGCCAAAGCGGATATGGCTTCGCCCAACTTCGTCATGCGCGACCCGGTGCTCTATCGCATCCGCCGGGCGCACCACCACAGAACCGGCAACGCCTGGTGCATCTACCCCATGTATGATTTCGCGCACTGCCTGTCGGACTCCATCGAGGGCATAACCCATTCCCTCTGCACGCTGGAGTTCGAGAATAACCGTGAGATCTACAACTGGCTGCTCGAAGCGGTGGACGTGCCGCGCCCCCGGCCGCAGCAGACGGAATTCGCCCGGCTGAACATCACCCATATGGTGCTGTCCAAGCGCAAGCTGATTCAGCTGGTGCAGGGCGGGCATGTGCGCGGCTGGGACGACCCGCGCATGCCGACCTTGAGCGGCCTGCGCCGCAAGGGCTACCCGCCCGAGGCCCTGCGCGAGCTGTGCGCGCGCGTGGGCATGTCGCGCGCGGCGGGCACGGTTGCGGAATACAGCCTGCTGGAATTTTGCGTGCGCGAGGTTTTGAACAAGACCGCGCCCCGGCTCATGGCCGTTTTGGACCCCATCAAGGTGGTCATTGAAAATTACCCGGAAGGGCAGACCGAATGGTTCGACATGCCTTGCTTTCCTGAGGAAGGCGGCGGCGCGCCCGTGAACTGGAGCGGCCCCGTGACCCGCAAGGTGCCGTTCTCGCGCGAGCTGTACATCGAGCGGGACGACTTTAAGGAAGACGCGCCCAAGAAGTTCTTCCGCCTCTCGCCGGGCAGGGAAGTGCGCCTGCGCTACGCCTATTTCATCACCTGCACAGGGGTGGTGAAGAACGAAGCCGGTGAGATAGCCGAGATACGCTGCACCTATGACCCGGCCACAAAAGGCGGCGACGCCCCGGACGGCCGCAAGGTCAAGGGCACCTTGCACTGGGTTTCGTCGGGTGAGGCGGTGCCCGTGGAAACGCGTCTGTACGAGCACCTTTTTGCGGCGGGCGAGGTTGAAGCGCCGGAAGGCGGCAACTTTACCGACACCCTGAACCCCGACTCCCTGCGCGTGGTCACGGCCCGCGTGGAACCGGCCCTGGCGGAGGCGAAGGCGGGGGACGTGGTGCAGTTCGAGCGGCTGGGCTATTTTCGGGCGGATGAAGACAGCACGCCCGGCAAACCGGTGTTCAACCGTACGGTCACGCTCAAAGACGCCTGGGCCAAGATCGAGCAAAAAACGGGCGGTTGAATGGGCGCCGGATAGAGAAAAATTGAAAAAGGGGTCTCTGGCTCCTTTTCTTTTCCACTTGCCTTTTCGCACATTCAGGCGCATATTTCTCAAACTTCGCAAATATGAAAATTTTCTCATAAAAGAGACGGTCTATACCTCATTTCTTGTATTTTTTTAATGAAAAATCAAATAAATTTAAAATATTACCTTTCCACATGCTTTGGAATGGTCTGTGCAAAAAGGACTCCATGCGGAATGTTGCACACTCTGAAGCTCCGTTGACGGAACACGATTTTTTGGCTCTTGCCCGTGCCGTGCAAGGCGAAATCGTGTCCTGGCGCCGCCGTTTCCATGAAAATCCGGAACCGGCTTTTCAGGAAAGGGAAACCTCGGCTTTTGCCGAAGCGCTTTTGCGCGGGGCAGGCTGGGCCGTGCGCCGTATCGGCGAAACCGGCCTTGCGGCGACGATGACGGGCGGCAAGCCGGGCAAGACCATCGGTTTGCGGGCAGACATGGATGCGCTGCCCGGCGACGAACGCACGGGCTTGCCCTATGCTTCCAAGCGGCCGGGATTTGTGCATTCATGCGGGCATGACGCGCACACCGCAATTTTGCTGGGGGTCGCCTCGATCTGGCCGCGCCTGGCCCCTTCTTTTCCCGGTACGGTGAAGCTGTTTTTTCAACCCGCCGAAGAGATTCTGGCCGGGGCCAAAACTTTTGTGGAAGCCGGTGAACTGGACGGTCTTGGCGGCGTGGCCGCGCTGCACGTGATGACGGACCTTGAAACAGGCACCGTGGGCACGCGGCGGGGCGTGGCGCTGGCCGCTTCCGACCGTTTTCTGATTACCATTTCGGGCCGCTCGGCCCACGGCGCGCAGCCGCATCGCGGCGTGGACGCCGTGGTGGTGGCGGCGCAAGTCATAACGGCGTTGCAAAGCCTGGTTTCGCGTACCGTAGCGCCGTTGCAGTCGGCCGTCCTGACCATCGGCACGGTGCGCGGCGGGTCCGCCGCCAACGTCATCGCTTCTGAAATACAGATGGAAGGCACGCTGCGCAGCCTGTCGCAAGAATTGCGCGGCGAACTGCTTGAGCGCATGGAAAAGATCGTGCGCGGCACGGCGGAAAGCATGGGCGCATCGGGGAAACTGACCCTGTTCGAAGGCACCCCGGCGCTGGTTTGCGACGACGCCTGGGTGGCGCGTCTGGAAAAGGCCGCCAGGGGCGTGCTGGGGGAAGGATGCGTGCGTATCTTGCCGGAGCCTTCAATGGGCGGCGAAGATTTCGCCTACATGCTGCAAAAGGCGCCCGGCGTTTTCTGGCGCCTGGGCGCGCGCAAAGCCGGAGATGCGCCGACGCATTCGCACTCCGCGACATTTATGATCGACGAAGAGGCCCTGCCCTGCGGCGTGGCCGTGAGCTGCCGCCTGATAGCCGACTATCTGGCGGGCGGGGAATAAATTTTGTTTGCAAGGCATAGCCCTCATTCACTCAACAGACCGGAGGAGATTATATGACGATGACCCATAAGCAGCGCATAGAGAATGCTATCGCGCTCAAAGGCAGCGACCGTATTCCCTATGCGCTGTGGATGCACAACCCGAACAAAGACCGTCATCCCAAGCGCCTGGCGGAAATGTCGTTGGGCTTGCAGAAAAAATACGACATGGATTTCATCAAGTTTACGCCTTACGGCATGTACCAGACCATCGACCACGGGGCCGACCTGGATATGTTCCCGGGTTTCCGCGACGCGCCGGTGCTGCACAAGTCGCTGATCAACGACGTGAAAGACTGGGACAAACTGCGCCCCATCCGCGGCGACCGGGGGGAATTCACCTACGTGCTTGAAGGCCAGCGCATGTGCCACGAAATGCTTGAAGAGCGCGTGCCGCTGCTGCAAACCGTGTTCGGCCCCCTGACCGTCGCCGCGAAGCTTTCTTCGCCGGCCATTGTGGCGAAGCACATCAAAGAAGATCCCTACCGCGTGCACCGCGCCCTTGAAATGTTCACCGAGACTTTGATGCAGTTCATGAAAGCGTCTGTCGACCTTGGCGCTGACGGCTTTTTTTATGCGACCCAGATGGCTTCGCGCGATCTTTTGACCCCGGCGGAACATGACGAGTTCTGCCGCAAGTATGACCTTGAAGTGCTCGGCCGCGTCAAGAACAGCACCTGGTTCAACATTCTGCATATGCACGGCACCAAAGTATACCTTGAAGACGTGCAGGATTACCCGGTTCAGGGCTTGAACTGGCACGACCGCGATGAAGGCCCCAGCATGGAAGATGTGCGCAAGTTCAGCAAAATGGCTCTTGTCGGCGGTCTGACCTGGGGCCAGAAATGGGTGAATTTGGATAAGACGGCTGTGGCGGCCGAAGTGAAAGACGCGGCGTCGCAGTGCGGCGGCAAGGGCGTGATAGTCGCCCCCGGCTGCGTGGTTGACCCTGAAACGCCTCATGAGACAATGGCTTTGGTTCAGAAAACTGTGGAAGGAACGGCCCGGTAACATTGTTTCCGAACCCATAACAGCATTTTGAGAAGGAAATTCGTATGATGAAACGAATTGTGACCCTGTGCATCGCATGCCTGCTGGCTTTCCCCGTCATTTCCTCGGCGGCGGCCGACATGAGCGTGCTGCGCGTCGGCGTTGACGGCGACGCCAAAAACCTTGACCCCCAGAACTCTGTGGACACGTACAGCTTTTCTATCGTGCGCCAGATGTACGAGCCCCTGGTGACCTGGGACGGGTACCAGAAAAAATTGGTGCCCGTGCTGGCTGAAAAGTGGGAAATGCTTGATGACAGCACCTACAAATTCTACCTGCGCAAAGGCGTGAAATTCCACAACGGCGACGACTTCACCGCCGAAGACGTCGTGTATTCGCTCAAACGCGTCGCCTCGCCCGATTCCGTTTTCGCGGGTTCCCGCGGCAAGTTTATTAATGTGAACGGCTTTGAGATCATCGACAAATACACGGTCATCGTGCGCACCAACGGCCCGGTGGGCGGCTTTCTTTCTTCCATGAAGCACCCCTACGCCTCGATCATGAGCAAACGCGCCGTGACCGAAGGCGGCCGCGATTATTCCAAAAACCCCGTGGGTACCGGCCCCTATAAATTCAGCAAGTGGGTCAAGGGCGAATATGCCGAGTTTGACCGTTTTGACCAGTATTACGGCAAAAAAGGCAACTTCGGCAAAATCCGCTTCATTGTGCTGCCTGACAACAGCAGCCGCATGATCGCCGTGGAAACCGGCAAAGTGGATATGATCTACGGCGTGCCGTACAATGATTACGACCGTCTGAAGAAAGAAAATAAAGTGCAAGTGGTTGAAGCCGAAGGCATGGTGCTGACCCACCTCGGCATGAACACCCAGCGCGGCGAGCTGAAAGACCCCCGCGTGCGCTTGGCCATTGAATACGCCATCGACAAAGAAGCCTACGCCAAAGTCGTGTACAACGGCCACGCCAAACCGGCCGAAGGTCCGCTGCCCCCCGTGAGCATGTGGTACCCCACGAAGCGCGAATCGTTCGCCTACAACCCGAAAAAAGCCAAAGAACTGCTGAAAGAAGCCAAGTTCCAAGGCAAAACCCCGCTGACCCTTTTGGTTATGCCCAACAAAGACCGCGTTGACGGCGCCACTCTGGTGCAGGCCATGCTGGCTGACGTGGGCATCCCCGCCGAAGTGAAGGTTATGGAAACCGCGCTGTTTGAAAAAGAGCTGAACGCCGGCAACGGCGACATGTACATCGGCACCTGGGGCATGCAGACCAGCTCCCCCGACCCGTCGGTGTTCTGGCAGGCGCTGTTCACCATCAGCACCATCGGCACCACCAACAAAACCCACATCAACGACAAGGAACTGGATGGCGCCATTCAGGCCGCGTCGAGCACCGTCGACGAGTCCAAGCGTCCGCCGTTGTTCCAGAAGTGCTGGGATCTGCTCAACAAACTCCACCCCATCGCGTATCTGACCGTGGCCAATGAAATCTACGCCGGCAAGAAGAACCTGGTGGGTCTGGAAACTTTGCGGAGCGGCAAAGTCAACTATCTTGGCGATCTGAGCTTTAAATAACCTGACCGGGCGGCGCCGGTTTTCGGCGCCGCCCGCTTTCCCCAGCCACCATACGGCAGGCGAGAGGAACAATGCTGCGATATACGATTCGAAGAACGTTACTGCTTATCCCCATAGCCCTCAGCGTGATGTTTATTTTGTTCACGCTGCTGTGGTTCACCCCCGGCGACCCGGCCACGATCGCGCTCGGGGAAGAAGCTTCCCAAGAAAGCATCGCCGCTTTCAGGAATGAACACGGCCTGGATAAACCTTTTCTGGCCCAATTCGGCACGTATGTGAAAAAAGTCGTGCTGCACGGCGACGTCGGCTTTTCTTTCGTCATGCGCGCGCCGGTTTCCGAAGAGCTGATGCCCAGGGTGCCGGTGACCATGAAACTTGCTTTCTGGGCGGTTTTCATAAGCACGGTGTTCGGCATACCGCTTGGGGTCATTTGCGCCATCCGCCAGTATTCGATGGCGGACAGCGTCATCACCATCATCACGCTGCTCGGCATATCCACCCCGACATTCTGGACAGGGCTTTTATTCATCCTCGCTTTTTCCGTGAAGCTGGGCTGGCTGCCTTCCATGGGATTCGACACGGTAAGCGAGATGGTGCTGCCCATATTGACTTTGTCAGGCACATCCATGGCCATTATCGCCCGAATGACGCGCTCAAGCATGCTTGAGGTCATCAAGGCGGATTATATCCGAACCGCGCGCTCGAAAGGGCAGAAAGAATCCGTGGTCATTTACCGCCACGCTTTGCCCAACGCGCTGATACCGGTTTTGACGGTCGTCGGCATTCAGTTCGGGACTTTGCTCGGCGGCTCTATCGTCACCGAAGCGATATTTTCCATCTCCGGCATCGGCCGGTTGATGATCGAGGCTATCAGAATGCGCGATTACCCCGTCATTCAGGCCGGGGTGCTGTTCATTTCCATGGCCTTTTGTCTGGTCAATCTGGCCGTCGACGTGCTGTACGCCTTCGTCGACCCGCGCATCAGGATGAAATAGGGGGCGATATGGCGTTTATCAACAAAAATTCAGCCTTATATTACACGCTGGTTCGTCTGCGCCGGAACTATCTGGCCATGGGCGGTTTCGCCGTCATCTTGCTTTTGATCTTCGTGGCCATTTTCGCGGAACAGATCGCCCCTTACGGCTATGCGCAGCAAGACTGGCGGGCCATACACAAAGGGTCTTCCTTGGCGCACCTGCTCGGAACGGACGAATTCGGCCGCGACGTGCTGAGCCGCCTTATCTTCGGCGCGCGCATATCCTTGCAGGTCGGCCTGGTCGCCGTGTGCATCGCGCTTGTCATCGGCAGCGCCATCGGCGCCATTGCCGGGTATTTCGGCGGCAAGCTCGACAACTTCCTCATGCGGCTTATGGACATTCAGCTGGCCATCCCCACCATTTTGCTGGCCATCGTGGTTTCCGCGGTGCTTGGACCGGGTTTGATGAACCTGATGGTGGCTGTCGGCATAACGGCCGTGCCGCGTTTCGCCCGTATCATGCGGGCCTCGGTGCTTTCGGTGAAAGACATGGAATTCATTGAGGCCGCCCGGGCCATGGGCGCATCGCACAACCGCATCATCATGCTTTATATCCTGCCGAACTGCGCGGCGCCGCTTATCGTGCAGTCCACGCTGACCGTCGCGAACTCCATCTTGTTCGCGGCGACGCTCAGCTTTTTGGGGCTGGGCATTCAGCCGCCGTTTCCCGAATGGGGCGGCATGCTGTCTTCTGCGCGCGGCTTCATGCAGACAAACCCGGCCCTTAGCGTGTACCCCGGCCTTGCCATCATGATCATGATTCTGGCCCTTAACTTCATCGGCGATGGTCTGCGCGACGCGCTTGACCCCAAGCAAAAACGGTAGGGGAATATGGCGGACGCAAAAGACCTCTTGCTTGATATTCAGGACCTCTCGGTCTGTTTCAATACGGACTCCGGCACGGTGTACGCCGTGAACCATTTGAACATGCAGCTTGAGCGCGGCAAGTCCATCGGTTTCGTCGGAGAAACGGGCGCGGGCAAAACCACGACGGCGCTTTCCATCCTGCGCCTTATCCAGTCGCCTCCCGGCCGCATAAGCAGCGGGCGCATTCTGTTCAACGGCGAAGACCTGCTGACCAAAACGGAAAACGAAATGCGCCACATCCGTGGCGGCGAGATCTCCATGATCTTTCAGGACCCCATGACCAGCCTTAACCCGACCATGACCGTGGGCGACCAGATCATGGAAATGGTGCGGCTGCACTCGGACATGGATAAAAACAAGGCCTGGGAACGGGCGGAAGAAATGCTGAGCCTCGTCGGCATCCGGCCGGAACGGGCGAAAAACTACCCGCACCAGTTCAGCGGCGGCATGCGCCAGCGCGTGTGCATCGCCATCGCGCTGGCCTGCCAGCCCAGTCTGCTGATCGCGGACGAGCCGACCACCGCGCTGGACGTGACCATTCAGGCCCAGGTGATCGAGCTGATCAAAGATTTGCAGCGCAAGGTCAAGACATCCATGCTGCTGATCACCCATGACCTGGGCATCGTGGCCGAAACCTGCGACGCCGTGGCCA
>JAVBNL010000046.1:0-12187 GCA_031551515.1 Desulfovibrionaceae bacterium
GAGAAGACCATAGCCGAGCTCAGCTCTGAGTTCGGCGTCCACCAAACGCTCATCCATAAATGGGTGAAGCAGCTCAAGGAATCGGCGTCCGGCATTTTTTCCGGTGAAATCAAGACGGAAGAGGCCAAAAAGGAAAAGCAACTTCAAATGCTTCATGCGAAAATCGGGCAACTGACCGTGGAGCGGGATTTTTTAGCCGAAGCCTGGGGGAAACGGTGAGCGTGTCCCGCAGGCAAAACATGGTTCGTACGGACCATGTGACGCTCAGTATTGTGCGGCAGTGCGCTTTGCTCAAAATCGCCCGCTCTGGCCTGTACTATGAACGAACCGGCGAATCGGCCATAAACCTCGCGCTGATGCAGGAAATCGACCGGACTTTCACCGAGTGGCCGTTTCTGGGCGTGCGCCAGATGTGCCGTTACCTTGCATCTCTGGGGTACAGCGTCGGCAGGAAACGCGTCCGCCGCCTGATGAGGATGATGGGCCTCATGGCGGTGTACCAGAAGCCAAAAACCAGCGTGCCGAACCCGGAACACAAACGCTATCCCTACCTGCTGCGCGATCTGGCCATAGACCGGCCCAACCAGGTCTGGTGCGCGGACATCACTTACATCCCCATGCGCAAGGGCTTTCTGTACCTGGTCGCCATCATGGACTGGCATAGCCGGAAAGTGCTGTCCTGGCGGCTGTCGAACACCATGGAAGTGGATTTTTGCGTTTCGGCCCTGGAAGAGGCCTTGGCGAAATACGGTAAGCCGGATATTTTCAACACCGACCAGGGCAGCCAGTTTACCAGCTTCGCCTTCACCAATGTCTTGAGGGAGAACGGCATACGCATCTCTATGGACGGTCGCGGCCGCTGGCTGGACAATGTGTTTATCGAACGCCTCTGGCGCTCGCTCAAATATGAGAACGTGTACTTGAACGCTTACGAAACCGGCTCGGAAGCCCGTGCCGGCATCGGCAAATGGATCGCTTTTTACAACCAGACCCGCCCGCACAGCAGCCTGGACGGGACAACCCCAGAGCACTGCTACCGCGAAGGCCTGCTAAAGGCAGCCTGATAAGGGAAAAGACAAGCTAAGAAACCCCTATTTCCTGTCCGAACAATGGGGACCACCTCTTTCATCGTTAGGTACGATTATTGATGCGCATGTATACGAAAAGAAAAAGCCATCTATTGGCGATATATTAGATTGTGAATGTTTTTCTGCGGAGAGAGATAAAAATCTGGCTCCATTTAAGCAGGCTTTTGCACCATTAAACATTGCTCAACAGAAGAACAATGAAGAATATATGGTATATAAAAACTCTTCCCATTACATAGACACTCATGTTTGGGTTTTTACACCCAATTATTTTAGAGTAGTTATTGAAGAACTTTTTAGCCTCGGGCTCATACAATTGAGGGAATTGGATTTTTCTCCCAGTAACGGGAATGAGTTTTTGATTTTTTTGTCTAAAAAAGGGTCTGGACCTGGGATTCCACGGTCCAAATTGATAAGAAAAGCAAAGAAAGAGAATTCAGTATGGAATTTCAATGCGGGAAGAGAAATTTCATGGCCAATTGGGATTATTTCAAGAATAGATACGATGTATTTTAATGGAATGATTCATAAGTTATATAAATTGTGCAAGAAAGGCTGAGCCAAGTCCTACCGCCATGCTTTTTACTATCATCACCGCCACCTTTAACGCGGCCTCCGTTCTGCCGCGCCTGCTGGATTCGCTTGCGGGGCAAACCTGCCGCGATTTCGAGTTGATCATTCAAGACGGCGCTTCCAAAGACGATACGTTGGCCATTGCGGAATCGTATCGCGGCAAACTGCCCGCCCTTTCTATACTCAGTGAGCCGGATGGCGGCATTTACGACGCCTGGAACAAAGCTCTGTATCGGGTGCAAGGCGAGTGGGTGCTTTTTTTGGGTGCTGATGACGTGCTGGCCGGTTCTGATGTCTTGGCGCAGTGCCGCGAGGTGTTGCAAGACCTGCCCGCGACGGTGGCATATGCCGGGGGCAGGGTCGACTTTATGGGCCAGGACAATAACGTCGTGTCGCATCTTCCGTATGTTGTTGATAATGCGCGCGAACGAATGCGCCGTGCCATGCCCTTTCCTCACCAGGGTCTTTGGCACCGCCGCGCGGTCTTTGCCGGTCGCCGTTTTGACGCCTCTTTGCGTATCGCTGCCGACTTTGATTTTATTTGCCGCACCTGGACAGAAGAAAATGGAAACGCCATCCTGCCCTTTTCTGTGACGCGCATGCTCCGGGGCGGGATTTCCGATTCGCCCCAGAATATTTTACGTGTTCGCTGGGAAAATGCGAAGGTGGCTTCCCGATATTTTTCAGGCGTATGGACTTTTTCATGCTGCCTTGGTCTGATAAAAGGATGTTTGCTGTGGAGTGTGTGCCGGCTTGTCGGGCCGCGTAACGCTCCTTTATTACTCGACACTGTCAGGCGCTGGCGGGGGTTGCCCCCGGCGTGGAAAGGGCTATGAAGAACAGTACGCTGTGGCGCCTTGTCCTTTTTCCCAAGAATCTTTTCCGCCTTTGGCGGTCTATTGCCTTGTATTTTGAAAAATACGGCATGCTCCGAGGTGCGTACCGGGTCTTCCATAAAGCGGCATCACCCGTCTTTCGGCCGACGTTATTCAAGCTCTTGCGCCCCAAAGGGGGAACCCTTGGGAATGCTGGTGAAGGAACAAATCCCGTCAAAGTGGTATTACCCGACTTGTTGCCTCTGCAGCCCGTGGATGAACTTATTGTGGATAATACCATCGGCGGTGGAGCCAATGATTTTTGTCTGCAGTATGTCCGCTCTCTTGATGACGCCGGCAAAACATGGCGATTGCTCCGCTTCAATCTTTTGAGCAGGCACTATGAAGTTTATGACAGCACCGCAGAACATACTTGGGCTGTGAGAGAAAACGAGCGGGGTGCACTACTGCGGGCTCTTCAGGAAAGTCAGCCCCGGGCGGTTATGTTGAACAACATCGTTTCTTGGCCGGATCCTCTGGGGTGCCTTGCCTGGCTGACGGGCATGGCGAAAAACGTTCCTTTGACTTTTTTCGTTCATGATTTTTTTTGCCTGTGCCCGACCATCATCCTCCTCGATAATTCCTTGTCTTTTTGCGGCCTCCCTGAGGACAAAGCAATTTGTAAGGCTTGTTTGTGGAAAAATGTAATGGCCGCTCCTTATACGCCCGCCGACATAGTCCGTTGGCGTTCCGCCTGGCTGTGCCTGCTGGAAGCCGCGGCCCGCATCCACATCTTGCATGCCAGTGTGGGAGAAATGCTTGTTAAGGTATACCCGGACCTTCAGCCCAAACTGAATCTACTTGTTCCCTCGCCCTTGGCTCAGTTAAGGCCGTTACAGAGATGTGCACACCAGGCTGATTTGCCGACAGTGATCGGCGTTATCGGCAAGATTGGGGTCCATAAGGGAGCGCTGATTATAAAAGATCTGCTTCGCCTGTTGGATGCCTCGCGTTGCGGGAGCCGGATCGTGGTAGTCGGGGAGTTGGAGCTGAACGTGTCGTCTCCCTGTCTGACAGTAACTGGCCCTTATCAGCGGGAGCATTTGCCAGAGCTTCTCGAATGGCACCAGGTGACGATTTGCCTTATGCCTTCCGTTTGGCCTGAAACATACTCATATGTGATGGATGAGTTGATGGCGCTGGACGTGCCGGTCGTTTGTTTTGACATAGGCGCGCAGGGGGCCAAGGCGAGAGCTTACACTCAAGGTGCTGTGGCTGCCGCTATCACTGCGGAAAGCTGCCTGGAGGCGATAGATCTTCTCGAATCTTTCCGCCGTGCCGGGGGCACTCAGGAACAAGCATGACAGTGTTTTCTTTCAGTGCCGTTCGGGTGGCGCTTATCATCCTCAACTATCAAAATGCTCCGGATACCCTGGCTTGCCTGCGTGCCATCCATGCCATGCCTGTTCAGCCCCAGCTGATACTCGTTGCGGACAACAATTCCGGCGATGGCTCTTTGGAGCGGATCACAGAGGGCTGGAGCGCCTTCGCCTCGCCCGTGCTGCTGCGTGAAGAGGGCGGCTGCATCCCCCCTTTGCCGCCGGAGGCCCGGCATATCGTTCTCGCTCGTTCTGCCAACGACGGTTTCTCCGCCGGCAACAACGCCGCCATTCGTCTGGCGCTGCAAGACGAAAATTGCTGTGCCGTCTGGCTGCTCAACAACGATACGGAGCCGGAACCCGGCGCACTCGACGCGCTTTGCGGACGCATGGCTTCGGAACCTCGCCCCGGAATGGTCGGCTCTACACTCCTTTATGCGCACGACAAAACCACGGTGCAGACATTGGCGGGAGGGGGGCTGAACAGGTTTTTAGGCACGACGCATTCTTTCGCGGGCGGTGAAAAACTGGGAGATGCGTTGCGCATGTGGCCGCGTGAGCGGGTGGAGCAAAAACTTGATGACATTATCGGCGCATCAATGCTGATCCGGCGCGAAGTCTTTGAACGGGCCGGTTTCCTTGACGAAGCCTTTTTTCTCTACTGCGAGGAAACGGAGTTTTGCATCCGAGTGCGCAAAGCGGGCTTCTCTCTCGCCTGGGCGCCCGGCAGCATCGTGTACCACAAAGAGGGCGGCAGCACCGGGGCGGAAAGCGCTACGGGCGGCAGGGCCTTCACCCGGCCCGAGTGGGTGGATTATCTCGGGCTGCGCAACCGCGTGCACATGATGCGCACGCACTACCCCTGGGCCTTGCCGTTGGTGTTGCTTAGTTACCTGGGGGTCATGCTCAACCGCATCCGGCGGGGGCAGGCGAATAGAATTCCGCTCGTCTGCCGTGCCGCCCGGGATGGCCTGCTCGGCCGCATGGGCAAACCGGATATGCTTTTTCCGGCTTTGCGGGATAAACCATGAAAACCCTGGCCATAGACTGCCGCATGGCCCGCATGTCGGGCATCGGGGTGTACCTGCGCAATCTCGCGCCCCTGTGCATGGCGTTGCTGCGGGGGCAGGCGCGGTTCCGTCTGCTCGGCTATGACGGGGCTTTCGCCGTTCCTGAGGGAGCCGCGTATGAGGCGGTTTCCTTTGACGCGCCTATCTACAGCATTGCGGAGCAGGCGCGCATCTTGCCCTTGCTGCGCGGCTGTGACGCGTTATGGTCGCCGCATTACCCCATCCCGGTATTGAGCAGGCTGCCCCTGGCGGTGACCGTGCACGATGCGGCGCACCTGGCGTTGCCGGATCTGTTCAGCGGACTGCAAAGGCTGTATGCCCGGCTTATGTTCCAGGCCGTGCGGCATAAGGCGGCGGAAATCATGTTCGTGTCGGAATTTTCTCGGCAGGAGTTTCTGCGGCTGGCCGGCGCGCCTCGCGGCGGTATGAGTGTGGTGCATAACGGGGTGGACGATGCGTGGCTGGGCAGCCCCCTGGCGGATGCGCCCGTTTCTCCTCCGTATTTTTTGGCCGTGGGCAACATCAAGCCGCACAAAAACATCCGGCTGCTTTGCCGGGCATTCGCCGCCGTAGCGGGCAAGTGCGACGCGGACCTCGTGCTGGCGGGCGAATACAGCGGCTTTCGCAGCCGCGAAGCTTCCACGGAATCCTTGGCGGCCCTTTGCCCCGGCCGTATCCGTTTTACCGGGGCGGTGGAGCAAAAAGAGCTGGTCAGCCTGGTGGCCGGGGCCCGCGCGCTGGTTTTCCCTTCCCGCTACGAGGGGTTCGGCCTGCCGCCGTTGGAGGCGCTGGCCATGGGCGTTCCCGTCGCGGCTTCGGATATCCCCCCGGTGCGTGAAGTCTGCGCGGAACACGCGCGGTATTTTTCGCCTGACAGTGAAGAACAGCTGAGCGAACGGCTGCTTGAAATTCTCGCGCTGTCTCCGGAAGAGCGCCGCAGCAGCGGAGAAGCGGGGCGCGTTCATGCCCGCCAATTCACCTGGGATGCGGCGGCCGGCAAGACGGCGGCCGTGCTGCGCAAAACGCTGAACCGCTGAAGCGGATCATCCCAACCCCTCCTACAGCCCCACGAACTGCACGCCCGCCTGGATCATTTTGGGCAGGGCTTCTTTCATGCCGTCATAGGTGCCGCTTTCCGGGTGGTTGAGGTGCAGCAGCACGATGTCGCCATCCTTGGCGCTGATGAGGCGTTTGGCCACGGTTTTGAAGGGCAGGGTCGCGCCCTGGTCCGCGCTGACGGCAAACCCGGCAACGGAAAAGCCCAGGTCGCGAATGACCAGCAGCGCCACATCGTCGTAAAAGGCCGTGCCGGAACGGAACCAGCGCGGCCGTTTGCCGGCCAGGGCGGTTATGGCGCGGGCGTTGGTTTCCACCTCGTCCACCAGGGCGGCGACGTTGCCGGTGCCGGGGATGCCGAAGGCGGACCAGCCCGCCACGGATGCCGGTTTGTGCCGCGTGCCGTGCGCTTCAAGGGTAAAAAGAGGGTCAGCGGCAAGGTCGGCGGCTATGCTTGCGTTTCTGCGCAGCCAGCTGTTGGTGACAAAGATGGCGGCGGATATTTTGTGCTCGCGCAAAAGCGCGATGATGCGCATGTCGGTTTTGCCTTCGCAGGCGTCTAACGTGATCGCCACACCGCGAGGCGGTGTTTGGGTAATCGCCACGCCGCGTTGCGGCGTTTGGCCGGGCGTCTTGTCGGGAGATTGCCCGGAAGTCTGCCCCTGGTCGATGCCGCAGTGCAGCGACGGCGGCAGCACGCTGACAATGCCGGGGCCGCGTTCACGCCATTCGCGCGGGGTGCGTTTCTGGTAGCGGGTCGTCAGGGTTTGGGCCAGCTCTTGCACGGTGGGCTGCGGCGTTTGGGCCGAAGGCGCAAGGGCTTTCGTGGGTGCAACGGCCGGGGTTTCGGAAGCCGTGCTCCCGCCGGCGCACACGGCGCTGAGCAGCAGGGCGAGCAGCAGGCGGCGGGTGAAACCGCGCATCATGCCGCCCCCTTTTCGCCAAGGAGCGACAGCAGCAGGGCGCGCGCCTCTTCCGTCATGTCAGGGGGCCAGCTTTGGCCGGTCCACAGCTCGCTCTGCGCGCGGGCCTGGGCCACGAACATGTCCAGCCCGTCTTGCGCCCCCCAGCCGTTTGCCGCCGCATCCGAAAGAAACCGAGTGCGCAGGGGGTTGTAGATCAGGTCATAGGCCAGGCAGAGCGCGGGGTTTCCGGCCGTTTTCACGGCGGCAATCATGGCTTCGGCGGAATAGGGCGTTTCGCCGCGGGGCTCGGCCCCGGCAGCGTTCGCGTCCTCGTTCGGGAGAGACACGCCCCCTGTGGCGCGCATGCCCAGCGGCGTGGAGTTGATAACCCAAAAGGGCTCGCCCGCATGGGGTGAAACCGCCAGGCGTTCTTCCCAGGGGATGAGAGAACAGGGGAAGTCCTTGGCCAGGTTCGCCGTTTTACGCGCATCGCGCACGGCCACGACAATGCGCGGCACGCCAAGCCTGGCAAGCGCGGCCAGCACGCTTCGCGCTGCGCCCCCGCCCCCCAGCAGCAGCGCAAGGGCAGGGCGGGGGCGGCCAGCCAGGGGGGCGAGAAAGCCCGTCAGATCCGTATTGTCGCCCCAAAGGGCGCCGTTTCGCCAAAACAGTGTGTTCACCGCGCCGATGGCTTTCGCGCTCCCCGTAAGGGCATCCAGCAAGGGAATGACGGTTTCTTTGTGGGGAATGGTCAGGCTAAGCCCGGTCAGGGGCACGGCGCGCACGGCGCTTATAAAGCCGGGCAGGGCGCCGGGCGGCTGCGGCCAGGCCAGATAGGCGCCGGGGTGTTTCAGACGGCGAAAAGCCCAGTTGTGCAGGGCAGGGCTGAGGCTGTGCCCCAGCGGATACCCGGTAACGCCGTATACGAAGCGGGGAACGCCAAAGGCTCTTTGCGGCATGCGAAGCCTCAGCGCGTTTTGGCTTTGGCGGAAGCGGCCTTTTTCGCCGGGCCGCCGTCCAGGGGGGGCCAGGTGTTCTGCTCGTGCGCCAGTATCAGTTCCCGCAGGCTGATGGCGTCCATTTCCTGTTCCAGCACGCGCGAGAGGCGCGACCAGGCCGGGTAGGTCAGGCAGATCTGGCGGCGGGGGCAGGGAAACTGGTCGTCGGCGCTGCACAGGGTCAGGTTTATGCCGCCTTCCATGGTGCGCACGATGTCGCCCAGGCTGATTTTTTCCGGCTCGTTCGCCAGCACGTGCCCGCCGCTCACGCCCCGCACGCTGCGGGTGAGGTTGCCCTGGCGCAGCGTACGCAGAATCTGTTCGATAAATTGTATGGTGATGCCGGTCCGTTCGGCCAGCAGCGAGGCCGTCATGGGGCCGGGCTGCCCGTACATGGCGAGTTCAAGCAGAATGCGGGCCGCGTAGCGAGATTTGGCGGATAATTTCATACTACATGACTCCCGGGGCAAAGGTCGGAAGAAACAGGCCGTAATCCCGCGGCGCGTCCGGCAAAAACAGGCTGCACGGACCTAACGGCCGCAACATTTCTTGTACTTTTTCCCGCTGCCGCAGGGGCAGGGATCGTTGCGGCCCGTTTTGGGGGCTTCTCTGCGATAGGGGGTGTGTCCCTGCACCTGGCCGTCCAGATAGCGCCATTCGCCGTCTTCGCGGACAAAGGTCGCATCTTCGCGCATTTCTTGATCAACGCCGCCCACCGCGTAGTGGGCGGTGAACGAAACGGAGCCTGTCTCATCGCCTTCCTGGCCGCCCTCGGTAGAGTGAACTTCAAGGCCCTTCCATTCCACCGATTCAGACCATTGGCGCATTTTGTCGGCATCGACTTTTTCGCGCACGCCGGAAAAAAGGCTGCGTTCAAGGTAATCATACGCGTTCAGAACATGCGCGCTGTATCGGGCGCGCATCAGCGCTTCGGCGGTGGGCGCGGAGGCTTTGCCGGCGATAATGGGTTCGCAGCATTTGGCGCGTGAAAGACCGGACCCGCAGGGACAAAGAGACTTGGGAGCCATACGTGAGATATCCTTTAATGTATTGCGCCGAAACAGCGTCTCGCCGCCTTCCTATCAGTGCCAGAAAGGCGGCGTGTCCGCAAGTCCCGTTCGGGTTGCCTGCAATGTTGTTTCTATGCTAGATCATTCATATATCTACGCGTATTTTGGGGGAGGATTCATGAACAAGAATGACAACCGCCTCACCGCGCCCGGCATGCCCAGCGATGAAGAGATCAACAAGCGCAGTTACCGGCGTTTGCCCCGGCCGTATCCGGTGGAAGTGACGAAATTGAGCTTTCCCATGCCCAAGCCCACGGAAACGGTGTGCTGCGATATCAGCAAGGGCGGCCTCTGCGTGGAATCGAGCGCTTCCGGCCTGGCCATAGGCGACAAGTGCCAGGTGCGGGTGTTGATTCCTCTGCTCAACAAATTTTCACCCAGCTTTTTCAAAGTCTATGAAAACGATGCGGAACAATATTTCATGGCCCTGGCGGAAGTCGCCTGGGTGCGCCCCGTGCGCGGCCGCTCTTTGATGGGGTTCAAGTTCGTGAACGTGGACAGCGATCAGAGCAAAGCCCTTGAAAAGTTGGTGGAAAAAGCGTTCGCCACGTCATAGCGCATAAACGCAGCCTTCTTCCGGGCGGCGCTTTGCGCCGCCTTTTTCTTTGCCCAATTTCTCCGCTTTTTGTTGCATTTTGATTTTGGCAAAGAAAAGCACTTTCAGTGCGCATGTGCTTTTAGGGGATTTTTTGTTTTCGGCGAGGAAAAAGCGAGTTTTTATGAAGGGAATGTACTCTTTCGTACATGACCGCATAAAAACTCGCTTTTGACGCGGCCCAAAACAAAAAGGCCCCTAAAAGCAACAGGGCGGATTACGGACCGCCCGTAACCCGCCCCAAAAGCTGTTGCAAAAGGAAGGAAGTTACTTTTGATATAGCAATCGCCATGCCAAACTTCTGCTTTCTGTAAATAATTCGTAATTTCAATATGTTATTTTAAAATAATGCAATCTGCTCACCTCTAAAACGGTATAAAAAATTCGACTTCGTAGGGGCCGGGCAGGGACGTGCCGAAAAAAAATTAAACGCCTTCCCTACTTCTGGCGACACTGTCTAAAAGCGTATGGGGTCGGAAAGCTGCCGCAACAACGCCACTGCGCTGTACGCCGCCAGCATGCTGGACTTGGGGTTGTCAGGGCAGGGGTTTGCCTCTATCTCGCAGCGCGCGCGGCCGAAAGCGCCCTCAAGCATGATGGTGTGCCTGTTGCGGCTGATCGCAGGGTTGCTGATGACGGTGGTGGTAACGCTGTCAACGCCGGTGGTGGCGAAACTCATGGCCGTAACCACGTTGACGTTTTGCGGAAAGGCCGCAATGGCCTCTCGCGCCGTGCCTTCAAAGACGATTTCCGTCTTTTCTTCAGACAGGGTCCGCGTTTTTAGGTAGGGCGCGCCCGCAAAAGCCCTGGGCGGCTTTTCGTTGATCATGGTGCAGCGCAAATCCCCGGCGGCAAGGCCCGCCCGGGCCAGGTCAAAACCCCCGACAGCGCCGCTGACAACGTGGACCAGCCTGTTCAAATTTTTTGCGGTGCGGCGCAAACCCTCGGCAAAGGCGTCGTCAGCCAGCGCCCCGGCGGAAAAAACGACCAGATCCGCCCCGGCCTGCATGGCTGGAAAGGCCGCCTCTTTCAACGCGCCGGCCGTTGCGGCCTCGATCACGTAGCGGGGTTTTGCGGCAAGCAGCTCGTGCACTGCGGTGCAGGCTTTGCCGCCATGGGCTTTGGTCAGCGCCACGGCCTTTTCGGGGTCAGGGGTATCCAGGGCGGCAACCAGGGTATAGGGCCCCGCCGCGCCGCTGTGAATTTCTTTGGCGACAAGCGCCCCCAAACTGCCGCAGCCGATAATGGCGACAGGGATTTTACCGGAGTCGTGCATTGCGCCTCCCTTGTGCTGCTATGCTTTGTAGACACAATATCTATTCTTGTACTGTTTGTGCAATACGAATTATCTCGACCTTGCGCCGCGAGTTTGGCATGCTGTGCGCTTGACCCTGAACAGATCGCGCTTCAAGGAGTGAGCCATGCTGGACCTTAGATTACTGCAAAAAGAACCGGAAGTCGTGGCCCGCGGCCTTACGGCCCGCGGTTCCGCCATACAAGTGAGCGAATTTACCAGTCTTGACGAGCGCCGCAGAGCGCTTTTGGTCGAAGTGGAAACGTTGAAAAGCGAGCGCAATAAAGCCTCCGCCGAAGTGGGCAAGGCCAAGCGCGAAGGCCGCGACGCGGAAGCGCTGATCGCCTCCATGGGCGACATCGGTGATCGCATCGCCGCGCTGGACCAGGAAACCGAAGCGGTCAAAAGCCAATTGAACGACTGGATGCTGGCCGTGCCCAATTTGCCGCACGAAAGCGTGCCCGTCGGGCCCGATGAAGAAGCCAACGTGGAACAGTGCCGCTGGGGCACGCCCCCGGCCTTTTCGTTCAAAGCCAAAGAGCATTGGGAACTGGCCGAAACCTTGGGCGGTCTTGATTTCGAACGCGGCGGCAAGCTGGCGGGCAGCCGTTTCACGGTGTACTGGCGCTGGGCCGCACGCCTTGAACGGGCCATCGTCAACTTTTTTCTTGATACCCACACCCTGAAAAACGGGTACACCGAAATATTGCCGCCGCTGATGGTCAACCGCAAAACCATGACCGGCACGGGCAACCTGCCCAAGTTCGAAGCCGACCTGTTCAAGATCGAAGGCTGGGACTATTTTCTCATCCCCACGGCGGAAGTGCCCCTGACCAACCTGCACGCGGACGAAATTCTGGAAGAAGGCGTCCTGCCGCTGGCTTTCACCGCCCAGACGCCCTGTTTCCGCTCGGAAGCGGGTTCAGCGGGCAAGGATACGCGCGGCCTGATTCGCCAGCACCAGTTCACCAAAGTGGAAATGGTGCGCATCAGCCACCCGGATACGTCCTATGACGAGCTGGAAAAGATGCGCCGCCACGCCGAAAGCCTGCTGGAAGCGCTGGAGCTGCCCTACCGCACGGTCTGCCTGTGCACCGGCGATATGGGTTTCGCCTCGGCCAAAACCTATGACCTGGAAGTTTGGCTGCCGGGCCAGAACAAGTACCGCGAAATATCCTCCTGCTCCAACTGCCTGGATTTTCAAGCCCGCCGCGCCAACTTGCGTTTCCGCCCGGCCGGCGGCGGCAAGCCGGAATTCGTGCATACCCTGAACGGTTCGGGGTTGGCTGTGGGCCGCACCTTGGTCGCGGTTATGGAAAACGGCCAGCAGGCCGACGGGTCCAT
>JAVBNL010000011.1:0-149328 GCA_031551515.1 Desulfovibrionaceae bacterium
CCTCTTACCACCGCCTGGCGCGCCTCTCACGTCGAATCCGTGTATTATTACGGCTTCTTCTTTTATGGCTTTAGCAAGTCCTGCGGTGGGGTGTGCGCTGCGTAATCGAAAGTACAGTAGTAAGCAACCCGGGCCGCAGGCGACAATCGCCGGCGGCCCTGTTTTTTTTGCCGTCGATGCGGTAACGTCACGCGGCGACAGGGACGGAGTTGCAAAACGGAATACCGGGCCACCCTTGCCCACAGCAACAGAGGATACAGTCATGCATCTCGGCAAAGCAATCAGGATGGAACGCATCTTCAACCGCACCACCAACCGGTGCATCATCGTGCCCATGGACCACGGCGTCTCCGTCGGCCCCATCGACGGCCTGGCCGACATGCGCAAAGCGGTCAACGAAGTGGCCGAAGGCGGCGCCGACGCCGTGCTGGTGCATAAGGGCCTGGCCCGCTGTGGCCATCGCCGGGGCGGCCGCGACGTGGGCCTGATCATCCATCTTTCGTCCAGCACCGACCTCTCTCCTCAGCCCAATGCAAAAACCCTGACCGCTTCGGTTGAAGACGCCCTCAAACACGGGGCAGACGGCGTATCTTTGCACATCAATCTTGGCGACCCCACAGAATCCAAAATGCTTGAAGACTTCGGCAAGGTGGCCCACGACGCTGAAAACTGGGGCATGCCGCTTCTGGTCATGATGTACGGCCGGGGTCCGAAAATCAAAAACAGCCTTGATCCCGGCGTCATCGCCCATTGCGCCCGCGTGGCGGTGGAGCTTGGCGCGGATATCGTGAAGGTGCCGTACACCGGCGATATGGACTCCTTCGCCCATGTTGTCGAATCAACCTGCGTGCCCGTGGTCATCGCGGGCGGGCCAAAAACGGACACCACCCGCGAATTTTTGCAGATGGTGCACGACGCCGTCAAAGCGGGCGCGGCCGGCCTTTCCGTTGGCCGCAACATCTTTCAGCACCCCCGCCCCCGCATGATGGTTTCGGCTCTTTCAGGCATCGTGCATGCGAATTGGAGCGTGGAGCAAGCGCTCTCCGTTGTTGGGGAATAACAAATGCGAAGCGTACTGTTCAAAGCCCTGCCCTTTGTGAAAGAAGAGGTGACCCTGGCGCTGGAATCGGGGGCGGACGGGCTGATCGTGCCTGCCGCGCACGCCGCCGACGCGGCCAAATTGGCCCGCTGCAAGGTCGTGCCCGCCGAAGAGGTCGTGGAAATAACCCTGAAAAGCCGCGAAGACGAAGAAGAAGCCGCCAAAGCCCTGCGGGCGGGCAAGCTGGTCGTTCTTGCCAGGGGCTGGGAAATCATACCTGTGGAAAACCTCCTGGCCCATAAAGAAGCCGCTGCCGGCCAAGCGGGCACGCTGGCGCTTGAAGCGGCCACGCCCGACGAAGCGCGCCTAGCCGCGGGCATTCTGCAAAAGGGCGTGGATGCCGTGGTCGTGCCTCCCAGCGCCGCGGCTTCGCTGAAAGCCGTGGTCGCGGCCGTGACCTCTGAAGAAGCCCCTCTGGAACTGGTTGAAGCCGAAATCACGGAAATCGCCCCGGTGGGTATGGGGCACAGGGTATGCGTCGATACGCTTTCGGTTCTCGGCACGGGCTGCGGCATGCTGACGGGCAATTCCGCGGCCTTCACCTTTCTGGTCAATGCGGAAACCGAACACAACGAATACGTCGCCGCCCGCCCTTTTCGCGTCAACGCCGGGGCCGTGCACGCCTATGCCCTGATGCCGGGCGACAAAACCAGCTACCTTGAAGAGCTGCGCGCGGGCACGGAAGTGTTGATCGCCGACCACACGGGCGCCGCCCGCACGGCCGTGGTGGGCCGGGTCAAGGTGGAACAGCGGCCCATGCTGCTGATCAAGGCCAAAACTAAAAATGCCGAAGGCACGGTTTTTTTGCAAAACGCCGAGACCATCCGCCTGGTCACGCCGGGCGGCAAACCGGTCAGCGTGGTCACGCTGCGGCCCGGCGACAGGGTTCTTTGCCGTATTGACGTCGCGGGCCGCCATTTCGGCATGCGCATAACCGAAGATATTACCGAGGCCTGACATGATGAGCGACGACACGCAATTCAACGGGCTGCGCCAAGAAATAGACGGCATCGACGACGCCATTCTGGCCCTTTTGAACCGCCGCGCGGCATGCAGCATCCGGATAGGCGCCATCAAGGCCAAAAGCGGCGGGGCCGTCTTTCGCCCCGGCCGCGAGCAGATGCTGATGGAAAAACTGCTGGCCGCCAACCCCGGCCCCCTGCCCGAAGAGCATCTGCGCGGCATTTACCGCGAGATTCTCTCTTCGTCGCGGGCCTTGCAGCGCCCCTTGCGGGTGGCCTATCTGGGGCCGGAGGGCACCTTTTCGCACATGGCCGGGCTGGAATTTTTCGGCGAGGCCTTGCACTTCACCCCCATGCCGCACCTGAGCGACATCTTTCAGGCGGTGGAAAACCACAGCGTCGACCTTGGCATCGTGCCGCTGGAAAATTCGCTGAACGGCGCGGTCGGGCAGAGCATCGACCTTTTCGCCGGGCACGAGGTCCACATCAGCGCCGAATGGTTTAGCCGCATCAGCCACAGCCTGATGAGCCGCGAAAAAAGCCTGGCCGCCGTCAAAGCAGTCTATTCGCACGCGCAGGCTCTGGGCCAGTGTTCCGAATGGCTGCGCAAGAATTTGCCTAACGCGCGCCAGGTCTCGCTGGAAAGCACCGCTGCGGCCGCCCACAAGGCGCTGGCCGAAGACGGCGCCGCCGCCGTGGGGCACGGCGCCCTTGCCGCGCGCCTGGGGCTTTCGGTGCTGGCCGGCGGGATTGAAGACAGCGCCGATAACTGGACCCGCTTCTGCTCCATCAGCAGTGGTCCTGTTCGGCGTGATACTGCGTCAGGCAGCATTTTTTGCTCTGGTCATGTACCAAAAGAGTACATTCCCGCCGCAAAAAACTTGCCTTCCTTGTCTGACGACGAACAGAACCCTTGCTGCGTGCCGGGCCACTGCGATGCGGACAAAACCAGCGTGCTCTTTTCCGTCGCGGACAAGCCCGGTTCTCTGGCCGCCGTGCTGCAATGCCTGGGCGCATCAAACGTAAACATGAGCAAGCTTGAATCGCGCCCCCTGCGCACCGAGCGCTGGAAATACGTTTTTTTCGCGGACCTCGACTGCGACCTGACCGGCCCGGACCATGCGGCCCTGGTTGAAAAGCTGCGCGGCATCTGCCACAGCTTCCGCATTCTGGGCGCATACTCCAAAGGGCGGAACATTTCGTGAACGCCGTCACCGTGGCGGCGCCGCCGTCAAAGTCTTTGTCCCACCGGGCCGTCATTGCCGCCGCCCTGGCGCATGGCGAATCGCACCTGGCAAACGTGCTGGAAAGCGACGATTTGACCCGCACCCTGGACATTTTGCGCGGCATCGGCGCAAAGGCGGAGCGCACTGGCCCCGGCGCGTACCGCATCACGGGTTTGAAGGGCCTTGTGCGCGGCGGAGAGCATGAACCGCTGGATTGTTTTGTGGGCGAATCGGGCACCACCTGCCGTTTGCTCACCGCCGTGCTGGCCGCCGGGCAGGGCCTTTTCCGCATTCACGGCAGCGGCCGCATGCACGAGCGGCCCATGCGCGAGCTGACGAACGCCCTGCAAAGCCTGGGCGCATCCGTCGCCTTTGAAGGCAAGGCGGGCTGCCCGCCCTTGCTGCTGCGGGCGAACGGCCTTGCCGCCAGGCGGCAGAGCGACTGGACCGGCGTCAATTGCGACGAATCAAGCCAGTACTTTTCCGGCCTGCTGTTGGCCGCGCCTCTTACAAAAGACGGCCTGCGCCTGCTGCTGATGGGGCAAAAAGCCGTTTCCTGGCCCTATGTGGGGCTGACCCTGCAAACCCTGGCCGACTTCGGCCCGGCCTTCACAGTGGAAGTGCGCGACAGCACGGGCAACTGGGCCGAAACCCATTGGCGGGCGCTGCGGTCCGCGGGCCCCGGCGCACTGCGCATTCATGTGCCGCGAGCCCGGTATCAGGCATTTTCCGGCCGGGTGGAAGGCGATTACAGCGGGGCTTCGTACCTGCTGGCCGCCGGAGCATTGGGCCCGAACCCCGTTACCGTCACCGGCCTGAAACACGATTCAATGCAGGGTGATGCGGCAATCTTGCCCATTCTCGCCCGCATGGGCGCGGGCGTACGCCGGCAGGGCGATGCGGTGACCGTGTCGCCGCCGCAGAGCGGCAAGCTGCGCGGCCTTGACCTTGATATGGGCGATTGCCCCGACATTGCGCCCACGGTGGCCGTGCTGGCCGCGCGCGCTACGGGCGAAACGCGCATCAGGGGCGCGGCTCACCTGCGCCTGAAAGAAAGCGACCGCCTGCTGGCCCCGGCTAAGGAACTTTTGAAAACGGGCTGCGCCGTGACCGTGCTGGAAGACGGACTGCGCATCGCGCCCAAGACGCAAGGAAAACAGGCGCTGCCTGGGGCCGCGTCTGCCGCGCCGGGAGAGGCGCTCCCCGCACAGGCCCGTGAAATAGCCTTTTCCTGCCATAACGACCACCGCATGGCCATGAGCCTTGCCTTGCTTGAGCTGGCGGGCGACATCCGGGTAAAGCTGGACGACCCCGGCTGCGTGGCCAAATCGTTCCCCGATTTCTGGAACGTCTGGCGGCAAATCCACCCCCAGAGCTCAGCGGGAGAGGCATCATGACCTTGCCGCAAGCGGATGTCGTCATCGCGGGCAGCCGCGGCGCCATGGGCGCCATGCTGCTGCGCCGCATCAGCGCAACCGGCCGCCGTATGCTCGGCATCGACCGCGAAGAAGACAAAAACGGCGAACTTGCTCTTTCCGCGACCGAACTGGCCCGGCTCATCCCCCAGGGCCGCATCGTCATGCTCTGCGTGCCGGTCACGGCTCTGCCCGGCGTGCTGGCCTCCGTCACGCCGCATATGCGGTCCGGCCAGATTCTGATGGACATAACTTCGGTCAAAATCCTGCCCATGCGCCAGATGCAAGAGGCCTGGGGCGGCCCGGTGATCGGCAGCCACCCGCTGTTCGGGCCGAACCCCGACCCGGCGGACATGCGCGTGCCCCTCACCCCCGGCGAAAACGCGGCGGAAGAGCACATCGCCCTGGTGGAGAAGCTGTTTCGCGATATGGGCTGCGAGACGTTCAGAACCACGGCGGAAGAGCACGACAGGGGCGTGGGTTTCGCCCAAAGCCTGAACTTTACGCTCAGCGCTGCCTTTTTCGCCCTGCTGGCGCGGCAGGAAGCATCACTGCCCCACGGCGTGCGGCCTTTTTTGACCCCTTCGTTCAAACGGCACATGGAAGCGGCCCGCAAACACCTGACGCAAGATACGGCCATGTTTTGCGAATTCACCGCCTCCAACCCCCGCTTTACCGAAGTGCTTGAAGCGTACCGGGACATGCTGCGCGAAGCCGGAACCGGCCGGGAAGCGCTGGCGAAAATCGCTGCGGAAGCGGCAATTTGGTATGAAGGGTAAGGATGCATCACCAGGATAATCGGTGGCGCTTTGTTTGCCGTCAGGCGAGGAAGACGAGATTTCGGCGACGGGAGTGTACTCTTTCGGTACATGACAGGAGCCGAAATCGATGCCTGACGAAGCATCACGGCAAACAAAGCGCCACCGCTTGACACAAATTCCAGCATGGCATAGTTGTGACTGTTCCGGATCATACCGGACTACCCCGTAAGGAGGCCCCCATGGCCCGCATTACCGTTGAAGATTGCCAGGAACGCGTGGACAACCGCTTTTTGCTGGTGCAAATGGCTATCAAGCGCGTGCGCCAGTACCGCGACGGCTACGAGTCGCTTGTGAGCTCGCGCAACAAGGAAGTGGTCACCGCGCTGCGCGAAATCGCGGCCGGCAAGATCATGCCCGAAGATCTTTCGTACTATAAGCCCATTACCGAGCCGATTGAACTCGACAACGATTAATCATCAGGGGCGGCGCATGCGCCGCCCCTCTTTTCTTTATCATGGCCGTACAGCGCGACTACTACGAAATCCTGGAAGTGGAAAAGACCGCTTCCAGCGACGAAATCAAGCGGGCATACCGCCAGATGGCGCTCAAGTACCATCCGGACCGCAACCCCGGCGACGCGGAAGCTGAAAAACGCTTCAAAGAAGCGGCGGAAGCGTATGAAGTGCTGCGCGACGCGGACAAGCGCGCGCGGTATGACCGTTTCGGCCATGCCGGCATGAACGGCGGCGGTTTCGGCGGTTTTTCCAGCAACGAAGACATCTTTTCGCACTTCAGCGACATTTTCGGCGACCTGTTCGGTTTTTCCATGGGCGGGGGCACGCGGCGCAGCGGCAGCCGCGCCCAGGCCGGGGCCGATCTGCGCTACAATCTTTCCATCAGCCTGCGCCAGGCCGCCAAGGGCGATGAAATCAACCTGAAGATCCCTAAACGGGTGACCTGCCCGGAATGTAAAGGCAACGGCGCGGCCCCCGGCACGGGGCCGGAAACCTGCCGCCACTGCGGCGGCGCGGGCCAGGTGCGCCACAGCCAGGGGTTCTTTCAGATCGCCATGCCCTGCCCTTCGTGCAACGGCGCGGGCCAGGTCATAAAAAACCCCTGTCCCCGCTGCAAAGGCGCGGGCAGAATTCAAGATACGCGTGAGCTTTCCGTGCGCGTGCCGCCCGGCGTGGATACGGGCAACCGCCTGCGTCTGCGCGGCGAAGGCGAACCCGGCCTGCACGGCGGCCCGCCCGGCGATTTGTATGTGGTCCTCACCGTGGAAGACGACAAGGTCTTTCAGCGTGACGGCGCGCACCTGCTGCTGGTGAAAGAAATCAACATGGTTCAGGCGGCGCTGGGCGACAGGATCCAGGTGCCCGGCCTTGACGGCCCTCTGGATATGGATGTTCCCAAAGGCACCCAAAGCGGCGAAGTCTTTCGCCTGGGCGGCGAGGGCCTGCCCGTGGTGAACAGCAACCGCAAGGGCGACCTGTTGGTGGAAATCAAGGTGCTGACCCCCTCGCGCCTTTCAAGCCGCCAGGAAGAGCTGCTGCGCGAATTCGCCGCGGCTGAGGAAGACAAACCGCTCAACAAGGCCAAAAAAGTCATCAAGAAGGTCGGCAAGGCCATGGGCCTCGACTAGGATCGGCGTTCTTTTTGCCCGCAGCCGCGTCAGATTTCGTTTTTTATTCCAGTCATGTACCGAAGAGTACATTCCCTGCATAAAAAACTCATCTTTCTTGCTGCGAACAAAAACTCCGCCGATCCTTCCACATGGTGTCCGGCTTCATTGACCGGCGCTATCCCCGCCCTGTCCGAGCGGGCCTTTCTTGCCAAAAAACAAAAATCCGCTACTTTCAAAACGCGGCGTATGGATTTGATTATTCACAGGAGCCTGTATGTACATAGTCACCGGCGGCGCGGGCATGATCGGCAGCGCCATGATCTGGCAGCTGAACCAAGCGGGCATTGACGACATCTGGGTTGTGGACAACCTGGGCACTTCGGAAAAGTGGAAGAACCTGGTCAACCGGCGTTTCGACCGCTATCTGCCGCGCGAAGATTTTCTCAGCCTGGTGCAGCGCGGCGAATTGCCCGGTGGCATCAAGGCCATTTTCCACATGGGCGCCTGTTCCGCCACCACCGAGCGGGATGTGGACTACCTCTTCCGCAACAACCTTGAATACAGTAAAACCCTGGCGGAATACGCCCTACAGAAGGGCATACGCTTCATCAACGCCAGCTCCGCGGCTACTTACGGCGACGGCAGGCAAGGGTTCGCCGACGACGAGGCCGCGCTGGAAAGCCTGAAACCGCTCAACGCCTATGGCTATTCCAAACATCTTTTCGACCTCTGGGCCAAGCGCCGGGGCATTCAAGACAAATTCGTCAGCCTGAAGTTCTTCAACGTTTACGGCCCCAACGAATACCACAAGGGCGATATGCGTTCCGTGGCGGTCAAAGCCTTTGCCCAGATTCAAGAAACAGGCGGCATGCGCCTGTTCGCCTCCGACCGGCCGGACTATGAAAACGGCGGCCAGATGCGCGATTTCATTTACGTCAAAGACTGCGCCGCCGCCATGTGGTGGCTGGCGAACCGCCCTGACGTGAACGGGCTTTTCAACCTGGGCACGGGCAAAGCCAGGGCATGGAACGACATGGCGGATTCGCTCTTCGCCGCCATGAACCGCGAAAAAGCCGTAGGCTACATCCCGCTGCCGGAACATCTGCGCGGCAAGTACCAGTATTTCACCCAGGCGGATATGGCGAAACTTACGGCCTTCGGCTGCCCGCCGCCCGCCTGGCCGCTGGAAGAAGGCGTGAAGGATTACGCCCAAAACTACTTGATGCGGGATGATCCCTATCTGTAAAACAACCAGGGCCGCTCTCACAGCGGCCCTTTTTTTGTATGCTGAACGAGTTTCGCGAAAAGGAGCACCGTATGGGCCAACACAGCCGTTTTTCCCCAACCTTTCGAACCGCCGCGCGCCACGCCCTGCTGCTCTGCGCGTTCTCCGTTCTCGGCGCGTTCTGCGTCACAGGTGTGGCGCGCGCTTCTTCCGTTGATGCACAAGAGCGGCAACGGGAAGAAAAAATCGACAAAGAATGCCTGGAAGAAGCCCGTAAAATGCAAAATAGCTTTCCCGAGGCCTACCGCAACCTCTGCACGCCGGCGGCCTTACGGTCAAGCCGCGCCCGCGAGCAATATTACCGCCATCTGGCCCCGAAAAAAATGTGGGTAACAACGCTGGACGGCCTTGAATCCCCGGCCGCCAAAGCCGCCAACGGCTACGCGTATGACGCCGATTCCCGCTACGCAAGGCTCCTCCCGTTGCTGCGCGCCCAGCCCCTTATCTGGGGCGACCCCGGCACCAAAGCCGTGCTGCGCGTGCTGCACGATTTGGCGGAGCGGGAGTCGTGGGTGGGATCTGACAATGACGGCCGAAAAGATGAGAAAGAGCGCGGCAAAAACGACTGCGCCCGCTTCGCCGCGCTGCTTTCGGACGCGGAATCCTTTCTGAACGCCCCCGGCGAAGCGCCGCTCAACATAGCCGCAGCCGCCAGGATTATGGAAGGCGCGTTCTCCGACAGCGTGAACTACGTGCATACATCGCCCCTGTGGGGAAGCTGCGGCGACGAGGCCTTGCACCTCAAAGCCGCCGATCTGCTGGTGCGCGCGCAGAAAGAGGCGCGCGCGAAGCAGGATGACAACAGATACGGCGCGGGCATCCGTTTCAACCCCCTCATGCGCGCGTACCACACCGCCATGA
Source organism: Desulfovibrionaceae bacterium (assembly GCA_031551515.1). Classification (GTDB taxonomy): domain Bacteria; phylum Desulfobacterota; class Desulfovibrionia; order Desulfovibrionales; family Desulfovibrionaceae; genus FLUQ01. The sequence continues at coordinate 9,234 of JAVBNL010000011.1, forward strand.
CCAAAACCGCCGACCCCGGCCGCAAGGCCCTCTGGTACGCGGAAAGCGTGCGCTATTACGCGGGTGAAACGCTCACCCCCGGCGAAATACCTGAATTCCTTTTCTGGCGGCAGCGTTTTGAGCCAACCGGCACGTACGAGGCGGGCAAAAAAATACTCGACGAGTTCAACGAGCAGTACCGCGACAACGTGCGTAAATCAGGCGTTTGGAATCACACGGGCAATCTGTACGACGTCTTTCCCCGCTATCGTTCCGCCTATTACTACCTGTATGCCAGAACCGGCGACAAACGCGCCCTGGAGGCCATGCTGCCCACCGTATGCGCCAACGGCCCGGCAATGGAACGGAACAAACTCTTTTTTGAGGCCGAAATCGCCCTCATGTTGGGCAAATACGAAGAGGGCTTTCGCCTTTTCGCCCGCTATATGGCGGAAAGAGGCCGCCGGGACGAGATGTATTTCATCAACAGCGACAAGGATTATTTCCCCGGCTATGACAAGGAGCGCCACCTCTCGTACCGGGTGTGGCAAGGGGGCGGCGGCTCACGCAATCCTATGGAAAAACAGACGAATTCGCTGGGGGAACTGCTCGGCGAGTATAAAAACGCCCTGAGGGCGGAATGCCTCAAGTGGGAGCGGCCTGCCGGGCCGCTCAGCAGAGAAGAGGATGCCTGCGCCATAAACGTTGCCGCGGGGATGCAGGTGCGAGAGGCGCAGTAGAGCGGTGCTCTTACAAAAACAGGCCCCGGCTTTCACCGGGACCCGTCTCTTCAAGCCAAGCGAAGCGCGCCGCCGGTTCAGCCGTAATACTCCTGAATGCTCCGCACGGAGAGCCCGTGCTTCTTGGCATCCGCAAGCGCCAAGGCGCTGGCTTTGGCCCCGGCCAGGGTCGTGCAATACGGCACGCCATAGAGCAGCGCCGACTGGCGTATGGCTTTCGAATCCTGCACCGTGCGCTTGCCCGACGCGGTATTGATAACCATGGCAATTTCGTTGTTTTTGATCAGGTCCACCACGTTGGGTCGGCCCTCGTACACTTTCAGCACCCGGGCGCAGGGCACCCCGCTGCCCACCAGCAAGCCCGCCGTGCCGGAAGTGGCCAGCACCTCGAAGCCCAGCTTATGGTACAGCTTCGCCACATCCGCCACCGCCGCCTTGTCGCGGTCGTTGACCGAGATGAAGACCTTGCCGCCCTGCGGCAAACGGCTGCCCGCGCCGAGCTGGGCCTTCATGTACGCTTCTTCGAAACTGGGCGCGATGCCCATGACTTCGCCGGTGGAGCGCATTTCCGGTCCCAGCAGAATATCCACGCCGGGGAAGCGGTTGAAAGGGAACACCGCCTCTTTCACCGCCATGAAGCCGCCTTTGCGGGTGGGCGTGATATCCAGGTCCGCCAGCTTGGCGCCCAGCATGACCTGCACCGCCAGGCGCGCCAGCGGCACGCCTGTGGCCTTTGAAACGAAAGGCACCGTGCGGCTGGCCCTGGGGTTGACTTCCAGGATGTAGATCGCGCCGTCTTTGACCGCGAACTGAATATTCATCAGCCCCACCACGCGCAGTTCTTTGGCCAGGGCCTTGGTCTGGCGGATGAGCTCTTCCGTCACCACCCGGGGCAGGGTGTGCGGGGGCAAAACGCAAGCCGAGTCGCCGGAGTGGATGCCCGCTTCCTCGATATGCTCCATGATGCCCGCGACGTACGTTTCCGTGCCGTCGGAGAGGGCGTCCACGTCCACTTCCGTGGCCGATTCAAGAAAGCTATCGATAAGTATCGGATGCTCCGGCGCTGTGGCCGCAATGATTTCCGCAAATCCTTCTTCCAGTTCCGCGTCGTCATAGACGATGCGCATGGCCCGGCCGCCCAGCACGTACGAAGGCCGCATCAGCACCGGGTAGCCGATGCTCCGCGCGGCGGTTTTTGCTTCTTTCAGGGTCATGGCGGTGGCGCTTTCCGGCTGGCGCAGGCCCAGTTTTTCAATCAGCGCCTGAAAGCGCTCACGGTCTTCGGCCCGGTCGATGGCGTCCGGGCTGGTGCCCAGAATGGGAACGCCCGCGCGCATGAGCGGCACGGCCAGGTTCAGCGGGGTCTGGCCGCCGAACTGCACGATGACGCCCTTGGGTTTTTCGATATTCACGATGGCCATGACGTCTTCAAAGGTCAACGGCTCGAAATACAGGCGGTCGGACGTGTCATAGTCGGTGGACACGGTTTCGGGGTTAGAGTTGACCATCACCGCCGTGCAGCCCATGTCTTTAAGCACGAAGGCGGCGTGGCAGCAGCAATAGTCGAATTCGATGCCCTGGCCGATGCGATTGGGCCCGCCGCCCAGGATGATGACCGTGTCCTTGCCGCTGTCCCCGGCCTGAGCCGGGTTTGCCAGCGCGCCATCAGGTCTGCCGTAGGTGGAATAGTAATAGGGGGAGCCGCCCGCCGTCTTGCCCGCATAGGTCTTCACCGGGCCGAACACCGGAGCCAGCTTGAACTGGCGGGTTAGCACCGCCACGTCGCTTTCCGGCCGTTTCCACATTTCCGCCAGCTGACGGTTGGAAAAGCTTGCGTCTTTGGCTTTTTGCAGCAGCGCCCCCAGTTCGGGGTTTTCCTCGGTCATGGAGTTGGCTTTGGCGAAATCACGAATCTCGCATTCCAGATCCACCAGGGCTTTGAGCTCGTTCAAAAACCAAGGGTCAATAGCCGTGATCTCGTTGATTTCCGTGACGCTCATGCCGCTGAGCATGGCCAGGCGCGCGTAAAAGATACGATTGGAGTTGGGCGTGCGCAGCTTCGCCATGATCTCGTCTTTTTCGGGCAGGCGGGCGCGAAAATCGCGACCAAGGCCGCCCGCGCCCACTTCCAGCGAGCGCAGGCCTTTTTGCAGCGCCTCTTGAAAGGTCTTGCCGATGCTCATGGCTTCACCCACGCTCTTCATGGAGGTGGTCAGCTCGTCTTTGGCGCCGGGGAATTTTTCAAAAGTGAAGCGGGGAATCTTCGCCACCACATAGTCGATGTCCGCCACGTAGTCGGCCATGGTCATGCCGGGTTTGCAGCCCGCGATTTCAGAAAGGGTGTAGCCCACGGCCAGTTTGGCCGAGATGCGCGCGATGGGCACCCCCGTGGCTTTGGAGGCCAGGGCGGAAGAGCGCGACACGCGCGGGTTCATCTCGATGACCACCAGCTCGCTGGTCTCGGGGTGCATGGCGAACTGGATGTTGGCCCCGCCGCCCTTCATGCCCACGGCGCGGATGATGGCTTCGGACGCTTTGATTACGGTGTCGATATCGGACTGGCTCAGGGTCATGGCCGGGGCCACCGTGATGGAGTCGCCCGTATGCACGCCCATGGGGTCGAAGTTTTCAATGGTGCAGACGATGATGCAGACATCCGCTTTGTCGCGGATGATTTCGATCTCGATTTCTTTCCAGCCCAGCACGGACTGTTCCAGCAAAATCTCGCCGGTCATGCTGGCGGCAAGGCCTCGTGAGGCGATCTCCTCAAGGTCTTCCATGTTGTAGGCCACCCCGCCGCCCGCGCCGCCCAGGGTGAAGCCGGGCCGGATGATGATGGGAAAAGGCACGGTGGCGGCGACTCCTCGCACGTCGTCCATGCTGTGCGCGATGGAGCTTGCGGGCATGGCCAGGCCGATGGAGTTCACACATTCGCGAAACAGTTCGCGGCTTTCCGCCCGTTCGATAACCTGGCGGTCGGCGCCCAAAAGCTCTACCCCGCACTCATCCAGCACCCCGGCTTCCGCCAGTTTCAGGGCGGTGTTCAGCGCCGTCTGCCCGCCCAGGGTGGGCAAAATCGCGTCAGGGCGTTCTTTGCGCACGATGGCCGCCACGGTATCCAGCTCTATAGGCTCGATATACGTGCGGTCGGCAAGATTCGGGTCGGTCATGATGGTGGCCGGGTTGGAGTTGACCAGCACCACCTCATAGCCCTCCTCTTTCAGGGCCTTGACCGCCTGGGTGCCTGAATAGTCGAACTCGCAGGCCTGGCCGATGACAATGGGGCCGGAGCCGATGACCATAATCTTTTTCAGATCCGTACGTTTGGGCATAATCCTGTCCTTTAGGTCCCTGAACATAAAAAAATGCCGGAAAATTCCGGAAAAACAAAAACGGCAGGCCCGATTGCACGGCCTGCCGTTCTGACAACACGAAGGGTGAAGAAGAAAAGTAACGGCGCAGCGTTACCGAGCGACTAGGTATAGCGCAGGCAAGAGCGCCTTGCAAGTTGGCCGGGGCCTGTTTTTTAAAAAACTTTATCCCCAAACCATGCAAAGGCGTGCAACAGGCATAAAAACATGCTATCGTTTATCTAAGGCCCGCCCTATCCGCCATTCGGCTTGCCGGGCCAGATGCCGCTTTGCCGGCAAGGGGGTTTTGTATGAATACCTTGAGAAATATCGCCTGGGTGCTGTTTTTGGCCCCGCTGCTCGCCCTGGGTTTCGCACCTGTTCCCGCGTTCGCCGTATCCGCGCCGTCCGAGAGGAAAACGGCCATCGTTTTTTCGCTGTACAATGACGACACGCCTTTGCACGGCGTCCGCCTTTCGCTGTATGACGCGGCGGGAACCGAACTGGGACAGGGCGTCAGCGACAAATGGGGCCAGGTCGTCCTGGACGATGCCAAAGGCGGCAGAGAGCTGCGCCTTGCCCTGCCCGGCGGCAGCGAGCGCACAGTGCGCCTGCCCGCCGCCATGCTGGAAATGGGCGGCGACGTGGTCTACAGACGGGTCCGGCCCGGCGCGCCCTTTACTTTGGAACTTTCCGTTGCGAGCGGAACGGGCTATTTGTGGAGCGTAACGCCCGGCGGCGATGCCAAAGAGACGGCGTCGGAGATGATACCCAGCTTGCGCAGCAATGTGCTCGGCGCTGTTGCCGGGCAGCGGTTGACCCTGGTTTCGTCTTCGGCCAGCGGGCAGGCCCTGGTGCAGTACCAGCGCCCCTGGGAAAAAGACGCCCTGCCCGCCCGCTGGCGCGTGCTGCTGCTGGAACCGAATTGACACGCCACGGGTTTTGGGTAAGCTCCTATGTTGAGACGCCGCCGCCGTCACCGGCGGGTTGCGCGCCACAACAGTAAGGAGAATCCCGTGGATACGATAAAAAAGGTTGCCGTGGTCACCGGCGCCAGTTCGGGCATCGGCCGGGCCGTGGCGCTCGCGCTTGCGGCCGACTGGTATTATGTCACCGTTTTCGCGCGGCGCATGGATGAGCTGGAAGAAACCATCGCTCTGGCCGGGGGAGATTCCGCCCGCATGCGGGCCGTTGCCGGCGACGTGGCTGACGAAACTTGCGTGCGCGAGCTGTTTGACACCACAGTGCGCGAATTCGGCCGCCTGGACCTGCTCTTCAACAACGCGGGCGTCAATTTGAAACCGACCCCCATTGAAGAAGTGGACCCGGCCGACTGGCAGCGGGTTTTCGACACCAACGTAAAGGGCAGCTTTTTGTGCGCCCAGGCTGCTTTTCGCATTATGAAGGCCCAAGACCCCAAGGGCGGCCGCATCATCAACAACGGCTCCATCGCCGCCCACACCCCGCGGTTGTATGGCGCGGCCTACACCTCGGCCAAACACGCCGTAAACGGTTTGACCAAAAGCCTCAGCCTGGAAGGGCGCGAACACGACATCAGCTGCTGCCAGATCGATATCGGCAACGCGGCTGTTTCGAGAACCGACGTCACGGAAGTGGGCATGCCGCAGGCGGACGGCTCTTTGCGGCCGGAGCCGCGCATGAGCGTGGACCTGGTGGCCAAAACCGTGATGTATATGGCGCACCTGCCCAAAGAGATCTGCGTGCCCACGCTGGCTATTTTGCCGAACAAGATGCCGTTCCTCGGCCGGGGATAATTTGAATTAAAGAATGCCGACGGGCAAGGATCTGGCGTTTGGCCGTGAATGCGCGGAGCGCGAGGCAATTACCGCGTCAAAGGGCTTTTTTGCGAAAGGAGCGTACTCTTAAGGTACTAGACCTGGTGCAAAAAAGCCCATTGACGCGGTAATTGCCCGCGAAACGCGTATTCACGGCCAAACGAAGCGCAAAGCGGCAACGCACAGCATGCCGACCGCCACAGTGCCGAAAAAACTGCGGGTGAAATATCCGGTCAGCGCGGTGGGTATGGCGGCCAGCAAAAAGGTGTTGCCCAGTGAAATATCCAGAAAGGGCAAACCATTCTCTTTGCCCAGCAGCAGTTGGGGCAGCAGCAGCGCCGCCAGCACCGCCGGGGGGATAAGTTCCAGCCAGCGGATGACAACGGGCGGCAGCGTGCGCGACGAAAGCAGCAGCAAGGGCAGCGCGCGCGGCACATAGGTCACCAGGGCCATGCCCCCGATAAGCAGCAGCGCGTCAGTCATGGCCGCCCCTTTCCCGCAGGGTCATGGCGGCGGTCACAGCCGTCGCGGCCATAAGGGTCGCGCCGATCACACTCCAGTCTTTGGCCCCGAGCACGGTCAGCAGTACGGAAAAAATCCCGCCGAGCAAGGCCGCCAAAAACCGCCGGGGTATGCGGCAATGGGGCAGCAACAACGCCAGAAACATGGCGGGCAGCGCATAATCCAAGCCCAGGGGGCGCACGTCGCCGATGCCGCCGCCAAGCATTGCTCCGCCGAGGCTCCCCAAAACCCAGACGATATGCGCGGTCACGTTGACGCCGAAAATTTCGCCTTTATCCACGCCGGCAGTAGGAAAACGCCCGATATGCAGGGCAAAGGTCTCGTCCGTCAGCCCCGCGGCAAACGCGGCCTGCCGCGGCGCAGGCCAGCGGGCCAGGTGCGGCGTGAGCGCGGCGGACATGAGCAGGTGGCGCAAATTGACCACAAAGGTGGTCACGATGATCGAAGGCACGCCCAGCCCCGCGAAAAGCATGTCCACGGCGATAAGCTGCGCGGAACCCGCGTAGACGAACAGGCTCATCATGGCGGCCTGCATGGCGGAAAGGTCCGCTTTGTCAGCCAGCACGCCGAAAGCGAAAGCCACGGGCAGGTAGCCCAGCATCACGGGCAGGGCGATGCGCGCGCCCCGGCCGAAGCCCGCCCAGCTGAACGGCGCTTCCGCCGGAAGAGTTGCGGATGGAATGTTTGCCATAAAGGCCTTTTGCGATATCATATAGCCGCTAGTCTCGGCAACCAGGGTATATAATTACTTTTTGCCTCAATCGTTACGCGCGCCGGCATAGTCCGGCTCAAGGAGGTTCCCCATGTCCAACGCCATCGTTAGTGCCCAGAAAGGCAACTTTGACTTCGCCTTTTCCCTGGCCATGCAGTTCATCGAGGTCTGTCCCGACGAAATCTGGAAAGAGAAATTCGGCGGATGGCCCGTGTGGCAGCAGCTGTACCACGGTATTTCGGTTTCCGAGTTCTTCATCGTGGACGAAGGCGCCGCAAGCGACGCCGGACCCTGCCCGGCCGGGATGACCCTTTCCGCCGTGGCCGACGCCCAGGCCCCCTCCAAAGACGCAATGAAAACCTACGTCCAAAAAATCAAAGGCGCCGTTGACGCCTGGATGGGCAAAATGAACGACGCCGCTCTGCCGCAAAAGCACGAGGGTGCTTCAAGCCGCATGAAGGGCGACTATTCCAACGCCAACATCATGGTGCTGCTGACCGGCCACCTGTTGTATCACCTGGGCGGCTGTGACGCGGCCCTGCGCCAGCACGGCCTTAAAGGCGTATTTTAGCGCGAACGCTCAGTAAAGGGGGGGGAGGCTACGCCTTCCCCCCCCCTTTACTTCACCCCCGGCGCGGCATACAACCGGCCGAAATCCACACTCTTTCCGCCCTGCGGCGAGGTTATCATGCCTTTCGTCGGTGTCGGCGAACTTGCGGGCCTTGGTTCCGCCTTTGCCGGGTCCATCAGCACCCGCACCCACGCCGAGGTCGGTCACATGATCGGCCCGGTGACCATGACCATCGGCCGCGCGCCCCTGCTGGCTTTCGCCCTGCTTCTGGTTCCTCTCCTCTGGGGGGCGGAAGCGAGCCTGCCGGGCGCGTCCTTTTTGCTGATGCTCGGTTCCGGTTTTCTGGGCATCAGCCTGGGCGACCCGCTCTTTTTCATCGCCTGCGAGCGCATCGGCCCGCGCCTGACCGTGCTGGTGCAGTCGTTTTCCGCCTGCTGCACCGCCGTGCTGGGCTATTTCTTCCTGAGCGAAAGCCTCGGCCCCAGAGGCGTCGCGGGCATGCTTGTCGCAACGCTGGGCATCATCATCGTCTTGACCGACGGCGGCGTGCTGCGGCCGGGCGGCGACGCCGCCGGGGCCAGCCGCGGCTATTTCTGGGGCGGCGTGGCCTGTGTTTTCGCCTGCGCCCTGGGCACGGCCGTGAGCTACATCTTTTTGAAGCAGGCGCTCAGCTTGGGCACGCACCCGCTGTGGGCGGGCTTTCTACGCTACAGCCTGGGCGCGGCCTGTTTATGGGCGGGCGCGCTGGCGCGGGGCATTTTGCGCCCCAGCCTTGCCGCCACCTGGACCTCAAAACCGGCCGTGCGGCTGTTGTTTTTGGGCTGCCTGATAAACGCCCTGAACATCAATTTGATGCCCATCGCCGTGAAGCACACGCACACGGGCGTTGCCGCCATGCTGATCGGCCTGCAGCCGGTCTGCATCATCCTGATCATGGCGATCATCGACAGGCGGCTGCCTTCAATGCGCGGCCTTGCGGGAACCGGCGCGGCTGTGGCAGGAACTGCCCTTTTGTTCCTGCGGTAAAAACGAAAAGAGCCACGTCAGCGGCTCCCTCTTCTCACGACATCACGGCAAAATGAACCGCTACCCGCGCGAGTAAATCTCCGGGTTGCGGGCGTTCGGCGAACGCTGCCCCGCCGCGATGCGCGCCACTTCATCCAGGCACGAAGCGCAGGAGCGCAGCATGGATTCTTGCGACAAGCCCCCGGCATGCGGGGTACACACCACCTGCGGCAAACGGAAAACGAGATGATCGGCGGGCATGGGCTCCGTGGGGTACACGTCCAGCCCGGCCCCGGCCAGGCGGTTTTCATGCAAGGCCGCCAGCAGCGCGTCAAAATCGAGCACGTCGCCCCTGGCCGTGTTGATGATATAGGCGCCGCGTTTCATGCGGGCCAGTTCCGCCGCGCCCAGATGATAGGCCCCGGGCCCGCCGGGCACGTGCAGGGTGAGGTAATCGGCCCTGGCCAGGGTCTCTTCCAGCGGCAGAAGGGCTATGCCCAATTCCGCGGCCAGATCGAACTTGGGGCTGCGGTTGGTGGCGACCAGCGTCATGCCGAATGCCTTGCCCAAACGCGCCACCGCCGTGCCTATATGCCCCAGCCCCACGATACCCAGGGTTTTGCCCGCCAGTTCCGTTGCCGCGCGGGGCTTCCAGGCGCCGGCAGCCAGGTCCATATGCATGGCCGTGACCTTGTGGGCGAGATCGAGCATCAGCGAAAAAACCAGTTCCGCAACGCAGACGCTGTTGCTGCCGGGCGCATTGGTCACCAGCACGCCTTTTTCGGTGGCGGCCGGGATATCAATGTGGTCCAGCCCCACCCCGAACATGGCGACCAGCTTCAGCTTCGTCGCTTTTTCCAAAAATTCCCTGTCCACGCGGGTGGTGTCCAGCAGCAGATATTCGATGTCGGCCGCGTGCTGCAGCAGGGTTTGCTTCGCCTCTTCAGGCGTGGGCCTGCCCTTGGTCGTTTTGCCGGCGTACAGCCATTCGGCTTCCCACCCGCGCGCCTCAAGCAGGCCGCGCATGGGGCCGGGTTTGTTGAACAACGGCATGGGCGTATGAATGCGTATCACGGCAACACCCCTTTCACTCTACGCGTTTTCAAAAGAGATTCGGCTAGCCTTTTATCACGGGAATGCGCTGCGCGCTCTTACGCGGGAAAGGCAAAAACACCGTCAGCACCCCGTCGCGCATCGAGGCCTCAATGCGCGCGGCATCCACGGCCAGGGGCAGCGCCAGGCGGGTTTCATACAACACGTCGCCGTATTCCAGCGCATGCACTTTGCCCGGCAGGCACGAAAAAGACGTGGGGCCGCGCACGAAAAGCTCGTTCTTATCCACGGTCAGTTCCAGGTCGGCATGCGCGACGCCGGGCAGGTTGCAATACACGAAAAGGCCCTCGGCGCTTTCCACCACATCCAGCAGGGGGCGCACAACGATCCTGGCGGATTCTTCCACCAGGCAGTGGGCTTCGGGCGTAATGAAGTAGGCGGTTTTGCGGGTCACGACAGCACCCCCGCATAGTGCACGCTGATAACGCGCCGCTTTTCGCGAGCGGCTTTGGGCAGGGTCACGGTCAGCACCCCGTCGCGCAAAAGCGCGTCGATGGGTGCGTCGCCCACGGGAAAAGGCAGCCGTATCTCGCGCTGAAACGAGCCCGTGGGCCGCTCGCGCCGGTGGTGCACGCCTTTGGGCGCGGGCAAGGTCCCGCGCACGATGAGCACATTGTTTTCAAGCGTCAGCGAAAGCGCGCTGCGATCCGCGCCGGGCAAAAGCGCCCGCACCCGCATGTTCTTTGCGTCCTCGCAGATCTGCAAAGGCGGAAAATGGCCGGAATCCACGTTGGGCGTCGCAAACGCGCCTTCTTCCTCACGGCTGGCCAGGCGATCGAACAAAGAAGGCAGGCCGTACAGCAAATGCGTGGGCATGATGCCTCCTTCAGCGCCGGGCCGCGCCGCTTTTGCGCTGCCCTGTGTTCCAGTCGGGCAGGGGCACGGCTTCTTCAGCCAGCATGACCGGTATTTCGTCGCAGATGGGGTATACTTTGGCGCACGAAACGCAGAAAAGCCCCTCCTGCTCACCCATGACGGAAAGGCCGCCCCGGCAGACGGGGCAGGCGAGAATTTCAAGCAACGCGGCATCCAGGGCCATGATCCACCTCAGCCCGCAAGGGCGTTTTCAAAAACTTCGCGGCGTTTGTCATACGGCGGGAAGGCAAAAAAAGCGGAACCGGAAACAAGCGCCGTAACCCCGGCATCCACCAGTGCTTTCGCATTGTCCGGGGTGACGCCGCCGTCAACCTGAATGATGGTCTTCGTGCCCTTTTGGCGGATCAGGTCCGCCATGCGGCGGATTTTGTCATAGCTGGCCGGGATGAACTCCTGCCCGCCAAAACCGGGGTTAACCGTCATAATAAGCACCATATCGGTGACGTCCAGCACATCTTCCACCGCGCTGACGGGGGTTGCGGGGTTCAGGGCGATGCCGGCCTGCATACCCAGGCGGCGTATTTCGGTCAGCGTGCGCTGCAAATGCAGGCAGGCTTCCGCGTGCACCACCAGCATGTTGGCCCCGGCGTCGGCAAAGGCCTCAATGTGGCGTTCCGGCTCGCGTATCATCAGGTGCACGTCGAAAAAAAGGCGGCTGTTCTTGCGCAACCGCTTGATGACCGGCGGGCCGAAGGTGATGTTGGGCACGAAAGAGCCGTCCATCACGTCCCAGTGCACCCAGTGCAAGCCCGCGCTTTCAAGGGCGGCAAGCTCTTCACCGAGGCGGCTGAAATCGGACGACAGCAAGGAAGGGCTGAGAATCATAACAAGGCTCCGGGACAATCAGGGTTTGAGCAATTCGCGCAACGCGGCCAGTTCGCTCGCCACTTCGCGCATCAGCTCGGGAGAAAGGGGGTGGGGCGCGCCGGCCGCACCGGCCGCACCGGGCGCGGCAGCGTTTCCGCCGGGGATCGCGCCGGGGATCGCATGAGACGAGGCGTTGATGGGGAAATCGCTTTCGCCGTCCCCCGCAACGATGGAAGTAATGTCGGGTTCCGCGTCCGCCGCCAGGCCGCCTTTGGCCTCTTCTTCGCGCAAAATGCGACGCGCGCCCTCGATGGTCAGGCCGCGCTCGTGCAGCAGATAGCGGATGCGGCGCAATACGGCCACATCTTTTTCGGAATAAAGGCGCTGGCCTTTTTCCGTGCGGTCAGGCGCGATCTGGGGAAATTCCATTTCCCAGAACCGCAGCACGTATGTCTTGAGGTTCAGCAGCGCGGCCGCTTCGCCGATGCGGTAGGTTTTCGCGTTCATGCCTTTTGCATATCCCCAGGCCGGGTTACAGACGCCAGTTTGTGGTACTTGTACCACAAAACCGCGCGCAAAGAAAGCGGGGCAGCGGCCCAATTTGGCTTGATACTTCGTCAGGCGCCCCCCCGTGCGAAGCTCATGTATGTCCCAATACACTTCGCTCCGCTCGGAATTCGCCTTGACTCGGCGCATCCTGCGCCTCGCCCTTCGGGCGGGGTCGCTATGCTCCCCCGTCTCGCTTCGCGGTCCTCGTCTGAAGCCAAATTGGGCCGCTGCCGGCCTTGCCTTTTGGACGCGTTCACGGCATGCACATGCAAAAGGACGAACCATGCGCTATCTCGCTCTGTGCTGCATCGTGAAAGACGAAGGCCCCTTTCTGCGCGAATGGCTTGCCTACCACGCCCACGTGGGGGTCGAGCACTTTTTTCTTTACGACAACGGCAGCAGCGTGCCCATGCGTGAAAGCCTGGGCGAATTCGCGGCAAGCGACATGGTCACGGTGCTGAACGCGTCCGGCAAGGCCATGCAGCTGACCGCCTACAACCACTGCCTGTCTGAGTTCGGTTCCCGCTTCTTCTGGCTGGGCTTTTGCGACATCGACGAGTTCATCTGCGCCCACACGGGTGATGATATCCGCCCGCTCCTCGCGGAATACGAAGAATACGGGGCGCTTGCCCTTTCCTGGCGCATGTTCGGTTCAAACGGGCACGAAAAACGGCCCCAGGGCCTGGTCATCGACGCGTACACCCGCTATCTGGCGGAGGCGGACCCGCACATCAAAAGCATCGTGCGGCCCGCGAAAACAACCGGCTGCCGCAACGCCCACGCGTTCGGCTATGTCCGCGGCGAGGTCTGCGTCAACGAACGGCACGACGTCATCCCGGCTGGCTCGCCCTTTTGGCTGCCCTCGTACGAAAAGATCTGGCTGAACCACTATTTTTACAAATCGCGGCACGATTTCGCGGAAAAGCTGCACCGGGGCAGCAACAGCCCCGCGCAGGAAGCCGGGCCCAACTGGCACATGGGCATTTTTGACGATCACCTCACCAAGGAAACGCTGCCGGATGCGACCATCACCCGCTTTTCGCCCGCCGTGGGCGCCATGCTGGATGCGGGTCGCCTGAGCGCGCCCTGGATGCCGCAGCCGGAAGACGCCCCCCTGGATACGGCGCTGCAAACCATCGGCGCTGCGGCGCAGGACGGCGGCTTGGCCAGGGCTGAAGCGGCCCTGTGCCATGCGACGGCGCGCTGGCCGGACCTGGCGGAGTTGCACCTCATGCGCGCGTCGCTGGCCCGGGACCGGGGCGAGTTTGCCTTGGCGCGGCGCTTTTTGCGCCGCGCGGCGGCCATTGGCGAAAGCCCGGAGCTGTATCACGAGATTGCGCAGCTCTGCCGCGCGCAAGGGGATGCGGCGGGCGCGGCGGACGCCGCCCGGCTGCTGCGCTGGTGGCTGAAACGGACGCCGGGCGCGGATCCTGTCTGGGCCGAACGCCTCAAAAATCTGTAGAAGAAAAACTGAACCGCCGCTGTTGACAGAGGAACGCCACCCACGTAACACGAAATTATAAATTCGTGTTACCAAGGCGATCCTCATGCATTCCCTTCCTTCCGATCTGCCCGCGCTCTGGGACAAGGCCCTGGCCTTTCACGGCCACAGCTGCCCCGGTCTGGCGCTCGGCTGCCGGGTCGCGGTTGAAGCCCTTGCCCGACTTGGCGCAAACCCCAGTCAGGACGAAGAGCTGGTTTGCGTGGCGGAGGCCGATTCCTGCTCCGTGGACGCCATTCAAGCCATTGCCGGCTGCACTTTGGGCAAGGGCAACCTTCTGCTGCGCCTGCGCGGCAAGCACGCCTTCAGCTTTTACCTGCGCGATTCCGGGCGCGGCATCCGCATTCTTTGGACCGCGCAGGCCCGTGACATGGAACGGCCGGAACGCACGGAATATTTTCTGACCGCGCCCGCGTCCGCGCTTTTTACCGTCACGGATGCGCCGCGCCCCCTGCCCGCCAAAGCCCTGCTCAGCCCCTCTCTGCCCTGCGCCCTGTGCGGGGAGATGACCTCTGAACCGTACATCCGCATGCAGGACGGGCAGCCCCAGTGCCAAGACTGTTACGTCACCGCCTCGCGTATTCTTTCATAACCGCAGGAGTTCTCATGTTTCGCCTTTGCAGTATTTTCGCTCTCTTCGCCTGTTTGTTCGCCGCCGTTCCGGCGGGCGCGGCGCAACAGACGCGCACGGTCACCGACATGCGCGGCAAGGCCGTGGCCGTGCCCCTGAATCCCACGCGCGTCGCCACCATTGACGACGGCTTTGTGGAAGGAGTGATGACCCACCTCGGGGTGATAAACAAGGTCGTGGGCATCGGCTCCTGGAGCATGAAGCGCGACTACAAGTACCAGTTTGAGACGGCTTCCGGCGAAAAGTACGAGCACCGGGGCTGGAACACCATGAAACTGCTGCACCCCTGGCTGGATGACCTGCCTATCGTCAATTCTCCCCAGGGCAACGCGCTCAATTTCGAAACCCTGGCCAAAGCCGCTCCGGACCTGGTCATTCTGCGCGTGGGCGACTGCACCGTGGGCGCGGGCAATAAAGAGGCCATCGATAAAACCATAGGCACCATAGAAGCGTTGGGCCTGCCGCTCTTGACGCTCTATTCTCCCACCTGCTTCGGCGGCGAAGACATGAGCAGCATGAAGCAGGAAATGGCCGTCATCGGCGAAGCCTTCGGACAAAAGGAAAAAGCTCTGGCCCTGGCCGACAAGCTGGCGGGTGTTGAAACCCTGGTCCGGGCGCGCACCAAAGATATTCCCGATGCGCAAAAACCCCGCCTGCTCTATCTGGGGTTGAACCCCACAGTGCGCAAAAACGGCGGGGCCGGGTCCGTGTGGGGCGCCGATTCGCCGGAATCGTACCTGATCGAGAAAGTGGCCAACGCGAAAAACGCCTACCCCGGCAAGGGCAAGGGCGTGCCCGTGAGCGCGGAGCAAGTTTACGCGCTCAACCCCGACGTCATCGTGCTGCCGACAGCCAACGGCTACCACCCGCCGCGAGAGCTGTACGAAGCGCCCTATTACGCGGACCTGGCGGAACTGGCGGCCGTGAAGGCAAAACGCGTCTACGCCATGCCCTGGACGCCCATGAACTGCTCCCGCCGCCTGGAATACCCGCTGGATATGCTGATCATCGCCAAAGCCGCCTACCCCGAGCGTTTCAAAGACATCAAGGTCTATGACTACGCGCTGGGCCTGTACAAAGACCTCTACGGCGTTGACGACAAAACCGCCAAGGCCCTGGCCGCGACCCAACTGCTGGAATGGATGATTCCGGCCGGGTTTTAAGCATGCGCGCCCTTCGCATCTGCTGCATGGCGGCCCTGGCCGCCTGCCTGGCGGCGGCGCTTATCTGGGCGCTCTTGGCCGGGGCTTATGACCTGGGCCTTGACGAAGTGCGCCGGGTCATCTGGGCGCACCTTTTCGGAACCGTTGACCCCGGCCTTTCCAAGGCGCACGACATCATCGTCTGGCGCATCCGCGTGCCGCGCCTGCTCCTGGCGGCCCTTTCCGGCATGGCGCTGGCCGTTTCCGGCGCCGCCTACCAGGGCTGCTTTCGCAACCCGCTGGTGGAGCCGTACATTCTGGGCGTTTCTTCGGGCGCGGCCTGCGGCGCGGCCCTGGCCATTCTTTTTCCCGAATACCTGCCCCCGTTGCGCGTCAGCGCCTTTTGCGCCGCCCTGGCCGCGGTCAGCCTCACCGGGCTGATGGCCCGCTCGCGCGGCACGGTGCCGCCCGTGGCCCTGGTGCTGGCGGGCATTATCGTGGGCGCGCTGTTTACCGCCGGGGTGGGCGTCATGAAATATCTGGCCGCCGACACCCAACTGCGCGAGATAACCTTTTGGATGATGGGCGGCTTTCACTATTCCGGCTGGGCCGACGCGCAAGAAACAGCCGCGCTGGCCCTGCCCGCCATGCTTTGCATCTGGGTACTGGCCTGGAAGCTGAACGTGCTCTCTCTCGGCGACGAAGACGCCCGCAGCCTGGGCGTGCACCCCGGCCGCCTGCGCCGCGTGCTGGTGGTGCTGGCGACAATCTGCGCCGCCGCCTGCGTGGCTTCCAGCGGCATTATCGGCTGGGTGGGCCTGATGGCCCCGCATGCCGCGCGCATGCTCTTCGGGCCGGACAACCGCTGGGTCATACCCGGTTCCGCCCTGATGGGGGCCGCATACCTGCTGGTTTGCGACACCCTGGCCCGCACCCTGGGCCCGGGGGAAATACCCATCAGCATTCTAACCTCGGTGCTGGGCGCGCCCTATCTGCTGTGGCTGTTGCGGTCCAAGGGGAGGGAACTGTATGGCGCGTAACGCTTTGCCGTCTGGCCCCCCGGCGATCCCTTTGGCGAATGCTTCGGCCGCCCCCTTCGCAAGCCCGGCCCTTGAGGCGCGCGGCCTTGCTTTCAGCTACGGCAGCAAGGCCGTGCTGCGCGATATTTCGTTCAGCGTGCCGCAAGGCAGCGTGACCGGCCTTTTCGGGCCCAACGGGTCGGGCAAAACCACGCTCTTTCGCTGCTGCCTGGGCCTGTTGCACCCGCAGGCCGGTTCCGTTTCCATCGCCGGTCAGAACGTGCGCGGTCTGGGCATTGCGGAACTGGCCCGCCGCGTGGCCTATGTGCCGCAAGAGCACAGGCCCGGCTTTCCCTTTCTGGTGCGCGAAGTCGTGGCCATGGGCAGAACGCCGCGCATGCGGCGCTTCTTCAGCCTGACCCGCGCCGACCTCGCCATTGTGGAAGAAGCCATGGAAAAAACCGGCATCCGCGAACTTGCGGACGAACCGTGCACCAAACTCTCAGGCGGGCAGCGCCAGCTTGCCTACCTGGCCCGCGCCCTGGCGCAGGAAGCGCCGCTCATGTTGCTGGACGAACCCACATCCGCCCTGGATTTCAACAACCAGATGCTGGTCTGGAAAACCCTGCGCCGCATAGCGCAAGAAGGGGTCACGGCGCTTGTGTGCTGCCATGACCCCAACCATATTTTGTGGTTTTGCGATTCCGTGGCCGTGCTGCGCCAAGGGCGCATGCCCGCTTTCGGCCCCAGCGGTGAAGTTCTGACCGGCGAACTTTTGCGCGACCTGTACGGCCCGGGCCTTGAAATCCGCGAAGTTGACGGCAAGCCCTTGGTCCGGCCGGTTTGAAGCAAAAAAAGCCGTTTGACGCCGTATTTGGACAAAAGATTTATTTAAGCCGGAACAGGTTCCGGCTCCTGCGGCTCCAGCCTGATGAACTGCACCGCGACAAGCGCCGCCGCGGCAACGCCCATGCCTATCCAGAAGGGAATGCGAAAATCCACCATCCACAGCGCACCGCCCACGATAGGCAAAATCACGGCGGAAATGTGGTTGATGGTCTGGCCCACGGCCATGCTGGGCGCTATGTCCTGCGCGTCGGCGATCTTTTGGAAGAAGGTGCGGATCGCCATGGTGAAGTTGGTGAAAAGCTGCTCCACCACATAGAGCACGGCCACCAGCAAGCGGCTGTCCGTGGTGCAATAGGTCCAGAAAATCAGGCCCAGCACGATATATTTGACGGTCAACAGCTTTCTCTCGCCAAAGCTGTTGATGGCCTTGCCGATCAGCGGGTTCAAAAACCAGTTCACGGCGTTGTTGAAAATGAAGAAGAGCAGCATTTCCTGCACGGTGAAGTGAAAGCGGCTGACCAGCAAAAAGATGGAAAAGGTGCCGAATATGTGCCGCCGCGCGCCGGAAAGCAGCGTGAGCAGGTAAAAAAGGCTGTAGCGTCTGCGCAGCACCATTTTTTTATGCTGCACCGCCGCGCCCGTGCCCTCGTCTTTCTGGGTCAGGCCCCAGATGCCGATGGCAAAAGCCCCGGCCCCGGCCACGCAAAACAGCCAGCGTAGAGGTATGACCGTGGACAGGGCGAAAACCATGATGCCCACGAAAAAGCTGCCCGCGCCCGTGGCGCTGCGCAGTTTGCCGAGCACCAGCGGTGTTTCGCGCAGGTTGAAATGCTGCATGCTGAGCGACTGCACTGTGGATTCATAATAGTGAAAGCCGAAAGACATGAACATGGCCGTGCCCACCACCCCCCAGAAGGTGGGAAAAAAGCCGGTGGCCATGACGCCCAGGCCCAGGCAGAGCACGGAAATGGAGATCAGCGCGTGTTCGCTGACCAGCAGCAGGCAAAGGATGACGCCGATGGAAAGCAGGCCCGGCACCTCGCGCAGGGCGTGCACGATGCCGGTCTGCTGGCCGGTGATTTTCACCACTTCCACCGCGTAGTTGGTGTACATGGAGGACCAGCCCTGCTGCGCCATGGCGGAGGCGAAAGTCAGCAGCATCAGGTAGCGGAAGATGGGACGCTTGGCGATATCGGCGTATGCAGACATAGAAGGCCCCTCTCACGAGCCGGCGCCACCATATTCCTTTTATAGACGGACCGCCAGAGGGGAAACGCCCTCGAAAAAACATTCCCTGCGATTTTTACAAATCAAGCTCAAGCCCGACAGGGCAGTGATCTGAGCCCATAACGTCCGGCTCTATCCAGGCGTCTTTGATCGCGCCCTTGAGTTCTTCCGAGACGAAGAAGTAGTCGATCCTCCACCCCACATTCTTGCCGCGCGCGCCCGCGCGGAACGACCACCACGAATATTGCTTCGGCTCGTCCCCCCGGGCGTGGCGAAAAGTATCCACATACCCGGCCGCGATAAAGCGGTCCATCCAGGCCCGTTCGATGGGCAGAAAACCGGACGTCTCTTCGTTCTCTTTGGGCCGGGCCAGATCGATGGGCCGGTGAGCGGTGTTGAAATCGCCGCAGACCACAATGGGTTTGGTCTTGCGCAGCTCTTCCGCATGGCGCAAAAAGGCGTCGTAATAGCCCAGTTTGTAGGCCAGCCGGTCTTCCCCGCTCTGGCCGTTGGGGAAATACACGTTGAAGTAATGGAACTCGGGAAATTCCATGTGGATCAGGCGGCCTTCGCCCTGCCAGGCCGGGTCGGGCAACTCCAGGTTCACGGCCAGGGGTTTGATGCGCGAGAACACGGCCACGCCGGAGTAGCCTTTCTTGCGCGTGGCCGAAAGCCACTGCGAGTGCCTGCCCGGCGGGCAGCGGTGCTCGTCCGCTATCTGGCTTTCTTCGGCCTTGGTTTCCTGCAGGCCCACAATGTCGCCCCCGCGCTCGGAAAACCAGCTCCAGCCGGGTTTGCCGCATACGGCCCGAAATCCGTTGACGTTCCATGATTGTAGTTTCATGCCCGCCAGGGTACATGAGCGGGAGGGGCTGTGCAAGGGACGCTCAGACCTTGATATTTTCCGCTGCGGACCGAAAAGCGCGCAGAAGAGGGTTACGAGCGTGGAAGTTGCGCCATGCGAGCTTCGGTCCTTTGCGGAAAAAATCAAGGCATCGCGTCCTTCATGCGGGACAGATTAAAAAGTAAGTACCGCTCAGCCAGGTGGAAAAAACAAAAGAGCCTTCTTTTGCGTGAGGCGCGCGGGCTGCGGAAAATCAGGATATAAACGGGCAGTAATGGTGGATCGGCAAACTGCGGAGGAACGGCGGGAATTTTCCGGCGCCATAACCCTTGGCAAAGGGGTTCTGGCCTCGCGTTTGCTGGGTTTCGCGCGCGACGCCCTGATCGCGTCACTTCTGGGCGCGGGCGGCCTGGCCGACGCCTTTCTGGTGGCCTTTCGCCTGCCCAACTTTTTCCGCCGCCTGCTGGCCGAAGGAACGCTCAGCTACGCCCTGGTGCCCGCCTGCATGCGCTTGCGGCAGGAAGATTCGCCGGGCAGGGTGCGCGCCTTCGCCCGTTCCGTGCTGGTGCTGGCGCTTCTCGTTTTCATCGCGGCCGCTCTGGCGGGCATGCTGCTGGCCAAACCCCTGACCCTGGCTCTCGCGCCGGGTCTGGCCGCCCGGCCGGATGATCTGGGCAAGGCCGCCCTCTTTCTGGCGCTCTGCCTGCCCTATCTGCCCCTGGCCGCCGGGGCCGCCGTCAGTTCGGGCCTGCTTTTGGCCTGCCGCGATTTTCGCGCCCCTGCCCTTGCGCCCGTAGCCCTCAACGTCGCCATGATCGCCTTCATCGGCCTGGCCTTCGCCCTGTACGGCCCCGGCCGGGCGGAGGTGCCCTATCTGCTCTGCGCGGGTGTGGTGGCCGCCGGAGCGGCGCAGTGGATCGTGCAGCTTCCGGCTCTTGGCCGGGCCGGGCTCGCAATACGGACTCGGGGCTCCGCACTCGCAGGGGCCGCGCCCCCGCCCCCCGCCAGGGGGCTGAGCCCCTCGCGGGGCTCGCAGCCCCTGGACCCTGCAATAGAGGAAAGAACGGAAGCGGACGGTTCGCTTTTCCCTGGAAACGGAGAAGCCCGAAAAACGCACCACGCCGAAACACCGCATAAACCGGGCCTGTTCACCGATTCCGAAGCCCTGAGCGTGTTGCGCCGTACCCCGGCTGCGGCTTTCGGCGCTGCCGGGGGCCAGGTCAACGTGCTGGCCGCCGCCTTTATCGCCTCTTTCCTGGCCGAAGGCGGCATCAGCGCCTTGTATTTCGCCGAACGCCTGCTGGAATTTCCCCTGGGCCTCATCGCCGCATCGATGGGATTGGCCGCTTTGACCGACCTTTCGAAAATCGCGGGAAGCGGGGCCGCATGCTCCGGCAAAACGGAACCGGAATCCACGCACCCCCCCCAGGGAAAAGCCTTTTACGCCGCGCAGAACCATGCCGCCTCTGCAACCGAAGCCGCTTTTCCGAAAAGCGAGGATCGTGACGGCCCAAGCCAAGGCCACGGTGAAGCTTCGTTGCCACCAACCGGATTCGATCAGGCCGCCTTCAGCGCCTGCCTGCAAAAGGCCCTGCGCCTGGTCCTCTTCTGCGCTCTGCCCGCCGCCGTGGGCCTGGCCTGCCTGGCCCGCCCCCTGGTCAGCCTCTTTTTCAGGCACGGCGCCTTTGGCGATGCGGCCCTTTCCGCCACGTCCCTGGCCCTGCTGGCTTACTGCGCGGGCTTGCCCGCCCTGGCCGTCGCCCGGCCGTATCTTGCCGCGCTCAGCGCACTGGGCGACACCAAAAGCCCGGCACGGACGGCCCTCACCGGCTTGGCCTTGACGCTAACCCTGGGCGCTGCTTCGCTCCCTCTGCAAGCCGCCTGGGGACAGGCGCTGGCCGTGTCGCTGGCCGCCTGGGCCAGCCTGGCTCTGTTGGCGCGGGCGCTACGGCAAAAGGGCGTTCACGCGCTGCCCGCGCCCGCCTGGCTGCTGCGCGTCTTTGCCGCTTCCGCCCTGACGGCAATACCGGTTTTGCTGCTTGCCGCGCATGTTTCTTCCAACGCCCTTTGCGTCGCGCTGGGCGTGCCTCTGGGCGTTGGCGTGTATTTCGCGCTGACGTACCTGCTGCGCCTGCCCGAGAACGAGATCTGCCTAACCTTGCTGCGCGGCGGCCGCAAAAAAACGGCGTAACCGCCGTAAATAGACCCTATCCCGCCCCCCTCAGGGGCTGTTGCCCAATAAAAGATTTTGCCCAAAGACAACAAGCGCGGCCTTTTTGCGACGGAAAATGTACTCTTGCGGTACATGACCGGCGCAAAAAGGCCGTTTGACGCCGTATTGGGGCAAAAAATTTATTGGGCTCTAAGGCATTACGGAAATTTTATTCACCACCTTGCGCACACCCTTGGTCTCACGCGCGATTTTCACGGCCAGATCCCGCTGTTCTTCCTTGAGCACCTGCCCACGCAGCGTGACCACGCCGTTTTTGGTGACCACATTCAAATCCAGCGAATCAAGCCCTTTCTGGGCCAAAAACTTCCCTTTAATAGCCGTGGTAATGCCTGAATCGTTGACATAGCCGCTCACTTTGTCGGCCGTCCCCTCTGGTTCGGCGGCCTGCGCGGCAAGGGGGGCCGTCATCACGAGACAGCCCGCCAAAATCATCAAAGAAAGAAGAGCGCTAAACAAAAAGGGTGTGGTTTTGTTGTTCATAAGGCCTCCTGGCCCGGTTGCTGGTACATGGATGAGTGCTAGGGCAGATACGCTTTTTCAAAATTACTCTGCTCTAGCACGTATACCCTATAGGCGCTTTTGGCTCAAGCTTTTCACGCAATGCGCCGCGTTGTGTGAGTTTTTTTCAACTAAGTCTAGACTTTTCCGTGGAGCACAGGCAGAAGAACGAAAAAGCCCCGTGTGGCACGGGGCTCATTATAATCTCGAGTGGGGCGAATGATGGGGGTTGAACCCACGACCCCCTGGGCCACAACCAGGTGCTCTGCCAACTGAGCTACATCCGCCACGAGAGAAAAGAGGACTTACACTGTCGTGCGCTTAAGGTCAAGCCTTTGCGCCCTGAGGATTACAGATGGAAAAGCTGATTATCGAAGGCGGCGCCACCCTGAACGGCACCATACAGGTCAACGGGTCCAAAAACGCGGCCCTGCCGATTCTGATAGCGAGCATTCTTGTGGATGGCCCGGTCACATACCGCAACGTACCGAAATTGCGCGATATAAACACCACAACCCGGCTGCTGGCCATTTTGGGCTGCCCCTCTGAATCGGACGGAATGGGATGCGTGCGCGTCAGCCCCGCCTCGCTTCACCCCGAAGCCCCCTATGACCTGGTGAAGACCATGCGCGCCTCCGTGCTGGTGCTGGGCCCGCTCATCGCCCGCCTGGGGATAGGCAAGGTGGCCCTGCCCGGCGGCTGCGCCATCGGCGCGCGGCCCGTGGACCAGCACTTGAAAGCGCTGGAAAAAATGGGCGCGGTCTTCGAATTGGAAGAGGGCTACATTCTCGGCCGCTGCAAAGAGCTGCGCGGGGCCGACATCACCTTTGACATGCCCACCGTGGGCGGCACGGAGCACCTGATGATGGCCGCCAGCATGGCCAAAGGCGAAACCGTGCTGCGCAATGCCGCGCGAGAACCGGAAATAACCGACCTTGCGAACTTTCTAAACGCCTGCGGCGCGAAAATCAGCGGCCAGGGGGGTGACGTCATCCATATTCAAGGGGTGAGCGGCCTGAAAGGCTGCGAATATTCCATCATGCCCGACCGCATTGAAGCCGGAACCTTTCTGGCGGCGGCGGCCATCAGCCGCGGCCAGGTTTTTGTGCAGGGCTGTCCCACGGAAGAGCTCACCGCCGTCATCGCCAAACTACGCGACATGGGCGTGCTGCTTGAAGAATTTCCCGGCGGCGTTATGGTCAAAAGCAACGGGCCCTTGCGCGGAGCGGATGTGATCACCCGCCCCCACCCCGGCTTCCCCACGGACATGCAGGCCCAGATCATGGCCCTGATGACCGTGGCCGGCGGGTCCAGCACAGTGGAAGAAACCATTTTTGAAAACCGCTTCATGCACGTGCCGGAACTGAACCGCATGGGCGCGGATATCAAACTCTCCGGCGGTAAGGCTGTGGTGCGCGGCGTCAAAGGCTTGGTGGGCGCGCCGGTCATGGCTTCCGACCTGCGGGCGAGCGCGTCGCTGGTCATTGCCGGGCTTGCGGCCAAGGGCAAGACGGAAGTGCAGCGCATTTACCATCTGGACCGGGGCTATGAGCGCATTGAAGAAAAACTGAACGCCGTGGGCGCGCGCATCCGCCGCGTGCCTGAATAGAGCATTTCACAAGTGAAATGCTCTAAAAAGACAGAGGGTTTTATGGTTCGCCGACAGTCCGCCGTTTTTTCAACCCTGGCCCTGGCCGCTCTGGTCCTCGCCTTTCTCGTCTCGTGCGCCGACAAAGAGCCGCAGCAACGGGCCGCTTTCGTCAACTTTCTGCAAACCAGAATCGTCGCCGCCAAAAGCGTCGCGCTGACGCCCCTGTCTGACGCGGAAAAAAAATCTTTCGGCGAGTACACAGACCACTACGCCCTGCTGCTGAATTTCCAGACCAAACTGGCCGAAGCCACGGCCAAGAACACCTCCGGCATGCTGGCGCTGAACAAGCTTGAATCGCTGGACGCCATCGCCAAAGAGCGCCGCCCGCTGGAAAAAGCCGCCCGCGAAGCGCAAAAACTGCACGACGCCATTACAGATCTGTATAAAGACACGGATAAAGCCAAAAAACGCCTGAAACTGCCGCCGGATATGGCGGGCGTGTATACCGCCGCCTTTGACAAGACCGTGCGTGTGCCGGCGGAAACGTCAGCCGCCACCTTTTCGGCCGCCGCCGGCACTTTCAACGCCATTCTTGAATTGCTTGATTTCGTTGACGCCAACAGCAAAGACCTGGAAATAACGGGCCAGGATATCAAAGTAAAAAACCCGGCCTTGCAAAAGGGCCTGGATGAACGCATGGGCGCGGTGCAAGAGCAGTCGCGGCTGCTCAAGGTTGCGTACGCCGCGCAGATCAAGGCCATGATGCAATAGCAAAGCGGATCTCGCCTCAGTATTCCAATGGAGGCATATGGCTATTTCACCCGCGCCAGGCCAGGCAGGCCATGATATGCCGCCCCTGCACTGGCCGCCGCCGCTGTTCCGCCAAATCTGCCTGCTGACCATGATCGCGGGCATGCTCGGCCCGCGCCACCCCGGTCCCGCCATTACCGCGGCGCTGCTCATCGCCGCCCTGACCTTTCCCGCCGCGCGGCGATGCGCCGCCGCCTGCCTGCTCTGCCTCTTTTTCGCCCTGGGTTGGGGCCTGGCCCTGCGCAGCGACGCTTCCCTGCCATCCACGGCGAACGAACCCGCCTGGGCCACGGCCGCCGTTTCGCCATACGGAGCGGAACGCATCCCCGGCGGAGCGCCCGATGCCCTGTTCAGCAAAGGCGTGCCCGTGGCGGGCCGCGTGCGCGAAGTGGACCGTCTGCCGGGCGGGCGCGTGCGCTTTCTCTTGGACGCCGTGGAACGAAACGACGGGCAGTTCCCCCCGCTGCCCGGCGGTCTTGTCCTTACCTGGCAGGACCCGCCGCCGGACCTGGAGCGCGTCGGCCCGGGGCAAACCCTTGCCGCAAGCTTGCGTTTGCGCGAGGTGCGCTCTTTCGCCAACCCAGGCCTGTGGGAAACGGAAAGCTATTGGCGCGGCCGGGGGGTTTTGTACCGCGCGTTCGCCAAGGGCGAGGCGCCTGCGGGAAGTGGGGGAAGCGGCGGAAGCGGCAAAACCGCCGGGGTCGCGGGGCAAGACGGCGGCAAGAGCGGCGAAAAAGTCCCGGCATATACCATAGGCGGCCACGCCTCTTGGCTCTGGTCCGTTCGCGAAGATTTGCGCCGGGCCCTGCTCGGCGCGCTGCCCCGGCCGGATGGAGTCCACAAAGGCGGGGCGCAAAAAGTTGCCGGCGCGGCGGCCGTCATCCCGGCGCTGCTACTGGGCGACCGCTCCATGTGCGACCCCGCGGACCTGGATCTGGTGGCCAAAGCCACCCTGGCCCATTCTCTGGCCCTGTCGGGCATGCATCTGGGCTATGTCGCAATTTTGGGCTATAGCGCGCCCGCCCTGCTGGGGCTGCTTTTCTCCGGGCTTTTTTTGCGCCTGCCCCGGCAAAAGGCCGGGCTGGTTCTGGCCGCCCCGCTGTGCCTTATGTACTTGTGGCTGGGCGGCAGCCCGCCGTCCTTGGTTCGGGCCGCGCTGATGCTCTTTTTCTGGGGCTTTCTGCTCTGGAAAAACCGCCCCAAAGTGCTGGCGGACGGGCTGATCTGGGCCGCGGCCGTGATTTTGCTGTATGACCCGGCAGCGCTGTATGACTTGCGTTTGCAGCTTTCTGCCGTCAGCGTCGCGGGTATCGCGCTTGCCGCGCCCCTGCTGGACCGTCTCCACCGCCTTGCCCGAAATGGTCCTCTGGCAAGCGGCGAGGAAATCACAGCCGGGCCGGGGCCAGGGGCCGCGCCGGGATTCACGCAAGAGTCCGTGCAGGAATTCGCACAAGGCACTGCCGCCCCCCTCAGGCGTTTCGCCGATCCGCGCCGCGCCCTCATCCGTTTGGCCTGGGCGATCCCGACGGTTCTCGGCGTTTCCGTGGCGGCGCAGACGGCCATTTCTCCGTTGCTGCTCGACGCTTTTCCCTGCACCGGCCTGTGGCTGCCCCTGAACCTGCTCTGGCTGCCCGTTTTGGGCGCCATCGTCATGCCCCTGTCTTTTGCCGGGCTGTTCTGCACCATACCCGCCTTTGCCCACGTTCCGCTCTTTCCCTTCCTGGCCAAAATTTTCTTCTTCCTGGCGGAACTGCCCTGCGCCGCCCTGCTGGCGCTGCTGCGGCACATGGATGCGGCGGGCGTTCTGGCCGCGCCCGTGACCTTGCGCCCCTCGTGGCCAGCCTGGGCCGGGTTCTGGCTGCTATTGCTGCTGCTCTTGCCCCTGGCATCCCGCCGGGCTTTTTCACGACGCACTGCCTGCCTGGCCATTCTGGGTATGGCCCTGCTTGTCGGGCCCACTGTCACGCAAGGCCTGGCCGGGTTTGATGCTTCCGTTCGCCTGCAACTGGTCGACGTGGGCCAGGGCCAGGCCGTGCTTATCGGCTGGCAGGGCATACAAGGAAAAGAAGGACGCATTCTGGTCGACGGCGGCGGTTTCGCAAGCGGCGCGACCTCGTCAGGCAACAGTTTCGACGTGGGCCGCCAGGTCATAACCCCGCTGCTTACCGCGAACCACGCGCCGGAACTGGCCTGGGTAGTCAACACCCACGGCGATGCCGACCACTTGCAGGGCCTGCTTTTTCCGCTTGCGACTTTCAAGGTAGGCGCTTTCGCCCGCAGCGCGGAAGAGGCGGAGGCGGAAGAAACGGCCGGGCAGAGCCCCCGTTCCGCCACGCTGGAGCGCAAAAAACAGATCCTGCGCCACGCGGGCATCACCCCGGCCCTGTGGCGCGCGGGCGACGTCATTCCCCTGGCCCCAGATCTTACCCTGGAAGTGCTGCACCCCAAGTCCGGCCGGGGCAAAAGCGCCTCGCCCAACAACGCGGCCCTGGTTCTGCGCCTGGTCTGGCAGGGCAAAGGCCTGGCGCTGATTTGCAGCGACATTGAAAAGCCAGGCCTGCGCCGCCTGCTGGCGGCTCCCCGGCCCGATCTGGCGGCAAAGGTTCTTATTTTGCCGCACCACGGCTCCGCCGGCAGCCTGGAACCAGCCCTGTACGACGCGGCGCGGCCCAAGCTGGCGCTTGCCTCTTGCGGGTACGGCAACCAATGGCGCTTTCCCGCCCCCGCTGTGCGCAACGCCCTTGCCGAACGCGGCATTCCTCTGGAAACCACGGCGGACCGCGGCCAGATCAGCCTCACCTGGCGGCCGGGCAAAGAGGCCGCCGTCACTTTCGCCCGCCCCTGACGAAGCATCAAGCCAAATTGATTCTCTACTAACCTGCTTTATTTTCATCTCCGTACGCTCGCGTCTTCGTTAATGGTAAGCGTAACGCCGCGCGCCACGAATTCTGAAAGAGGCACCAGAACGGGCGTTATTAAAATTTTCTGATTTTTTTTCCCAAATGTGATATGTATCACACCATCCCTCTCGCATACGGCCTATATAGAAAGCGGCTAAAGGCCGTTTTCAACGGCGCGGCTGAAAAGCCGCTCACCGCCCCCGGGCAAAAAATTTTGGAGGAAGCCATGTATTGCAACCAATGTGAACAGACATCAAAGGGCGTCGCCTGCACCAGCATAGGTGCGTGTGGCAAAAAATCGGACGCCGCGGCGTTGCAGGATATGATCGTTTATGCGCTGCGGGGCCTCTCGCTCGTCGCGCTGCACGCCAGGGGCAAGGGCATGGTGGATGCGGATACCGACCGCTTGGCCGTCAAAGCCCTGTTCACCACCCTGACCAACGTCAGTTTCGACACCAAGCCCCTGTACGACTGCCTGGGCAAAGTCGTCTCCGCCCGCGACGCGCTGGCCGCGAAATCCGGCTACGCGGCGAAAAACGCGGGCCCGGACAGCTGGAAACCGGCCTTCACCCTGTCGGGCAGCGTGCCGGAAATCGCCCCCGCCGCCATCACCAGCCTGGATAGCAACGCCGATGTCGCTTCTTTGCAGCAAACGCTGCTCTACGGGTTGAAAGGCGTCGCCGCCTACGCCGACCACGCCGCCATTTTGGGGCAGGAAGATCCCGAACTGTACGCCGACCTGTATAAAGGCCTGGCCGCCGGGTTTGACGGCCAAAGCCGCGACCTGAACGCCTGGGTGGGCGCGGTGCTGGGTGCGGGCAAAAGCGCCCTGCGTTCCATGGAACTGCTTGATGCCGCCAACACCGGCGCATACGGCCACCCCGTGCCCACGCAGGTGCCGCTGGGCCCCAAGGCGGGCAAGGCCATTCTGGTTTCCGGCCACGACCTTAAAGATTTATATACCCTGCTTGTGGCCACCGAAGGCAAGGGCGTCAACATTTACACCCACGGCGAAATGCTGCCCGCCCACGGCTACCCCGGCCTGAAAAAATTCCCCCATTTCATCGGACACTACGGCACGGCCTGGCAGAACCAGCAGAAAGAGTTCGCCGCCTTCCCCGGCGCCATTTTGTTCACCACCAACTGCATTCAGAACCCGCTGCCCACCTACAGCGTCAACGTGTTCACCACCGGCCTCGTCTCCTGGCCCGGCGTGAAGCACGTGGACAACAGCGACTTCGGTCCGGTCATCGCGCATGCTCTCAGCCTGCCCGGCTTCAGCGCGGACGATGAAAAGAACGGCAGCACGGTCAAAGTGTTCACCGGCTTTGCCAGAAACGCCGTTCTGGGCGTTGCGCCCCAGGTTATCGACGCGGTGAAATCCGGCGCCATCCGCCACTTCTTCCTGGTGGGCGGCTGCGACGGGGCCAAACCCGGCCGCAACTACTACACCGAGTTCGTGGAAAAGACGCCCAAAGATACCGTGGTGCTGACGCTTGCCTGCGGCAAGTTCCGCTTCTTTGACAAAGACCTCGGCACCATCGGCGGCATTCCCCGTCTGTTGGACGTGGGCCAGTGCAACGACGCCTATTCCGCCGTGCAGATCGCGGTCGCTCTCGCCAAGGCCTTCAACTGCGGCGTCAACGACCTGCCGCTTTCGCTGATCGTTTCCTGGTACGAGCAAAAGGCCGTGGCCGTGCTGCTGGCCCTCTTGCACCTGGGCATCAAGAACATCCGCCTGGGACCGACCCTGCCCGCCTTTGTCACGCCTAACGTGCTGAAAGTGCTGGTAGACGCGTTCGCCATCAAGCCCATCGGCACCGCCGAAGGCGATTTGAAAGAGATCTTGGGGTAGAACAACTGTCCGGGGGACGCTGTCCCCCGGACCCCCAGCAAGGGGTCTGAGACCCCTTGACCCCGCAAATGAGGGGTGCAGGGTCATCATGCCCCTGCCGGAGGGACTTGGGGAGGCGGAGCCGCCCCAAAAGGACATACGTTATGAATGGCATACGCAATATTATCGAAATAGACGAAGAACGCTGCAATGGCTGCGGCAACTGCGTGGCCGACTGCGCCGAAGGGGCCATCGCCATCGTCAACGGCAAAGCCAAGGTCGTGTCCGATTCATTCTGCGACGGGCTGGGCGCCTGCATCGGCCGCTGCCCCACGGATGCGCTGCGCATCATCCAGCGCGAAGCCCCGGCCTTTGACGAAGCCGCGGCCATGGCCCATGTGGCGGCGCAAAAAGGCATCGCCCCCAAACAGGGCGGACATGCGTCGCAGCCTTCGCCCATGCCCATGCACGGCGGCTGCCCCGGTATGCTCGCTATGGGCGGCGCGCCCTGGCCGGTCAAAATCCGCCTGGTCTCGCCGGATTCTCCCTTTTTGAAAGGCGCGGACCTGGTTATCGCGGCGGACTGCGCCGCGCCCGTGACCCCGCAATTTCAGGAATACGTCAAGGGTAAGATTGTGCTGATCGGCTGCCCGAAGTTTGAAGAGGGTTCGTTTCTGGCGCCCAAGTTGCTCCAGATTTTCCGGCAGGCCAAGCCCAAATCCTGCACGGTTCTGCGCATGGAAGTGCCCTGCTGCGGCGGGCTGCCCCATGCCGTTCGCGCGGCGCACGCCGAATGCGGCCTCCATTTTCCGCTGGAAGAAAAGATTCTCTCACGATCCGGCCGGGATGTGACGCCATAAGGGTTCTTCCAGGCTGTCTTTAAAACTGATCACGCCCAAGCCGTCTTTGGTTCGTTCCAGGCGGTAGATCGGGGTATCCAGATAGAGGCTCAAGGGTTCGCCGGGGCGCAAAGGGCGCTCCGGCGCCTGAATATGCAAGCCGTAAAGCTTTAGCTGCGTATAGCCCCACTCCCAGCCCCGGGCCACCGGCACCACGAGCAGATGCGTCAGCAACGGGTAGGTGCGGGTCGGGACAACAGCCAGCGGGGTCAGGCCCACGCTGTTCCTGAAAAAAATTTCCGTAACCCCGGTATCGGCGGTGAAGCGGGATACGCCCTCGGCCATGAAGGCTATGCGCGTGCGCTCCCACCGTTCTTGCGCGGTCAGCATATTGCCGTATACTTGCGCGAACATCACCAACTGCAAGCACAGCAAAGAATTCAGAACGAGCAAAGGAAGGCGCAGCGGCTTCCTGCGGGAAGCCGCCCCGTGCAGGGCAAGCAGCATCAAAGCCAGGGTCGTGCCGAAACCGCAAAACGCGCGCGGCGCCCATATCGGGTGCGGCAGCACCGCCACAAGGCTGACGGGCGCCAGCAGAAAACAGATGAACAGCAAAATCAGGCCGGCCAACCGAAGAAAGGCTGTTTGCCCGGTATGCCGGCGGCTGCGCCACCAGCGCCCTATCAAAAAAAACGCAAAGACGAGAACCAGAACCCCCAGCAGCCAGCCCAGGGGGTTGCCGCTCCAGTCCGCGTGCAGAATTTCCGCGTAGGTACGGCAGTTGGCGAAGATGGCGCCCGGCAATTCCGCCAAGGACGGCATGGAGGAAACATAGTGGATATAGGGGCTGCGCGTCCGTCCCAGCCAGTACGGGGTCTGGGCCGCGACCAGAGCCATGGCGACGCAAAACGGCAAAGCCAGATAGAGAAAAATGCGGGCCAGCTCCATGTTCTTTTTTCGCGACACTATGTGCAGCAGCATGAGATAGCAGCCCACGGCCAGATAGGCGCTGAGAGCGGGCTGATAGATGGAAGCGCTGCAGAACAGGCAAACAACGCTGACAAGGCAGAAGCCTTTCTTGTTCCGCCGAAAAAAACAATATGGCAGCACGGCGAAGAGCAGGGCCAGCGACATTTGCGGGGAATCGAATTTGTAGGACAAGTTCTCCAAGCCGTAGGGGCTGAGGCCCACGGGAACAAGAGCCAGGATAGTCCCCGCGGTGAGAGGCGCGCGTAAGGCCACGCACAGGCAGAGCGCCGCCCCGGCCAGAAAGGCGGCGCCCAGCATCTGGCTGAAGGGGGAGGCGTCAAAGGTGGTGCCGCCCAGATAGAAAAGATACGAAAAGAGTTCCGCCACGGGCCTGGCGGAGGTGAACCAGCCGGCGTAGCCGTACAGCGCGCGGCCTATATCGTCAATGTACAGCCTGTTGGCGCGTAGAATGGAAAAAAGGCCCAGGCAGTAGACGCACAACAAAATGAAAAAAGGCCGGACCAGTACCGCCGGGCCGATTCTTTGCGGGATTTTCGCGCACCCGGCCTGCCGTAATGGGTTCATACACAGAGATTACAGCAGGTTGAGTTGTT
Source organism: Desulfovibrionaceae bacterium (assembly GCA_031551515.1). Taxonomy (GTDB): domain Bacteria; phylum Desulfobacterota; class Desulfovibrionia; order Desulfovibrionales; family Desulfovibrionaceae; genus FLUQ01. The sequence goes on from JAVBNL010000011.1 coordinate 40,755, forward strand.
TTTCTTCGCGCTTGTGCTTTTCCACCAGGGCGGAGCGGGTCAGCCCTTCCAGCGGCAGCTCGGCGAAAAAGCGCGAGGCTTTGAGGCGCAGGTCCCTGCCGTACAGGCGGCGCTTGCCCGCGCGGGAAAGGAACAGGCTTTCGCGAGCGCGGGTGATGCCCACGTAGAACAGCCGCCGTTCCTCTTCTTCATCCGGGCTGGAGCCTTCGCGCTCCACCTGGCCGGTAAGCAGCTGCGGCCCGGCGAACGGCACAAGGCCGTCTTCCAGCGCGGGCAGGAACACCGCTTTGAATTCCAGGCCCTTGGCCGCGTGCAGGCTCATGATCTGGATGCGCTCGCTTCTGGCGCGCACCAGCTCCAGTTCGGTCTGCAAGTTGACCCAGTTGATCAGCCCGGCCCAGCCGCCGTATTCCGCATAGGCCCGGCTGAGCGCCTTGAAGGGTCCGCTCTGCCAGAACAGCGCGTCAAAAGGCGGCAATTCGGCGAAATAGGCAGCGATGCTCGCGGGGCCGCGGGCCAGCACGCTGTCCGGGCAGGGCAGGCGGTCTTGTTCGCCGGCGTCGGCTATGCCCAGCATGCGGCCCGTTTCACGAATGATCAGGGCCACGCGCTCGTCCATCCAAAAGCCTTCTTCTTCCGGCACGGCGGCTAAAAGGCCCACGCGGGCCAGGCTTTTTTGCAGCAGCGGGGCGAGCGAGCGCATGCGCACCAGCACGGCGATATCCGACAGGCCGCACGCGCCTATTTCCGGCAGGGCAAGGCCCGTCTCACGCACCTGGTCGCGCAGGGTGTGGCTGCTGCCGCCCACCAGCCCTCTGATTTGCGCGGCTATCCAGGCGGCTTCGGCTTCCGCCGTGGGCGCTTCAAAAAGATGGATGCGCGCCTGGCCGTCGGCCAGGCCGGAGGCCGCGATCAGCTCGCCGCAGGCGGAACGGCCGCGCATAAGGCTGGAAGCGGCGCGCACGATGGCCGGGGATGAGCGGTAGTTTTCACGCAGCGCGATGATCCGCAGCTTGGGCCAGGCCTCGGCCAGAAATTCTTTGGACCGGCCGCTGGCTCCCCGGAAGCCGTAAATGCTCTGGTCCGGGTCGCCGATGCCGAAAAAGCCGCGCCCGTCAGCCGGCATAAGGGCTTTGATCAGGGTCAGCTGCAAGGTGGAAAGATCCTGAATCTCGTCCACCAGAATTTCCGACCAGGGCGTGGTGTACAGGCCGGACTGGATCTGCTCCAGCCAGAATTCCAATAGGTCCGTGTAGTCCGCCAGGTTCCAGCCGCCTTTCTGGCGGGAATAGCGGGTGAAATACAGAGCCAGATCCCCTTCCAGCGCTTCGCGCCGCTCACGGGCCAGGTTGATGCTGTCCCAGGCTTCACGCAGTTGCGGGGCGGAGAGTTCCGCGTTGGCTTCGGCAAACACGCGGCGGGCGGCGTCTTCGCCCAGCAGCACCGGCGCTTCGTCGTGCGTGCGGTGCCACAGCTCGAAAGCCAGGGCGTGCAGTGTATCGGTGCGGGGCAGTTGGCCCGGTTCCGCCTCCGGCAGGGCGGCGGCGATGCGCGCGTCCATTTCCCCGGCGGCGCGGCGGGTGAAGGTCACGGCCAAAATCTTGCGGGCCTGCACGCCTGAACCCAGCAAACGGATGACCCGCTGCACCAGGGTGCGGGTTTTGCCCGTGCCGGGGCCGGCAATGACCAGCACCGGACCGGGGCCCGCGTTCGCCGCGTCCCGCTGGGCCGCGTTGTCGCGCAGGGACTGTTCAGGATCGGGAACGGAAGCGCAACTGGGCCCGCCGCCCGAAGCCGGGGCCGAAGCGGCCCCTTGCGGCGCGGCGTTTCCGGCCGGGCTCGCCGCAGCCCCGCCTTCTTTGTCGAGCGCGAGGCTGGGCGCAGAACCGGGGGCCGGGCCGGACACCGAGGTGTCTTCTTTCTTTTTGCGGCGGCGCGGCGTATCAACGCTCTCGCTGCCGTTCAGGTTCAACCCCACGGCGGCGGCCGCCGGGGTAAAGCCCGTGATCAGGCTGCCCTTGGTGAATTCGCGGCGTTCCTGCTCTGAAAACACCCTGATGACGCCGTATTCGCCGTCATAGCCGCCTTCGCGGATAACGTCGCCCCGGCGCATGCGGGCCACGGCCTCGCCCAGCGGCGGCAAAAAGCGGGCGAGCTCGTCCGTGGGCAGGGTCTGCAGAATGGCCAGCTCGGATCCGAAGCGGGCCACCGCCCTGGCGTGCATGGCCGTGACTTTCTTGGTCTTGGCCCCGGCGCCCAGAATTTCACCGAGAAGTTCAGGCAGCGGGATCAGCGAAAGAAAACCCTGGTCCGGCGCGTGTTGCGGGGTTTCGCGGTCGGCCAGCTCAAGCACCCGGTTCAGCACGCCCACGGTCAGGGGTTTGCCGCACACGGGGCACAGGCCGTTCAGGGCTTTTGTCTCGTGCGGGTCGAGAACCACGTTGCAGGCTCTGTGGCCGTCCAGGTGGTATTTGCCCTCTTCCGGAAAAAACTCCAGCGTGCCCTGGTACACGGTTTCCGGGTCGGAGTCTTTGAGCGCTCGGAAGATGCCGTCATAGGATATGCGCCCGGCGAACAGGTTGGCTTCGCGGCCCAGATTCTCGCCGGAATGCGCGTCAGAGTTGGAGACCAGCTTGTAGCGGTCCAGCGCGCTCCACATGCGGTTCATGTCCGGGTCGGATGAAAGACCCGTTTCCAGCGCGAAAATTTCGGAAGAAAGATCGCCGTAGCAGTCTTCAAGCCGGTTGAAACCGGACTTGGACCCGAAAAGCGAAAACCAGGGGGTCCAGATGTGCGCGGGTATCAAAAAGGCGCGGGGGTCGGCCTCCAGCACCATTTCCAGCAGGTTGCGCGAATCAAGGCCCAGAATGGGGCGGCCGTCTGACTCCAGGTTGCCCACCTGCGCCAGTTTCAGGCAAAATTTATCCGCCGCTTCAAAGCTGGGCATGAAAACCAGGTTGTGCACCTTGCGCACGGCCCCGCCGCGCTTGTAAATGGAACTGATTTCGCCCTGCAGCATGAACAGGGGGCCGCCCGCACCGTTCGAATCGCCGCCCGGGGCGGCCTTTGCGGTCACGTATTCCGGCAGTTCCCCTTCTATGTTCAGGCCGGGGCGCAGACGGTACAGGCCGCTTGCTTCGTCAAGCACCAAGGTTTCGCGCAGTTCTTTGCGCCACTGCGAATGGGTGAAGTCGCCGCTGCCCAGCACATCCAGCCCTTTGACCCTGGCCCAGGCGGCAAGGTTCAAAGGGGTCAGTTTCGTGCTGGTGGCCCGTGAGTAGCGGGAGTGAATGTGCAGGTCTGCGCGAAATTGCTGCATGGCGGCGATTTCCCTATGGTTTAACGCAGCATAGCAAAAAGTCGGCCCGCCGCCAAATACTCTTTAGATAGTGTAGTCACGAGATTGATGCCCAAAGAAAAATGCACCTGATATGAATCGCGGCCAGAAATGATGCGGTATTCTTCGCATATCTGGTCGCGATTCCTCGCCATCGTTTCAAATGAAGAAAGGCATTTTCAACCAGATGCCGCGCTTTATAAAGCTCTTTGTCATACTCTCGTTGCTCTTTTCTGTTCTTCTTTGGAGGGATGACCGGAGCCATTCCCTGATTCGCTGCTTGGCAAAGAATGTCGTTGGTATCATAGCCCCGGTCGGCCAGAAGGTGTTGGGCTGAAAAACCGTCAATCAAAGCAATTGCCTGCTTGCAATCTGCTGCTGTACCTTGTGTAATAATAGCCCTGAGCGGCATACCATGCGAATCCACGGCCAAATGCAATTTTGAGTTGAGCCCCCTTTTGTACGGCTCATGTCCTGATTACCACCTCTGGCTCCTGCCGCATGCGGATGCACTTTGCAATGGCTTGCATCAATCATAAGCCACTCGAAATCCGGCTCATCAATCAAGGCTTCAAGCAACCGCTCCCAGATGCCGTTATCACGCCAGCGAATGAATCGCCGATGGGTATTGCTCCAGCCACCGAGGTCAGGCGGCAGGTCGCGCCATGGCGCGCCGGTGCGCATAATCCAAAAAACTGCATCGATAAAACGCCGATTGTCATGTGCTATGCCACCCCAAGACCCTTCGCGCCCAGGCAAAAGCGGTTCAATTTTTTCCCAAACAGCATCAGAAATGTCGTGTCGTCTATGTACGGCTGGCGGCATGGATTCCTCGCTTGTGGTTAAAAGCAAGCGAAGTATGCCACAAAATTAAATTCTAGACAATCTCGTGACTACGGCATCTAGATAAAGTCTAAAAAATATTTAATCCGATGGGGGAGTAAGATCAACGCTCCCGGTTGCTTGGCGGGAGCCCCGCTCTTTACCGCCGCCCTTGCAGCAGAAAAAGCCGTGTCATGACCCAATCCGCCACCAGACCGGCGTTGACCTGGCTGATAACGCTCTCTTGCCCTTCGGCCAGGATGGCGTCGGCCATGCGTTGCCGGTTTTCAGGCAGCGACGCGAAAAAGGCGGCCAGGTCCGCTTCCGCTCCCGGATTTTGCGGGGGGCTTTTGGCCAAGGCGAGCGCCAGAGCGCGCTGGCAGGTCAAAATCAGGGCGCCTGCCGCCGCCGCATCCATGCCGCCGCCGGATGCCGTGGCCCGCGCGGATGTGCGTTCGAAAAGCCCTTGCCCGGTCAGCAGAAATCGGGCGGCCGTTTCCGCCCAGCCCTGCGTTTTCGCGCCCGCCGCCCCAATCGCAGCCTCACTCGCCGCACCGTGCGGGTCGGGCCAGGCCAGCGTCAGCACCCAGGAACGGGAGACCAGCGTGGGCAACAGCCGTTCGCGCTGGGGCGCAAGCAGCACGAACGAGGTTTGCGAACGCACCTCTTCCAATGATTTCAGCATGGCGTTGGCCGCCGCTTCCGACAAAGCCTGCGCTTCCGCCAGCACCACCACCCGCCACTTCGCTTCGCGCGGGGCTTCGCCCAGAACAGAGCGCACGGCGCGCACATCGTCAATGGGAATGGTGCCCGCCAGTCCGTCCAGATAGAAAAGGTCGCGGTGCATGCGGGCCAGCAGCCGCAAGCAGCTGGGGCAGGAATAGCAGGGGTTCGATACGGGATCGGGGCTCTGCCCCGCGCCCGGCAAGGGGCCTGAGGCCCCCGCAGGGCTCGCAGCCCCTTGACCCCCAAATAGGGAAAGCGACTCTTCTTGTGCCGGTGACGCGCCGATCGCCTCACAGTTCAGGGTCATGGCCCAATACAGAGCGGCCTGGCCGCGCTCTTTCGCCTCGCCCCCTTCCAGCAGCAGCGACTTGGGCGGCGATGCCGCCAACGAGCGCAAAAAGGCGAAAGCCCGGCTGTGCCGGGGGGATGCGGCGCATGCGCGCATGTCCGCCGCCAGGGCTTCCAGTTCGCCGGCGGCGGGCAGTTCGGTTTCAACAGCTGCGGCTTTACTCATGAAAACACCTTAAAATCTAAAAGGCGGATTTTGGCTTCTGGCAAGGAACGCGCCGATTCCGGGCCAGAGATAGTACTCCTATGGTACAGCTCTGGACCGGAACCGGCAAGTGACGCGGCCAGGGGCCAAAAGACGCCTTTTAGAGCCCGCGACGGATGGTCTGTTCGCGGTCCGGACCCACGGATACGATGGACATGCGCACCCCGGCCAGCTCTTCCAGCCGCTCCACATAGCGGCGGGCGGCGGCGGGCAGATCCTCCCAAGTCCGGGCGTTCGTGATATCCTCGGTCCAGCCGGGCAGGGTTTCATACACCGGCTTCACGTCAGCCAGGGCGTTTTCTTCCTGCGGCGGAAACTGCACGGTCTGGCCCTTGTATTCGTACGCCGTGCAGATACGCAGCTCTTTCAGGCCGGAAAGCACGTCCAGTTTGGTCAGGGCCACGTCGGTCAGGCCGCAGAGCCGCGCCGATTCGCGCAAGATGACCGAATCGTGCCAGCCGCAACGGCGCGGCCGCCCCGTGGTCGTGCCGAATTCCGCGCCCTGAGTCCGGATGGTGTCGCCCGTGGCGTCAAGCAGCTCCGTGGGGAAAGGGCCGCCGCCCACGCGGGTGGTATACGCCTTGGCAATGCCTATGACGCGGGCGGGTTCGGCAAAGGTCACGCCGGAACCGGCCATGGCGTTGCCGGTCACGGCGTTGGACGAAGTCACGAAAGGATAGGTGCCGTGGTCGATATCCAGGTGCACGCCCTGCGCGCCCTCAAACATGACGGTTTTGCCTTTTTTCCAGGCCGCCCCGATTTCCGCGCTGACGTCGGCCAGGTGCGGCGCAAGGCGCTTCGCGTACGGCAGGATTTCTTCCAGCACGGCGTCGACGCTCAAAGGTTTTTCACCATAATGCGTGAGCAGGGCGTTCTTTTCGATCAACGCCCGTTCGATCTTGGCGCGCAAGAGATCCGGCCGCGTAAAATCGGCGGCGCGCACGCCGATGCGGGCGACTTTATCTTCATAGCAGGGGCCGATGCCCCGGCCCGTGGTGCCGATTTTTTCACCAGCCCTGCTTTTCTCTCGAGCCTGGTCCAGCACCTTATGATAGGGCATAATTACATGGGTTTTATTACTGATTTTCAAACGATCCGGCCCCAGATTCACGCCTTTGGCGGCCAGGCCATCCATCTCGCCGCAAAAGACCGCGGCATCCATGACCACCCCGTTGCCGATCAGACACAAGGTGGAGGGGTGCAAAACACCCGAGGGAATAAGGTGCAAGGCGTACTTTTCGCCTTTGACCACAACCGTGTGCCCGGCGTTGTTGCCGCCGTGAAACCGCACCACAACATCAGCCAGGGGGGTCAAGAGATCGACGACCTTGCCCTTGCCTTCATCGCCCCATTGCGCGCCGATAATAACCATATTTGACATGAAACGCTCCTTCTGGCATTAACCCCGGTACAGGTGAAAGCCCGTGCGGGGATCACAGCGACTATCTTGCCTGAAAACGCCGCTCGTGCAAAGAAAAAATCATCCCGCCCGGCCTTGCCCCTGTACCTTCGCTGTCATGCGTATACCGACCCCCCGCCGCTTCTGGCTTCTTTCGTTTTTATATCTTGTCTGCCTGCCGCTCTGGCTGGGGTCTTCCTCTTTTTATTCGGCCGCCAGGGCGGGCGTTTTATGCCCCAGCCCGACCAAGAGCAGCCTGCTGCGCATTGCCGCGCCCGCGTCCGACCGGCAGCCCGCGGTCATTTCCGCATACGGCCCCGGATTTGAGCAGGAATTGGCCGCCCGCTTCTGCAAAGAAGCCGATTGCACGCCGCAGTGGATCAGCGTTGCCGACCGCCAAGAGGGACTGGACCTTCTCCGCGCGGGCAAGGCGGATGTGCTGGTCGGATTTGGCGGCGACATACCCGCGCAAGATGTGGCCGTGGCCGCGCCCGCTCTGGCCGAAAGCAAACCTTACGCGTTGTTCAAGCCTATTCGGGTACACCTTGCCGAGCCCTTTGTTCAGGCCGCCTCCGACCCCATAGACCGGGGCCATGCGCCGGATGACGCGACCTTGCTGCTTGACCCGGCGGCCTATGCCTTGTGGCTGCCCTATCTCGGTTCCGCCCGGGCGGAGTTAAGCAAGACGAATCTTTCCTACCGCTGGTTTTGGCGCGAAGACGGCTCCGACCTTTCCGCGCGGCTGGCCGAGTTCTGGTCAGAGCCCGGCCTTGACGCGGCACTGGCGGAGTTGACCGAACGCTATTTCGGCTTTTTGCCCCGTACCCCCCGGCAGCAAGATGCCCTGGACCTGGCGGACGCGGTGACCAACCGCCTGCCCCGGTATCAGGAATATATTCTCAAGGCCTCGAAAGAAACGGGCGTGCCCCCGCTTTTTCTGGTGGCCGTGATCTATCAGGAGTCGCGCTTCGACCCGCAGGCCACCAGCGAAACGGGCGTGCGCGGCATCATGCAGCTGACAAGCGCGACCGCGCGCATGCTGGGCGTGGACAGAATGAACCCCGAACAGTGCATCATGGGCGGGGCGCGCTATTTGCGCGAGTTGTGGGAACAGGTGGGCGACAAAGGCCGCTCTGACTGGGACAGGTGGTTTATGGCGCTTGCGGCCTACAACCAGGGCATGGGCACGTTGAATCAGGCCATCCGCATCTCACGCGGCATGGGCGATTCCGGTGAAACGTGGGTGGAACTTAAAAAAGCCTACCCCTTGTCCACCGTGGGCCGTGGAAGCGAAGCCAAAGCCTTCGTCGAAAAAGTACGCTATTATCACTTTGTGTTACAGGGGCTTATCGCTCTTTCCCCGGCTGAAACGCAGCACCTTGCACCGCTTTTTACTCTCAGCCTTGCCCCGGCCACCGGCTTCGGGGCCAGCCTTGGCACTTCCTGAACCTTTTGCGCCCACGCCTTTCGCGTCTGAAGCGGCGTTTTTACCCGCGGCGCCCTCTCCGGCCGGGCCGGCCGCGCCTTTGGCCTGCTTCATTTTTTCCAGCCAGGCTTTGGCCGCGTCCATGCCGGGCAGGTTTCTGTCCGAAGCTCTGGCCGCGCCGGCGGCCAGGTGCTGGTTGAACAGCTGATTCTTCAGACGCACGGACTGAATCAGGCTGAAGACCAGGGCGGCTTCTTCCCAGCGTTGCGAAGGCTCGAAATTTTCCACCACCGTCGCGTATTTTTCCCACAGCGACATCAATGAGGCCTCGTCATAAGCGTTCAGCTGGCGGGCCATTTTCAACAGCATGCGTTCCATTGCAAATCCTTCGTGAGTTCTTCCGCTCAAATACGGCAAACGCGGCGCATCCGCAAGGCCATGCCCCTGGTTTGCGCACATAAATGGAAATTGCCCAGAGCGGGGCGATATGCTATTTGTCTTCTTTTGCAGCCACCTTCCGGAGGAATCATGAGCTCTCTCAAATCCATGTACACCACCATGGCCGACGATCCGTTTCCTGAGGACCTGACCCTGACGCTGGGCGGCCAGACGCTGATGTACCGCAAACGCACCTGGACGCTGGACGGCGAGAAAAAAGGCCTGCGCTACGGTGAAAACCCGGACCAGCCCGCCGCCGTTTACGAACTGGCCGAGGGATCTCTTTCCGTGGGCGGCATCGCCTATCGTGGGCCCGGGCAAGGGCTGGTCTCCGCCCTGACCGAAAAGCACATGATTCAGGCGGGAAAACACCCCGGCAAGACCAACCTGACGGATGTGGACAACGCCGTCAACATTCTGCAATACCTCACGGCCAAGCCCGCCGCCCTGATCATGAAACACAACAACCCCTGCGGGGCGGCCTGGTCCAAGGCCGGGGTGGCGGACGCCCTGACCAAGGCCTTTTGGTGCGACCGCATCGCGGCTTTCGGCGGGGCGGTCATCGTCAACCGCCCCCTGGATATGGCGGCCGCCAAGATCATCGACGGCGCCTATTTCGAGGTCATCGCCGCGCCGGACTATGAACCGGGCGTGCTCGACGTGCTGCAAAAACGCAAAAACCTGCGTATTCTGCATATTCCCGGCCTTGCCGCGCTGGAAAAACTCTCCGCCGCTCCTTTTCTGGATATCAAGTCATTGGCCGACGGCGGCCTGGTGCTGCAGCAGTCCTTTTTGAACCGCATCCGCACGGCGGGCGATTTTCTGCCCGCTTCCGTCACCACCAAAGAAGGCCTGACCGTCACCGCCAGAAAGCCCAGCCCGGCCGAGGCGGACGATCTGCTCTTCGCCTGGGCCGTTGAAGCCGGGGTTTCTTCCAACTCCGTCATTTTCGTCAAAGACGGGGCAACGGCGGCCATCGGCACCGGCGAGCAGGACCGCGTGGGCTGCGTGGAACTGGCCATTCACAAGGCCTATACCAAATACGCCGACAAGCTGGTGTTTGAAAAAACCGGGCAATCGCTGTACGAAATCACGCTGAAAGCGAAAGCCGACGCCGACGCCGCGAAGATACTGGATGAATGCCGGCGCGCGACCGAAGCCGCCAAAGGCGGCCTTGCCGGTTCAAGCATGGTTTCCGACGGCTTTTTCCCCTTCCGCGACGGGGTGGACGCGGCGATGGCCCATGACATCAAGGCCATAGCCCAGCCCGGCGGGTCCATGCGCGACGCCGAAGTCATCGGCGCAGTCAATGAAAAAGACGTGGCCATGGTCTTTACCGGCCAGCGCTCGTTTAAACATTAAGTCAGAGGGCTCCGCCCTCTGACTCCCGCAAGGGGGCTGAGCCCCCTTGACCCCACATATTGGGGTTGAATTTTGAGAGGTTGCATGGCCATAACATTTCCCGGCCCCGGCTGTATCGTTGAATGCATGCAGGGCAACAAGCCCGTCCAGCACTGGGTGTTGGAAGCGCAGGGCGATTCCGTCCGGCTGCTCAGCGCGGGCAGGCGCGAGAGCAAAATGCCCGTATCGCGCCTGTTGCCCTGGTACGGCCCGGTCTACAACGCCGAGCGCACCCGCCAGGAAATGGCGGATATTCTGGAACAGCACCGCTTGGCACGTGAAAAGCTGGCTGCCGACTGCGACATCATGCAGATCTGGGAACTGGCCCAGGGCGAAGTGGAACGCGCAAAGGCAGACTGGCTGGCCGAGCTGGTCTGGGCCAATCCCGATTGCGACAGGGTCGCGGCCGTGGGGCACACGGCGCTGGCCTGTAAAACGCACTTCAAGTTCAGCCCGCCGGACTTTGAAATCTACGATGCGGAAAAAGCAGCCCTGCGCCTGACGGAACAAGAAATAACCCGGCAGCGCGAAGAGTTCGCCGGCATCGGTGGCGAATTCTTCCGTCTGCTGTGGGGCGCGCACCGGGGCGCGCGCGGCGCGGTGACGGATGCGGAAAAAACCGCCCTCGGCCTTTCGCCCGAACTGGCGGACAGGCTGGCGGCCATGATCAGGCTGCGCCTGGCCGACCCGGAAACGCAACAAGACGCCGACGCCTGGAAATTGCTGACCAAATCGCTGCCCGACGAACCGCACCTGGCGCTACACCTGGCCGTGGCCTGGGGCCTTGTGCCGGAACACCACAATTTTTGGCTGGACCGGGCGGGGTATGACGCCGGCGAAGGCTGGGCGGAACCTTACGCCGCGGAACTGGCGGCCATGGCCCAGGCTCTGCGCGACGCCGCCCCCGCCGTGGAAGACGCGGCCGGACCCTTTATCAGCATCGACCCGCCGGGCACGCTGGACGTGGACGACGCTTTTTGCGTGCGCCGCACGCCGCAAGGCGGTTTCGCCCTGACACTGGCTTTCGCCTGCCCGGCCCTGTTCTGGCCTTTCGGCGGCCCGCTGGACAAGGCCGTGCTGCGACGCGCCAGCAGCATCTACCTGCCCGAAGGCGACCAGCACATGCTGTTGCGGAACACCGCCGCCATGTTCAGCCTGCTGGCCGGAGAAATGCGCCCGGCCCTGCTGCTGGAGGTGACGGCCGAGGCGGATGGAGCGGTCACGGCGCTTACGCCGCGCGTCGCTTGGGTGAAACTTGCGGCCAACTTGACCTTGGAAGCCTGCGAAGCTTTGCTTGGCGGCGATACCGAAGAAACGTCTCCCGTTCCCGAAAACGAAGCGGCCGCCGCCGCGCCTCACGCCGCCATGCTGCGCGACGCCCTTGCCCTGGCGACGGCGTTTCAAGAGCGGCGCATCAGCAACGGCGCGGTCATCACCGAAAAGCCGGATGCGGAAATTACCTTGCGCGCCGAGGCCGGAAAAACCGTGGTCGATCTCGCCAACGCGCCGCTGTGCGCCGCATCGCACCTGCTGGTTGGGGAGTTCATGATCCTGGCCAACACGGCGCTTTCCGTCTGGGCGAAAAACCGGGACCTGGCCCTGCTCTACCGCACGCAGGACGTGGCCCTGCCCAAAGAATTCGCCGGGGTCTGGACTCGCCCCGAAGACATCGCCCGTATCGTCAAGCATCTGCCGCCCGCGCTGATCGAAACCGCGCCCCGGCCCCACGCGGGCCTGGGGGTGCCCTGTTACGCCCCTTTGACCTCGCCTATCAGACGGTATACTGATCTTGTGAATGAAGGGCAGATCGTGACGTATCTGCTGCGGGAAAAGGCCCGTTACGAGAGGCGGGACCTGGATGCGCTGCTGCCTGCTCTGTCCGCCGCCATGGACCGCACAGGGCAGATTCAGCGTTTTCGCCCGCGCTACTGGAAGCTGCTTTTTTACAAGCAGCAGGGCGACAAGGTCTGGCACGATGCCGTGGTGACCGAAGAAAACGACATGTTCGCCCTTCTTTCGCTGCCGCTGGCCCAGATCACGGTCCGCGCCCGGCGCAAAATGATGGGCGAAAAAGTATACGCCGGGCAACCGCTGAAAGTGCGCATCGGCAAGGTAAACCCCCTGCTTAACGAAATAACCGTGCTCGGGGTCATGGAAAACTGAGGATACTCGCATGCTGGTCTGGCTGTGGCTTTTCGCCGCGTATGTTTTGGGCTCCATCCCCTTCGGCCTGATCGTGGGCACGAAATTCTGCGGCCTTGACCCCAGAACAGGGGGCAGCGGCACCGTGGGCGCGACCAATGTGGCCCGCTTGTGCGGCCCCAAATGGGGCGTTCTGGTGCTGGTCTGCGACGCTCTCAAGGGCCTTGCCGCCGTGGCCGTCGCCATGCATCTGGCGCCGGAATCACCCGCGCTGCATTCCTTTTCCGCGCTGTGCGCCATTATGGGGCATCGCTACTCGCTGTTCATGCGTTTTACCGGCGGCAAAGCCGTGGCCACAACCGTCGGGGTTTTCATCCCCCTGGCCTTCTGGCCGCTGGTGGGCGCGGGCGCTGTCTGCATACTGGTCATCTGGCGTTCGGGCTTCGTATCATTGGGCTCGCTCACGCTGGTCACCCTGCTGCCCATACTGCTGGTCTTTTTCGGCAAATGGACGGTTTTGCCCCTGGCCCTTCTTGTGGCGGCCATCGTGTATTACGCCCATCGCGAAAACATCCGCCGCCTGCTGCGCGGCGAGGAAAAACCCTGGCTGACCCCCAAAGACAAGCCCAAAGACAGCGAAGGATAACGCATGAACCCGAACTCTTCTTTCCCCTCCTATCGCGGTGACATGCAATACCGCTGCCTTGGCTGCGATTCGCGCCACGGCATTGACCAGCTGCTGTATACCTGCCCGGAATGCGGCGAAGTGCTGCTGCTTGAAGATACGGGCTTCGACCGCCTGAAAAAGACCTCCGGCGCCGAATGGCGGCGCATTTTTGACGAACGCGCAAGCACCAGAACATCCGCCCTGCGCGGTATTTTCCGTTTTTACGAGCTGATGGCCCCGGTGCTTGAAGAAGAAGACATCGTGTATCTGGGCGAAGGCAACACCCCCGTCATCGCGGCGCCGCCCGCGCTGCAAAAAGCCGTGGGCACGCCCTTCGCGTACAAAAACGACGGGCAAAACCCCAGCGCCTCGTTCAAAGACCGGGGCATGGCCGCGGCCTTCAGCTATCTGAAAGCCCTGGTGCGCAAGCACAAGTGGAATGAAGTGCTGGCCATATGCGCCTCAACCGGCGACACTTCGGCGGCGGCCGCCATGTACGCGGCCTATGTGGGCGACCCCATCAAATCCGTGGTACTGCTGCCCCACGGCAAGGTCACGCCCCAGCAGCTTTCGCAGCCTCTGGGCAACGGGGCCGTGGTGCTTGAAATTCCCGGCGTGTTCGACGACTGCATGAAGGTGGTGGAAAAACTGGCCGACGGCTACCGCGTGGCGCTGCTCAATTCCAAAAACAGCTGGCGTATTTTGGGGCAGGAATCATTTTCTTTCGAAGTGGCCCAATGGCACGGCTGGGACGTTTCAAAATTGGCCATCTTCGTGCCGGTGGGCAACGCGGGCAACATAACCGCCGTGATGTCGGGCTTTCTCAAGCTGCACCGCCTGGGCATAATCAGCGCCCTGCCCCGCCTGTTCGGGGTGCAGTCGCACCACGCGGACCCGGTATACCGCTATTACGCCGTGCCCGACCCGGCCAAACGCCGTTACGCGCCCGTGCCGGTTACCGCCAGCGCGGCCCAGGCCGCCATGATCGGCAACCCCGTCTCTTTTCCCCGCGTAAAATTTCTGGCGGAACAGTACGAAGCCGTTGCCGGGAAAGGTTCTTTTCAGGTCGTGCAGGTTACGGAACAGGCCATTATGGACGGCATGATCGAAGCCAACCGCCACGGCCATATCGCCTGCACCCAGGGCGGGGAGGCGCTGGCCGGGCTGAAGGCCGCGCTCCATCACGGGCTGATTCGCCCCTTTGATACCGCCGTGCTCGATTCCACGGCGCATGCGCTGAAATTTTCCGGCTTTCAGGACATGTATTTCACTAACAGCTTCCCGCCGGAATATGGCATCAATCCGGACCCGGCCCTGGCCAATGCGCCTTCGCCGGTGCTGAGCGACGAGCAAAAAGCGGCCATGCCCGAGGCGGATTTTATCCGTGCCGCAGCGGAAACGGTGGCCGCGCGCCTGAAGCTCGTGCCGAAAAACTAACACAGCGGCCCTACAGCCGCGGGAGATACGATGTTTGGCGTTGATCCTATAGTATTGCTGCAAGATTACGGTTATCTGGCGCTTTTGATAGGCACCTTTCTGGAAGGGGAAACCATTGTCATCATTGCGGGTTTTCTCGCCCAACAGGGCTACCTTTCGCCGCCGCTGATCGCGCTTGCCGCCTTTTGCGGCAGCGTGACCAGCGACCAGTTGATGTTCATACTCGGCCGCTGGAAGGGCATCGCCATCATTCAGCGCTTTCCCAGGCTTGAATGCAACGTGGGCAAGGCTACGAACCTGCTCTCCCGCTATGAGACGCCGTTGATTCTGGGTTTTCGCTTTCTGTACGGGGTGCGCAACGTCACGCCCATTCTGATGGGCGTTTCCGGCGTGAACCACATCAAATTCTTGGTGCTCAACCTTATCGGCGCGGCCGTATGGGCCATATCGTTCACCGCCGGGGGTTATTTCTTCGGCCAGGCCATAACCGCGTTCATGCAAGCCGTGCCCCACGCCGGGCGCTACGTTCTGGGCGTTCTGGCGGCCGTTGCCGTGCTGATCTGGCTGTGGCGGCGGCGTAAACGGCGCAAAGAATGCCCGCCCGTGCAGCCGGTCACCAACCCGGTGAACCTGCACATCAACCTGGAAACCGTGCAGAAACAGACGGAAGAACCCGCCGCGCCCGCCCCCGCGCAAAACGACGAAACAAAACGCGAATAAACGGCCATGACCGGGGTCCTGGCCGCGTATCTCGGCAGCTACGGCTACGCGGCCGTCGTGCTCGGCACCTTGCTGGAAGGGGAAACCATCGTCCTTCTGGCGGGGTTTCTGGCCCACCAGGGCTACCTGCATCCCCTTTTCGTGGCCCTTGCCGCTTTTTGCGGCAGTTTGACCAGCGACACCACGATTTTTTTACTGAGCCGCTACCGGGGCCCTGCTCTGTTACGGCGTTTTCCCCGCCTGGCGGCCGGGGTAGCCGACCTTTCGCGGCGGGTGAGCCACCGCCTGGTTCCGCTTATTCTGTGCTTTCGCTTCCTCTATGGCCTGCGCACCGTCGCTCCTGTTTTTCTCGCCCTTTCCGGGGTGCCGCCCCGGCTTTTCATTCCGTTGAACGTTGTCGGCGCGGCCCTGTGGGCCGCGTGTTTCACCGCCGCCGGGTATTATTTCGGCGCGGGGCTGACGGCGCTGCTCGGCCGGTTGCATCATTACGAGCCGTATATTCTGGCGGTGCTGGTGGTAGCGGGGGTCGGCGTATGGATGTGGCGGCGGAAGAAGCTTGGGCGGAAGGGGTGAAGATCATTGCTCTCGGCCTTTTGGCAAACGTGGCCCCGGTGTGAAGCAAAGTTGTTTTTTTCTTTTTATTGGTCCGCCATCGGAAACCGTTCGATCAACGAAACGGGAGTGCCGGTCTTCAAAAAAACGCCACACAAAGCGCTAGCCCACATACCCCACATCCGGCTCCAGATCCGGCAGCGTCGCCTGATGCCGCGCCAAAACGTCCACCCTCTCGTTCTGCATATGCCCCGCATGCCCCGCGACCCAGTGCATGCTGACCTTGTGCCGGGCAAGCTGCGGCAGCAGCCGCTGCCACAGATCCTGGTTTTTCACCGGCTTTTTATCCGCCGTTTTCCAACCGTTCTTCTGCCAGGAGCGCAGCCAGCCCTTTTCCACCGCGTCGCGCACATAGCGCGAATCGGTGTACAGGTCGACCTTGCAGTCTTCGCGCAACGATTCAAGGGCCATGACCGCGGCCAGAATCTCCATGCGGTTGTTGGTGGTATGGGCGAGGCCGCCAGCCAGTTCCTTCACATGTTCCCCATACATCAAGAGCACCGCCCAGCCGCCGGGGCCGGGGTTGCCCAGACACGAGCCATCCGTATAGGCCGCAATGGTTTTGCAGGCCGCTTTCATCACCGTCACCGGGTCACCTCGACAAGTTTTTTCCTGATGGCGGCAAGCGCCGGGTCAAGCCCTTCCTGCCAGCGGCCGCCTGCGAAATCCTGCTCCAGCCCGCGTTCCATGTCGCGGCTGAATTCGTCGCCCGCCGCGCGGCGCACCAGCGGCGGCAAACTGAGGTAGGCGCGGCCCTGCTGCGGCACCAGGTCCAGGTATATGCGCTGCGCGTCGTGCCGCGCGATGGAAGGCGGCCGCCGCAGAATGTGCACTTCAAGGATCAGGCCGCTTTCGTCCCTGACGGCTTTGATGTGGCGCAGCACCATCTCTTTTTGCGCGCCGCTCAACGCGCCCGTTTCGTCGCTGAACAGGTTCTGCACGGCCAAGGCGGTTATGCGCTTCTGGCTGTTGTTCCAAAAGGCCCAACACACCACGACGATCACCGCCGCCAGCAGCACCGGGCGAAAAGCCCGCATGGGCCGGGGCGTGTTTTCCGGTCTGCGGGGAAAACTCCCGTTGTTTCGTGAAAAACCAGCCACGCTCTATCCTTTGGCGGAAGCTTCCGCCACCCAACCGGCCAGGGGCTTTTCAAGCACGTCCCTGATCTCCGCCAGGCGCGCCGCGCTTTCCGCCTCAAAGCGCAAAACCAGCACCGGCTGGGTGTTTGATGCGCGCACAAGGGCCCAGCCGTCAGGAAAGGTCAGGCGCACGCCGTCTATTTCCAGCATGGGCATGCGGCCCCTGAAATATTCTTTGGCTTTTTGCACCACGGCGAATTTCGCCTCTTCCGGGCAGGGCATATGGATTTCGGGGGTCACAAAGCTGTGCGGCCAGCCCAGCAGCGTGGAAAAAGGCCTGTCGGAAGAGGCGACGATTTCCAGCAGCCGGGCGGCGGCGTAGAGAGCGTCGTCAAACCCGTACCAGCGGTCCGCAAAGAACATGTGCCCGCTCATCTCGCCGCCCAGTTCCGCGCCGACTTCGCGCATGCGGGCTTTCATCAGCGAATGCCCGGTGGCCGACATCTCGCCCTTGCCGCCGTGCTCGTCTATATCGCGGAACAGGCGGTGCGAGCATTTCACGTCGCCCAGCACAACGGCGCCGGGTTTGCGCGATGCGACCTCGCGGCCGAAAAGCGCCAGCAGCTCGTCGCCGTAGAACAGGCGGCCGGTTTCATCCACCGCGCCGATGCGGTCGGCGTCGCCGTCAAGGCCGATGCCCACATCCGCGCCCACCTCGCGCACTTTGGCCTGCAGGGTCGTCATGTTCTCTTCCACCACCGGGTCGGGGTGATGGTTGGGAAACGCGCCGTCAGGTTCGCAAAACAGCGGCGTCACTGTCGCGCCCAGGCGGCGCAGCAACTCAACGCAATATTCGCCGCCCGCGCCGTTGCCGCCGTCCACCACAACCTTCAGAGGCCGGCTCAGGCGCACGCGGGAAGTAACGTCGTCATAATACGCGGGCACGATGTCGCGCATCTCGCAAGCGCCCTTGCCGGAAGCGAAATTGCCCTTTTCCATCAGTTCGCGCAGGGCCGTGATGCCTTCGGAATACAGCGTCGACTCGCCGCACCACACCTTGAACCCGTTATATTCCGCCGGGTTGTGACTGGCGGTGATCATCACCCCGGCTTTGGCGCCCAGGTGCTTGACCCCGAAATACAGAAGCGGGGTGGGCACCATGCCCACGTCCAGAACCTGCATGCCGGTTTCCATAAGACCCCGAACCAGCGCGTCGCGATAGCCCGGTGAACTGGCGCGGCAATCGCGCCCCACGACACAAAGACTGTTTCCCCGCTCCTGGAACAAGGTGCCGCAGGCGCGGCCCAGACAAAAAACCCATTCCGGGTCGAAATCAACATCCACAAGACCGCGTATGTCGTAGGCCCTAAACACATGAGAAGAAATCGCGCGCATGCCGCACAGCCTCCATCGGCGTTTTTGTAAAGAAAATCCGTGGGAAATTCGTTTTCAGCCTTGACCAAAAGGCCGTATCTGCCCTATTGATTATCTATTATGAACTGGGATTGGGAAAAACTGCAAGAAAAACGGCAACGGCAACCCGGCCGCAAGCCTGAAGGCGGGCCACCCCCGCCTCCCGGCATGGACAACCTAGGGGATAAATTTAAAAACTTCAAAGGGTTTCCTTTTCCGGTCGGAAAAATAGCCCTGCTGGCTGCCGTGGTGCTTTGGATAGCATCCGGCATTTTTATCGTCAGCCCTGATGAAGAAGGCGTGATTTTACGCTTCGGCAAATATGAGCGCACCGTGGGGCCCGGCCCTCATTTCCGCCTGCCCTACCCTATTGAAGAAGACCTGAAGCCCAAAGTCACCCAGGTGCAGCGCATCGAGGTGGGTTTTCGCTCGCCGCCCACCGTGACCGCCGTGCAAAGCCAGGTGCGCGCGGTGCCTGAAGAAGCTTCCATGCTCACCAGCGATGAAAACATCGTGACGGTGCAGTTCATCATCCAATATCGCATCAACGATTCGCGCAAATTCCTCTTCAATCTGGCCCGCCAGCATGAAACGGTGAAGAGCGCGGGCGAAGCCGCCATGCGCGAAGCCATCGGCAAGAGCAAAATCGACGAAGCCCTGACCGAAGGCAAAGTGAAAATCCAGACCGAAACGCAAAAGCTGCTGCAAGATATTCTCAACAGCTATGACGCCGGCATTTCCGTGCTGACCGTGCAGATGCAAGACGTGCACCCGCCCAAAGAGGTCATGACCGCGTTCAGAGACGTGGCAAGCGCCCGCGAAGACAAGGTCAAAGCCACAAACGAAGCCGACGCTTACCGCAACAAGGTCATACCTGAAGCACAAGGCGTCTCGGCCGAGATCGTCAACCAGGCGGAAGCGTACAAAGAAACCGTGATCCGCAAGGCGCAGGGCGAAAGCCAGCGCTTTCTCGCCATACTGGCCGAATACAACAAGGCCAAAGACGTGACTAAAAAACGCATGTACCTGGAGACGATGGAAGAAATTCTCTCTTCCCCGGGCTTGGAAAAGATCATCATGCCCAAAGAGACCGGCGGCCGCACGCTGCCCCTTCTGCCGCTCGGGCCCGCCACAGACATGACGGCCCCGCAACCTTCCGCCAGGGGGGCCAAGTAATGCAGAAGAAACACTTTACCCTGCTCACCATCGGCTTCTTGTTCATTCTGGTGTTCATGCAGAGCGTGTTCACCGTGCACCAGACGCAAAAGGCCTTGATTCTGCAACTGGGTAAGCCCGTGGGCACCTATCTTGACCCGGGCCTGCACTTCAAGTTGCCCTTCATTCAGAACGTGCTGTATTTCGATTCCCGCCTTCTGAACTATGACGCCCGTTCCGCCGAAGCGCTGACCAAAGACAAAAAAGCCATTTTGCTGGACAACTACGCCCGGTGGCGCATCGTCAACCCGCTGGTGTTCTATCAGCGCTTGCGCACCATACCCAACGCCCAGTCGCGGCTTGACGACATCATTTATTCTGAACTGCGCGTGGTGGTCGGCACCTATGACCTGACGGAAGTGGTTTCCACCAACCGCCAGGAGATCATGGAAAAAGTCAAAGACCAGGCCAACGCCCAGGCCAGGGAATACGGGGTTCAGGTTATCGACGTGCGCATCAAACGTACGGACCTGCCCCCTGAAAACCAGCGCGCCATTTTCAACCGCATGACCGCCGAACGCGAACGCCAGGCCACCGAATACCGCTCTGAAGGGCAAAAAGACGCCACGATCATCAAATCCACCGCCGACCGCGACCGGGCCGTGCTGCTGGCCGAAGCCCGCAAAAAGAGCGAAGTGCTGCGCGGCGAAGGCGATGCGGAAGCCACCCGCGTATTCGCGCAGGCTCTTTCGCAGTCTCCTGATTTTTATGAATTCTCACGCAGCCTCGAGGCCTATAAAAACTCGCTGCGCGACAAGACCCGCCTTATTTTGACGCCGGATGACAGCTTTTTACGGTTTTTGAAGCAGGTGCAGCCTTGATTCCTGGCCCTTTCCGCACATGTGCCGTACAGGCGGAAAGGGCCGAAATACTCGTTTTGTTCAGCGCGTCGTGGTGAACGCTCATAGCAATGAGATGATGGAACAACTCATAGTTACAGGAAAAATCGTATTTCATACTTGATTACTGGGAAATGAATGTTATTTATAGCGTAGGCAATCCCTCGGTAGAACTTCCCGGGTTGTGTAACATAATGGAACTTAGGGCGCGAAAGTCGTGTTCCTAATAGAGGAGTCAGGTTCCGTGTCAAACTTTGAAGAGGTCTTCGAACGCATTAAACACGCGACGAACACCAGAACACAGGTCGAACTGGCTACAGTGCTCGATATTCGGCAATCGAGCATTTCAGACGCCAAGCGGCGCAACTCGGTCCCCGCGGACTGGTGTATGAAGCTGTTTGAGCGGTTCGGGCTGAACCCCGACTGGCTGAAAAAAGGCATCGGCCCCATGTATCTGCGTACAGAGATGGGCTATGCGCCGGTTGAAGCCACAGCTGCGCTGAACACGTATGAGGATGTCGCGCTGTATAGTGATCCGGACGCCAAAAGCGAGATCGTCAGCGTGTATTCCATGCAGCACTGGCCCGATGCCGATGCGAACCCCACGGCGGGGCCGAAAATCGTCGGTAAACTAAGCGTGCCCCTTTCTTTCGCGACGCCGGGCACCAAGGTGTTTCAGTTGGACAGCACGGGCATGGAACCGCTGATCCGCAAAGGCGCCTTCGTTGGTGTCGATACCACGCAGAAGCTGGCCGTTTCCGGCGAGTTGTATGCGGTGCGCCTGCCCTATGAAGGGCTGGTCATAAAACGCGTTTTTCTCGGACCCGGCGGCGATGTCGCCCTGCGGGCCGAAAACCCCCAACACCCTGAACTCACTCTTGCTGCGGACAAAATCAACGATGCGCTGACCGGACGCGTTGTATGGACTCTCAATCGCTACTGATACCGGCAGGGATTTTCACACATCTCCTTGAACGGCGAAACCGCCTCCCTTACGGGGGGGCGGTTTCTTCGTATTCAGTTGCCGATGGGGCGAAAGAGCTGATCAGGCTTTTTGCAGCGGCTCCATAATTTCAACCAGAACCCCTTCCGGCCCTCGCACGAAAGCGCAACGGGCGACTTTGGATAAAAACGGCTCTTTCGTCAGCGTCACGCCGGGCAGCGCCAAAAGGTGCTTCAGCGCCGCATCCAGGCTTTCGACGTCCACGCCCAGGTGGTCGATACCCGCGCGCGATTCCGCCACCCCTTGGGGCTGGCAGGGCACTTCTTTCAAATACAGCTTGGTGGCGCTTTGCATGTCGAGCACGGCGCCCCTGAATTCGCCGAACTGGCGAAACTCTTCAAAGGTCGCGCCAAAGCCTTTGACCCAAAAATCAATCATCGGGGCAAGGTCGGCGCAGCACAGGTGGGCATGTTGGCATCTTGCGGGTTTCATTCTGGCTCCTTACGAAATAACGGTGACAGAAAACAGCAAGAGAGTCATACACCGCGCCGCGCCGCGCTTCAAGCCGGAAAAACGGATCGCCACGGCACTGCCCGCGCCGCTTGACATGATGGATAAAAAGACCACTATCTAGCGAAACATATTGCGAGTGCTCCATGACCTTTGCCGCCATGCCCCAAAACAGCCCAGCGCTTTCTCTGCCGCCGCTCGTGGCGGCTTTTCTCGCGCAGATAGCCGATCAGCCCGGAACAATGGCCGGCACTACACCCGGCACGATGGAAAGCGGCGCCTTCTCATACGCCGCAGCGGCCGTCATTCCGCATACCGGGTGGCCGGCGGATGAATTTTTGCCCCGGCTGGCGCGCAACCTCGCCGTGCCGCACAACTTGGCCGCCCTTGAACAGGCACGGCAGCGGCAAGATGCGGGCAACTTCACCCCCTTTATCATCAAACTGGCCTGTGAAACGGCCGCCGCCGGCGCAGACGCCGACTTTCTGGTGGCGCCCCGGCCCGGCAAAGACCGGGAAGGCGCGCCGTGTGTCATCGCCTCCATCGCTCCGGCCCCGGCCGCTTTGGGCATGGCGAAAACGCCCGATCTGCGCGCCGAGCGAACCCGCATGCTGGGGTTGCTCGACGTGCTGCCCGCGTATGTGATGATGATCGACCAGGACCACACGGTCCGTTTTGAAAACCGCCTTTCCCGGCAAATGTTCGGCCAGACGGAAGGCCGCCCCTGTTACCAGCTGCTGCACGGTCGCAGCAGCCCCTGCCTGCATTGCCCGCCTTTTGCCGTGTTCACGGCCAACGCCATTCAGGTGCACGAGTGGGCCAGCGCGAAGACCAACACCGCGTTCAGGGTGCACTCCTATCCTTTTGACGATCTGGACGGCCGCAAAGTAGTGCTGAAAATAGGCATCAACATCACGGCCGGGGTTCGCGCCCAGCACGCCCTCGACCTTTCAGAGCAGCGTTACCGCAGCATCGCGGACAACCTGACCCTGGGCATTGCGCTTCTTGACCCGCAGTTGCACGCCGTCACGGTCAACCCGCGCCTGGTGGAGTGGTTTGGCGACGCGGCGATGCGGGGCAGACCCATCTGCGATATTTTACACCGCCAGTGCTGCGGCGAAAGCGCCAGAACAGGCAGCGACAACGCGAACTGCATCTTTCACCGTGCCCTGCTGACAAAAAAGAACCAGGAAAAAGAGTTCAGTTTGCTGACCGCCGGCGCGGAAACCCGCCATTTCCGGCTGGTGGCCTGCCCCATCCTGACCCGCAAAAAAGACGTGCGCGCGCTGGTTATGATGCTTGAAGACATCACCGACCGGCACAACCTGGCTTCCCGCATGCAGCACATACGCAGGCTGGAAGCCATGGGCACGTTGGCGGGCGGCATCGCCCACGAGATCAACCAGCCTCTTTCCGCCCTGCACCTGTATGCCAGCGGCCTGCAAATGCTGCTGGAGCAAGGGGACGACGTGCCCCCGGCGCGAGTGATGGAGCGGCTCAGCCTGATTCTCAGCCAGGCGGAAAAAATTCAACATATCATCAGCCACATGCGCGCCCTGGTCATGCAGGAAGACATCTCACCCCCCGGCGCCGTCTCTCTGCGCGAAGCCGTAGACGGCGCCATGGCCCTGGTGGGCACGCAGCTCATGGTGCACAACATCACGGTGAACGTGGGCATTCCGCACGAGCTGCCGCTGGTTCACGCCAACCCCGTACAGCTTGAGCAGGTGCTGATAAACCTGCTCATCAACGCCATGCACGCCCTGGATACCGTGGAGCGGCCGGAAAAAACCATCGATATCTGCATGGGCGTGTGTGAAGAGGAAACAGTGCGCATCCGGGTCGTGGATAACGGCCCCGGCGTGAAAGGCATGGAAGACCGTATTTTCGACCCCTTCTATACCACCAAAGAAGCGCACAAAGGCATGGGCCTGGGGCTTTCCATCGTGCACGCTTTCGTCAACGCCTGGGGCGGCGACATCAGGGTGCGCGGCAACGGGTCGAAACCCGGCGCTTCGTTCACCATCAGTTTGCGCACGGCGGACGAGTCCGCGCGGGTGGACTGAGGTCCGCAGGCGGGCTTTGCTCGCCGTTAAGCGGCTATTTCAAGCGGTAACTGCTCTAAAGGGCGCGCCATGCCGTGCCGCTGGCCGATGGCTTTTTCCTCCGCTTTTGCCTATGCTTTGAAAGGCTGCCGCAATCACAAGGGAGGAAGCCATGCCCTCTTTCATCCTGGCCCTGGACCAGGGCACCACCAGCTCTCGCGCCATTTTGTTCAACCGCGAAGGCGCGCCCGTGGCTGTCGCCCAAAAAGAATTCCCCCAAATCTATCCCCGGCCCGGCTGGGTGGAGCACGACCCCACGGCCGTCTGGAGCAGCCAGCTCGGGGTGGCCACGGAAGTGCTGGCCAAAACCGGGCGGCACTTCGCGGATATCGCGGCCATCGGCATCACCAACCAGCGCGAAACCACGGTGGTCTGGGAAAAAGCGACCGGCAACCCCATCTACAACGCCATCGTCTGGCAAGACCGGCGCACGGCAAATGTGTGCGAAGCGCTGGCAAAAGACGGCCACGCCGCGCTTATCCACCGCAAAACGGGCCTGGTCATTGACTCCTATTTTTCCGGCACCAAAGCCGCCTGGATTCTCGACAACGTGCCCGGCGCGCGGGAAAAGGCCACAAGGGGCGAACTGCTTTTCGGCACCATCGATACCTGGCTGCTGTGGAAGCTGACCGGCGGAGCCGTGCACGCCACAGACCCTTCCAACGCCTCACGCACCATGCTTTATAATATCAGGACCAAGGAGTGGGATGACGAACTTTTGGGCCTTTTGCGCGTGCCCCGGGCCATGCTGCCCCGCGTCATGCCTTCTTCCGGCGTGTTCGGCGAGACTTCGCCCGAGGTATACGGCGCGGCCATACCTGTCGCGGGCATCGCCGGAGACCAGCAGGCCGCGACTTTCGGCCAGGTCTGCCTGAACCCGGGCATGGCGAAAAACACTTATGGCACGGGCTGTTTCATGCTGCTGAACACCGGCAATGAAGTCATTGATTCTTCCAACCGCCTTTTGAGCACCGTGGCCTGGCAGAACGGGCCCGGCCCGCTGACCTACGCCCTTGAAGGGGCCGTGTTCGTGGCCGGAGCGGCCGTGCAGTGGCTGCGCGATTCGCTGGGCATCATCAAAACCGCGCCGGAAGTGGAAAAGCTGGCCGCATCCGTGCCCGACAACGGCGGCGTGGTGCTGGTGCCCGCGTTCACCGGCCTTGGCGCGCCGCACTGGGACCCCTACGCCAGAGGGAGCGTGTTCGGCCTGACGCGCGGCGCGAATGCCGCGCACCTGGCCAGAGCCACCCTTGAAAGCATCGCCTTTCAGGTGCACGGCGTGCTGGCCGCCATGCAAAAAGACGCCAAAACGCCGCTGACCGAGCTGCGCGTTGACGGCGGCGCATCAGGCAATAATCTGCTGATGCAGTTCCAGGCGGATATTCTGAACCTGCCCGTGGTGCGGCCCAAAGTCACGGAAACCACGGCGCTCGGCGCGGCGTACCTTGCCGGGCTGGCCGTCAAATTCTGGGATTCGCCGCAGGCCATCGCCAAGCAATGGCAAAAAGACCGGGTGTTCGAGCCGGTCATGGCGGCGGATAAACGAGGGGAGCTGCTGGCCGCCTGGCACAAAGCGGTCGCCCGGTCGCTGGACTGGGCGGAACGGGATTGATGCTTTTTTCACGCCACTGTGTATACTGGTGAAAAACACTGTGAGGCCGCGATGGCACAAGTCGAACTGATCGACGTCAAAAAATCTTTCGGCAAGAACGACATTATCAAGGGCATTTCCCTGGTGGTGCCCGACGGCACCTTTCTGGTCATCGTCGGCCCTTCCGGCTGCGGCAAATCAACCGTACTGCGCCTGATCGCCGGGCTTGAAGAGCTCACTTCCGGCGAAATCCGCATTGGCAACGCCAATGTGGCCCCGTTGGAACCCAAAGACCGCAACGTGGCCATGGTCTTTCAAAACTACGCCCTCTACCCGCACATGAACGTGCGCGACAATATCTGCTACGGCCTCAAGGTGCGCGGCATACCTGCCGAAGAACGCGAAAAGCGCCTTGCCGCCGCCGCGAACATGCTGGGCCTGGCCGAGTACCTTGACCGCACCCCGCGCCAGCTTTCCGGCGGGCAGCGCCAGCGCGTGGCCATGGGCCGGGCCATCGTGCGCGAACCGGCGGTGTTTCTGTTCGACGAGCCCCTCTCCAACCTGGATGCCGCTCTGCGCAACCAGATGCGGGTTGAGCTGCGCCGCCTGCACGAAAAGCTGGGCACCACCAGCATCTATGTGACCCACGACCAGGTGGAGGCCATGACCCTGGCCCAACGCATTCTGGTCATGAACCTGGGACACGTAGAGCAGTTCGGCACGCCGGACGACCTCTATCTGCGGCCCGCGACGGTCTTTGTGGCCCGCTTCATCGGTTCGCCCGGCATGAACATGCTGCACGCCACCATGAAAGACGGGCTTCTCAGCCTGCCGGACGGCAAAGCCCTGCCCTCCGCCCCGTCTCCGGACCACGCTTTGGCAGGCCATTCCGGCGAGGTGCGCCTGGGCCTTCGGCCCGAAGACCTGCTGCCCGCGCCGCAAGAAGGCGCGGAAACCCTGCGCTGCCAGGTGGAGCTGACCGAAGCCCTGGGCGCGGATACCTTGGCCCACTGCCGTCTGCTGCACGGCGACGGGGTCATGGATGCGGAATACGGCGTGCTGCTTGTGGCCCGGCTGGAAGGGTCGCTGCGGCCCAACCCCGGCGATATGCTGCACCTTGCCGTGCGGCCCGGCCGCGCGCACCTTTTTGACGCGGCAACGCGAAAACGGTTGTGACATGAACGCAAAACCCCTGAACATCGCCCATCGCGGCGCGCGGGCCCACGCCCCGGAAAATACCCTGGCCGCCGCCCGCCTGGCTCATGCGGAACAAGCCCATATGTGGGAGCTGGATACCGGCCTGACAAAAGACGGGCATCTGGTCGTCATCCACGACGACACGCTGGAACGCACCACGGACGTGGCCCAGCGGCCGGAATTCGCCGGCCGCAAACCCTGGAAGCTGGAAGATTTCACTCTGGCGGAAATCCGCAGCCTGGATGCGGGCGGCTGGTTCGCCACAAGCGATCCTTTTCAAACCGTGGCGGCCGGTGAAGTGACCCCGGCCATGACCGCTTCCTATGCCGGTGAAAAAATCCCCACGCTTGAAGAAGCCCTGCTGCTGACCCGCGAACTTCACTGGCGGGTCAACGTGGAGATCAAAGACCACGCGGGCAGATCCGGCCATGAGCGCATCACCTCTGACGTAACCGGGCTTATCCGCCGCCTGGGCATGGCGGATATGGTGCTGCTTTCGTCCTTTCAGCATCGATATCTGCGCGAAGCGGCGGACCTGATGCCCGCAATGCCCCGGGGCGCGCTGATCGAAAATACCCGGCCGGAAAACGCCGTGGCGGTCTGCCGTGAGGCAAAATCCCTCTTTTACCACCCCCGGCACAACCTGGTCTTGCCGCAAGACATGGCCGCGCTACGCGAAGCCGGGGTTCGGGTCAACGTCTGGACCGTGAACGCGATCGAGGATATGCAAAGGGTATTCGGCCTGGGGGTTGCCGGTATCATCACCGATTATCCCAAACGGCTGCGCGAACTTCTGGAGAGGACATCGTGATGAAACGGCTGCTTTTTTCCGCCCTTTTTCTGCTTTTTTGCGCCGCATCCAGCCAGGCCATGCCCGGCGGCATGAGCGGCAGTTTTGACCGGGCCGACACGAACAAAGACGGATATCTGAACTGGGAAGAGTTCCACGCCGCCTTTTCTTCGCTGAAACGCGAAGCCTTTGACCTGATCGACACCGACAAGGACGGCCGCATTTCCAAAGATGAATGGAACGCCTTCCGGGTGGGCCACGGCATGTCCGGAACGCCTTCGCAGATCAAAGGCGGCGCAACCGGTGCGGGCAACGGTGCGTCCGGCCCGGCTGGAATTTCCGGTACGACCGGTGCGCCCGGCGGCCTGCCCCTGCTCGACGCGCCCGTAAAAAAACCGGCTCCGGCGAAAACGATGCCGCCCCCCGCCCAGGCCGCGCCCGCCGCAAAGGACCAAAAGGCGCCGCTG
The DNA here is from genome assembly GCA_031551515.1 of Desulfovibrionaceae bacterium. Classification (GTDB taxonomy): domain Bacteria; phylum Desulfobacterota; class Desulfovibrionia; order Desulfovibrionales; family Desulfovibrionaceae; genus FLUQ01. The sequence continues at coordinate 68,584 of JAVBNL010000011.1, forward strand.
CCGCTCTTGAACGCTCCTGCCGCACAGGCTCAGCCTGCGGCCGCGCCTGCCGCTCCGGCCGCACCTGCAAAATGATCGGCAAGTGACCGGGCGCATGATCAAACAGCCTCTTTTTCTGCCTATGACCCGCGAAGAGATGCGGGATCTGGGCTGGGACAGCCTGGATATCCTGCTGGTCAGCGGCGACGCCTATGTGGACCACCCCTCGTTCGGCATCGCCCTTCTGGGCCGCCACCTGGTCGGGCACGGCTATCGGGTGGGCATTGCGGCCCAGCCCCGCTGGCAAGACCCGGCCGATGCGGCCGAAGATTTGTGCCGCATGGGCCGCCCGCGCCTCTTGGCCGGGGTCAGCGCCGGGGCTGTGGATTCCATGCTGGCCCGGTACACGGCCTTTCGCAAAATGCGCCACGACGACGCCTATACCCCCGGCGGCCAGGGCGGCGCGCGCCCCAACCGGGCCGTGCTGGTCTATTGCGGCCTGGTCCGCCGCCTGTTTCCCGACCTGCCGCTGGTTATCGGCGGCATAGAAGCGTCGTTACGCAGAATCAGCCATTACGATTTCTGGTCCGACTCCTTGCGTCGCTCCATTTTGCCGGACAGCAAGGCGGATCTCTTGCTCTACGGCATGGGGGAGAGCGCGCTACTAGCCGCTGCACAAGCGGCGGAGGCAGCGCTGGAAAGCACGAGCCCTGCCGGTGATCATGCGCCAAAACACAGCGTCTGCCGGACATTTCAAAGTTTGGCCCGGCACATTCCCGGCACGGCGGCCGCCATATCCGCCAAAGAGGCGGAAGAGATCTCCGGCGCCATCCGCCTGCCCTCGCACGAAGCCATATTGGCGGACAAACGCTTGATTATGACCGCCACTCTGGCCCTGGAACGCCAGGTGCACCAAGGTGTTTCCCCGGCCGTGCAGGTCAGCGGCGAACGCGCCGTGCTGATAAACGTTCCCGCGCCGCCCTTGAGCACGCGAGAGCTGGATGCGCTTTACGATTTGCCCTTCGCGCGTCTGCCGCACCCGTCGTACACGCAACCCGTGCCCGCTTGGGAGATGATCCGCACCAGCATTACCAGCCACAGGGGCTGCGGGGGCGGCTGCGCTTTTTGCTCCCTGGCCCTGCACCAAAGCCGCCGCATCGCCTCGCGCAGTCGCGAATCCATTTTGTCTGAAGCGCGGATTATTGCGGCCGGATCGAAAAAGTGGGCAGGATCGATAAGCGACGTGGGCGGCCCCTCGGCCAATACCTGGGAAGCGAAATGCACGCTGGACCCCGCCCGCTGCGCGCGGCCCAGCTGTTTCACGCCCTCCGTCTGTCCCGGTTTTGCCGTGGACCAGAAAGCCAACGCGGATCTGCTGCGCGAAATAACGCGCCAGCCGGGGGTGCGCCACGTGCGCGTGGCCAGCGGCGTGCGCTTTGATCTCGCCATGCGCGACGCCGACGCCCTGGCCGCCTATACGCAAGAATTCACCGGCGGCCAACTTAAAGTCGCGCCGGAACATATCGACGAGGCGGTGCTGCGCCTGATGCGCAAACCTTCACTCGCGGTTTTCGAACGTTTTCTCGAAGCCTTTGCCGCGCTTTCCGCCGGCGCGGGCAAAGAGCAATATGTGATCCCCTACCTTATCAGCGCCTACCCCGGCTGTACGGAAGAGCACATGCGCCGCCTTGCGGCCTGGCTGGCCCGCAGAAATTGGCGGCCGCAGCAGGTGCAGTGTTTCGTCCCCACGCCCGGCACCGTGGCCACGGCCATGTTTTATGCCGGCGCGGACCCGGAAGGAAACGCCATACCCGTGGCCCGCAGCGATGCGGAACGATTGCGCCAGCATTACATGCTGCTGGGCAAGCAGGAACACGCGCCGGGCGCCCGGCCGGCGCGACACCCCATGCCCGGCAAGGCATCACGGCAATCTGGGCCGACGCCCTCTGGACCGAGACAGCAAAGCGGCGTATCTGGTAAAACATCCGGAACCGCCCGCAAACCGGCCCGGAAAAAATAGAAGCGCGCAGGAGTATCGCCATGTCGCACTATTGGCTGCTGAAGACCGAACCCGGCTGTTTTTCGATTCACGATCTGGAGAAGCTTCCCGGCAAAACCAGCCCCTGGGATGGGGTGCGCAATTACCAGGCGCGCAATTTCATGCGCGACGACATGCGCCCCGGCGACCTTGCTTTCTTCTACCATTCCGTTACCGACCCCGGCATTGTGGGCCTGGTGGAAATAGCCGGCCCCGCCCGGCCCGACCCCACCCAGTGGGATATGGAAAACGAGCATTTCGACCCCGCGTCGCCCGCGGACAAACCCCGCTGGTACCTGGTGGACGTGCGCCTGAAGGAAGTGTTCAAAAACCCCCTGCCCCTCGCGTTTTTACGCGCGCAGCCGGATCTGGCGGGCATGGAGCTTCTGCGCAAGGGCAGTCGTCTTTCCATCCAGCCGGTATCGCCGGAACATTTCGAGACGGTCATGAGCCTGACGCGCACGGGCATGCCCAAGGGCGGCAAATAACCGTGGGCGGCACAGAACAGCGCCTGGCCCGCCTGGAAGAAGGACTCTTTTTTCAAGAACGGCTGCTGCAAGACCTCAATACCGCCCTGACCGGCCAGCAGCGGCAGATGGACAGAATGCAGAGCGAGCTGGAAGCGTTGCGGGAAAAAGTATTGGAACTGAGCGCGCTGCTTGACGAACCCGGCGGGGTCAGCACCCCGCCGCCGCATTACAATCAAGGCTGAAAAACCGGCCCGCTTGACGCAACTATCGGCCAGAAGCCGTTATTTAGCCCGTGCGCGGCCGAAGCCGGCATGACAACCACATTCACTTCGACCGCCGCATCCGGCAGCGGAAAATTCCGTCATGACTACGGGTTTCCGAGATTTGCCGCCCGATATGAAGCGAAGACACTGTAGCCCGGACCGGGCATTTAATAAATACTTTCATGCACCATTTGGGTGGACAGGGGGAGTTGCCCTACCGCAGCGGGTTTGATACAAAACAGTCAAGTATATACTATGCACTAAAAGTTTTTTTATTTCGGGCGATATACTATTGCATTCGCAGCAGTGCGCGCCCGCGTAAAAAGGCGTCTCATAACAGTCAGGTGAGCCATGTCGCAGGAAAAACAGCAGCCTCAAGAAAAGCACAGCCGCCACACGGGGGTTCGATTATCCCTGGATGTGGGCATGCGCATGTCCATCAGCCTGGGCACGGACCGTGACGCTCAAGAAGGGCGCATCGCCGCCGACCTGGTCGGCATGGTTCACTTCGAATATCTTATCGTGCGCCTGCCGTGGGTGCCGGGCCTGCGCACCCGTCTGGTGGGCGGCGCTTCCGCCACGGTGCGCTTCGTCAGCGAAGGCGAGCTGTGCGGGTTTCAGAGCGAAATACTGACCCACGTGACCAAACCCGCTTTGCTTCTTTTCTTGCAATATCCCGAAGTTATCGAAAAGCTCGTTCTGCGGCAGCACAAACGCGTGCAGTGCGCGCTGCCCGCCCAGTTGCATTCGCGGCGCGGCGACGCCCAGGGTGTTATCGGCGACCTTTCGCGCGGCGGCTGCCGCCTGGCGGTCGACGTGCGCGGCCAGCACGAGTTGCGCCAAACCGTTGCGGGCGACGTTCTGGTGGTGCGCGCGACCCTTTCCGCGGACGGCCTGCCCCTTGCGGTCACCTGTACCGTGCGCAGCGTGGAAACGGACACCAACCGCATGCTGCTTGGCGTGTCGTTCACCGAGGCGGATGACGAGTTCTGGTCCAATCTCGACCTTTTTCTGGCCCATTCCGAACTGCTTGCCTGACGGCGAGCCTTATGGACGCCCTGTTAGCCGACGGCGCCTTGCCCGCTCTGCTTTGGAACGGCGTCATACGGCCGCTTGCGCGCCTTTTGCCGGTCATGGCGCTGAGCCTGACCCTGGCCCATTTGCTTGAAGCCTTCGGCTGGACGGCCTTTATCGCAAAACTATCCGCACCCGCGGTGCGCCTTGCCCGCCTGGGGCCTGACGCCGGAGCGGCCTTTTCTCTGGCCTTTCTTTCACCGGCCGCGTCCAACGCCACGCTGGCGCAGGCTTTTGCCGACGGGCGCATCACGCGGCGCGAGCTCATGCTGGCCAATATTTTCAACAGCACCCCGGCTTTTCTGACGCACCTGCCTTCGCTTTTGGCGCTTTCTTTTTCTTTTCTGGGCGCCCACGCTTGTACCTACGTCGGCCTGACCTTTCTTGCCGCAACCATGCGCACGGGCGGCGTGGCGCTGGCCGGGCGCTTTTTGCTGCCTCGAACGGCCGCAGCGCCTGAAAAGGACGCCCGCCCCGGACCGGCGCGCATCCGCGCTTCCCTCTGGCCGCAACTTAAACGGCGCATTCTGAAAATATGCCTGTTCACAGCGCCGGTCTATTGTCTTGTGGTTCTGCTGCAGTACGCAGGCTTTTTCAACGCGGTGGAGTCGTTTTTCACCGCCGGAAGCGGGCGGCTGCCTTTTCTGCCCCCGGCGGCGGCAGGCGTTGTGGCCGTGCACATCGCGGCGGAAAGCGGCGCGGCATTCGCCGCCGCCTCCGCCTTGCTGCACAACGGGGCCATCACCCCGGCGCAGGCTGTTACGGCGCTTTTGATCGGCAATATTCTCTCGTCGCCCATGCGGGCCTTTCGCCACCAGTTGCCGGCATACGCGGGCTATTTCACCCCGCGCCTGGCCCTGGCACTGGTTGCGGCCAGTCAGGGCTTGCGCGCGGCCAGTCTTGCACTCGTTACCATCGCCTATTGTTTGGCGTGATGCTTTATCAGGTGCAGCTAAATATCTGCTTCTGTTTGCGGTTGAAATCACGTACAAAGAGTAGAAGAGTATAAAAAGATGGATTTTGTTCTCCGGCAAGGAAAGGGCCGATTCCGGGCCGGGGATAGTACTCTTACTGTACAGCCCCGGCCCGGAATCGGCCCATGACGCGGCCGAAGGACAAAGACACTTTTTATGTATACCGGCCTGATGCTGCTCGTGGCGCTTTTGCTGGTCGTGCTGAACGGCCTTTTCGTCGCGGCGGAATTCGCCTTTGTCAAGGCGCGCAAAACCAAACTGGAACTGCTGGCCGACCAGGGCAACCGCGGGGCGAAGCGGGCCCTTTTCGGCGTGACGCACCTGGACGCCTATCTTTCGGTCTGCCAACTGGGCATCACCCTTTCCAGCCTGGGCCTGGGCTGGCTTGGCGAGCCCGCCGTGGCCGCCCTGCTGCGCCCTTTGCTGCTGCTCGTCGGCGTGGACAGCCCGGCGCTGATCACTTCGCTTTCCATTGCCGTGGGTTTCACGTTCATCACTTTTCTGCACGTGGTCTTCGGCGAGCTGATGCCCAAATCCATCGCCATTCAACGGGCGGAACAGACCGTGCTGCTGCTTGCCTTGCCCATGCGCGTCTTTTACCTGCTGTGCTTTCCCGTGGTCACGGTGATGAACGGCATATCCAACAAATTTTTGCACCTGGCGGGCCTGCACACCGCATCGGAAGCGGAACAATTCCATTCGCCCGAAGAGTTGCGCATGCTCATTCTCGACTCTGAAAAAAGCGGCCAGCTTGACGAGGGCGAAGGCCGCATGCTGGGCAACATCTTCAGTTTTTACAAGAAGATGGCCAAAGACATCATGATCCACCGCATGGATACGATGGCGCTGGACATCACCGCCGGGGTTCAGGCGGCCGTTAATTTCGCCGGCAAAAGCGGGCACACGCGCTTTCCGGTTTACGACGGCAACCGCGACAATATTATCGGGTTTCTGCACGCCAAAGACCTGTTGCAGCAAAAACCCGACGCCGACCTGCGCACCCTGGTGCGCGAGCCTTTATACGCCTATGAAACCGCACACCTGGACAGGGTGCTTGAGATGATGCAGGCCTCGCGCCAGCAGTTTTGCGTCATTGTCGACGAATACGGCGCCTGGCAGGGCATCATCACCATGGAAGACATTGTGGAGGCCATTGTCGGCGACATTCAGGACGAATTCGACAACGAAGCGCCGGAATATGAAGAGCAACCGGACGGTTCCGTCCTGATTTCCGCCGATCTGTCTTTGGACGATCTGGCCGCGCGCATGGATATTAAGTGTCCCGACAAAGACACCAACCCGTATAAAATCATCGCCGCGCACATTATCGACATGCTGGGCCGCATCCCCGCGGAAGGCGACCACATATCGCTGTGCGGCAAGCGCTTCACCGTGAATGTCATGGACAGGAACCGTATCCGCCGGGTGCGCGTCACCGATGAATACCCGGAAAACAACGATGAATAATGGTAGCGGCTCAATTTGCCGTCAGGCGAGGAAAGTCGCGTTTTCGCGGCGGGAAGTGTACTCTTTTGGTACATGACCGACGCAAAAACGCGGCTTGACGAAGCATCACGGCAAATTCAGCCGCTACCCGAGGTACCATATGAGCCAATACCCCCTGCCGCTGCCCTTGCGCAAACGGCGTCCTTTTTTGTTTTGCTTTCTGCTGCTGCTCGGCCTTCTGGCCGTTGTCATGCTCATTTCCGCCGCGCTCGGCTATGCCGAAAACAAGGGCATGTTCGGTAAACGCCTGGGTCTTATTCGCATTGAAGGCTTTATCGGCGATGCGGAAAAAGTCGCATCCTGGGCCGGCAAACTGCAACGCGACGATTCCGTGGCCGGGGTGCTCTTGCGCATAGACTCCCCGGGCGGGGCCGTCGCCCCTTCGCAAGAAATGCATGCGGCCGTAAAACGGCTGGCCGCGGTCAAGCCCGTGATTGTTTCGATGGGCACGGCGGCCGCTTCCGGCGGCTATTATATCGCGGTGGCCGGGCACGAAATCTTTGCCAGCCCCTCGACCCTGACCGGCTCCATCGGGGTGCGCATGCAGCTTGCCAACGTGCAGGGCCTGATGCAGACCTTGGGCGTTAAATCCGAAAGCATGGCCACCGGCAAATTCAAAACCACGGGTTCGCCCTTTCAGCCCCTGACCGACGACGAAAGAAAATACCTCGACGCTCTTTTGGGCGACATGCAGCAGGAATTCGTGCGCACGGTGGCGGAAGGACGCAAGCTCCCGCTTGAAACCGTGGCCGCGCTGGCCGACGGGCGGGCTTTCACCGGCCATCAGGCCTTGGCGCTCAAACTGGTGGACCGCCTGGGCGACCGGGAAGCGGCCTACCTGCGCCTGGCGGAAATCTGCAAACTGCCCGGCAGGCCGAAACTGCTGCGAGACCCCAAAGGCGGCGCGCCTTGGTGGAAAGAGCTGCTGACTTCCCTTTTGGACCTTGAACAAGCGCGGGGGGTCGCTGTGCCCCGCTATTCGTTCTATTATTGAAAAAACACCTTCAACGAGGTTGCTCATGATACTTACGCGTATTGAACTAAAAAACTGGCGAAATTTTGCCGATGTCAATGTGGCGTGCGGAAAACGCATGTTTTTGATCGGCCCGAACGCTTCGGGAAAGTCAAACTTTCTGGATGCGTTGCGGTTTTTAAGAGACGTTGCGCAAGATGGCCTGGAGAAGGCCGTAGTGGATCAACGGGGGGGTATAAAAAAAGTCAGACATCTTGGCGCACGGCGGCAACCGGATATTACTGTTGCGGTTACACTCGATGATACCTGGCGGTATTCTCTTACTTTCGGCGCAAGGCAAGGAAAAGATGTCCCATACATTGTCAGCGAAGAAGTTCACAAAAAAACCGAAGGAAGCGCATCGTGGCGAGCAGTGCTGCAACGCCCAGATGGAAATGACAAAAAAGACGAGTTGCGCTTGACACAAACCGCGTTACAGCAAGTGATCGCAAACAAGGATTTCAGAGAAGTCGCTGATTTTTTTTCCAGCATTCAGTATAGGCATATCCTGCCTCAACTTGTGCGTGAGCCGAAGGCCTTTTCGCCCAATCCTGTAAGCAATGACCCCTACGGACGCGACCTTGTCCAAACCATCTGGAATACCCCGAAGCGAACTCGTGAATCACGCCTGACAAAAATCAATGACGCATTAAAAGTCGCCGTGCCTCAGCTAAAAGATTTGGCAGTCGAACCAGATAAGAACGGGCTGCCTCACTTTAAAGTAAACTATGCTCATTGGAGGGCAAGCGGAGCCTATCAAAGCGAATCCTCTTTTTCTGACGGAACGCTGCGCCTCCTTGCGTTGTTGTGGTCGATTCTGGATAGCGGCGGCCCTCTCTTGCTGGAAGAGCCAGAGTTGTCGCTGCATGAAGAGATAGTCGCGCAACTGCCCGTTTTGTTCGCGCGTATGGACAGGGACAAAAAAAAGGGCATACGGCAAATTTTTGTCACTACCCACTCCGAAGCGCTCTTGGACGACCCAGGTATAGGCGCTGACGAAGTGCTTCGGTTTGAACCTGGAGGAGAGGGAACAAACGTGCTGCCGTCTAGTCCACAGGATGCTGCTTTGATTGAAGAGGGCCGGTTAACCGTGGCAGATGTGCTGCTGCCCAAGACCAAGCCCGCCAACACTGAACTACTACGGCTGTTTTAGGCATGCTGGTCAATCTGCTTTTAGAAGGCCGGCTTGAAGAGCCCGTGGCAGACAAACTCCTGAACTTTTGCGGACACGATAAAGGCACGGTTTATGGCATGCGCGGGTGTAACTACATCCGCAGTAAAGCTGCTGGGTTTCAAGCAACGGCGATGCGAGGCAACGCCTTGTTGGTGCTGACTGACTTTATGGATGCACAGGCTGCCTGCCCTCCTGAAGCTTTGCAGAGCTATTTTCTCAGCACCTGCCCTTCGCCGTCACCCTATTTTCTGTGCCGCTTTGCCGTTAATGAACTGGAAAGCTGGCTTCTTGCGGACCGGGAGGCCCTGGCTGGTTTCCTGCATATTTCTGTAACGAAGGTGCCACCCAATCCCGACAATGAACCGGACCCAAAACAATCTCTGGTAAATCTGGCCAGGTTATCAAAGAAAAGTTCGATTCGAGACAGCATTGCACCTCCTTCGGGGCATAAGGGAGCAGTTTCTCCCCTATATTTGGCGACAATGTCCGGATTCGTTGTGAATAACTGGGCCGTTGACGCGGCAATGAAGCATTCTCCCAGTCTGCGGCGCTGTGTGGAGCGTCTGCAACAACTGGAGTCGTAAAAGAGACAAGGCCCTCAAAGGAGAATCATTTCATGCGCGTGCGCCTTAGCGGTGTTTTGCTGCACATCTCGTCCCTGCCCTCTTCGCGCAACATAGGCGACCTGGGCCCATCCGCCCACGCCTTCGCCCGCCTGCTGGCCGAATGCGGCCAAAGCGCCTGGCAGTTTCTGCCGCTGGGGCCCACATCTCCCGCCATAGGCAACTCGCCCTATTCCAGCCCCTCGGCCTTTGCGGGCAATGCGCTTTTCATCAGCCCCGAACTGCTGGTGCAAGAGGGTTTTATTTCGCACGCCGACTGCGACGCCGCCTGCGCCGGCGATTTCGGCCGCGAAACGGTTGTTGATTACGTGCGGGCGGAAAAAGAACGCGAGGCCTTGCTTGACGCGGCCTTTGAAAAAAACCGCCACCGGCTGGATACGGACGCCGGCTTTGCCGCCTTTCGGGCGGAACACGCCTTTTGGCTGGACGATTACGCCCGGTTTATGACCATCAAGCGCGCTCACGGCGGGGCGGTGTGGACCAGATGGCCCGAAAAGCTGGCCCGGCGCGACCCTTCCGCCCTGGCCGCCTGGGATAACGGCGAACGTGACGCCATGCAGCGCGAGCGCTTCATCCAGTATCTGTTCTTCCGCCAGTGGGCGGCTCTCCGCGCGCATTGCCGCAAACTGGGGCTGCGCCTGATCGGCGACGCGCCCATTTATGTGACCCACGACAGCGCCGACGTCTGGGCCAACCCTTGCTTTTTCAAACTGGACGGCGCGTTCGAGCCCACCGTGGTGGCCGGAGTGCCGCCGGACTATTTCAGCGCCACGGGCCAGCGCTGGGGCAACCCCGTCTATGAATGGGAAGCTTTGCGCCATGACGGATTCCGCTGGTGGATTCAAAGGCTGGAGCACAACCTGTTGCTGTTCGACACGGTGCGGCTGGATCATTTCCGGGGTTTCGCCGGGTATTGGGAAATACCGGCAACGGAAAAGACCGCCGTCAACGGCAAATGGGTGGAAGCGCCCGGAGACGCGCTTTTCGCCGTGCTGGCCCGGCGCATGGGGCATCTGCCTTTCATCGCCGAAGATTTGGGCGTCATCACCCCGGACGTGCGCGAGCTGCAACGCGACTACCGCCTGCCGGGCATGGCCATTTTGCAGTTCGCCTTCGGCGGCGGCGCGAACCCGTATGCGCCCTTCCGTCTTGACCCGTACCGGGTGGTCTATCCCGGCACCCACGACAACGCCCCGACAAAAGGCTGGTTTTGCTGCGACGCGAGCCACGAGGAAAAAGAAAACCTGGCCGCCTACGCGGGGCACGAGATCACGGAAGAGAACTGCCATAAAACCCTGCTGCGCCTCGCCCACGCATCCGTCGCGGGCCTTTCCATCGTACCCATGCAGGATGTGCTGGGCCTGGGCATGGATGCGCGCATGAACACCCCGTCGGTGGCGGAAGGCAACTGGACCTGGCGCATGCGGCCTGACGACATGCGCACTGACGCCATGAGCCACCTGACCCGGGCCACGAGCCTGTTCGGGAGGATTGCGTGAGCCGCATTGAAGAATCCGCCGCCGGCCGTTTGTGCATCGTGCTTGTGGGCTTGCCCGCGCGCGGCAAATCCACCCTGGCGCTGCGCCTGCGCGACGGGCTGGAAGCCGAAGGCGTGCGCGTGCGCATTTTCAACAACGGGGCGCTCAGGCGCATCCATTACGGCGAAGCTTCGTCAGAACCCTGGTTTTACGACCCGGAAAATGCCGAAGGCAACCAGGCCCGGGACAAACTCTCGCGCATGAACATGGAACTGGCCCGGCAATACCTTGAAACCGAAGGGCACGTGGCCATTCTGGACGCCACCAATGCAAGCCGCGCCCGGCGGGCAATGCTGGAAAAAGAGATGAGCGGCAAGCCCGTTCTGTACATCGAGTGCATCAACAACGACGCGGACCTGGTGGCGGCCAGCATTCAGCGCAAGGCAAAGCTGCCGGAATTCGCCCGCATGTCGCGCGACGACGCGGCCCGCCACTTTTCGCAACGCATCAGCTATTACGAATCCATCTACAGCCCGCTGGAATCGGAAGCCAACTTCGTGCGGGTGGACACGCTCTATAACCGCATCGTGCAAGAGCAGTTCAGCTTCATCGTGCCCTATTACGTGCGCATTCGCGACATCATGGTTTCCGACTGGATCAACAACCTCTATCTGGTGCGGCACGGCGAGACCTATTACAACCTGGAAAGCCGCATCGGCGGCAACTCCCCCCTGACGGAACGGGGCCACGCCCAGGCAAGAGCGCTGGCCGACCACTTCAGAGACAAGCCGGTGCCGTATATCTTCACCTCCACCCGCATCCGGTCGGAGCAAACAGCCGCCCCCCTGGTGGCGGACCACCCGGACAGCGTGCTCATGAGCATGCCGGAGCTGGACGAAATAGCTGCGGGCCTGTGTGAAAACATGAGCTATGCGGAAATACGCGAACAATACCCTGATGAGTACGCAGCCAGAGCCAAAGACAAATACAACTACACCTATCCCGGCGGCGAAGGCTATGTGAGCATGCGCGAACGGGTGGGCAGGGGTTTTCGCAAGGCGCTCTTTCTTTCCGGCGCGGCGCCCGGCACATTGATCATCGGACACCAGGCCATCAATCGCATGATCCTTTCCCTGTTTCTTTACCGCCGCACGGTGGACGTGCCGTATATCTACGTGCCGCATGACAAGTACTATCACATCGTCGCAACGCACCATAAAAAGCTGTTCGAGTTGGTGCGCTTCATGGGGCCCGCCACATGACCGACACAACCGCCGTTCTGGCCAAAACCCCGCTCTTCAGCGGGCTGCCGCAAGAGGCATTGCGCGATTTCGCGGTCATTGCCGCCTGGAAAGACGCGCCCAAAAACCAGATCGTCTTTCATGAAGGCGACTTGGCCGAAACCTTGTACATTATCGGCGCGGGCAAGATGAAAATCTTCCGGGCCGCGCCTGACGGCCGCGAAGTGGTGCTGCACCTTTTCGGCCCCGGGGAAATGTTCGGCGAGGTGGCCGTGCTGCAAGGGGGAAAATTTCCCGCGTCCAGCCAGGCCCTTGAGCCTTCGCGGCTGCTCTGCCTGCCCCGGCGGGACATGGTCGCTGCCTTCGCCAAGAACCCGGTGCTGGCCCTGAACATGATGGCCGCCCTCTCTACCCGGCTACGCGCTTTCAGCGCCAAAATAGAGGCCCTGACTTTGCTTGAAACCCCGCAGCGCCTGGCCGCCTATCTGGTGCACGAAAGCGGCGTGCGCGACGGGGCGGACACCTTCCGCCTGGACGTCAGCAAGGGCCTGCTTGCGGCCATGCTGGGCACGGCGCGCGAGACCCTTTCCCGCTGCCTGACCCGCATGGCGGAACAGGGCGCCATACGCCTTGAAGGCCGCGACGTACGTATTCTTAACCGAAGTTATTTGGAAGATCTCGCCAAGGGATTAGAAAAACTATAGAATGTTGGTGCCATCTTTGCTTGTGCAAAAAGATGGATTTTGTTCTCTGGCAAGGAATGCGCCGATTCCGGGCCGGGGAGAGTACTCCGGCGGTACAGCCCCGGCCCGGAATCGGCGCGTGACGCAGCCAGAGGGCAAAAAACACTTTTTGCGAGAAATTATGACGTTTCCCGATTGCTACGGTTTCATCCCGGCCCGCTACGCCTCCACCCGCTTTCCCGGCAAACCGCTGGCCGACATTTTGGGCAAGCCCATGTTCTGGCACGTCTGGAACCGGGCCTCGCAATGCACGCGCCTGAAAAGCGTCAGCGTGTGCACGGATGACGCGCGCATCGCAGAAGCGGCCGAAAAGCTCGGTGTGCCCTGCGTCATGACCAGGGCTGACCATGCCTGCGGCTCCGACAGGGTGTGCGAGGCCGCCCGGCATTTGAACCTGCCGCCGGACGCGGTGGTCGTAAACATTCAGGGTGACGAGCCCGCGCTTGCCCCGGCCATGCTCGACGAGCTGCTTGCCCCTTTCAGCGACGCCGCCGTGCAGGCGGCGACCCTGGCCCTGCCCGTGGGGCGCGAAGAGGCCGAATCGTTCGACCGGGTAAAAGTAGTGCTTGATACGCAAAAAAACGCTCTGTATTTTTCCCGCGCGCTGATTCCGCATGATAGAGAAAATGCGAGTGTTGATACTCTACCCTATTTGTTGCATATCGGGTTGTACGCCTTTCGCATGCACTTGTTGGAACGGTATACCGCGCTTGCGCCCACGTTTCTTGAAAGGCGTGAAAAGCTGGAACAGCTTCGTTTGCTTGAAAACGGCATTCCCATGCGTGTTTCCATAACCCGCCACCGCAGTCACGGCGTGGATACTCCGGAAGACTTGCGGGATATTCTTCCCTTAATGAACAAACTTTGATATGGGCTCGGCTATGACAACGTTACGTGAGGAGCGCATATGGCACAGGATATAGTCAGCGCGCGCAGGCAGCTGAGCCAGGTTGCGGGCATGCTGCGCCAGGGCAAGCTGCTGCCTGCGACGCAAAATCTTCTTTCCGCCCTGCGCGTGGTGCTGACCAATCCCCTGATGAAAGGGGAACGCGACGAGTTCGGCAAACTGTTCAGCGACGCCGTCACCCGCCTGAACAACGACCAGGCTTTGCGTAAAATTTATCCGTTGTCGCTGGAATATCAGCCCGGCGGTGAAAAAGAGCTGTTCGAAAACGTGCGCGACCTGCTCGACATCTTGCAGGAAGCCAGCCTTTCGGAAGCGGAAGAGATCGCCAACGCCATTGCCGCCAAGAAAGAAGCGGCACTGGCCAAAGGCCAGGCGCACCTTGACGCCGAAGAGCACGACCACGCCAGGGCCGTGTTCAAGGCCATTTCCGACGAATACCCTGACGACAGCGAACTGAAAGGCAACATCGGCGAGCGCGTGCTCAAAGCCGGCCTGTTTGAAGACGCGGCCACGTATCTGGCCGAGGCCGTCTCCATCGACCCCAACGCGTTGCAGCACTATAACCGCCTGGGCATCGCCCTGCGCAAGCTGGGCCGCTTTGACGCCGCCGAAGACTATTACAACAAGGCGCTGCCCCTTGCGCCCGACGACCCCAATTTACACTTCAACATCGGCCGCATGTACATGGAATGGGGCAAATGGGAAAAGGCCGCGGAACACGGCGACAAAGCTTTCGCGGCCAAGCCCGATTTTGCCGAAGCCAAAAAGCTGGCCGATTTTTCCCGCCGCAAGATGCAGGGATAGCCGCACGGCGCAGGCCGCATCAAAAACAAAAAGGGGGGGGCGATATCGCCCCCCTTCTCGTTTTGGAACGAACGGATTATTTATATCCTTTGGTTTCCCACAGGCCAAAAAGCGTTTCCAGGTCTTTGGGGGGCTTTCCGCCCAATTCTTCACGCAGCCCCATGGCGGCGGTCAAGCGCATGCGTTCCACCGCGCCCCTGCACACGGCGGGCACGATGCCCACCGCTTCCATCAGGGCGGCGGATTCTTCGGCTTCATGCATGCGGCGCTCGGCGTGCACGGCATCCGCGGCCATGAAGCGGGGAAACATCTTTTCCACCGGTTCTTTGGCAAAGGTGCCCGCCAGCGAGCGCATCAGGTTGTCTTCTATGCCCAATTTTCGCGCCAGCAAAAACGATTCGTCGCAAAGCGCCTGCAGGCCTTTCATGAACGCGCTACGGGTCAGCTTGACTTTGGAGGCCATGCCCGCCGGCCCTTCCAGCAGCTGGCCCTTCATATTCCAGGGGCTGATGCGTTCCACCCATTCTTTGGCCCCATCGCCGGAGCAGCACATGGGCACCTTGTGCCGGTCGTTGGGCAACGCGCCCATCATGGCGGAGTCCACATAGCGGAAGCCTTTCGCCGCGAAAACGGCCGCAAGCTTTTCTTTCAGCATGGGGCTGCTGGAAGTGACGTCCACATACAACACGTCCGGCCGCATGTGCGGCAGAACGGAAAGCGCCGCCGATTCGTTATGCTGCGCGGGCACGGCGCAGATAACGATATCCGAATCCCGCGCAAGCTCGGCCACGGATGCGACACACGTAACCCCGGCTTCTTTCGCCCGGTTTTCAACGGTTTGTTTATACGGCCCGCTTGACGCGAGCGCCACGTCAAACACGCGGATGTCTTTCACACCCTCTTCACCCAAGCCTTGGCTCATATAAAATCCGGCCTCGCCGAAACCCACAAACCCCAATCTGACCATTGCCGCCTCCTTTGCGTGTGTCGTCACATATCCGGTTTTGCTTACCGCAAGGCGCGGCGCGGGTCAAACCGGCGCGCGCGGCATCGTGTATGCCGCCCCGCGCTAGGTTTATAGATCCGCTGGTAAAAGAAAACATCTCCGTGTATATTTCAGCCCTCGCCATGTGCACGGCCGCTTTTTGGGGGGGGGGGAATGGATGTTTAATAAAATCAGTGTAAATGATCTGCGTGCCGGCATGTTCGTTGTCGACACCGACGTTTCCTGGCTGAAACACCCCTATTTATATTCCGTGGAAGGGCTTCTCGCGACAAGCGCCGAGATCGACCGCATTCGAAGCGACGGCTACCTTGAAACGTTCATCGACCTGACGCGCTGCGCGCCCGGCAGCCTGCCGTTTGATCTCGCGCAGCTTGTTCTGCCGGGGCAGGGTGCCGCCCCGCCCGCCGAATACACGCCGCCCCCGCCCCGCGTGCCGCTGGCCGAAGAGCTGCGCGCCGCCCGTTCCATCTATCGCGCATCGCTTTTCCAAGCTAAAGAGATGATGGACAACATGCGCAAGGGAATATTCGACATGCCGCAGGCGGAACCTGTGGTGGACAGCATTCTCGAAAGCCTTGACCGCAATGCCGACGCCCTGGTGGGTCTGTGCAAGCTGCGCCAGACCGACGACTATACCTATACCCACTGCGTCAACGTTTCCGTGCTTACCGTCATGCTGGCCCGGGGGTTGGGCGCCACGGGCGACAAGCTGCACGCCATCGGCATGGGCGGGCTGTTCCACGACCTGGGCAAGGCGCTGATCCCCCTGCGGGTGCTCAACGCGCCGCGCAAGCTCAGCGACGAAGAGTTCGCCATCATGCGCCGTCACCCCCTGCTGGGCTATGAGCAGATAAAAGAGGTGCAAGGCGTGCCCCCGGAAGTGTTGCAGATCGTGCTTGAACATCACGAGAAACACAACGGCCAGGGCTACCCGCGCGGCCTTTCCGGGGCTGATATCAGCTTCGCCGGGCAGATTTCTTCGCTGGTTGATGTTTTTGATGCGCTCAGCAGCCGTCGGGTGTATAAGGAAGCGCTTCCGCTTTCCAAAGCCCTCAGCATCATGTATTCCATGCGGGACAAAGATTTCGCCGGGGCCATGCTTGAACGCTTCATCCGCCTTTTGGGGGTGTACCCCGTGGGCAGCGCGGTGGAGCTGGAAGACGGCAGGTACGGAGTCGTCGCATCAAGCAACCCTGCCCAACCCCTGCATCCCACGGTCATCCTGGTGCGGGATAAAGAAGGCAAGGCGCTGGAACGAAAGGTATACGACCTCGCGGCAACGGGGGCTCCGGCCATTGCCCGTTCCGCTTCCGCCCAGGAACTGGGTGCGGACCCGGGCATTGTGCTCGGCTTGCCCCCAACGGCATAACCTCAGCCCTGAGAAAAGCATGACCGTGCGCGCCTTACGTGTTTTGTTCACCCTTGTTTCCGTCTGTTCCCTTCTGTCGCTCGTCTCTTGCGGTGACTCCACCGTCACCAGCGTGGCGGGCCGCCCCATACCCGCGGTCACGACCAAGGTGCAGCGCCGCGACATGCCGCGCACCCTGACGGCCGTGGGCAACGTGCAGGCGGCGGCAAGCGTTGCGGTAAAACCGCAGGTGGGCGGCCAGATTATCGAAGCGCCCGTGCGTTCCGGCCAGGATGTGACGGCGGGACAGGTTCTGTTCCGCCTTGACCCGCGCCCCTTTGAGGCAACGGTCAACGAGGTCAGGGCTCGCCTGGCCCGCAACCAGGTGCTGCTGAAAAAAGCCGAAGAAGACATGGGCCGCTTCGCCCGGCTGGTGAAGCAGGACGCGGTCAGCCGCGAACAATACGACCAGGCCGTGACCAACGCCGCATCGCAGCGGGCGGCCGTTGCGCAAGATACCGCGGCTCTCGCTTCCGCCAAGCTGCAACTGGAATACGCCACCATCACGGCCCCGGTTTCCGGCCGCGTGGGTGAAGTGCTGATCGACGCGGGCAACGTGGTTAAAGCTAACGACGACCGCACCTTGCTGGTCATCAACACGCTTGCGCCCGCCAAAATACGCTTTGCCGTGCCCGAACGCCATTTGCCCGAGCTGCTGCGCCAGTTCAAAGAACGCCCCATCGCCATTCAAGCCCGGCCCGAAGGCGACAGAAGCGAACCCGCGGACGGCGTCTTGACCAGCATTGACAACGCCGTGGACCAGGCCACCGGCACCATCCGGCTGGAAGCCACTTTTGAAAACAAAGACCTGCGCCTGTGGCCGGGCCAGTTTGCCCGCGTCACCGTGGACATGGCCACCATACCCGACGCGCTGGTCATTCCTTCCGCCGCCGTGCTGGAAGGAGTCATCGGCCAGTATGTCTACGTGGCGGATAAAAACAGTACTGTTTCCGTGCGCCGCATCTCTTCCTGGCATGCTTCCGAAACCGTCTCCGTGGTGGAAAAAGGCCTGGATGAAGGCGAAACCGTGGTTACCGACGGCCAGCTCAGCCTGGCGCCGGGCCTGAAAATTGTGGAAAAAGAGCCCGTTCCCGTCTTGAACGCACCCCAGGCCGCCGCGAAAAACGGCACCAACGCCGCGGGGCAGGCGCGATGAGCATTTCGGAACTTTTCATCAAGCGGCCCGTGGCCACCATTCTGGTCATGTTCGCCATTCTGGTGGGCGGCGCCATCGGATACCGCATGCTGCCCGTGGCGGACCTGCCCACCGTCGACTTTCCCACCATTCAGGTCACGGCGGAACTTTCCGGCGCTAACGCGGAGACCATGGCCTCTTCCGTTGCGACGCCCCTGGAAAAAGAATTTTCAACCATCGCGGGCATGGATTCCATGACCTCGGTCAACGGTCTGGGCACCACGCGCATCACCTTGCAGTTCACGCTTGACCGCAACATCGACTCCGCAGCGCAGGACGTGCAGTCAGCCATCGCCCGCGCCCAGCGCCGCCTGCCTTCCGACATGACCAACCCGCCCAGCTTTCGCAAAGTGAACCCGGCGGACGCCCCCATCTTTTACCTGGCCATCACTTCAAGCACCCTGCGCCTGTCGGATGTGACGGAATACGGTGAAAACTTTATCGGCCAGCGCCTTTCCATGATCAGCGGGGTGGCGCAGGTCATGGTTTACGGCTCGCAAAAATACGCGGTGCGGGCGGAAGTGGACCCGCAAGCGCTGGCGGCCAAGCAGGTGGGCATAGACGAAGTGGCCGAAGCGCTGCGCACGGGCAACGTCAACCTGCCCGTGGGCACCATGACCGGCCCTTCGACGGAATATACCATTCAAAGCTCCGGCAAGCTGATGGACGCGGCCGCGTACCGCCCGCTTATCGTGGCCTGGCGCAACGGCGCGCCGGTGCGTTTGCAAGAGGTCGGCCGGGTTGTCGACAGCGTGGAAAACGACCGCCGCCGCAACTGGTTTAACGGCGTGCCCGGCGTGACGCTGGCCATTCAGCGCCAGCCCGGCACAAACACCGTGGCCGTGGTGGACGCCATCAAGGCCATGCTGCCTTCCCTGCGCGCCCAGGTGCCCGCGGCCATAGACATGGTCGTTTCGTACGACCGCTCGGTTTCCATCCGCGATTCGGTCGCGGACGTGAAATTCACCATGGCCCTGACCATCTGCCTGGTCATTCTGGTGATCTTCCTGTTCTTGCGCAACGTCTCGGCCACGCTCATACCCAGTCTGGCCGTGCCCCTTTCCGTTGGCGGGGCCTTCGCCGTCATGCAGATGGCGGGATTTTCGCTGAACAACCTCTCGCTGATGGCGCTGACGCTATCGGTGGGCTTTGTGGTGGACGACGCCATCGTCATGCTTGAAAACATCGTACGCCACATGGAAG
Organism: Desulfovibrionaceae bacterium; assembly: GCA_031551515.1. GTDB lineage: Bacteria > Desulfobacterota > Desulfovibrionia > Desulfovibrionales > Desulfovibrionaceae > FLUQ01. The sequence continues at coordinate 87,682 of JAVBNL010000011.1, forward strand.
AGGGCAAAACCCGAATGCAGGCGGCGCTGGACGCGTCAAAAGAAATCGGCTTCACCATTCTTTCCATGACCCTGTCGCTGACCGCGGTCTTTATTCCCGTGCTGTTCATGGGCGGCATCGTGGGCCGGCTGTTTCACGAATTCGCCATCACCATCGCGGCGGCCATTCTGGTTTCCGGTTTCGTTTCCCTCAGCCTGACGCCCATGCTGTGCAGCCGCTTTTTGCGGCCCGTGGCCCACAACCAGATGCAGCAGGGTTTTTCCGGCCTGATGGAGCGTATTTTCGACAAATGGCTGGCGCTGTACCGCTACACCCTGGAAGTGGTGCTGCGCTTCAAATTCGTGGTGCTGCTGCTTTCATTCGGGGTGCTGGCCGTCACAGGTTGGCTGTTCAGCAGCGCGGCCAAAGGCTTTTTGCCCCTTGAAGACAACGGCAACATCGTCATTCAGACCGAGGGCCTGCAAGGCAGCTCGTTTGAAAATATGGCCAACCACCAGCAACAGCTGGCCAACATCATTGAGGCGGACCCCGCCACCAGATACTACATGTCCGTGGTGGGCGCTTCCGGCGGGCAGGTTTTCGGCAACTCCGGCTTCATGGTCATAAGCCTCAAAGACAAATCAGAACGCAAAGACCACGCCACAGCCATCATCCGCCGCCTGCGGGCGAAATTCAACGAAGTGCCGGGCATCAAGGCCTACCCCATGATTCCCCCGCCCATCCGCATCGGCGGCTCCAACACCAAGAGCCTGTATCAGTTCACCATGCAGAGCCCCAACACCGATGATTTGTATTCTCAGGCAACCGCCTTTCTGGACAAGGTACGCCTGCTGCCGCAGGTGGTGGACGTGGCCACCGACTTGCAGATACGCAACCCGGAAGTGCGCATCAAGATCAACCGCGACAAGGCTTCCGCCCTGGGCATTTCCGCAAAGCAGCTGGAAGACGCGCTCTCTTCCGCCTACAGCACGCGCGAAGTCAGCTCCATCCGCGCGGCCACCAACGATTATCCGGTCATCCTGACCGTGGAAAAACGCTTTCAGCGCAACCCGGAAGCCCTGAAACTGCTGGAAGTGCGCAGTTCCGTCTCCGGCAAGCTGGTGCCCCTTTCCACCCTGGTTGAAACCGATACCGGCGTCGGCCCTATGTCGGTGAACCACTCCGGCCAGTTGCCTTCCGTGACCATCTCGTTCAACCTGGCGCCCGGCTATTCGCTGGGCCAGGCCGTGGACGCGGTGAAAGAGCTGGCCGCGCATTCGCTGCCCGCATCCGTTTCTACGACCTTTCAGGGCACGGCCCAAGCCTTTCAGGAATCTTTCGCCAACCTCTGGATACTGCTGATTCTGGCCATTCTGGTCATTTATATCGTGCTGGGCATTTTGTACGAAAGCTTCATCCATCCGCTGACCATTCTCTCCGGCCTGCCCTCGGCCGGGGTGGGGGCGCTGGCGACCCTGGCCCTGTTCGGCAAGGATCTGGATATTTACGCCTTTGTGGGCATCATCATGCTGATCGGCATCGTGAAAAAGAACGCCATCATGATGATCGACTTCGCCCTTGAAGCGCAGCGCAAAGAAAACCTCTCGCCGGAACAGGCCATTTTCGACGGGGCGCTGGTGCGTTTCCGGCCGATCATGATGACGACCATGGCCGCGCTGATGGGGACATTGCCCATCGCGCTGGGGCACGGCGCCGGCGCGGAAGCGCGCCAGCCGCTGGGCCTGGCGGTTGTCGGCGGGCTGATCGTGTCACAGCTTTTGACCCTGTACCTGACGCCGGTCTATTACGTGTATCTGGATAAATTCCAGTTCTGGCTCATGCGCCGCTGCGGCATGAAGTGCGAAGAGCGCGGCGCGCCGTATGAGAAGCCCAAAAGGGCGTGGTAGGAAAAGAATCCATTTATACCTGACGAAATCGTCCGGCGTGGTTGCGCCGGACGGTTTCGGTTTTACGGGGGAATTCGATTGGACATTCCCGGCCGCCCGGTTCATAACAGCCGGGTATCGGCCCGTGTATCGCAACGCTTCTTTTGACCCGAGGACCGCATCATGCCGTTGAAGCGCCCTTCTTTTTCCAGCGCACGCACCCCGCGCATCCGCGCCGTTGTTTACGCCGTTTGCGCGGCCTGCTTCCTGCTGCTTTGCGCAGCGCCCGGCCCGGTCCACGCGGCCCCGGCGGGTGAGCCCTCCGCTTCTTCCCCCGCGTCCACCCCGCAGGCCGTTACCCGCGACTTCTTCGCCTATCTGCTCAGGCCCAAGACCGATATCTTGCACGACAAAGACGCGCAGCAGCGCTGGCTTTCCGAAACGCTGCGCAAGTCGCTGAATTCCGCCGCGCAGGCCGTGGCAAAAGCCAGAAAGCTGCCCGGCGTTGACGGGCCGGACCCGGCCATGCCGGACAACGGCACCTTTCTTGATTCCTGGGATCTTCTTACCCAATGCGCCGTGCGGGAGGGTAAAACGCAGGAACTCCCCATGCCGGGCGTCAAAAAGCAAGGTGTCTTTACGCGGGTGAGCGTGTTCTGCCGCTGGGGAGAAAAGACCAACTACCCCGGCCTTACGCGCGCGGGAACGGTGATCTTGGTCCCACAGGCAGGGTCCTGGCGCATCAAAGATATCGTGTGGGAGACCAACGAATATGCCGACGCTGAAAGTGTCGCCCGCTCCCTTCTGATGCTGAAAAACCAGTCCGAGCAACTGGCGGAAGAAATGAAACCGCCCGCCAAAAAACGATGAGGTAAGCCATGACCCTGAAAGAAAAAATCCTGTCCGGCAAACGCGTGCACGGCGCCATGCTGCGCGTGTCGCGCAACCCCGGCGTGTGCATGCTGGCCAAAAACGCGGGCCTCGATTTCGTCATGTTCGACTGCGAACAGGCCGCCTACAGCTTTGAAACGCTGCACGACATGTTCGTCATGTGCAACGCCCTGGGCCTGGCCGGCTGGATTCGCGTGCCCGCGAACGGCAGAGAGCACGTTTCCCGCTCGCTCGATTGCGGGGCCAAAGGCGTGATGGTGCCCATGCTGGAAGATGCGGAAAGCGCGCGCGAACTGGCCCGCTGCGCCAAGTTCGCGCCCCTTGGGGAGCGCGGCTACGGCGCGGGCGGGGCCAACACCGGCTATGTGCAGGGCGGCAAGCATGCCGAGGTCATGGCGCGGGCCAACGCGGAAGTGCTGGCCATCGCCCAGATAGAAACGCGAACCGGCGTGGATAACGCCGCGTCAATCGCGGCCGTGCCGGGCATAGACTCGCTGCTGGTGGGGCCCAACGATCTTTCCGTATCCTTGGGGGTTCCCGGCGATTTGATGAACCCGGTGATGCTTGAGGCCATCGGGCACGTGGCGGAAGCCTGCCGCAAAGAGGGCAAAGTTTTCGGCCTGACCGGCGGGGTAAAACTGCTGGCGCATTTCAAGGACCGCACCGGTATCATTCTGGGGCGGAGTGACACGGATATGCTGGCGGAGAGTTTCGCCAGGATGTTGGCGGAATACGAAAGCATGTAAGAATTATGCTCCCGGTTTTTTGGCAAAACGGGTCCCGGTGTAGGCTGGGACTCGTTTTTTCTGTAGTTGGTCCGCCTTCCCGGCGGGGGCAAAAGGAGGGTGGCGACGCCGCCCCCCTCCTTCTGAATCCACCCCCGCGTTTCGCCGGTGGGCACAGCAAGCGCCCTCCGGCACGATACGGGAAGGCGCTTGCAAGCAACCGGAAGCATCACTTTTACTAACTCTCTTTGCGTAACCTGGCGAACCCTTCGTCCAAATCCCGCTTCAGATCATCCACATCTTCCAGCCCGATCTGCAAGCGCAGGGCAATGCCGCCGGGCTTCCACTCCGTAGCCGTGCGGTACGCACTGCAATCAAAAGCCGTGATCAGGCTTTCGAACCCGCCCCAGGAATAGCCCATGCCGAACAGCTCCATGTTGTCCAGCATGGCGGCCAGGCCCTTGCGCGTGCATTTTCCGTCCAGGATGACGGAAAACAGCCCGGATGAACCCGTGAAATCGCGCTTCCAGAATTCATGCCCGGGGCAGCTTGCAAAAGCCGGGTGCAGCACTTTCGCCACCTCAGAGCGCCCTTGCATCCAGGCCGCCATTTCCAGGCCGCGCTTTTCCGCTTCTTTCAGGCGCAGATGCATGGTGCGAAGGCCGCGCAGCGCCAAAAAGCAGTCTTCAGCGCCCGGCAGCATGGCCATGCTGTCATAAGTGGCGCGCAATTTGGGCCACAAGGCTTCGCTGGCCGTGACCAGGCCCATCAACAGGTCCGAATGCCCGCCCAGGTATTTGGTGCCCGCTTCCAGCGAAATATCGCAACCCTTTTCATGCGCCTTGAAAAAGAGCGGCGTGGCCCAGGTGTTGTCGATGATGGTCGTTATGCCGCGCTGTTTCGCAACCCCTGTTATGGCCGGAACATCTTGCACCTCAAAGCTTTGCGAGCCGGGCGCCTCCAAAAAAATCGCGGTGGTTTGCGGGCGGATCAGCCCCGCTATGCTCGCGCCGATCATGGGGTCATAGTATGTGGTTTCCACGCCGAAACGGCGCAGCAGGCCGTTGCAAAAATTACGCGTGGGCCGGTACACGCTGTCGGTGACCAGCAGATGGTCCCCGGCTTTCAGGGCCGCGAACAGGGCCAGGGCGATGGCCCCCAGGCCGGAAGGGGCCATGACCGTGCCCGCCGAGCCCGAAAGTTTGGTCCAGGCTTCCTCAAGGTTGGCGATGGTCGGCGTGCCCGCCGTGCCGTAAGCGAAACGCGCGCGGCGCTGCTCCAGGTCGTCCAGGGTTTTGAACACAACGGTGGAACCCCGGTACACCGGGCTGTTGACGAAACCCGCCTGCAAAGCGGGGTCGCGGCCCAGCATCGTCACCTGCGTGCCCGCTCCGTACCGGGAAATGTCTTTTTTTGACGCCATGCCATCCTCGCTTGTTTGAAGCGCCATCATGACCTTTCTCGCGCTGTGACGCAAGTCACAGCCTTTTTCCAGGGTTTTTCCTATAGCCGGGAATAACAAACTATAACGCGCCGCGCGATGCCGCGCGAAACAACCGCAACCAAAGGATACGCCATGACCCGCCGCATCATCCTGCCTCTCTTCGTCCTGCTCTTGCTGAGCGCGGCCGCCGCTTCCGCCGCGCAGCCCGGCAAAGCCCCGGCCAGCCCCGTGATCGTTGAAGGCTACACCCTCGGCATGCCGCTGAAAGACCTTGAAGCCAGGGCCGCCAAAGACGGCCTGACCGTGGCCAACAAAGCCGCCATTGACAGCAAGTACACCCAGATCGTCTTTCAGGGCAAATTGCAGGGTTTTTCCAAGGCCATGCTGTACACGGTGGTGGCCGGCGGCAAGCTGGTGAACATGACCTTTCAGGTCAATGCGATGAACGATGCGGAAAAGGCGGCCATCAAGACGAGGAGCGCCGCGCTGCTGAAAGAATGGCAAGGCGCGTTCCGCACCGAGCCCGAATCGCCGCTGAAAACCATGAGGAAGTGGGTATTCGCCGACAGGGACTACACACTGTTTTGGGAAAAAGACAACTCCGTCATGTCCACCTCGGTCAGAATTCCCTGATCAAGGCGCTGCAAAAAAAAGAGGAACCGCCTTTTGATATGCCCCCATCAGAGTAGACAATGGTAGAGAGGCCACATAGGCTAACCATTGTAACCTGATGGGGGCATATCATTTCGCGGCTCTTTTTCATTCTCCTGTGCCGAAAGGAAAGCGCACTCGCGCCGGGCCTTCGATAACCGGCGCGCCGATGCGTTCGGCAATGGCCCGCAGCATGCCCTTGAAAACCAGGCTGTGAAAGGGGGATACCGCATACCAATACGCCCGGCCCGGCAGCCCGGCCGGTCTGAAATACAGGCTCAGCACCAGTTCGGTGCCGTTTTGCGCGGCCGCCTCTTCACGCGGGTTTACGCGCAAATCCAAAAGTCCTTCGCCCGGCAGGCGCATCTCGGTGAACAGCAACAATCGTTTTTGCGGCTGTATGTCCAGCACCCGCCAGAAATCGAGCCCGTCGCCCACGGAAAGCTGCTCCGTACTGCGCCTGCCCCGGTGCGCGCCGGGGCCGCCAGCCAGCTTGTCCATAAGGCCGCGCAGCCGCCAGAGCAGGTTGTTGCTGTACCAGCCTGTTGAGCCGCCGATATGCGCGATCATGTTCCAGACCGCATCCGCTTGCGCATCCAGGCGCATGGCGTAGGCGTCGTTGTATATGGCGGAAGAGGCGTAGCGCGCGTCCCCGCGCACAACCCACTCCGGCACCGGGGGCAGGCCCGCGTCAAACCAGCTGCTTTTGGTGGACTGGTGCCGCACGTGCCCCAGCGCCCGGTCCATGGCCAGGCGTATGGGGGCGAGATCGTGCGGTATGATTTCGCGAATGCGGTTTTCACTGCAAACAACCTCGTTGCGCATGCCCGCGATCAGGGGTTTGGCCAGCGCGCCGGGTATGGGCGTGACCAGGCTGACCCAGGCGGCTGAAAGGCCCAGCGGCAAGCCGAAAAAGGGTATGAACAGCCGTTTTTTCAGCCCGGCCGCGGCCGCGTACAGGCGAAAAAGATCAAGGTAGCTGAGAATGTCGGGCCCGCCGATGTCATAGGTCTGTCCGGCGGTTTCCGGGTGTTCAAGCACGCCGGCCAGATAAACCAGGGTATCGGTGATGGATATGGGCTGCGTGCGCACGCGGGTCCACTTGGGGGTAACCATGACCGGCAGCCGCTCTACCAGCCAGCGGATCATCTCAAAAGAGGCGGAACCCGCCCCGATGATCTGGGCCGCGCGCAGCGTGGTCAGGGGCACATCGGAAAGGGAGAGTATCTCCGCCACTTCCGCCCGCGAACGCAAATGAGGCGAAAGATCGGGGTCGTCTGGCACAAGGCCCGAGAGGTAGACCAGCCGCTTCACGGAAGAGCCTTTCAGCGCCCTGACCATGTTGCAGGCGGCTTTGCGGTCCGCGTCGCTGAAATCTTCGTAGCGCTCTTCCATGCAATGAACCAGGTAGCACACGGCCCTGCAGCCCTCTATGGCCCGGCGCACGCTGGCAAGGTCGTGCATGTCGCCCTGCACCACCTCAAGAGAGGCATGCGCGCCCCAGGGGCGCGAACGCACCTTGCGTTCGCTGCGCGACAGCGCGCGCACCCGGTAACCCTTTTGCAGCAGGATGGGAACAAGGCGGCCGCCCACATAGCCCGTGGCCCCGGCCACCAGCACAGGTCCGTCCATAGATTCCTCCTGTATATCGACCGTAGCAACCGGGTCGGGCCAAGGCAAGCCTGTTGAACACAACGGGCGGGCGGGGTACTATGCTTTTTCCCACTCCCCCCAACCCTGGAGAAAAACATGGATCTTGCCAAAAAAGTTCAGGAAATTACCGAAGCTGTCGTCGGCTTCCGGCGCTTTTTTCATGAAAATGCGGAACTGGGCATGAAAGAGTTCGCGGCCACGAAATTCATCGTGGACGAGCTGCGCAAACTGCCGGGCATGGAAGTTACCGATACCGCGCCGGGCTGTATCGCTGTCCTGCGCGGCAAAAAACCGGGCAAAACCCTGGCTCTTCGTGCCGATATAGACGCCCTGCCCCTGGTGGAAGACAGCGGCCTGCCCTTTGCCTCAAAAAACGAAAAGACCTGCCACGCCTGCGGCCACGACCTGCACGGCGCCGTGCTGCTGGGCTGCGCCATTGTGCTGCATTCAATGGCCGACCAGATCAACGGCACGGTCAAATTCCTGTTCCAGCCGGCTGAAGAAACCCTGGAAGGCGCGCAGCACCTGATCAAAGCCGGGGCCATGCAAAACCCGAAAGTCGACGCCATTTTCGCCCTGCACGCCTGGCCTTTCGCCCCGGTGGGCTCCATCGCGCTGCGCAGCGGGCCGACCATGGCCTCCGCCGATTTTATCGACATCACCGTCACCGGCCGGGCCGGGCATGCGGCGCAGCCGCACCGCTCCATCGATTCCGTATTCATCGCGGCCCATGTGATCACGGCGCTGCAAAGCATCGTGGCCCGCGAAACAGACGCCCTTGACGCGGCCGTGGTCACCCTGGGCACCATCCAGGGCGGCACCGTGCGCAACATCATCGCGCCGGAAGTGACCATGAGCGGCACCGTGCGCACCCTGAACCCCGCGGTGCGCGACAAGATACCCGGCCAGATGGAGCGTATTGTCACCAATGTGGCCGAAGCCCTCGGCGGCAAGGCGACGCTGAACTACGTCAAAGGCTCGCCCCCGGTCATAAACGACGAAGCCCTGGTGGAACTGCTGCGCGCCTCCGCAACAGAAGCCATCGGCTCGGAAAACGTGCGGCAGATACCCACCCCTGTCATGGGCGGCGAAGATTTCGCCTTTTACATGGAACAGGCGCCCGGCGTATTTTTCCGGCTGGGCACCACCAATGACGACCCCCGTTCGCACCTTATCGCCCACAACCCGCAAATCATTTTTGATGAAAAAGCGTTACCGGTCGGTGTAAAGGTTATGTGTCAGACCGCTCTCAATTATCTGAAGTGACTGTAATCACGGCTATGGCGCGGTTATGTTTTGCCGCGCCATAGTCAAAGTTATACAACTTGCATTCCCCTTGAATTTTCCATACAGTCGCGTTCCTGTTCGGGGGAAAGACACATGAAACGAATACTTATTGCCGCGCTTCTGGCGGGCTGTTTTACCTTGCCCGCGTTTGCCGCGCCCGAAGACGACCTTGCAGCCGCCGTTAAATTGCTGCGCACGGGCAAAGCGCAGGAAGCGATACCCACGCTGACCGTGCTCGCGGCCGATGAAACCGCGCCCAGAGAGACGCGGGCCAACGCCTATTACGTGCTTTCCGTCACGGAAGGTGGAAATACCGCCAACGCGCTGACCTACCTGAACAAGGCCCTCGAGCTGCACCCGCAGTTGGAGCGGGCCCTGGTGCGCAAGACGGAAATCCTTTTCGCGCAAAAAGACCACAAAGGGGCCGCCCTCGCCGCCGATTCCGGCCTGGCCCTTGCGCCGGGCGCGGAAAAACTGCTGCGCTACCGCGCGGCAAGCCGTATGGAGCTTGGCGAATACGACGCGGCAGCGGCGGACTATACCACGCTCGTGCGGCGCCACAACCGCGACGGCGCAGCCTATCTGCAACGCGGCCGGGCTTATCAGCTCAGCGGCAAACATGACGACGCCCTGGTTGATTTTGACAGCGCCGCCCGCTACGGCTCCGCCTTGAGTCCCAAAGACCTGGCGGACCTTTGGTATTTCCGGGGCCTTTCATACCAGCAGACGGCCGAGTTTTCGAACGCGCTGGACGCTTACGCCAAAGCGGCCTCGCTGAAACCCGACCCGGCGCGCAAAGACGAGCTGGCCGCCCGCCGCGCGGAAACCCTGAAGCTGAAAACCAAGGCCGACTCCGCCGCCGGGCTGCGCAAAGACCTGGACATCGCCCTCAGGCACATTCAGCTTGAGGATATGAAGGCTGCCACCGTTATTTTGCGCACCGTGCTGGGCAACGAGTTCGCCCCGGACGAAATCAAGGCCAGAGCGTGTTTTTTGCTGTCTTTCACCAGCAAAGACAACGCATGGAACCTGGAGCAGGCGACGAAGGCCGCGGCCATGGACCCTAACGCTTCCCACCTGTGGCGCAAAGGCTTTCTGCTCTTCTTCTCCGGCAACTATGCGGGTTCGCTGGAAGCCATGAACGCCGCCAGAGAGCGTTCGCCCAAGTCGGTGGCCTACATTTACTGGTGCGGCCGCGCCCGGCTGGAGCTGAACCGCAACGAAGAAGCGCTGCAGGACTTTGACGAGGTCGCCCGCCTTGATGCCGCCTGGCCCCCGGCCTATGTATATCGTGCGGCGGCCAATCTGCGGCTGAACAAGCCGGAAAACGCTTGGCCCGACGTGCGCAAAGCCTCGGGTGAAGAGCAAAAACTCAGCCGTGACGATGCGGCCGAATTGTATTATGTTGCCGGGCGTCTGCACGAGCTGGACAAAGAGCACGATCAGGCGTTGTACAGCTATGACCGGTCGCTTGCCGTAAACCCTTCGGGCCCGCGCGGAACCGATGCCGCGCAACGTAAAAAACGGATTGAAGAGATGCGCTCGCTTCCCCAATAACGGAGAAATCGATGTTTCGTCCGCACACCATATGTTCGCTTCTTCTGCCCGTTCTGCTTTTGTACCTGACGGCCTGCGTCAAAACCGCGCCGCCCGAAGAGCCCGTTCCCATCCCCACCCCCATCCCCGCGGCCAGCAACTTTGCGAAGATCGAGATAGGCTGGACGCAAAAGCAGGTCTGGGAAGCCATCGGCAAGCCCACCGACGCCCGCAACTACATATGGCCCGATGATGCCGCCAAGAGCCGCATCGAGGCCCTGTATAAAGGCGAAGGCACTCTTTTCTACACGGGAAAACAGGGTGAAGAAGGCCCGGAAAGGTTCACCGTGCAGCGCATTATCTACAACCCGGAAGAATCGGGCTATACGGATAAAACGGCCCACCCTGACGGGCCGCAAAACCCAGTGAAAGAAAAGCCCGCGCCCAAAAGACCGGCCAAACCGAAAAAGCGCGACAAACCCGATCCCAAACTGGACGAGTTGCTGCAGGGGTTGTAATATATAATATGACGCATTTGCCTCGAAAACCGCATCAAGGAGGCACGCCGTGTTATCCATAGCCCGCACCGCCCGCAACATCGTTTTGCTTGCCGTTCTGTGCCTTGCCGCGGGCTGCGCCAAACCCACAGCCACCGTGGACGCGCTGAGCGCGCCTTCCGCATCAATGCCGCAGAACGCCGGTTACCTGATTCTGCCGGGCATGGACGGGATCAAGGCGGACGACCTCTATTTCGTGGAATATAAAAACGACCTGGCCGCCGTGCTGCGCGGCATGGGGTATCAGGTTACGGATGACGCGGCCAAGGCCGCCGCCGTGGTACGCCTTTCCTGGGGCGGCCGCGAAACTGTTTTGTACACCGACCCCTACGGGCCCAGCGTGGGCATCGGAGTCGGTTCCGGCTCCGGCGGGTATTACGACCGGGACTGGGACCGCTGGGGCGGCGGGAGCTTCTTCGGCCTGGGCGTCGGCTTTCCCGTGGGCGGCAGTGCCCAGGCATCTTCCCGCTGGCGTCACACCGTCGTGCTTGAAGCGCGTTCCTTGCCGCAAGACGTCAGCTTGTGGAAGGTGACCCTGAACACCGAAAGCGGCAGCGACAACCTGCGCGGCCTCATGCCCGCCCTGCTGCAAGCAGCCAAACCCTATATCGGCAAAGCCACTTCCGGCCCCGTGACCGTGCCGTTGGAAATCCCCTGACGCTTGCCATTCAGACCCGGCACGGGTAAAAATTCCGGTAGCCTCAAACTGAGAAACCGGAGCCTTGCTGATGCTGACCATCACCGTATTGCTTGAAAACGAAACCAGTTCCGAAAGCCTGGCCCATGAGCACGGACTTTCCCTGTTGCTGGCCTGCGACGGCAAAACCCTGTTGCTTGACACCGGCGCAAGCGACGCCTTTTTGCGCAACGCGGACGCGCTGGGCGTGGACCTGAGCGCCGTCAGCGCCATCGTGCTTTCCCACGGGCACCACGACCACACGAACGGGCTGGGGCACGCGCTAGGGCGCTTTGCCGCGAGCGGCCGTTCTCAATCGCCCGAGGTCATCATGCACCCTGACGCGTTGCTTTACCGCCGCAAAGCGGCGGGAGAGAAAGACGCGGGCAAATACCTGGGCATACCGGCCGAAACCCTGGCCATGCTGCAAAGCTGGCCCCTGCGCCTGCAAAAAGAGCCGCTGCGCCTGACCGAAAATTTGCTTTATTTGGGTGAAATTCCACGTAAATACCCAGAGACGCAGGCGCTTTTGGGCGAGATAGAGCGTAGCGGCGTCTATGAAAAAGACCGCATCCTTGACGATACCGCCCTGGTCTATTGCGGCGGCAAGGGCGCGGCGCTGACCGTTATCGCGGGCTGCGCGCATTCGGGCATCATCAACATCATAGAGCATGCGAAAGCCGTCACCGGCATCGGCAAGGTGCATGCCGTGATCGGCGGCCTGCACATGAAAGACGCGACGGACGCGGTGAAAGAGCGGACCTTGCGGTATTTTGAAGAACAGGAGATCGAGGTGCTGCGCGGCTGCCATTGCACGGGCAACGCGCTGGATAAGGCGGCGCGGCAGAAGCCGCTGCATGCGGGGGATCGTTTGGAGATCGCATAGCGAAGATGTAAGAATTTTGCTCTCGTCCTTTTGGCGAACGTGGTCCCGGTGTGAAGAGGGCTTGTTTGTTTCTTTAGTTGGTCCGCCTTCCCGGCGGGGGCAAGAGAGGTGGGACGTGCCGTCCCCCTCTCTTGGCTCTCCCCCTGCTTTTTGGAGTGCGGACTGTGAAACTGCCGCCCCATTCCCAAAGCATAAACGGATGGTGCTGCCTGGCTGAAGGGCTCCGGCGGCTTTCCGTTGTCGCCGCCTACGCACAGCACCGCCTGTATCCATATCCCCTTTCACCACAGGTCTTGCCGCTATCGCCTACTCATTGCACCGCTTACTTACAATCTTTTTCCCAAAATCGCGTTCTGAACATTCACATGAGCCGCAACTATGCGCGCTCCCGCTCGCCCGAGGCGCGGGCGTGTCGCACAACAAATGTGGTCGTAGCCGCGAAAGCCGTACCACAATCAACGACGGTCCCTACGTGCGAAAAGGCGAAACCTAAACGGGGGTGGCAAGGGGGCGTAGCGCCCCTTGCCGGGGGGAGTAGTCCAGAAGAGGGGTCGACGCCGACCCCTCTCTGCCCCTCGCCGGGAAGGCGGACCAACGACAGAAACAAATCCCTTTTCCCTCCACCGGAACCACTTCTTCCCCAAAACCGGAAGCATTGATCTTCCTCCCCCCAGCCACTAAAAAAACGAGTCCCAGCCTACACCGGGACCCGTTTCGCTAAAAACCGGGAGCACCGATCTTATTCTTCAATCCACACCAGCCCCGCCTGCCGGCCCGCATCCCCCCGCCGGTGCGAAAAAAACAGGCCCGGCAGCGAATAGGTGCACATGTCCAGTCCGTAAATATTGCCCATTTTCAGCCCCGCCGCCACAAGCTGGTCGCGCGTCAGCCGCCAGAGATCCATGCGCTTTGTTTCCCGGTTATACCAGGGCGCGAACTCGGCCGGCCACTCCCGGTCGAAATTCACGAACTCCGCATACCCTAAACTCGGGCCGCGCACGGCCCGCACGTCCGCCGGGTCAAGATTGTAGGCTTTGCAAAAAGCGGCTACCCCGCTTTGCGGAAAACGCAGCACATTGCCCCGCCACCCGGCGTGCAGCGCCGCCACGAACCCGCCGGGGTGCGCCAGCACTATGGGCTGGCAGTCCGCGGTCTTGATGCACAGCGCCTGGCCCGGCTTGCTGGTGGCAAGGCCGTCCGCCTTGTGCTCGGGCCCCTCTGCGGGGTTCATGCCTTCCGGGTCCAGCAGCATCTCGTCGCCGTGCACCTGAAAAACTTCGGCCCAGCTGGTAACACCGGGGGCCGTTGCCAGTTTTTCGCGCGCGGCGACAGCCTCACCGGCATCCTGGCCGTTGTTTTGCGCCGCATGCAGCGACAAATTACCCGCCAGACGGGTGGTAAAGGCGCAGCGAATACGCGGCATGCCGGGAAAAGCGAATGGAATGACCCCGTTTTCAGCGCGGCCTGCATACACGGTGTTCATCATAACCATACCAAGCCTTTTTCGGTGGCCAGCGCGTTCACCCGCATATCCCAGGGCCCTTGGGGAATCGCCTCCACAACTTGAAAGCCATAGACCAGGCCGATACGCGGAACAGCCGCCAGCGAGGCCCTGGCGAACAGGCGGTCGTAATAGGCGCCCCCGTTGCCCAACCGCCCCCCCTGCAGGTCAAAAGCCACGCCGGGAGTGATGATCAGCTCGGGAATCCACTCGCCTGTCGCGGGCAAAGGGCAGCGCACGGGGTCAGGCTCCGGAATGCCGAAAATGCCCACAACAAGAGCTTTCTCATCCGGGCAGGGCAAGAGGTGCATCAAACCTCTGGGGCTTTCGGGCGTATAGGGGAAATAGACCAGCTTGCCCTGTTTCCAGGCCGTTTCCATCAGCAGGCGGGTGCCGGTTTCGCGGCCCACCGCGTAATACAGGGCCACGGAACGGGCTCGCTTCCAGATGGAAGATGCCAGAATATGCTTTTGCGCGGCCAATGAAAGGCGATGCGCCTCCCCCTCGTCCAGGGCGTTTCTGCGTGCGCGCATGGCCTTGCGCAAGGCTTTTTTTTCAGCCGTGAGAGCGGCTTCATCCGGGCTGTTGTTTTGTGTCATATCCGGCAGCATACAAAAAAGCCGAGCAAAGTAAAAGCGCGGGGCCGGAACGTTCAGCGAACGCCCCGGCCCCCGGTTGGGCAGGCCGGCTATTTCATCAGTTTGGTTTTCTTCATCCAGTCTTGAATGACCTGCGCGGCCTGATCGGAGTTTTTATCCATCATCAGCATGTGCGAGTTGCCCTTGATGCCTTTGTCCGGCAGGTCGGTCCAGGTGAACGAGCCGCCTTTGGCTTCCAAAGCTTTTTTGAACTTGGGATATACATTGTAATAGGAATTCTTGTTCCATCCTGCGATCTTGTCGTTGCCTTTGATATAATCGCCCCAAATCATCAGGAAAGGAATATTCTTAAGCGGCGCGAGATCGACCTTGTCCGGGTCGGGCCCGCCGCTGGGCTCGATCAGAATGACCGCTTTGACCCTGTCGGGATATTTCAGCGCGGCGTTGACCGCGAAAGCCCCGCCCTGGCTGTGGGCCAGAATGACGCAGCCGCCGGCGAACTTTTCGCCCACCAGAGCGTCATATGCGGCCTGAATGCGCGCGTCGGAATCCGCCCAGCGCGGCACGAACTGCTTGGCGAACTGGCTCAGCTTTTCCACGGGGAACTGCTGGCCGGGGTAGGCCACGCGGCCGGCCGGGTTTTCATCATATTTGGGGCCGAAACGGAAGTTGACCCACACTTCGGACAGGGGACGGAAAACGGGCGGGCTGGTGAAAATTTCCGGATACTTGGCCCAAGAGGCGCGGCCCCGTTCCATGGCGTCGCTGGTATACACGTTGTGCCCGGCTTTCAGAAAAAAGCTTTGCCAGCCGGGGCGGCCATCGGGCGTGTCTTCATAGGTGACCCCGGTCAGGCCGCCGCCGTGCCACAGCAGCAGCGGGTATTTGGCCTTGGGTTTTTCAAGCGTGACATACTGCACGTACATCTGGCCCGCTTCAAACTGCCCGTTGGGGTTCATTTTCATGGGCGGCGCGCCCTTGGTCAGCACGAGTTCCTCAATGGGCAGGCCTTTGAGCACCACTTCCTGGCCGCCGACGTGGAATCCGCCGACGGATTTGACGGACAAGGCCGCCTCCGCTTTGCCTGTAAAGGCCAGCAAACCGATCAATGCGAGGCCGAACAATGAGAATTTTACGCGCATAGCCTTCTCCTGGTTATGATGAACAGGCCCGGACGGGCGGAATTGAGAACGCAGCAAAAACCGTTCCGGCTTCTGAACCAGCGCAATATGCCGGTTTTATTGATGCGGCGCGCGTACCGAATCAGGCGTTCTGTATCAGAAATGAAATCGCGTTTACAAAAAACAAAAACTGGAAATTTTGCCGAAACGCGCAAAAAAGCCCTTCCGCCAAGCGAAAGGGCTCGTGAACGCGTAAAAAAACGCGCTTACTTCATGCGGTAGGTGATGCGCCCACGGGTCAGGTCATAGGGAGACAACTCCACCTTGACCCGGTCGCCGGGCAGAATGCGGATATAAAACTTGCGCATCTTGCCGGAAATATGCGCCAGCACTTCGTGGCCGTTATCCAGGTCCACCCGGAACATGGCGTTGGGCAACGCTTCCTGCACCACGCCGTCTACTTCTATGGCATCTTCTTTAGCCATGCATCCTCCAAAAAAGTCTCTCTAACCGCATTCAATTTGCACATTTTATTATAAGAGTCAAGGCAAGCAGCTTTTCCGGCAGCGGCCTATTGCAATTGCAGGTACGCCAACTCGTCGGGCAACGCGAGCAGCGCGTTCGCCAAGCCCCCCATCCGCACGCCGCCGGGGCCGGGCACGCCGTAGAGTTCTTCGCGTTCCGCCGCATCATGCCTGACGGCCCGTGCGCCAAAAGCGCGGAAAGCGGCAAGAAAGCTTGCGCGCTCGGTGTCCCACAGCATTTTCGCCGCCGGACAGGGCGGCCGGGAAAGCGCCGTGCGGATTTGCGCGCGCAACGCGTTAAGCAACGCGCCCGGCTGGCCCACCTTCCAGCCCGTCAGCCAGGGCGTGCGGGTGAAGAACAGGCCCGCGTCCAGCCCCGTTTGCAGGATACCCGCCAACCCGTCAGCCACGGCCAGCAGGTCCGGGTCGTCCCAAACCAGGGGCAGATTCTCCACATCCCAGGCCGGGATGTGGCCGCAGGCCGGGGTGAAGCCGCCCAGGCGACGCAGCAGATGCGCCAGCCAAAGGTTGGCCGCAGGAGAATCCGGCGTTTCCAGGTGGCAATAGGAAAGCGTGTAGCCACCCGCCCCGTATGCGCCGTGGACCATGCAGGGCTGGCCGCGCAAAAAATTATGTTCCGCCGCGTCGTCGCCGTCCCCGGCCTGAAAATCCGGCCCGGCTTCGCCGTACACGGCCAGGGCGGTGACGCCGTTACCCTCTTGCGGCGCGAAACGGCCCGGCCACCAGACCGGCAGCAGCGGTTTTGGCGGCAGGCCCGGCGGGGTCAGATCATGCGGCAGCGCCGTGACAAAAAGGTGGCCGCTCATGAAATGCTGCATGCGGTTGGCAAAGCCCGCGCGGCCCCAGGGGCAGAGTTCCAGGCCGTTGTCGCCGGAAAGGGCAAGGCCCGCGCCGCCGCAAAAACCCAGATACTGCCCGCCGCGCTCTACATAGGTCCGCACGGCCGCAAGACCGGCCGGGCCGAGGGCGGCGGCCTTGTGCCGGGCGGACCCGCCGGGAACGAACAGCAAAGCCGGGTTTTCACGCGCCGGCAGCCCGTCCGCGACCTCGGCGGCGCGCACGATGCGAAAGGGAACGCGCATGGAGCGCAAAGCCCATTCGGCCAGCGGCCCCCAAATTTCAGAGGCGTCCCAGAGAAGGTGCAGCATGCGGCGGCTCAATCCCTCACTCCGGCAATGATATCCATCTCCACGTCCAGGTTGTCATCCAGCTCTTTGACGGCCACGGCGATGCGGGCGGGCGGGTCCTTGGGAAAGAACTCTTTATACACCGCGTTCATCTCGGGCTTGGCTTTGATGTCCGTCAGAAAGATGGTCACTTTCAGCACCTGCTCCATGCTGCTGCCCGAGGCTTCCAGCACAGCTTTAAGGTTGTTCAGAATGCGCCGGGTCTGGTTCGCCACGGAATCTTTCACCGTCTCGCCGGTTTTCGGGTCTTCCGACACCTGTCCGGAAAGAAAAACCAGGTTGCCGTAGCGCACGGCCTGCGAATAGTGGCCCGGTTCCGGGGCGTTGTCCGTGAAAATGCACTCTTTGCGCGGCATGCTCTTTTCCTTGCCTATGGGGTTAGCGTTTGTCCGGCCGGTATTGGTTCTCGCGCATCAGCTTCTCTCCCTCTTCCGGGGTGAGCTGCGTGGTTCTGATATCGTTGCCGATTATGCTGTCCAGCACCACGGCGAAATACAGGCGCTCTCCGGATGCCGGGTTGATATGCAGCGTGTATTCCCAGGGTTTGTTGGGATAGGTCTGCGCAAACCGCGCTATCAGGGTGTGCGGGCCGGGCGTGACCTTCAATATGGTGTATGCGCCCGCGGGCAGGCCGAAGATATCCACGCCGTCCAGCGCGATGTCAAAGGCGATGCCGGTGCCGAAAACCGCGTGCTGCCTGATGACCACAAGCTCCGCCGCATCAAGCCCCGCCGGGGGCAGGTCGTTCACCGGGCCGTAAGCGCAGCCGCCTATCATCAGCGCGGCCAGCGCCGCCAGGATCAAAAGCGATTTACGCATATGCGCCTCCTTCTTCCGCGTTTCTATCAGCAGCGGCTTTTTCCGGCAACTCGGCGGGGTCCGGCGACGCATCACGGCAAACAGAGACCCCGCCCTTCCCTTGTCGGTCCCGGCAAAAGAAGCTACAAGATGTGGATTCATCATTTGCCAATCGCCGGAGACCGTGCATGAGCGAACAGAACCTGCCCAAGGGCTATGAGCCCAAAGACGTGGAAACGCGCTGGAGAGAGCGCTGGGAAAAAGAAAAGACCTTCACCCCCAGCCTGGAAGAAGCCAGAAGCAACCCCGAGGGCACCTATTCCATCGTTATCCCCCCGCCCAACGTCACGGGCAATTTGCATATCGGCCACGCCCTGAACCTGACCATGCAGGATGTTCTTTGCCGCCACGCCCGCCAGTTGGGCAAAACCGTGCTTTGGGTGCCGGGCTGCGACCACGCGGGCATCGCCACGCAAAACGTGGTTGAGCGCCGCCTGAAAGAAGAAGGCAAGAACCGTAACGATTTGGGCCGCGAAGCCTTTATCGAGCGGGTCTGGCAGTGGAAGCAGGAATACGGCGACAATATCAAGGGCCAGATCAAGGCCATGGGCGCATCCGTCGACTGGACGCGCGAACGCTTTACCATGGACGAGGGGCTCTCGCAGGCCGTGCGCCAGGTTTTCGTGCGCTTGTTCCGCGAAGGGCTGATCTACAAGGGCGACTATATCATCAACTGGTGCGCCCGCTGCCACACGGCGCTGGCCGACGACGAAGTGGAGCACCACCCGCGCAAAAGCCACCTGTGGCAGATACGCTATACGCTGGAAGACGGTTCCGGCTCTCTGGTCATCGCCACCACCCGGCCGGAAACCATGCTGGGCGACACGGCGGTGGCCGTGCACCCGGATGACGAGCGTTATACAAGCTTCATCGGCAAAAAGGTGGTTCTGCCGCTGCTGGGCCGCCGCATCCCGGTCATTGCCGACGCCTATGTGGATATGGAATTCGGCACCGGCGCGCTGAAAGTCACCCCGTCGCACGACCACAACGACTGGGACCTGGGCCACAAGCACCAGCTTGAATTCATTCAGGTCATGGATGAAGAAGGCCGCATGAATCAGGCCGCCGGGCCCTATGCCGGGCTGATGAAAGACGAGGCCCGAGCCCGCGTGGTCGAAGATCTGGAAAAAAGCGGCGAGCTGGTCAGCATTGAAAACTACGAACACAGCGTGGGCCTGTGCTACCGCTGCAAAGAGATCATCGAACCGCACGTTTCAACGCAGTGGTTCGTGAAAGTCGCGCCCCTGGCCGCCAAAGCCAAAGCGGCCATGGCCGCGGACGAGAGCGGCGACACGCGCATTTACCCCCCCTCCTGGCTGAAGACGTACTATAACTGGATGGACAACATCCGCGACTGGTGCATCAGCCGCCAGATCTGGTGGGGCCACCGCATACCGGCCTGGACCTGCGATAACTGCGGCAAGCTGCTGGTGGAAATGGACGCGCCCGACACCTGCCCGGATTGCGCCGGCACAAAATTCACGCAAGACGAAGACGTGCTCGATACCTGGTTCTCTTCCGCGCTTTGGCCCTTTTCCACTCTGGGCTGGCCGGAAAAGACGGAAGAGCTGAAGCTCTTCTATCCCACTTCCGTGCTGGTCACGGGTTTTGACATCCTCTTCTTCTGGGTGGCCCGCATGATGATGATGGGCATTCACTTCATGGGGGAGGTGCCCTTCCGCCACACCTACATCCATGCCCTGGTGCGCGACGCCGACGGCAAAAAGATGTCCAAATCCACGGGCAACGTCATCAACCCGCTGGAAATGATCGACCAGTTCGGCACCGATTCCTTGCGCTTCACGCTGACCGCCTTCGCCGCCATGGGCCGCGACATCAAGCTGTCGGTGGAACGCATCGAGGGCTACCGCCATTTCGTGAACAAGATCTGGAACGCGGCCCGCTTCGCGCTGATGAACTTTGAAGACGACTCATTCATCCAAAAGGACGTCGATTTGGGCGCTGTTTCCGGCAGCCACCACCAGTGGATGCTGCACCGGCTGGAAGCGATCAAAGAGAGTACCAAAGCCTCTATCGCCGAATACCGCTTCAACGACGCGGCCCAGAACCTGTATACCTTCATCTGGAACGAAATCTGCGACTGGTACCTGGAGCTGATCAAGCCGGATATGCAGGAAGGCGGCGACAAAAAAGCCACCGCCCAATACGTGCTGTGGACGACCTTACGCGAAACGCTCATTCTGCTGCACCCCATCATGCCCTATGTCACGGCGGAAATTTGGTCCGCCCTGCCGGGGCACCAAAGCATGGACGACATCGCGGTGCAGCGCTACCCCGCCGCCCGGCCCGCCTGCGTGAAGCCTGATGCGGCCGCGCAAATGGAAATGATTCAGGCGGCGATCAGCGCGGTGCGCACCATCCGGGCGGAACTTTCCATCGCGCCTTCGCTCAAGCTGACCGCCATCGTCCGCCCCACGGACAAGGCGGCGGCGGATGCGCTGGAAAGCCACCGGGCCATGATCCTGTTCCTGGCGCGGCTTGAAAACCTGATCGTCGATGCGAACGCCGTGGCCCCCAAAGCCTCCGCCAGCCAGGTGGCGGCGGGGAACGAGATCATCGTGCCTTTGAGCGGCGCGGTGGATTTCGGCGCGGAACTCGCCCGTCTGGACAAGGAACTGGCAAAAATGGACAAAGAGCACGCCATGCTCAGCGGCAAGCTGGCCAACGAAAACTACGTCGGCCGCGCCCCGGCGGAGGTGGTGGAACGCGACAAGGCCCGCGTGGCCGAGCTGGCGGACGCGAAAATGAAAATGCTGGCCCTGCAGGCGCGGTTCCGCGAAGCGATGTAAGAACATCCGGGGAGGCGGAGCCCCCCCGGCCCCCTCCGGCAGGGGCATGATGCCCCTGCACCCGCGATAGTGAAGGAATCGGAATGCTGAAAGCTGTTGCCACCGTCTGTTTGTCTTTTTGCCTGCTGCTCTGCACGGTGGCTTCCACTTCTGCCGCCGAAAACAAAGGCAAGGCCTGGGACCAGTCGGCCGCTCTTTCCGGCACCTGGACCGTGGACGCCGTTGCCACGGCGGAAGCCATTTTTGAAGAAGTACGCGAAAAAGAATATTCGCACCTTTCCGCCGGCGGCCGCATCCAGGCCAAAGAAAAACTGGCGGAATACTTCACCGGCATCACCGTGACCATCGACATCGCCCAGCGCAAATACCTGGTGGCCAAAGAAAGCAAGGCCGAGGGCAAAGAAACCCTGGAAAACAGAACCATCACCAATGTGGAGATCAAAGACGGCCTTATTTACCTCAAACGCGGCAGCGGCGTCGGCAGAGAGGGCTACCTGATCCGGCCGGACGGAACCGTGACGGGTTATGAGATGAAAGACGGCAAACGTTCCGTGGTCTTCATCATGCGCAAAAAATAAGCGAGAAAAGCATGCCCCGTTTCCTTCGTCCTTTGCTGCCCGCCCTTTTGCTCTTACTTGCGTTGCCCTTTGCGGCGCCTTTCGCGGCATCAGGCGCCGATGCCCCTGCCCTGCCTGCATCCACCCTGACCGGCGGCTGGCAAATCGACTCCGCTCTGGGCACGGCCAAAGCGGGCAAAGAAGCGGAATTCGCCAAAGATCGCGCGGAATTTGCCGGATTTATCGAGGTCATCGACATCTCTCGCGGCACCTGGGCTCTGTTTATGGCCGAAGACGGCTTTATGATCACGGATGCGGCCATCGAAAAAGTCGAGGCCGCGCCCGGCGGCCGCTATGCCCTGCAATACCGAAACATACCGAAGGTCATGGTCTATACGGTCAAAGACAAAGACACCCTGGCGGTGGATATCGACAGCGGCACCCTTATTTACAAACGCCTGCCGCAGAACAAAATACCCAAACGCCCCAAACCGGGGACGCTGCGATAATCTGAAAGGAATACCATGACGGGCACTGTTTATCTCATCGGCGCGGGTCCCGGCGACCCCGGCCTTTTCACCCTGCGGGGCAAAGAGCTGCTCAGCCGTTGCGACGTGGTGGTCTATGACTATCTGGCCAACGACGCGCTGCTGGCGCACGCCAGGTTTGACGCCGAACTGATCTACGCGGGCAAGTCCGGCGGCAACCACAGCATGCCCCAAAAGGACATCAACCGCCTGATCGTGGAAAAAGCTCGGGAAGGCAAAAGCGTGGCCCGGCTGAAAGGCGGCGACCCCTACATGTTCGGGCGCGGCTCTGAAGAGGCGGAAGAACTGGCGGAAGCGGGCATACCCTTTGAAGTGGTGCCCGGCGTGACCAGCGCCATTGCGGGCCCGGCCTACGCGGGCATTTCGCTGACCCACCGGGCCTATGCCTCATCCGTCATTTTCGCCACCGGCCACGAAGACCCCACAAAGCCCGAATCCGCCCATGACTGGAAGGCGCTGGCCACCGGCGGCAGCACCCTGGTCTTTTTCATGGGCATGAAAAACTTACCGGATATTGTCCGCAAACTTACCGATAACGGTATGGACCCAAAAACCCCGTCCGCATTGGTTCGCTGGGGCACAACGGCGGAGCACCGCAGCGCGGTCACAGACCTGCAAGGCCTGCCCCGCCTGGCGGAAGAGCAAAATTTCAGCGCGCCGTCGCTCATCGTCATCGGCAAGGTGGTCACGCTGCGCGAAAAGCTCGGCTGGTTCGAACAACGCCCCTTGCTGGGCAAGGGTGTTGTGGTCACCCGTTCGCGCGAGCAGGCTTCAGGCCTTTCCGCGCTGCTGGCAGGGGAAGGCGCGCGGGTCATCGAATTTCCCACAATCAGCGTCACAGGGCTGGACGATTACGCCCCGGTACGCGAGGCCGCCTGCCGCCTGCGCGAATATGACTGGGTGGTTTTCACCTCGGCCAACGGGGTGGACTTTTTCTGGCGCGAGCTGGATTCTTTGGGCCTGGATTCGCGCGCCTTCGCCGCCTGCCGCGTGGCGGCCATCGGCCCGGCCACGGCAAAACGCCTTGCGGCGCGCGGCATCCGCCCCGACTTCACCCCGCAAGCCTTCGTTGCGGAAAGCGCCCTTGCGGGCCTTGTGGCCCAAGGCGTTTCCGGCCGGAACATTCTTATCCCCAGGGCTCTCAATGCCCGCGACGTGCTGCCCCAAGGCCTGACGGATGCCGGAGCCCATGTGCACGTTCTGCCCGTGTATGCCACAACGCCTGTGAACAGCGGGCGGGAAAAGGTGCTGGAGCTTTTGAACCAGGGCGGCATCCAGTACGTGACCTTTAGCTCTTCGTCCACAGTGACCAATTTTCTGAAACAAATTCCTGCGGATACGCTGAAAAAACACCCGAACCTGCGCTTCGCCTGCATCGGGCCGGTCACGGCCAAGACGCTGGAAGAAGCTGGCCTGACTTGCCATATCCAGCCGGAAGAATTTACCATTCCAGCTTTAGTCAAGGCGCTTATAACCTCCGCAACCCAAGAGAGGTAAGCCATGCTGCGCATCGCGGTTCTCGCATCCGGCCGTGGGGGCAATTTACAGGCCATTCTGCGCCGCCTGGCCGAGGGGCGCATTCACGCCCGCATCGTCAAGGTGCTCTCCAACGTGCCGGACGCCCCGGCCCTGGATGTGGCCCGCGGGGCGGGCATACCGGTCTGGGCCAAAAGCCATACGGATTTTGCGGACCGCGCCGCCTTTGATGCGGCCATGCTGGCGGAACTGCGCGAAGCGGATGTGGAAGCCGTTATCCTTGCCGGGTACATGCGGCTGCTCTCTTCCGCTTTTATCCACGCCTATTCCGGCAAGATACTGAACATTCACCCTTCCCTTCTGCCCGCCTTTCCCGGCGTTGACGGCGGCGGCGACACGTTGGCCTACGGCGCGAAGCTGGCCGGCTGCACCGTGCACTTCGTAGTGGAAGACATGGATGCGGGCCCGGTGATCATTCAGGCGGCCTTGCCCGTGCGCGAAGGCGACACCAAAGAAAGCCTGATGCCCCGCGTGCACACGCTTGAGCACCGCATCTACCCCCAGGCGGTTCAGTGGCTGGCCACGAACCGCCTGCGTATCAAGGGCCGCCAGGTGCGCCTGCTGCCGCCGGAAAAGAAGGAGGAATCGGAATACGAGGCGACTTTGCGCTTCGCCGCCAGCTCCCTTTCCGCCGTGGACGACGATTGCGCCCGCCCCGCCCCGGCCCTGGAATGCCTGATAAACCCGCCCCTGGAAGAAGGGTTCTGAGATGCGCGGCCGGGTCGCCATGACGGAAACGCGGCGGGAAGAGGTCTGGGAGGCTCTTTCCGAACTCTTCGTCGACAACGAGGTGGACTACCGGCAACTGGCCCGCGCACTGCAGGGCGAAGACCTGACGGAGTTGCACGAAATCTGCTTTAGCGAAGTGGCCCCGGTCTGCGCTTCCAACCTGCTGCCCCCCGCCCCGCCTGTCTGGCAAGGTTTTGACAGCTCCTGGCTGTTCGCTGAGATCAAAGAATCGCTGGCAAAACGCCGGTCCTCGCGTTTCGCCGCCCTCGCTCACGCGCTTCACAGCGCATGGCTGCGCTGGCGTTTCGCCTCATACTGGCGCGAGGCGGAACAAAAAATCAAACGCTACTGGGAGCTGCCCGCGCCCACCCCGCAAAATATCGCCGATATCGCCCACAAGGCCATGCTGCTGGAGGCCCAGGCTTCGCCCAAACCCGGCCTGGTCTGCCCGGACCACAACGGGTCGCACAAAGATATGGATTATCCCCTGTTCGCGGCCAGTGCGGACTCTTTACGGCCCTATCTGCTGCGCTGCGCCCAAATCGGCCTGGAAACGCATGAACAAGAAGCGCGCGAGGTCTTCCCCCTGTTGCGCGCCGCCGGGTGCGAGGCGGAAAAGGCCATGTTCGCGGCGACAGGCGGCGTCAACACCCACAAGGGGCAAATCTTTTCGCTGGGCCTTGTGTGCGCGGCCTGCGGCCGCCGCATGGCCAGCAATCTCCCGCTTGATCCGGAATACGTCGCGGCGGACGCCGCCGCCTTTATTCAAGGCATCGTGGCCAGCGACCTGGAACCCTTGAAAACCGCCCTGCCGAACCGCAAGCTGACCGCCGGCGAAAAGCTGTATCTCGAACACGGCGTTACCGGGGTGCGGGGTGAAGCGGAAAGCGCTTTTCCCACGGCCATGACGGCCTTTCGCGCCTTGCGCCACGACGATGCCGGGCAGCCTCTTGAATTATCCTTACCGCAAGCGCTGTTGCGGATTCTGGCAGATTCCGCCGACACCAACATCCTTGCCCGGGGCGGGGCGGAAGGCTTGGCCTATGCCCGGGCGGAGGCCAAAAAAGCCCTTGATCTCGGGGGGATGTATACCGAAGAGGGGCGATGCGCCGTCATGGCCATGCGTGACGAATTTCCCCGCCGCAACCTCAGCCCCGGCGGCTCCGCCGATCTGCTTGCGGTCTGCGTCTTTTTTCTGCTGCTGGCGGATGTTCCCAAGGGTTTTCAAGCAGTCAAAACTCCGGTACAGAGACTCCATGCAAATCGCCTATGATCTTGCGGGCCTGAAAGCCCTTGCCACGCCCGCCGCACCCGCCGCAGAGGCCGCGCACGCCGTGACCATCGGCAACTTCGACGGGGTACACCTGGGGCACCGGCGGCTCTTGCAGCGCACGCGCGAAAAAGCCGCCGCCACGGGCGCATTTTCCGCTGCCGTGACCTTTGATCCGCACCCCTTGCGAGTCATCAGCGGCGTGCATTTGCCCGACCTCTTGACCCCGCTGCCGCGCAAGCTGGAACTTTTGGCCGACTCCGGCATAGACCTGGCCCTGGTGCTGCATTTCACCCCGGCCATGGCCGCCCTGGCGCCGCAAGAATTCGTGCGTTCCGTGCTGCTTGAGGGGTTGCGTCTCACGGATTTGGTCATCGGCTATGACTACGCCCTGGGCAAAGGCCGGGCGGGCGATTTCACCATGCTTTCCGGCCTGGGCCGCGACTGGGGTTTTAGCGTGGAACAGCTGGACCCCGTGCTGGTGGACGGCGAAACCGTCAGTTCGTCGTTGATTCGCGAACGCATCAGGCAAGGCGCCGTGGACCGGGTGCGCCCGCTGCTGTGCAGGCTGCACGCCGTGGATGGCGAAGTCATCCGCG
The DNA here is from genome assembly GCA_031551515.1 of Desulfovibrionaceae bacterium. GTDB lineage: Bacteria > Desulfobacterota > Desulfovibrionia > Desulfovibrionales > Desulfovibrionaceae > FLUQ01. Next base: position 113,713 of record JAVBNL010000011.1, read on the forward strand.
GGCAGGAACGGGGCAGAACCCTCGGTTTTCCCACGGCCAACCTGCTGCTGGGCGACGCGCTCATACCGCCGCCCGGCGTGTACGCCACCTGGACGGAGATCCTGCCCCAAGGCGGGGCGGCCAAAAGCGCGCCCCTGGCCGGCGTGACCAGCGTGGGAACCAACCCCACATTCGGCGGCACGAGCCTGTCGCTGGAAACGCACCTCTTTGATTTTCACGGCGATTTGTACGGCAAAACCCTGCGCCTGCATTTCGCGGGCCGCCTGCGCGACCAGGAGCGGTTTGCCGACGTGCGGGCGCTCAAGCGGCAGATAGAAACGGATGCGCAAAACGCCCGCGTATACCTTGCCCGGCCCGCAGCCGGGCTGTGAGCCCCGGTTTTTTCGCCCTTTGCCGGAGAAAAAATACCGGCGCGCTGTATTTCGACAACAATCCGCGATAGGATGTTTGCATGAAAACCATCCCTTCTTTCATCCGTATTTTCGGCCCGGCTCTCAGCCTGGCGCTGTGTCTGGCCTTTGCCGCGCCCTCCGCGTTTGCCGCAGCAGCCGAAGAAACACCGGTGCAGGCCATAGCCATGCTGCAAAAAGCCATTGAAACCAAAGACACCGACCTGATGGAGCGGCACATCGACCTGGACGCCGTGCTGAGCAAAGGCGCCGACGCCGTGCTGGCGGATACGCAGGCCGTGCGCCGGGCGGAAGAAACATCTCCCGCCATCGCCCTGGTGCTTTCCGGCCTGGGTTCGGACGAACGGGCCCGCGCCGTGGCCAAACAACTGCTGACTTCCGAAACGAAGCAGTTCGTGCGTTACGGCGTCTCTTCCGGCGCGTTTGCCGGCACCGCGCAAAAAGGCCCCCACGCCGGGGCGGGCCTGTTCGGTTCTTTGCTGCGCGGCGGGGCCAAAGACAAAAAAACCTTCGGCCCCGCGACCTTACGCAGCCGTAGCGGGTCGGAAGCGCGGGTCAGCGCCACGCTGGACGACGCCGCCAGCAAACAGAGCTACCCCCTGGACCTGCTGCTGCGGCAAAAAGACGGAATCTGGCGGGTGACCGAAATCAGCAATATCCACACATTGATCCGCCAGGCCACTAAAGACAAAGATGAAGACAAGGGCAAAGGCAAGCGGCCATGACCCGTTCGCGCCTTGCCGCCCTGCCGCTGCTGTTCGCGCTCACGCTCCTGCCTTTTGCGGCGCGGGGCGCTGATCTGGCCGTCAGCTGGCCGGGCAAGGACGTGCATTTGACCATACCCTTCACGGCGGGCAACGAGAGCGGCCTGTATTACAGCTTGCTCAAAGAAGCTTTTGCCGCGAAAACCGGCTGGAAGCTGCTGCTCCGCAATTTTTGGGCGGAAGCCGGGGGCCAGGCCTGGGCGCGCATGGCCGATGACGAGCCTGACGGCTATGCCCTGACCGGGGTCAATGTGCCGCACGTTTTTTTGCGCGGCCTGAAAGCCGATTCCGGCGTGAAACCGGCCGCGCTGCGGGTCTGCGTTCTGCTCAACCACACCCCCTGCGTGCTCTGGAGCCCGACCCCGGACCCCGCCGCCTTGAAAAACTTCATCGACGCGGCCCGCAAGAAGCCGGGCGGCCCGCTGGCCGCCGGGCCAGGCCGCTTCAGCTCAGCGCAGCTTGCCGCCCGCATGCTGGATCGGGCCGCCGGGGTGCGCAGCACCTATTTGCCCTATGCCGGCACGTCGGAAGCGGCCAAAGCGGCCAAAGAAGGCAAAGCGGCTCTCTTTTGGGCGCACAGCGTGACCCTGCCCGCCTTTGCGGGCGCGCGGCCCCTTGCGGTGGCGGCGGAAAAGCGCCACCCCGCGCTGCCCGGCGTGCCCACATTCCGCGAGTTGGGCTATGACGTGGTGCAGGGCACATACCGGGGCATCGCCGTGCCCGCGGGCGTGCCGGAAGAAACCTGCGCCGGCATCGCGGCGGTGTTCAAGGGGCTTGCCGCTGACCCGGCCATCAGGGCCAAAGCCGTAAGCTTGGGCTTCACCCCCGTTGACCTGCCCTATGAGCGGCTTGCCGTATTCGTCGCCGCGCGGGCCGAAGAGTGCCGCGCGCTGTACGAAGATTACGCGCTGGGGAAGCAGGACTGAGTTTTCGCGCGCTTTGCGCCGCGTCTGCCCCTTCCTCTTTGCCGCACCTCACGGCCCCTTCTGATGCTGCCGACAAAAGCATGCATTGCCGCGCCGCTTCGCTGACTCGGCGCGTCCTGCGCCTCGCCTTTCGGGCGGGGTCGCTTCACTTCCCCGTCTCGTTCCGCTTTCCTGTGGGACGGTGCCCTTGTGATGAAATAAGCAGAGCTGGGCGTGGACTACCAGTTCTCCTACGGCCCTGACGGCCGCCTCTCCCGCGTATTCCTGACCGGCATACCCCAGCACAAGGCCGGGCCGCTGCTGGATCCCTTGAAACTGCCGCGCTCCATCTTCTGGAACGAAGGCTACGATGAAGAGCCGGAACCCTTTGACACGGGTCTGGAACTGCTCTGCGGCCGGGGCACCAAATACCTGACTCTGCATTGCGGCTGCGACCAGGTGGGCACCCCGAAACTGTTCACCCTGGATAACGGCGCGCTGACCCGAAAAGTGACGTACGACAGCTTCGGCGTGCCCCTGCGCGACAGCCGCCCGAAACTGTTCAGTCCCATAGGCTTTGCCAACGGACTCTTGGACCGCGACACAGGCATTGTGCGCTTCTGCTACCGCGATTATGATCCTGAAATAGGGCGCTTTTTATGCCCGGACCCGGCCAGGGACATGCGCGGCGACGGCGATCTATACGATTACTGCGCGGATGATCCGGTAAGTATGGTTGACCCTAACGGCCTGTGGACCAAGGCGACATTCGACGAATCAAAGGCCATGTGAAAAAGGCCTGCAATTGGGACAAGGGAACCTATGTAATCAGCTTCGGCGGTATTGATCTGTTCCGTAACTCAGCCTCATTCAGCGTTACCAGCAACGTCGCGATAGAAGAGTACAAGAGGCAGTTTAAAACGTCCGACTGTACGATACGCCATCACCCGGATGATTTCCTCGTCCTGATAGACATCGTCGATTATGTGGTTCTGAGTGAGGGGGGAATGAATACTTATTTTCCCAACGCCAAGCCGGGGTACGAACGAGTCGTGCCGCATACACCACAAAAATAAGGTTTGGTAACGCATCTTTTACTGATTCAGCGACTCCTGCCGGATGCTCAGCGCATCCGGACGGGTTTTTCACATCCTCCGCCCTGCGCCATCCCTTCCGCCACCCCGCCCTTGCTTCAAGCCGTACCCTGCGGTAGTATTTCTCCCATGCAAAAATCCCTGTCCCGCCTGCCGGACCTCACGGCCCTTTTTGAACGCTATGAAGCCCTTTGCCGTGAGGCGGACGCCATCTTCGCCCACGTGCGCGAAAAGCACGGCGAGTGCGTCGCCTGCGAACCCGGCTGCGCCGATTGCTGCAGCGCCCTGTTTGACCTACCGCTGATTGAGGCCGTGTACATAAACCATGCCTTTCGCCAAAGCTTTCCCTCCGGCGCGCAGCGCTCCGCCCTGCTGGACGCGGCGGACGCGGCCGACCGGGCCATCCATAAAATCAAGCGCCGGGCTTTTAAAGACTGGCAAAGCGGCCGCGATGAAAACGCCATCATGGCGGAACTGGGCCGCGAACGGGTGCGCTGCCCGCTTTTGGGCGACGATGCGCGCTGTTCGCTCTATCACGCCCGGCCCCTGACCTGCCGCGTCTACGGCATACCCCTGAACATCGGCGGCAAGGGGCAGATCTGCGGCAAATCGCGTTTTGCTTCCGGCAACCAGTATCCCGCAGTGCACCTGGACGTTTTGCGCGGCCGCCTGGCCGAACTCAGCGGTGACCTCGCCCGGCACGTGCAGAGCGGCTACGATGAAGTGCACACGGTTCTGGTGCCGCTTTCCATGGCGCTTTTGACCGAGTACGACGCGACCTATTTCGGCGTGGGACGGACGCCGTCTGCGGGACGCGCGGCGCAAACGGACCCTCTTCAAGGCCCGGCGCCTGCGAGACGCACATCCTGTGAAAACGTGCCTCCTGCGGAGTCCGCGGCTCTCGCAGGGCCCGCGGCCCCGGCCGCAAAGGGGCGCTCGCGTGGCTGAAAACTCCGGCATTTTCGGCAAGGCTTCTCCTTCCCCTTCCGGTGAAGAAGCCCAGGCCAAAAAACGCGGCATCTATGAGGCCATGAGCCCGCGCGGCAAGCGTTATGTGGATAAAATAGGGTACGATACCTGGGATCCCTTTGCCGAACCCAAAGAACCGCTGGATATCCGCACCGACATCAGCAAACGCACCACTCAGCAACTGGTGCGCCAATTTTTACAGGAACATAAACCGGAAGGCGTGGGCAACGCCTACAGCCAGGGCGTTCTGGATTGCGCCCTGGGCATTGTGAACAAAGACGAAAAGTTCCGGGGCATTTTTGAATTCTGCCTCTGGTACGACACCCTGCTGCGCCGCGAAGGCCATAAGGACCAAGCATGAAAGCCCGTTACGACAACCTTGACGAATACATCGCCGACCTGAACGCGGAAATAGAACGCGCGCCCGACTGCGCCAACCACCACTACAGCCTGGGGCTGGCGTATCTCAGCAAGCGCGATTTCCGCGAAGCGGAAAAATCCTTTCGCGAGGCTCTGGTCCATTCTCCCCGCCTGGCGGAAGCGTACGTGCAGCTGGGCGGCATCGCCATGCAGCGCGGCGACCTTGAGGGCTGCCTCAATTTGAACAAAGAGGCCGCCAATTGCCGCCCGCGTTTCGCCATCGCCTGGGGCAACATCGGGTTCGTGCACATGCAGCGCGGGGAAGCCAAAGAGGCCGTTCCGGCCCTGACCAAAGCCCTGAAATGGGACCCCAAGTTCATTCAGGCTCTGGCCACGCTGGCTTCCGCCCATCACATGCTGGGGGATGTTGAAAAAAGTATCGCGCTGGGCGAAAAGGCCGTGGCCATGCAGCCCGGTTTCGGCCCGGCCCATAACAACCTGGCCGTGGCCTACCTGGATGCGGGCAACCGCGAAAAAGCTCTGGAGCACGCCAAACTGGCGCTGCAAAGCGGCTATGAGCCGGCCCCGGAAATCCGCAAGGAACTGGACCTGTAAAAACCCGACGGAGAGCGCATGAGCACGCGCGCCGCCTATCCCGCGCCTGTGGAGCGTGATTTCGTTCTCAGCGATTTCACCTTTCACACCGGCGAGAGCCTGCCCCAGCTGAAGGTCCGCTATCGGACCGTCGGCGATCCATCGGGCGTGCCCGCGCTTATCTTGCACGGCACGGCGCGTTCCGGCGCGGCCATGCTGGCCCCCGCTTTCGCCGATGAACTGTTCGGCCCCGGCCGGCCCCTGGATGCGGCGAAATACTATCTCATCCTGCCCGACGCCGTCGGGGCGGGCGATTCCGCCAAACCCTCCGACGGGCTGCGGGCCAAATTTCCCCGCTACAACTACGCCGACATGGTTCTGGCCCAATACCGCCTGCTGACGGAAGCGCTGGGCGTGGCCCATCTGCGCGTCATCGTGGGCAATTCAATGGGCGGCATGCACGCCTGGCTGTGGGCGGGAACCTACCCCGGTTTCATGGACGGCATCGTGCCGCTGGCCGCGCAGCCCGCGCCCATGTCCGGCCGCAACTGGATGCTGCGCCGCCTGCTGACCGATTCGGTGCGGCAAGACCCCGCCTGGATGGGCGGGGAGTATACGGAACAGCCCGAGCGCTTCCGGCTGATGCATGTCTGGTACACCGTGGCTACCACCGGCGGCGATCTGGCGTATCTGGCCAAAGCGCCGAACCGTGAAGCGGCGGACGCATTGCTTGCCCGCATGCTGGCGCAGCAAACGAGCATGGACGCCAACGATTTTTTATACCAGTGGGACGCTTCCCGTGATTATGACCCCCTGCCGCTGCTGGACAAGGTCAAGGCGCGGGTGCTGGCCGTCAACTCCGCCGACGACGAGCGCAACCCGCATGAGAGCGGCCTGATGAACCGTGCGCTGGAGCGCTTGCAAAACGCCGAATACCACCTGATACCCGCCGCTGAAAACACCAGCGGCCACGCCACCACCATGACCGCATCCTTTTGGAAAGCCCGCCTGGAGCGGTTCATGCAAACCCTGCCCGCGGGCGGATGAGACCCGGAACACCTATGGCACGAGAATCCAATTCCAACGGTTTTTACGACACCTTCGCTCCGTTCTACCCGGTCTTTGACCTCTTTCTGGGCGCGCCCAAAAAGATCATGGTCCGCCGCATCAACAAAGAAAAGCCCGGCCGGCTGCTTGAAATCGGCGTGGGCCGGGGCGACACCCTGGCCGCCTACACGCACCCCGAACTGACCGGCATCGACATATCCCAGGGCATGCTGGCTTTCGCCCGCAAACGCAAGCTGGCCAATTGCTCTTTGCACGTCATGGATGCGGGGGCCATGGAATTTACCGACGCCTCCTTTGAGTACGCGGTGCTGGCCTATGTGCTTTCGGTCATACCCGACCCCGCCAAGGCGCTGAGCGAGGTGCACCGGGTGCTTTCGCCCGGCGGCCGCGCCTTCATCCTCAACCACGACCCTTCCGGCCCCTTGCGGCAGAAAATGAACCGCCTGGTGGCGCCGCTGGTCTCCAAGTGCCTGCGGTTTTCAGCGGTGTTTGATGTGCAGACGGTGATCGACCCGGCCAAATTCAGCATTATCGAACGCAAACGCTGCGCCATCATCCCCCACATCACGCTGTTCGTGCTGGAAAGGTTGTAATTTTCATTTTGATAATTTTATCGTTTTGATAACGATAAAATACAATTATTTTATATTGATATGGAAACACAAATTTCCAGGCTTCTAGAGAAAAACCTCGTCGCATAGAGGGCGGACATGGCCGCGCAGACCAAAACACCGGGCGGGCAGCAGAACGGAGCGCGCAAAAAAAAGCGCACCGTGCACCGCATCACAGCCAAGCCCCGCATCACCCCCGGCGCCGCGCCGGGAGCGCTGATTCCGCTTCCCTGTTCCGCCCCGGCTTCCGTGCGCGTTCTGCGCCTGGGCAAAGGCGCGGCGGCGCGCGCGCCTGAAGACTGGCCGGACCTGGCGGCCCTGCCGCTGCCCGATCCCAAGATTGAAACCTGCTGGGTGCGGGTGACCGGCATGGGCGAAGTGCCGCCCCTTCTGGCCATTACCCAGTTTTACGGCATCCGCCGCATGGCCCTTGAGGACATTCTCAGCCCCGGCTGGCGCACGAAAATGGAAGAGTATGACGACTACCTCTTCTTCGTGCTGCAGACCCCGCCCGACGCCGCCACGGGCGAAAAGGGCGAGCACTTCTCGCTGTTCTGCAAAGCCGGGCTGGTCATCACCTTTGAAGAATCGCCCACCACGCTCATCGACAGCCTGTGGGAACGCCTGCAAAAAGAGCCGCCTTCGCCCCGCATTACCCACCTGGCGGGCTTTTTGACTTACCAGACCCTTGACCTGATCGTTGACCGCTTTTTTCCGCATCTGGACCAGAAAGACGAAGCCCTGGCCGACCTGGAAGAAAGCCTCAGTCACCGCTCGCCGGGCCGCGCGGAACTCGGCCGCCTGCACTATATCAAACGCGACCTTCTGACCCTGCGGCGGCTGCTTTCACCCTACCGCGAGCTGGGCGCTGGCCTGCGCCAGCACCGGCGGCTTGAATCCGCAACAGAGCTGCGCCCGTATCTCAACGACCTTGCCGACCACATTTTGCAGGCCGGAGAGCTGCTTGAAACCTACCACGAAGTGGCGAAATCACTGGACGAAATCTATCAGACGGCCATGACCAACCGCATGAACGAGATCATCAAGGTGCTGACCATCATCTCCACGGTGTTCATGCCCTTGTCGTTTCTGGCCGGGGTCTACGGCATGAACTTCGAATTCATGCCGGAACTGAAGACATCTTACGGCTACCCCGTGGTATTGGGCATCATGGCGGCCATTGCCGTCGGCATGCTCTGGTTTTTCCGCAAAAAGAGATGGCTGTGAAATAGAATGGCCTCTGTGGGCATGGAATCATTAGCGTTCATACGGAAACTTACCGGACGCCTTCCGATTGTCCAAGCCCGTAAAGGCCGTATGTTCCCCCCGCCGGGGGTTCTTTTTTTCGGCTGGTCCGCCGCCGGAAATTACCCCTGAGCATTTCACTCGTGAAATGCTTGCAAGGATTTTCCTGAAAATCTTTGCCGCGAAAAAGCGCAGACGAGCTTTGCCCGCCGTTACGCGACTATTTCAAGCGTTACCTACTCTTGGATGGCCAGCGAAGTCGGCTCCAGCACCAGGTTGATGCGGCGCTCGCCTTCATCCACGGTTCCGGCCGGAATGATGACGGTTTCGTGGCCGTAATTGTCCGCGTAACAGTGCTTTTCATCCACCCACAAGATGCGGTCGTGGCCGGGGATGACCCGCTGCGCCATGGCGCGGCCCTTGGCCACGCTGTTGCGGGTCGCCACGGGGTCAAGGCTCATGCCCGCGGAGCCGCGCGCCAGTTCCGTCAGGTTTTTGATGGCGTCGCCGGCCAGCAGGGTTTTGGGCATGCCGGGGGCGGTCAAAAGCAGGCCCATGCAGCCGGGGGTGTGCCCGGGCAAGTGCACGGCCGTGGCGCCCGGCACGACTTCCGCGCCTTCCTTGACGGTTTCAAGGCGGCCGGTAGCCTGTATGCCCTTGTAGTAGAACCGGGGCTGTACGATATCCGTGCCTTTTTCGGCCCAGGCGGCTTCATCTTCGTGCATGATCATGCGCGCGTTGGGGAAAAAGTCGAAGTTGTACACGTGGTCTTCATGAAAATGGCTGAAGACCAGGGTGTCGATCTCTTCGGGTTTGATGCCCAATTCCGCCAGCCGGGGCAGAAGGCTCATGCGCCTGTTGGAACCGCCGCAATCGAACAGCGCTTTTTTGCCGCCGGCCTCAAAATAGACCACGGCGCTCCACTCCAAGAACCCCGTACGCAGTTTGCCGGGAAATCCGGTGAACACCATTTCGATACGCATACCGACCTCCTGGTCGTGGTGCTGAGGGTTGACGGCGGCTCGCCGCAACGTGCCTGACGCTGATATCTTCCGTTACCGATGTACTGCTGATGCGAACCGCGCGCAACGCTTTCCTTTTCGGCGGCGAACCGGACCGCCGCCGCTTTGCGAGTGAAAAAAATCATGTTACCGTGCCCCCCATGATCAAGGTCGCCCACGTATCGCACACCTTCGGCCCCTTTTGGGCCGTCAAAGACTGCACATTCACCCTGGGCAAGGGCGATTTCCTTTTCCTTTCAGGTCCTTCCGGCGCGGGCAAGACGACGCTTTTGCGCATTCTTTACGGCGCGTTGCCTTTGCAGCGCGGGGAAGCGCGCGTGGCGGGCTTTTCGCTGGGCAACCTCAGCAAAAAGCAGGTGCCGCTGCTGCGCCGCCAGGTCAGCGTGGTGTTTCAAGATTTCAAGATATTGCCGGAACGTTCGGTCACGGCCAACATCGCCCTGCCGCTTGAAGTGCGGGGTCTCGCGCCCCTGCATGTGGAGCGCCGGGTGCGGGCGGTGGCCAAAGCCCTGAATCTGGACGGACGGCTGAACACGCCCTGCGGCGAACTTTCCGGCGGAGAGCAGCAACGCGTGGCCGTGGCCCGTTCTTTCGTGGTCAACCCGCAGGTGCTGCTGGCGGACGAGCCCACCGGCAACCTGGACCCCGAACTTTCGCTGCGCCTGATGGACCTGTTCATGCAATTTCAGGCTTACGGCACCACTATCATCTTTGCCACGCACAGCCATGAGCTGCTTCGCCGCCACCCCTCCGCCCGGTTGATGCGGCTTGAAGAAGGCATGATAACCTACGCCAACTGGCCGGGGGCCATTCTGACCCGCCGCGCGGACAGAGACCAAGCGGAGGCCATGCTGTGATCCGCATTTTCATCCGTCTGACCTTGCAAGGCCTGCGCGACCTTTCGCTCAACCCCTGGGCCCAGACCCTGACCCTTGCGGCCGTAACCCTGGTGGCCTTTTTGTCCGGCCTTTTCCTGATGGCGCTGGTGACCCTGAACCACCAGCTGGGCACCATCCGGGGGGAAACGGTCTTTCAGGTCTACTGGAAAAGCGGCTCGGACATGCAGAGCGTGCGCGCGCAATGGGAAGGGGTGCGCCATGTGCCGGGTTTCGCCCGTCTACGCACCTTCACCCCTGAAGAGGCCATGAAAAGCCTCAGCGAACGCCTGGGTCGCTCGGAACGGGCGGGAAACAGCCTGGACAAGGCCTTTCCCGTGCTGGGGGAGAGGAACCCCCTGCCGCCCACCGCCCTGATAACTTTTGTGCCCAAAGACGAAAATTTCGAACGCTGGCTGGGTGAGGTTACGGATTACCTGAAGAACCTGGCCGGGGTGGAGCGGGTTGCCGCAACCCCCCTGCGGGACGAGTTGGGCCAGGCCTGGCGCAAGATCAGCCAGTATGTAATGTGGCCTTCCATCGCCTTTTTGTGCCTGGTGCTGGCGCTGGTCGTGGGCAACACCATCCGCCTTTCGCTGATTTCGCGCGGGCAGGAGGTTGAAATTCTGCGCCTGGTGGGGGCTTTCACCTGGTACATACGCCTGCCGCTGGTTGTGGGCGGGGCGGCGCAAGGCGCGCTGGGCGGCTGTTTCGCCCTGGCCATGCTGCATTTCATGCACCAGCACATCAAAGACGTGCTCAATTTCCCGCCGCTGATGATGGAAATACGCTTTCTGCCGCCGGAGCTGGCGGTGCTGCTGGTGGCCGTGCCCGCGCTGATGGGAATCATCGGCAGCTGGACCGCCGTCAGAGATTAGGGAAGCGTGGCGAACAAAAATCCTCAGTAATTTAGGGTAACACCAACTCCCCCCGCTCGTTCAGCGTGAAGAACGGGTTCCAGGCCACTTCCCACAAATGCCCGTCCGGGTCGGCGAAATAGCCGCTGTGCCCGCCCCAGAAGACATCCTGGGCCGGTTTCACGATGCGGCCGCCCGCTTTTTCCGCCTCGCCCAGAATGCGGGCCACGTCTTCTTTCGCTCGCACGTTCTGGGCCAGGGTCACGCCGCGAAAACCGCGCCCTTCCGCCGGGACCCTCGCGTCCTCGGCCAGTTTCTCCCAGGGGTACAGCGCCAGCACCAGTCCGCCCAACTGCATGAAGACAATGCCTTCGTTGCTGCAGCTTGCGGGCTTCCAGCCCAACCCCTGTTCGTAAAAGGCCCGCGCGGTTGCAAGGTCGGCCGAGCCAAGGGTCACGATGCTGCATCTGGGGTCCATGCGTTTTCCCTACCATTCCTTGAAGATGATTATCGTCGCAATGACGATCAGGACGAAACCGACCAGATAGTTCCACTTGAAGGGCTGCCCCAGGTAGAACACGGAAAAGAACATGAAGATGGTCAGCGAGAGCACTTCCTGAATGGTTTTCAACTGCGTGGCGTTGAAATAGCCGTACCCGTAGCGGTTGGCGGGCACCTGCAGGCAGTATTCGAAAAAGGCGATGCCCCAGCTGACCAGAATGACCACAAAAAGCGAAGTGGAACGGTACTTCAGATGCCCGTACCAGGCCACGGTCATAAACAGGTTGGAGCAAAAAAGAAGGCCGATGGTCATCACCGGCACGGATATGGAAAAAGGCATGGCGCACACCTCGCGTCAACAAATATGCCGCCCTGATATGCCTGTCGCACCTTTCAGTCAACGGCCTTTCAAGAGCGGCGCACCCAAGGGCATTTCCGGCTTCAGCCGGAGGTATCGACGAATTTGCCCTCTTCGCGCAGCAGCATATCCAGCAGCAAGTTCCGGACCATGCTTTCAGACACGGCGTCCGTCTTGCCCATGCGCGCGGCCTGGGCGGCGGCCGCTTCTTCCGCCCCGGTCTGCGCTCTCGCGGCCGTGACCGCCAGAATGTCGGCCTGGTGGTTCAGGTGTTTGGCTTCGTTGGCGTAGGTTCCCGCCATGACCCGGTAACCGGAAGCGAGCGTTTTCGCCGTAACCGCGCTTTCAGACAGCGTGGTCAAGTTGGCGTCGATGTCCGCGAAATCATCCGTCGCATTGAAATTCTTCAGGTCCGAAATGTCGCGCAAGCTTAAACTTGAGGCCGCGTTGCCCATCTGAATGGACAAATCCGCGCTTTTGCCGTCGCCCGCGACGGTCAGACGTTCATCGCCGGCCCAGCCGTCGCCGTCCAGCAGCGAGATGCCGTTGTATTTGGCGCCGGAAACAATGCCTTTCAGGCTTGAAGCCAGCGTATTGTACGCAGCCTCCGCTCCCGAATCCGCCGTGCCGTCTTTGACCGACTGGGCTATGCCCTGCATTTTGGCCAGAATCTCTTCTATTGAGGTTGCGGCGTCCTGGGCTATTTTCGCGATCGCCGCCCCTTCATCCGCGTTGTTTGAGGCCTGGCGCAGCATGCCCGCGTCGGAGCGGATACGCCCGGTCAGCGCAGCGGCCGAGATCTCTCTGCCGCTTTGCGGTCGGGGGTGCAGCAAGGTGTCGGCGATAACGTCGTTAAGGCTGCCCCCGCCGGCGATAGCCTGGGCAAGAAACTGCTGTCCCAAAAGGGCCAGCGTCTGCGAGCGCAGCGAGGGTGACCACGACATGATGCCTTGCCTCCAACAGGTGTTTCACACGTCTATTGTATCGGCAAAGCGTTGGGGAAAGTTTAGAGGCGAAAGGATGCGGCAAGGCCCTGATTTTCTAACGTGGCCTTTTACTGCATCGGAAAGCGTTCGGTAAGTTTCGGAACGTTGTCCCCGCTCAGCGTGATCTGCACGGAAGCCACGTCGGACAACTGGATGTTGGCGGGCAGCACAAAGACGGTGTTGACCCGTTTGTAGCTGTTTATCCGAAAACTCAGGTCAGCGCGGTCCACCTGGGTGACCTCGGTCACGACGCCCGCGCCCGTCACCACGGCCAGCGTGGCCCGCCCGTTCAGAAGCAGTTGCGGGTCCTGGTTGTTCAGGTCGAAGGAAATGCGAATGCGCGTGGCGCCGATGGCGCGCAGCGTCACGTTGGAAATCTTCGCCGGGTGCGCGCCGTCTTCGCCGTCAACGCTCGTCCCGTTTTGCCGGGCAAGCCCGGCCTGGGCGGAAGACGCCGTCCCCGGCGCGGCCTGTGCGGCCGCCGTGGCGTTTGCCGCCAAAAGGGATGTTGCCGCGCGGGTCTGGTTGGCCTGCGCGGGGGGCACCGTCCCCGGCCCGGCCTGGGCGGCGGTGGCGTTGGCGGGCCGGGGCGCGACAACGCTGCTGACGCTGCTCACCCCGTTCGCGCCGGCAGGTCCGGCCGCTACCGCAACGCCCGTGCCGTTGCCGGCAAGGCGGTTCTGGCTGACTTCCTGAATTTTTTCAAGATAGGCCAGCGGCTCGAGGCGGCGGCGCATCTCCGCGAGCTGGCGTTCCAGGTCGCGGTTTTCTTCCTGCGCTTCGTAGTATTTTTTCCGATAGTTGTGCGCCAGAAAGCTCGCAGTGACGCAGCCTGCAACGATCAAAGCCAGGAGACCGAATAGAAGTTTGAGCCAAAAAGCCCGCAACCGAAAGCGGCGGACCCCGCAATCGTCCCGCATCAGCAGCACGCTGTATACGGTTTGCTTTTTAATGACCGGCTTCATGGCGTCATTGGGCTCCAGTCTTCCTGCACGATGCGCCAGGAAGCGCCGGAACGCTTCAGGCGCAGGGTTTTGACACCTTTGTCGGAAAAGCCGCTCTTGTCGGCATAGTCTTGGTACATGTCGGCCGTAATGCCGCTTGTGGTCACCGCAATGCGCAAATTGGTCAGCTTAACCCGCTTGGGAGCGGCCTTGCCCCACACGGCGCGCTTGTGCGATTCAATGGCGTCGGCGCCTTTGCGTTCGCCCTGCACCGCTTTTTTATCATAGCAGGCCATATACTCTTTACGGTCGCCGCGTTCCCAGGCTTTGCGCCAATTCTCAATGAACGCCGCGCCGTCGGCGGCCGCTTTTTCCAGATCAGCGGCGGGATCCGGCTTCGCGGGGGACGCGGCCCCCGGCGCGGGCTTCGCCGTTGCAACGGACGCGGCGGGCGCCGGCGCCGTTTTAACAGAAGCTTCAGGCGCTTTCACCGGCGCGGGCGGGGCCGCTTGCGGGGCTTGCGCCACCTGTATGGCAGGCGCGGCCTGGACGGGCTTGGCAGGCACGGCCTGTGCGACGGGCGCTTCAGGCGCTTTGGGCGGTGCGGCAGGCGTTGCCGCAGGCTGAGCCTGGGCAATCTGCGTGACGGGCTGAGCCGGTTTTTCCGGTTTCGCGGCCTGCGCCAGGGGCGCGGTATCTTCTTCGCTGCGGGGGTTGGCTTCCGCATGGCCCGTGGCCGCGTCGCCAAGGGCCGCGGTCAGGGTGCCGTCAAGGCGCGGTTCCCATTCCATGCCCACGATGCGCAAATCCCCACGGCCGTCGCGCTGCCAGTACAAGCGGCGCACGCCCTGGGTGGAAAGGTTGGGCGCGCGGTAATCCTGATGAAACCAGGTCACCCAATAACCGGGCCCCTGCAGGGCCTGCACGTTGTGCACCTTGGTCTCTATCCAGGGCAGCTGTTTGAACAGCCGCTCTTTCTGCGCCCGGAAAGCGGAAAAATTTTCGCCCTGGGCCATGCTGTACGCCTCAGGGTCGTAATAATCGAACATGGCCTTTGAGCGGTTTCCCCAGGCCTTGGCCCAGGCCACGGTCTTTTTTTCCAGCGAGGCCAGCAGGGTTCTGTCCTGCGGCGAGGGCGCCGGGCTGAAATTGACCGCGGAAGCCAGCGCCACCGGGGTGCCCGGCAGCAGGTTCTTGCCCAAAACCGCGATATCGCCGTTGTTCATGGCGACGCAGCCCTGGGTTTCTTTGGGTATGATCGGCGTGCCCCGGCCGTGTATCCAGATGCCGTAACCGGTTTTCTTGCGCAGCCGGTCCACGGGGTTGGGGTAGTTCAGCGTATAGGCTTCGTTGCCGTATTTGGTGAAATCAAGGCCGGAAGCAAGCCGTTGCGAAACGAAATAAATGCCTTCGGGCGTTTTCAGGTCGCCGCGCACCAGTTTGTCGCCATCCGCCTGGCCGGTGGTGCAGGCGTATTCGTTCGCGATGCGCAACGGGCTTTGGCGCTCAAAAAGAAAAAGAGTCTGGCGGGTTTTATCAACCGCAACCAGACGGGACGGGGTCGTGGCGTGCCCCACGATCTGGGCTTGCCACCCGGCTGCCGGAACAGACACTGCTGCCGCATCGCGCCTTTTGTCAGTTTGGGCGGCAAAAGACGCGGAAGGCAAAAGCACCGCCGCGAGTGTAATACCGATCCAGACGCGAAGACAACACAGGAATTTCGTCATGCGGACCCTTCACCACGCCGGCCTGCGCCGGCAGGTGCCTACTTTTACGGGCGTGCAAGCGCCACAAGCTCGGGGCGCGTAAATATCGCGCGCAGCTCGAAACCCGCGGCAAGCAATTGTTCCCGTCCCCCCTCTCCTCTATCCAACACCGAACATATAACGGCGACGGTAAGGCCAGCGTCCTGCACACGCTTGCATGCCTCTAACACAGACCCGCCAGTGCTGACAACATCTTCAAGCATGGCGACGGACTCGCCCGCCTTCACGTTGGCCAGGCCTTCAATATAGCGGCCCGTGCCGTGGTCTTTGATGGATTTGCGCACAATAAGCCCGGCCAAAGGGCGGCCCTGCATGTGCGAAAGAACGCTGGTCGCGGAAATGAGCGGGTCCGCGCCCATGGTCATGCCGCCCACCGCCGTTATGGGCAAATCGGCCAGCATGGCGTTGAACAAAGAGCCTATCAGCCAGGCCCCCTCGGGGTGCAAACTGGTCTGGCGGCAGTCGAAATAATAATCGCTCTTCTTGCCGGAAGCGAGCGTGAAGTCGCCTTCCATGTACGAGCGCTCCACCAGAATGCGGGCCAGGCGTTTCTTCATAGCCAGAATGTCCATCTTCATGCGGGGTTTCCTTTACAATTGCCTAGTTTCCGAACACGCGGACAAAAATCATATCTTCGTGGCGCAAATACTCTTTGGGGTCGAAAAGCCCGTCCAGCGTGGCCGGGGCAAGGCGCGCGGCCACATCGTTATCGGCCCGCACCAGATCGGGGAAAGAGCGCTTCTCCTCCCAGCTTTTCATGGCGATTTTCTGCACCAGCACATAGGCTTCCTGCCGGGGCATCTTGGCTTCTTCAACCAGGGCGATAAGCACGCGCTGCGAGAAAAAGAGGCCGTACGAGGCCATGAGGTTGCGCTCCATGTTCTCGGGAATGACGCGCAGGTTTTCCAGCAATTTGGTCAAGCGGCTGAGCACATAGTCGGACAGGATGGTGGAATCGGGCATGATCACCCGCTCCACGGAAGAATGGCTGATGTCGCGCTCGTGCCACAGCGCCATATTTTCCATGGCCGCCAAGGCGTTGGTGCGGATCAGGCGGGAAAGCCCGGCCATGTTTTCGGCCGAGATGGGATTCTTTTTGTGCGGCATGGCGGATGAGCCTTTCTGCCCCTTGCTGAACCCTTCTTCCGCTTCCAGCACTTCCGTGCGCTGCAAGTGGCGCAGTTCCACGCACAGCCGCTCCACTCCGCCCGCCATCACGGCCAGCGCGGTAAAATAGTGGGCGTAGCGGTCCCGCTGAATGATCTGGGTGGAAACGGGGTCCACGTTCAGCCCCAGAATTTCGCAGGTGATGCGTTCCACCTCCGGGTCCACCAGGGCATAGGTGCCCACCGCGCCGGAGATCTTGCCCGTGCGGATGCCTTCCACCGCTTGCGTTACGCGCTCTTTATGCCGCGCGAACTCGGCGTAAAAACCGGCCATTTTCAGGCCGAAACTGGTGGGCTCCGCATGCACGCCGTGGGTGCGGCCCATGCACAGCTGCCCCTTGGTGCGGTAAGCCAGGTCTTTGATGACCGCCAAGAGGCCGTCCAGGTCTTGCAAAATCATGTTCCCGGCCCGCACAAGCAGCAGCGCGTTGGCCGTATCCACAATATCCGACGAGGTGCAACCCAGATGGATGAACCGCGCGGCCGGGCCCACCTTTTCTTCCACGGCGGTCAAAAAGGCGATGATGTCGTGGCGGGTCTCTTCTTCAATGGCCAGCACGCGGTCCACGTCAAAGTCGGCCTTGGCCTCTATTTCCTGCAACGTAGCGGCATCGATGACGCCCAGGCGGTTCCAGGCGCGGCACACGGCGATCTCAACTTCCAGCCAGGCGCGCAGGCGGGCTTCAAGGGTCCAAAGCGCGCCCATGGCCGGGCGGGTGTAACGGTCGATCATAACGACTCCTTAGAACGGCAAATTACTGATACTTGCCGCCTCTTGCAAGCCGTTTTCCATGACCGGCAGGGTCAGCGGGCGCACGATTCCCCGCGCCCGCAACCGCGTGGAATGCGGAAGAAAAGCAGGCCGCTGAGCATGCAGAAAAGGCCCACGGCCACGAAGACGTTGCCGAAACCGCTCAAAAATTCGGCCCGCGAAGGCGTCACCCCGTATGACGCCATAAAAGCGTGCATCAATGACGCGGCGAAAGATATACCCATGCCGGAAGAAACCTGCATGACCACGGAAAGCAACATGTTGCCGCCGCCCGCTTCTTTGTTCGACAGGTCGATGAGGGTGACGGAATTCATGGCCGCGTATTGCATGGAGTTGACGATGCCGTAGGCGGTCAGCAGCAAAAGCAGCGCCGCATAGGGCATGGCCGGGCCGATGGAACGGAACGAGATGAAAAAAGCGCCCAACACCATGGTGTTGACGGTCAAAAATGCCCGGAAGCCGAACCGCTCGATCAAGCGGTTGATGTAGCGCTTACCGATGAAACTGGCCAAGGCCAGCGGGACCATGGTCATGCCCGCCTTGAAAGGAGAAAACCCCACGCCCAGCTGCAACAGCAGCGGCAGCAGAAAAGGCACTGTCCGCGAGCCCAGGCGCGAAACCATGTTGCCCACAATGCCCACGCTGAAACTGGGGACGCGGAACAGGGCCGGGTCGAACAGCGGGTTTTGCGTATGCAGGGAACGGACCCAATAAAAAGCCGAAAGAGCCGCGCCGAACCCGGCCGCCGCCAGACTCTGAACAAGCGAAAGGCCCAGGCCCCGCCCTTCCGCCGCGACGGAAAAAAGGACCACGGCCGAACCGAACAGCAGAAAGCCGCGCGCGTCAAAAGGCGTGATTTCGCCCTCTCCGGGCAGTTCGGGCATGAAGCGCAACGCCAACAGGCCGCCCGCAAGCCCCACCGGCAGGTTGATCAGAAAAATCCAGTGCCAGGAAGCGTATTGCACCAAAAGGCCGCCCGCCGCCGGGCCCAGCAGCGGTCCCACCAGACCGGGTATGGTGATGAAACTG
This sequence comes from Desulfovibrionaceae bacterium, assembly GCA_031551515.1. Taxonomy (GTDB): domain Bacteria; phylum Desulfobacterota; class Desulfovibrionia; order Desulfovibrionales; family Desulfovibrionaceae; genus FLUQ01. The sequence goes on from JAVBNL010000011.1 coordinate 132,009, forward strand.
AGCACCTGCACCAGCTGGCTGCGCGGAAACGCCCGAATGGCGGAAAGCCGCCCCACGGGCACCATCAGCGCGCCGCCCGCGCCCTGGATCACGCGGGACAGAACGAGCAGGCCCAAATTGGGCGAAGCCGCGCAACAGAGTGAACCGAAGGTGAACAAAAAAACCGCCCACACAAAAACCCGCTTGCTGCCGAAACGGTCCGCCAGCCAGCCGGATGCGGGTATGACCACGGCCGCCGTCAGCATATAGGTGACCACGATCGACTGCGCGTGCAGGGGGGAAACGTTAAGCCCCGCCGCAATGCCGGGCAGGGCCGTGTTCAAAATGGTGCCGTCAAGGCGCTGCATGAAAAAAGCGACGGCCACCAGCCAGGGCAAGATTCTTGCCGCGCCGGGGCTCAATATATCGGAAGAAAGTTTCATAACCACGCTCTAAGCGCATATGCGCTACCCAATAGCATAGCGCGGCATGGGCCGCGGTCAAGACGCGGGCGAAAAAAAAGCCGGACGAATTTCGTCCGGCCCAAATTGATGGCAAACCTTGTAAAAGACGGAAAGCATCTGGATTCCCGCCTGCGCGGGAATGACGGGTGTGTGCGCGAAGCTTGCGGCACAGGGCTTCGCATCCCCGGACGTCATCCCCGCGAAGGCGGGGATCCAGGTTTTTCGTGTCAGTCGGCCGCTTTGGCGGTCTTGGCCGGGGCGCCCGGTGCGGCCGGTTTTTCGCTTTTGGCAGCCGAAGCGGAAGCTTCCGCTTTGGGCGCGGAAGATGCGGAAGAGTCACTCGAACCGCTTGAAGCGGCCGCGCTGCCCGCGTCGGTCAAAGCCGCGTCCGAAGAGCCGGTCGCGCCTGTCGCGTTGGTCCCTTCGTTCTTGCGGTTGCCGTATTCGGTCACGTACCAGCCGCCGCCCTTGAGCATGAACGTAGTGTTCGAAATAAGCCGCTCCGCCTGGCCCTTGCATGAAGGGCAGGGCAGGCTGCGAATGTCGTCGGCGTGTTTGTGCCACTCTTCAAACGTTTTGCCGCACGAGGCGCATTGGTATTCGTAAATGGGCATGAGGCATCACCTTCACAAAATTCTGTTCTGAAAACGTAAGCAGCGAAAACATTGTGTCAATGCGGGCCGAGTGCAAAACGCAAAGCCTGCGGCAAAACACCGCAGGCATTCACCGGCACAATATATGGCTGTAACGGTTTTTCGCTCTCCGGCAAAAGCGCCGGAAGGCGAACGGCCCTTTACGCCTTTTTGGCGGCCTTGGCTTCGCGGATGCGCTGCTTCAGGCGTTCTTCACGGCGTTTGCGGCGGCGGTCCAGCTCTTTATGGCGCTCGATCTTCTTGTGGGACATGGTCTGCTCCTTAACGTATCTGCGTAAAGGGGTATTCGATAGCCCAGCGCGCCGACTTTGTAAAGAGAGATTGCCCGCTTAAGCGGGAATTTGCCTCACCCGCGGCAATGCCGTATACGAAAAGGAGCGGCGGAATTCACAATGCGCGTCAATCTGAACCAGCTATGCGTTTTTTATCTGGCGGCCCGGCACAAGAGTATGGTGCTGACGGCCAAGGCTTTGTACGTCTCGCCGCCCGCCGTGACCATGCAGATCAAGAAACTTGAGAAGTGGCTCGGGTTTCCCGTTTTCGAGCGCGGCTCCGGCGAGTTGCGGCTTACCGAGCGAGGCCGGTCGCTATACGAGGCCGTGGAACCGACGTTCAAGAACCTCGACGCGCTGGAACGGGAAATACAAGACCTAGTGCAGGCGGAGGAAGGCGAGATCCGTCTCGGTTCGCACCATCTGCCGGCCAACTACCATCTGCCGGCCATGCTTGAGCGGGTGCGGGCGGCATGCCCGAAGCTCAAAGTGCGGATGGAACTCGGCACCCAGGATACGCTTCTTGAAAAACTGTTCCGGCAAGAGCTGGACTTGGTGCTCATTCTCGACAAGCCCGCGCCGGGCACCCGGTGCGTGCCGCTTTTTGACGAGGACTGGCCGCTGGTGACCGCCGCCGACGGCGAACTGGGCGCGATTGAAGAAATTTCCGCCAAAGACCTGGCTGCCATACCGCTTATCGTGCAACAGCAGGGAACGGGCGCCCTGCGCACCGTGCTCAACTATCTCTCCCGTCACAATGTGCGGCCCAATATCCTGCTTGATAACCTCAGTTCGGACGTCATCAAACAATTTTTACGCACGATGCGGGCGGCTGCCTTTATCGGCCGCTTTATTGTGCAACAAGAACTGGATGAAGGCGTTTTCCGCGAAATCAAAGTGACCGAAGGCCCTCCGGTCTGCCGTTTTTATCTGGCCTATCCCGACAATCAGCATACGCCCGCAAAAGTCAAAAACTTTCTCGCCGCCGTTGCGGAGTTCTCTCCGGACCTTCGCCGATAGTAACCCGCAACATCTCATCCTCGCTCACTATTTCCCCCCCGTCGCGCAGGCGTGTCGCATATCGGTTAAATTTTTCTTAATCGATATTAACTTTAAATATTATCGATTTGGATTGTATAAGCCTTGTCTTGCGCTATTATGCCCACAAATGTTCTTTTTTTCACAAAACTGACAGGCAGTTCTATAGCCGTTCCCTCAACGCAGGAGCATCTCAATGGCGAACAACGCCGCGCCGCAACCCGTAACGACCGGCAGGCCGGGCAAAGATCTGGGGTATTATCTCGCATCGGCCGTGGGCATCGCTATCGTCTTCGGTTTCGGCTATCTGCCCCCCATCGCGCCCGTCACCCCCATGGGGATGCACGTCATGGGCATCTTTCTGGGCATGATCTTTCTCTGGTCTTTCGTCAGTATTCTGTGGCCGAGCCTCTTGGGCATCGTCGCCCTTGCCATTTGCGGCTATGCCCCGCTGCGCCAAGTCTTGTATATCTCGTTCGGCGACACGGTGCCCGTGCTTATCCTCTTCGCCATGGTCCTTTTCGGGGCGATTCAGCACGCCGGGGTGACCCGCCATATCAGCCGCTGGTTTCTGACCCGCAGGATCATTAACGGCAAGCCCGTCATGTTCAGTTTCATTTTCATCTACGCCACGTACGTGCTGGCCGCCTTGTCCGCCAACATTCTGCCCGCCCTGTTGTTCATGTGGGCCATACTGTACGGCGTGCTTGAAGACGTGGGCTATAAAAAAGGCGACAAATACACCGCCGTCATGATCATCGGCACCATGTTCGGCGCCATTTCCGGCCAGGCGGCGAAACCGTTCACCGGTTCCGCCCTGATGATCGTGGGCGCGTATGAAAAGGTGGCCCAAACCCAGTTGAACTACCTGCATTACATGGTCTTCGGTTTCATTATGAGTACGCTGGGCGTCGCGCTTTACGCTCTGCTCATCAAATTCGTGTTCAAACCCGACATGTCCAGGATCGAAAACATCGGTGTCGAGCGCTTTCAAAAAGAGCAGCTGCCGCCCATGGATCTGCGCCAGAAAATCATGTTCGTGTCTCTGGTCGGCTATCTCGCTCTGGTCCTTTTGCCCAGCATACTGCCCGCCAGCCTGCCGGGCATAAGCCTTCTGGCGAAAATAGGCCCTCTGGGCGTGGTCATTCTCTTTGTGGTGGCTCTGAGCCTGTACAAAATAGACGGCAAGCCGGTGCTCGACTTCAAAGAGATAGCGGGCAAATTCGTGGTCTGGGACGTGTATTTCCTGGTGGTCATGGCCATGGCCATATCCACCGCCATGACAGCGCCCGCCACGGGCATCACGGAATTTCTGAAGACCGCCCTGAGCCCGGTGCTCGGCGGGCATTCACCCACGATGTTTGCCGCCATTCTTGTACTTTTCGGCGTGGGCATAACCCAGTTCGCCAACAACGCGGTCATGGGCGTGCTGCTGATGCCCGTGATCAAGGTGTTCAGCGAGCAGTCGGGCGCCGATTTCGCGGCCATCGCCACGCTGATGGCCTTTGCCCTGCACATCGCGGTGCTGACCCCTGCGGCCTCGCCCTATGCCGCGATTCTTTACGGCAATAAAGACTGGATAAGCCAGAAAGAGGTTTTCAGGTACGGGATTGCGCTCTGCCTGCTGACCCTTGTGATGTACACCGTGGCCGGCATTCCGCTGCTCCGCGTGTTTCACTAGGGGAAACAAACTATATCCACCGTGATACTGGAGGTTTTCATGTCCATAGAAATGAAAAAGATAGCGCACGTCATTGACGAACAGACAGCGGCTGAAGAAAAAATGCTGCGGGAATGCAAGGCGGGCAACTTCACCCTGGAGACCCCCTACGTGAAGCTGAACCCCTATCTTATCGCGCCCCTGACCGCGCTGGTGTATTTCAAAACGCCCGATGCGGCCGAAGCTTCCGTTCTGGTCAAGGGCAGAGAAAAAGCCGGCGATATCGCCTTCACCTTCCCCAAAACCACAGAGCATTATCTGCCCGTTTTCGGGCTGTACCCCGGCCACACCAATGTGGTGGAAATATCGCTGAGCAGCGGGGCCAAGCATGTTCTGGCCATCCAGACCGAAAAAGCGCCGGATTTGTTGCACATGCCGACGAAAATCGAGACGACCGCCAGCTATATGGGTTCAAACATGATGTTCGTGGGCCCCACCTCGCCGGGCAACGTCGCCGCCTATGACTATCGCGGCGACGCGCGCTGGTACTGCACCCTGAACCTGGCTTTCGACATCAAACGCGTGAAGAACGGCCGCCTGCTTACCGGCACGCACCGCCTGCTCATGCCGCCCTACCACACCACGGGCCTGTTCGAGATGGGCATGATAGGCAAAGTCTACAAAGAATACCGCCTGCCCGGCGGGTACCACCATGACCAGTTCGAAATGGAAGACGGCAACATTCTCGTGCTGACCCAAGACCCGCCGCGCGGCACGGTTGAAGACATGTGCGTGCTGGTGGACCGCAAGACCGGCGCGATTCTCAAATCCTGGGACTACCAGAAGTGCCTGCCGCAGAACGTGGGCGGTTCCGGCAGCCAGGATACGCACGACTGGTTCCACAACAACTCCGTCTGGTACGACAAAAGGACGAACAGCCTGACCCTTTCGGGCCGCCACCAGGACGTGGTCATCAACATTGATTACGAAACCGGGAAACTGAATTGGGTTATCGGCGACCCCGAAGGCTGGCCCGAAGAACTGGTCAAAAAGTACTTCTTCAAGCCCGTGGGCGATGTGAAAAACTTCGACTGGCAGTACGAGCAGCACGCGGCCGTCATGCTGCCCGACGGCGACGTCATGTGCTTTGACAACGGCCACTGGCGCGCCAAGGTCAAAGAAAAATACGTGCCCGCCAAAGACAACTTTTCCCGCGGGGTGCGCTATCGCATCAACACCAAGAAGATGGAAATTGAACAGATCTGGCAGTACGGCAAAGAACGCGGGGCCGACTTCTTCTCCACCTACATCTGCAACGTGGAATACTACGGCGAAGGGCACTACATGGTGCATTCCGGCGGCACGGGCACCTTCAAAGGCGAAGCCTGCAACAAGCCCCCGGTGCAGTTCAGGGGCGACGACGAAAAATTCGTCACATTCAACTCCATTACGGTTGAAATCAAAGACAACAAAGTCGTCTACGAAATGCAGATCCCGGCCAACTATTACCGTGCGGAGAAGCTGTCCTTGTACTGCAAGGAAGACGTGCTTTCTTTCGGCAAGGGAGAGCGTTTGGGCACGCTCGGCCTGACTGAAGAGTTTTTGACCATACCCGAGGTGGAAAAAGGCGGCATGCTGCCCGGCAAGTTCAACCTGAAACTGGCCCGCGAAGTGGATCGCCTGGTTATGAAGGGCAGCTTTGAAAAAGGCCAGATGGTCATGCTGCTGCTTGAAGGATCCACCACACACGCCTATTTCGTACCCACGACCAAACGGCCGTTCCTGGCCATGTGCGTCGGCACCTTCCTTGAGGCGGACGAGCGCGCGGTGGAATTTCCGGTGAGCTTTGAAGGCCTCTCCGGCACATTCGCGATCTCGCTCATTGTGGACGATACAAAGTACGACACCGGCGCGGGACTGACCATTTAAGACCCCGCCGTAAAACCACGGCGCCGGGCGGTTGCCCGGCGCCGGTGATATGTGGATGCCATATGGATACTGTTTACGACGTTGTGGTCGTCGGCGCGGGCCCGGCCGGAATGACCGCCGCCATATACGCGGTGCGCGCCAACATGCGGGTGCTGCTGCTTGACCGCCTTTCCCCGGGCGGGCAGATGATCAACACCAACGAAGTGGAAAACTACACCGGCGCGGGCAAGCTGAGCGGCGCGGAACTGGCCGTCAAAATGTTCGAGCACACGCAGGAACTGGGCGTGGAGTTCGATTACAAAACGGTTCTGCGCGTGACTGACGAGGGCGGACTCAAAACCGTAACCTGCGAGGAAGACGCCGCCGTGTACAAAACCCGCTCCGTCATTCTGGCCACGGGCACGGTGCCGCGCAGGCTGGGCGTTCCGGGCGAAGAGGCCTGGGCCGGATCCGGCATCAGCTGGTGCGCCGTCTGCGACGGCGCGCAATACCGGGGCAAAGACGTGGTGGTCATCGGCGGCGGCAACTCGGCCGTTGAAGAGGCGCTGTTCCTTGCGGATATCTGCAACAAGCTGACCGTGGTCACCATGCTTGACCTGACGGCCGACCCCAAGGCCTGCGATTTGCTGCGCGGCCGGTGCAACGTGGATATCCACGTATTTCAGGAAGTGCTTGAATTCACCGGCACGGACCGCCTGACGGGCGTTTCGTTCACGTCCACGCAAGACGGGACGCAGCGCCACGTCGCCTGCGACGGCGTGTTCGAGTACATCGGCTTTCAGGCCACGTCAGAGCCGTTCAGCCATCTGGGCATAACCGACAAGACCGGGTGCATCACGGCGGACAGCCACATGGCCACGTCCGCGCCCGGCGTTTTCGGCGCGGGCGACATCACCGTGAAGCACCTGCGCCAAATCGTCACCGCCTGCTCCGACGGGGCCATAGCGGCCAACAGCGCGGCGGCCTATGTCAAATCTCTTACCCGCGGAGAATGTTCATGATCAAGGAAATAACCCAACAAGAATACGACGGCATGGACCGTTCACAACCCATGCTGGTGGAATTTTATTCCAAAACCTGCGGCCCGTGCAAAATGCTGTTTTTTGTGCTGAAAGACATCGACAAAAGCATGCCGGACTTTCCCATGTACCAGATCGACTTTGACGCCAATATGGAACTGAAGGAGCGCCTCGGCGTCAAAAGCTTTCCCACCATGCTTTTTTTCAGAGGCGGCATCGAAATCGAAAGAATGGAAGGGCTCAAGCAAAAACCGGCCATCGTCAAGGCCATTGAAAACGCGGCGGCACGGTAACCCGCACCGCCGCGCGGTTCAAGCCAAAAACGCTTCCAGGCGCTCTTTGATCGCTTTATACTCAAGGCAGTCCGTGCAGTTGCGCAGCCAGGGCACCAGATCGGGTTCGGACGCATAGTCAAACTTTTCCAGCTCCGCCAGGTTCTTTTTCATTTCCGGCAGGTTGAAACGACGGCAGGCGGCCAGCATATCCGCAAGGCGCTCTCTGTCGGGGGCGTCTTTGGTTTCTCTGCTTTCGCTGAGAGAATCCTCTTCCGTATCCCGCAAGAGATCGGGAAGCGCCGCAAGCAGCCCCTCCACGGCCCGCGCGAAAGCCTCGTGGCGGGCCGCCACAAAAGCGTAATCCCCTTTTTTTGCGCCTTCCTCAAGCAGTTCCGCCATGCGGCCGACGGCGTTGGCGCCGATGCCCTGGCTGGCGCCCTTCAAACCGTGCACGGCCACGGCATAGTCCGGCAGCGTCGCTTGTGAAACGCCGCGCATCGTTTCCAGCAGCGCGGGCGTATGGGCGGCATACGAACGGAGTATTTCCCGGTACGCCTCAATGCTGCCGTAATGCTGCACGCCGGCCTGCATATCAAGGCCCGCATCGTCGTCGTAGACAGTCGCTTCGACCAGGTCCTGGGCTCTTTGGCTGTACTTGTCCCTGATCCATTGATTGAGCACCGCATCCAGCCGTTGCAGGTTTATGGGTTTCGAGATGAAACCGTTGAACCCGTGGGCCAAAAACAACCCTTCGTTGCCGTAGCGGGCGTTGGCGGTCAGCGCGATAATCGGGATTGATTTGGCGTATTCCGTGCCGATCTCTTCACGTATGACGCGGGCGGTTTCAATACCGTCCAGCCCCGGCATCATGTGGTCCATGAACACCACGTCGTAGCGCACGCGTTCACGCCGTATGCATTCGATTGCGTCCCAGCCGCTGGTGACGCAGTCGACGATGAGCCCGTAGGGCATCAGCAGCCTTTTTGCCACATCCAAATTGGTGAGTACGTCGTCCACCACCAGCACTTTTCCATACGGCATCTGCACGCGCACGAGGTTTTTGGCGCTGCTTTTGTTTCGCGGGCGTTCGCCGGCGGGGCGCAGCTTTTTCATCAGCCCCACGGCTTCTTTGCCTATGGACAAGCTATCCACGACCCCCTGCCTGAAGCGGACGGTAAAGGCGCTGCCCTTGCCGTATTCGCTTTGCACGCTGATGGTTCCGCCCATCATTTCCAACAGCTTTTTGGTGATGGAAAGCCCCAGCCCGGTCCCTTCGATTTTGCGGTTGGCCTGCATATCAAGCTGCAAATATTCGGAAAAAAGCTTTTCCAAATCTTCGTGCCGAATGCCTATGCCCGTATCGCTCACGGTGAAAACAAGCCACGGCCCGTCATCCGTCGGCGCCCAGCGCACTTGCAGGGTCACCGTGCCCTGCTTGGTGTATTTGAAAGCGTTGGAAAGCAGGTTGCTGAGAATCTGCCGCACCCGCACTTCATCGCCGTACAGTTTCGAAGGGAAGCTCTCTTCGATATCCAGCTCAAAGGTGATGGGTTTGGACCCGATGCGTACCAGGTTCAACTGCACCGTGTCGACGATCATGCTCGGCGTGTCGTATTCCTCATGCAGCAATTCAAAGCCGCCCGCCTCGATTTTGGAAATATCCAGCATGTCGTTGATGATGGTAAGCAGGTTCGAGCCTGAAAGGTATATCTTTTCAAGATCGCCGTGCGTGCCCGCGGGAAGCTCGTTTTGCAGCTGAATGTCGGAAAGGCCCAGAATGGCGTTGAGCGGCGTGCGTATCTCATGGCTTATCATGGCCAAAAATTCGGTCTTGGCGCGAGAGGCGGTTTCCGCTTCGCGCTTCGCTTCGATCAGGGCCGCGCTGCGCTGGTTCAACTGCTCTATCATGCCGTTGAAAGCGCGGGAAAAATCCCCCATGAACTCCACGCGCTGCCCATAGTCGCCCTGGGCCACCTGCTGCATCTGCCAGTCCAGATGTTGCAGCGTGGAGTGCAGCGCCTTCAGCGGGCCGGCCATGCCGTTGTCGCACGAAGGCATGGTAACGTCATCCAGGCGGCCTTTGGCTAACGCGTTGGCCAGTTCCTTGGTTTCCACCACGCTTTTGGCGAGACAGCGCATACACTGCCCCAGCTTCTGAAAACTTTCGGGCAGAAGTTCAGAATCCAGCTTCATGCTCACAGGGTCGTGCATTATCGCCCGCAGGCACTCGTGCAAATGCTCCGCGACCTTTTCCATCCGCTTGCCGTCCATATCGCTCCCCATACAGGTCGGATACAATTACTATGCCAGTTCCCCGTTTCCCCGCACTATCGCTTCAAACTTTTCCTGCACCGCCCGAAAGGCGCTCACCACCGCCGGGTCGAACTGCGTGCCCTTGCCGGCACAGATGATGCGGCAAGCCTCCGCATGGCTCATGGCTTTTCTGTAAACCCTATCGCCGATGAGCGCGTCATACACGTCCGCGACAGCCATGATCCGCGCGCAAAGCGGAATGTCTTCACCCGCAAGCCCGTGCGGGTAGCCCTTGCCGTTGTATTTCTCGTGGTGGCTTTCCGCGATCAAAGCAGCGTATTCCAGATATTTCTGGGTCGGCGTACGCAGGTACATGTTCTGCAGCATTCTCGCGCCGATGACGGTATGGCTTTTCATGACGGTGAACTCTTCGTCATCCAGCATGTCCGGCTTCAGCAAAATAACGTCGCTAATGCCTATTTTGCCCACGTCGTGCAACGGCGCGGCGCGCATGATCATTTCAAGGGAATGCTCGGACAGCTCGTTCGCGAACAGGCCTTCGGCCATCAGTTCCCGCCCCAGCAGTTCCACGTATTTGCCGGTGCGCGCCACATGGCTCCCGGTGTTTCTGTCCCGGTATTCGATCATGTCGGAAAAAGAGGCGACAAGGCTGTCTTCCAGCGTTCTTACGGTCTGTTCCAGATTGCGCTGGTATTGAGAAAGCCGCAAATGCAGCCCTATGCGGTGCAGCAAAATATCCCGCTCAACAGGCTTGGTCAGAAAATCGTTGGCGCCCGATTGCAACGCCTTGACCGCTGTGGGCGTGTCGTGGCTGCCGGTAAGGAAGATGACCGGTATCTGGCTGAGAGCGATATGCTGCTTGAATTTGATGATGGTTTCAAAACCATCCATGCCGGGCATCTCAATATCAAGCACGATCAGATCGGGCACTTCTTCCATGCAGATCTGCAACGCCTGCGCGCCTGATTTTGCAAGCATGACTGTATAATTATTGGCAAGTTGAACATTGATTTGTTGAAGACTGACAAGGTTATCATCTACAATCAATATTCTCTTCATAAATGCATCCATGCTATGTTATACTTTTGCAAATTATACATTTCACATAGTTACAAAAACAACATTGCAAAGAAATAAAAAACTTTCATTATATACACTATTTTGCAATATACTACACCTTGCCAAGTCTGTGCTTTCTTAACGCTTCTTTTTGACAGTGGCAACAAATAAGAAAAATGCTTTTTTACAATATGTAAAAAAGCATTTTATATCGACTAAACGATAGATACGGTATACATTTTCTACGCCATTGCCGTCTCTTTGCGCAGCATGTCGATGGCCATGCCCATTTCCTGGCGCAACCTGCTTTTTACCGCAGCCTGCACAGACTCTGTGGAGGAGCCGAACTGGTCCGAACGCATGGAATAAATACGGCGGATCAGCGCTTCACCGGCTTTTTTCACGGATTCGGCGCTGTTTTTGGTCAAGTCCAGCTTGTCGCGGCCCACCTGGTCCACCGCGCGCGAAACGATGCGCGACGCGCCCGCGGGGCCGTGCTGCACAGCGGTGCTGAACAGCACTTCTTTCAGCGCTTCGGGCATGCCCGCCACGGAAAGGCCGGTTTTTTCCGCCACGGACTGCACGGCGGGCTCAAAATGGCTGGCGTGGATGAAACGCTCTTGCAGGGTTTCGAAACGGTCGGGGTGCTGTTCGGCTATCTCTTTCCAGACGACGGGCATGCGGCCAGATTTGCCTCCGGTGTTTGAGGGACCGGCCGCTTCAAGGCGTTTGGCGAAATCCGGCTCTTCGCTCTTCAAAAATTCGACGAAACTCTTCATGGTGCCCGCGCGGGACGATATCTGGTATTTACCGTACGACGTCCCGCCGTGGCGGTCATAACCGATGGCGGCGATGCCGTCTTTGCCGGATTCAAAGCGCGCGGCGAGTTGCCCCAAGGCGGTATCCGCGTCTCTGTCGGCAGAGCTGTTCATGGTCGGCGCGCCGGAAGAGGCGGAAGATGCGGCGCCGGTTTTTTGACCCGCCCGCAATCCGACGAAATCCATGGCTTTGCCCACCAGTTCCGCCATACGTTCCTGGGGTTTTTCTTTTTTACGGTGCGAGCGCACCCGAAGGTCCGTTTCCGCCCCTTCCAGGCCTTTGGGCCGCTGAAACGAAGAAGGCAGACGCAAGGGGTTGAGGCCGTTCACGCCGCCCGCGGAATTGAGCGCGGCCAGCGGTTTCGCGCTGTCTTGCATCACTTTGGCCAGTGTAGCCATGGCTTTGGTCTGGTTCAGCCCCATGTTGTTTTGCGTCGCGCCCTGTTTCATCGCTTCTTCGGGCGACGCGCCCTTGCCCGCCTGAGCCTGGCCGGGCATCGGACCCTGCCCTGTTCCGGCAGCGCCCTTGGCGGCTCCGCCCCCGATCCCGGCAGGAGGATTGGAAGCCGCACCAAACCCGCCGGCTTTAGGCGTGAGGGCCATCAGCGAGCTGAAGTCGGGAGCGGCGCCGGGCGCACCACCCACACCGGGCGCACCGGCCAAAGGAACCCCCCGCATGACCCGGCCGGCTTTTGCGCCGCCGGGCGCGCCCAGAGAAGCGGGCGTCGCGTTGGACAAGGGTTTTGAATACAGCATCGGGCTCTCCTTTACCCTGCCCGCGAGAAAAGAAATGGCAGGGGCTGCCCATGACTAGCAAGAGGCATGCCATACACGGCGATCACCCCGTAACCACAGGACAGAAAAGGATTCTCCTTTCTTCCTCGTCAAAGAACAGTCGCTTGATGGCCGGCCTGATTCTGGCCGGAATCGGATACCGCATGATGGTCGGCTTCATTTCGGCCCATATCAAATCCGAAAATGGTACACCGCAATGTATTTGAAGCCGGAACAAAACGGCCTGGGGGGGGGGCGAAAGCGCCCACGCCGCGTGATGCCTTTTCATTTCTTGGGCCGTTTCAGCACGGAAACATCAGGCACGAAACCCGGTTTGTAATATTTGAGCGCCTCAGGCATCTCTTCGGTCAGATCGTCGATGCGCCGCTGGTTCAAAGGGTGGGTGGAAAGAATGGCCGGAGGCTCTTTGCCCTTGTTGGAAGCCGCCATTTTCTTCCAGAACGTCAGCGCCGCGCGCGGGTCATACCCGGCTTTGGCCGCCAGAATGATGCCGATGTGGTCCGCTTCGGTCTCATGGGTGCGGCTGTAAGGCAGCAAAAAACCCATCTGGGCCAGTGCGCCGTACCCGCTCTGCGCCGCCTGCCCGGCCGCGCTGGAACCGGTGGCCACAGCCACGGCCACGCCTGTAACCGCCTGACCTATGCCCGCAAGCTGGTTCTGGCTGGCCCGTTCCGCCCCGTGGCGGGCGACGGCGTGAGCCACCTCGTGCCCCACGACGGCGGCCAGTTCCGCGTCATTGCCGCCGGTCAGGTCCAACAGGGCCGTGTACACGAAAACCTTGCCCCCGGGCAGGCAGAACGCGTTCAGGTCTTTGCTGGGTATGGTGTGAAATTCCCACTCGAATTCCGGCTTGTCGGCCACCGCCGCGATGCGCTGCCCCACCCGGATGACCCTGGCGGACCGTTCGGTGCCGCGTTCTTCGGGTTCTTTTTTCAGCACCTCTTGCGAAGCTTGCGCGCCAAGGCGCATCTCTTGTTCTTCGCTCATGGTGATATACTGCGAACGGCCGGTATACGGCGCCGTCGCGCAGGCCGAAAGCAACAGCGCGGCAAGCGCCGGCAGCAGCATGTGAAGAGGCGTGAGTTTCGCAAGACGAAGCATGACGTTTCTCCGCAACGTGACTTGACCTTGACGGCTAATGACGTATGTTGCCCCTGAAAATTACCATATACCCCAAATAGAGAACAAGCTGTTTGGGGCACAAGGGCAGTGCATGGCAAAAGACCTCATCATTGTGGAATCGCCGGCCAAGGTGAAAACCATCCGCAAATTCCTGGGCGGAAATTACATGGTGCAGGCCAGCGTGGGCCACGTGCGCGACCTGCCGACCAACGTCATCGGCGTGGACGAGGCCAACGGCTATACCCCCGCCTATGAAGTCATCAAGGGCAAGGAAAAGGTCGTTTCCGAACTGAAAAGCGCCGCCGCCAAGGCGGCCCACATCTATCTGGCCCCCGACCCCGACCGCGAAGGCGAAGCCCTCGCCTGGCACGTGGCGGAGCTGATCAAAGACTCCAACGCCGACATTCAGCGCATTCAGTTCAACGAAATTACCGCCCGCGCGGTCAAAGAGGCCCTGGAACACCCCCGGCCCCTGAACCGCGACCTGTTCGACGCCCAACAGGCCCGCCGCGTGCTGGACCGGCTGGTGGGCTACAAAATCTCTCCCCTGCTGTGGAAAAAGGTCAAACGGGGCATTTCCGCCGGGCGAGTGCAGTCTGTGGCCCTGCGCATCCTGGTGGAGCGCGAGCAGGAACGCCGGGCCTTCACACCCGAAGAATACTGGAACTTCCGGGCGCACCTGGGCGCGGACCATCCCCCGGTTTTTCGCACCGACCTGGTAAAAATAGACGGCAAAAAAGCCGTGGTGCGCAACGAAAAAGACGCCACAGCCCTGGAAGAGCGCGTTAAAAAAGGCGCGTTCACCGTGGAATCGGTGGAAGCCAAAGAGCGGGAAAAAACCCCGCCGCCGCCCTTCATCACCTCCACCTTGCAGCAAAGCGCCAACCAGCGCATGGGCTATACGGCCAAACGCACCATGAACATCGCCCAGCGCCTGTACGAAGGCCTGGACCTTGGCGAACGCGGCACCACCGCGCTGATCACCTATATGCGTACCGACTCCGTGCGCATTGCCGATGAAGCGCGAAACGCGGCCAAAGAGTTCATCGCCAAAACCTGGGGCAGCGACTATTACCCGCCCAAACCCCGCGTTTTCAAATCCAAGGGCAGCGCCCAGGATGCGCACGAAGCCGTGCGCCCCGTCGACGTGGCCGTGACCCCGGACAGCGTGAAAAGCTTTCTCACGCCGGAACAGTTCAATCTGTACCGCCTGATCTGGAACCGTTTTGTGGCCTCGCAAATGGCGGGCACCCGGGTGCTGGACACCACCGCCACCATCGACTGCGCCAAAACCACCTGGCGGGCCAAGGGCGAGCAGGTGCTGTTCCCCGGTTTTCAGACCCTCTCCCCGCAAAAAACCGAAGATGTGGTGGACCTGCCGCCGCTGAAAGCCGGCCAGACCCTCAGCCTGAACAAGTTCGAAAAAGAGCAGAAGTTCACCCAGCCGCCGGCCCGCTATTCCGAATCCACGCTGATCAAAGAGCTTGAAGATAAAGGCATAGGCCGCCCTTCGACGTATGCCAGCATCATCTCCACCCTGCAAGACCGCGAATACGTGCGCATGGAAGAAAAGCAGTTCGCGCCCACGGACCTGGGGGAAATCGTTTGTGACTTGCTGAAAGAGCATTTCGTGGGGCTGATGGATATCGGCTTTACCGCGCAGATGGAAGATTCGCTCGATAAAGTGGCGGACGGCGGTGAAAACTGGGTCAAATTGATGGACCGCTTTACCGGCGACTTCAACCCCACCCTTGATAAGGCCGCCAAAGCCATGGCCAGCGTGAAGACCGGCCTGCCTTCGGGCATCGCCTGCCCCACCTGCGGCAAAGATACGGTGATCAAATTCGGCAAGGCCGGGCCTTTTCTGGCCTGCACCGGCTACCCGGATTGCAGCTTTACCAGCAACTTCACCCGCGACGAAAACGGCACCGTGCACCTGGCGGAACGGGAAAAAGAAGTGCTGCCTTCCGTGGGCAAGTGCCCGCAGTGCGCCTCCGACCTGGTGGTCAAAAAATCGCGCACGGGCAGCCGTTTCATCGCCTGCACCGGCTACCCCAAATGCACCTATGCCGCGCCCTTTTCCACCGGGGTGCCCTGCCCCAAATGCGGCAAGGGCATGCTGGTCGAAAAAAGCTCCAAGCGCGGCAAGGTCTTTTACTCTTGCGACCAATACCCGCAATGCGATTTCGCGCTCTGGGACTTCCCCGTGCAGGGGACTTGCCCCAAATGCGGCTCCCCGGTACTGGTGCAAAAGAACTTCAAGGGCCGCACGTACATAGGCTGCCCCGAGAAGAGCTGCCGCTACAAACAGGGCGGCAAAGACGACGAGGACGAAAAGAGTGAAGAATAACCGGATTCCGCCGCTCATTTTGACCTTCGCGCTCGTGCTGCTGGCGGCGTCAGCCGCTTTTGCCGGCGTCATGGACGACGCCGAAGGCGCCTGGCTTCTGGATCCTAAAACGGCCCAGGAACAGCTGCCCTTTGACGTCCGGCACATGAAGGTGAGCAAGAACACCCTCACCCTGAAAGGCGTGAAAAAAGGCGAAAGCCGCATCATACGCTTCACGGTGAAAGCCGCCACCGCCGCCACCGCCGATCTGGAGGTTGAGCCCAAGGGCGCCACCCTGCGGCTTGAGATGAAAAGCAAAAAAGAAATGTCTATCGGCGAGTTACACAACGGTAAAATAAGAGACGTGATCTATTTTAAACGCTGACCCGGCGCAAACCGGCCGGGTTCTTTCTTTTCCGGCGGATCCGGGCGCTTGCCCGGCCGATACAACCAATAAGGAAACCTGAGTATGAACAAGACCCGTTTCGTTTTTGCGCTGCTTTTCGCTTTCGCGCTGCCGCTCGCCGCGTTCGCCGGCGTGGCGGAAGACGCCAACGGCTCCTGGAGCCTGGACAAGGCCAAAATGCGGGAGCAGCTGCCCTTTGACACCCTGATTTTGGACACCGCCAAAGGCACCCTGACCCTGAAAGATTCGAAAAGCGACGAAGCGCGCGTCATGCGCGTCAAAGCGGGCGCCGCCACCGCTTCCACCCTGGACCTTGAAATGCAGCAGCCGGACGGCAAGCCGGGTTCCGTGCTGCGCGTCGAGATGAGGGGCAAGAAAGAACTTTCCGTCGGCGAGTTCCGCGACGGCAAAAGAAAGGACATCCTCTACTTCAAACGCTGATCGGGAGAGGGACCATGCTTGAACTCGTATCCTTCATCTGCGGCGCGGCCGTAATGGTGCTTGAAATGGCGGGTTCGCGCCTGCTGGCCCCCCATCTCGGCACCTCCATCGTGGTCTGGACCGCGCTGATCGGGGTCATTCTGGCCAGCCTCTCGCTGGGCTACTGGCTGGGCGGCAAAGCGGGAGATAAGAATCCTTCGGCAAGGCGCCTCTCCGGCATCATTCTGGCCGGGGCCGCCCTGGTGCTGCTGGCCGCTTTGGTGCACGACCCGGTGCTGCGCGTGCTGGCCGGGGCCCATCTGCCCCTGCAGGCCGGGGCCATCGTCGCGGCCGTCATCCTGTTCGCGCTGCCCGCCGTGCTGCTGGGCATGGTTTCGCCATACATCATTCAGGTGAAGCTGCTCACCTATAAAGACAAGAGCAAAACCGGCTCCGTCATGGGCCGCTTTTTTGCCCTGTCCACGGTGGGTTCCATTGTCGGCACCTTTTTGGGCGGCTATGTGCTCATCTCTTGGCTGGGTACCCGCTCCATTCTCTATGCCGTGGCGGGCACCCTGGCCCTCGCCGCCCTTCTGGCCGCGCCGCCTGGCCGCCGCATGGCCGCGGCCGTGATTCTGGGCGCCTGCCTGGGCCTTGGCGCATACAGCATGCTGACCGCCTCATCCAGCCTGGCCTCCGGCATCGCTTTTGACAGCCGCTATAACCATATCAGGGTGCAGGAAGGCATGCTGGCCGCATACCCAAGCCCCATGCGCTTTCTGATCACCGACCCCGGTTCCGTGCAATC
>JAVBNL010000047.1:0-50730 GCA_031551515.1 Desulfovibrionaceae bacterium
CACCAAGGCCCTGGAAATAGGCCGCTAAGCGCGGCTTATATATAAGGAAGACGACCATGAGCATGCAAGCGATCGGACTGAAAGCGTACACCAACGCGCTGCACAACTTCACCAAAGCGGAAAAGGCCGCCCAGGCCGGAACGGTGAAGGCCCCGGCCACGGCCGCGACGCCTTTCGCCGAAACGCTGAAGACTTCGTTCGCCAAGGTGAACGCCATGCAGCAGGAAAAAAATGCCATGGTTACTTCGTTCGCCTCCGGCGAGCAGCAGAACGTGCATGAACTGATGATCAGCCTGCAGAAAGCGGGGCTGGCCATGAGCATGACCGCGGCCGTGCGCAACAAGGCTATGGAAGCTTACCGCGAGCTGTCGCGCCTGCAATTCTAATACGTGAACGATACTAATTAATCCGTCTTTTTCGGAGAAATACCATGTCGATGCTTACCGCCGCCCTTGACCGGATGAAAAGTTTCTGGAACCAGATCAGCGTTTCTCAGCGCGTGCTTGTCGGCGTTCTCGCCGCTTTCGTGGTGGGCGCCTTTTTTGCGCTAGTCATGTGGCTGAACACGCCCGACTATCAGGTTCTGTACGCCAACCTGGGCGCGGAAGACGCCGGCCGGGTGGTCAAAAGCCTGGAAGCGCAAAAAGTCGATTTCAAAATGGGCGAAGGCGGCACCGCCATCATGGTTCCGGCGGACAAAGTCTATACCCTGCGCATGAAGATAGCCGGCGAAGGCAACATTCAGGGCCAGGGGCTGGGCTTCGAAGTCTTTAACGACGTGAAGCTGGGACAGACGGAATTCGTGCAGAAAATCAACTACCAGCGCGCCCTGCAGGGCGAACTCGCCCGCACCCTGACCGCTTTTCCTTCCGTGGAAAACGCCCGTGTGCACCTGGTCATGCCGCACCGCAGCCTGTTCATTGAAGACCAGCAGAAGCCTTCGGCCTCTGTGGTGCTGAAACTGGCCGGCGGCAAAAAAATGGACCAGAAAGACGTGCTGGCTGTTGTCAATTTGCTGACGATGTCGGTGGAAGGCCTGGACAAGAGCCGGGTTTCCATCGCCGACACCACGGGCAAGGTGCTGTACCAGCCCAACGAGGAAGGCGCGCTGCAGATGAGCAGCACCCAGCTGGAACATAAAAACCTGACCCAGGCGGGCCTTGAGCGCCGCATCGAAGAACTGCTGATGCCCATCGTGGGCGCGGGCAAAGTGCTGGCCCGGGTCAACGCGGAACTGGATTACAGCCAGCGCACCATTCGCCGTGAACTGTACGACCCGGAAAAAACCGTGGTCCGTTCCGAGCGGCGTTCGGAAGAATCGCGCCAGGGCCGCGCCAACCTTGACGCCGGCGTGCCGGAAACCAACTTCCGCGGTGACGGCATGGGCGGCACGCAGAGCACTTCTTCGAGCAACCGCGAAACCCGCGACACCAACTATGAGATCAATAAGGAAGAGCAGAGCATCGTCGGCCAGATGGGCGGCTTGAACCGGCTTAGCGTGGCGGTGGTCATCGACGGCACCTATGAAAAGAACGAAAAGGGCCAGTCGGTTTTCGTGCCCCGCTCTGACGAAGAAATCAAACGCATCAAGCAGCTGGTTGCCGGGGCCGTGGGTTTCGATTCCGCGCGCGGCGACGTCATCGAAGTGTCCAGCCTGCCTTTCAGCTCGGTTGAACAGACCATCGACCGCAACATCGGCGACGTGATCACCGATTACACTCTGCGCCTGGGCAAGCCGCTTCTCAACGCGCTCTTGGTCTTCCTCTTCCTGATCATGGTCGTGCGGCCGGTGGTCATGGCCCTTATCCGGCCGAAAGTGGAAGGCGAAATGCTTGAAGGCCTCGAAGGCCTGCCCGCCAGTGAAGAACGCCTTGCGCTCATCGACGATACCGACGAAGCCGCCCAGGCTCTTGCGGTACTCGAAAAAATCGAAGATATTAAGGCGCATTCCATACAGCTTTCCGAACAGAATATGGAACAGGCCCTCGGCATCATCAGAAGCTGGATTAAAGCCCCGGAACCGCAGGCCAAGGCCGCGTAACGCAGCGCAAGGATACAGGAGAGACCCGTGCCCGCCATTACTGATTCCAAAGCCCTGACCGGCGCCCAAAAAACGGCGGTTCTGCTGCTGAGCCTCGGCGACTCGTTTGCCACCGAAGTCTTCAAGCGGATGGAACGGCAGGAAGTGGCCATGGTTTCCAGAGCCATCATGGAGATGGAAGCCATCGACAAGCGCGTGGTCGAAGACGTGCTGCGTGAATACCACCACGCCCTGATAACGGGCCAGGAAATCATCCGCGGCGGGCAGGAAACCTTGAAGCGCCTTTTGGCCAACAATCTGGACAGCGAAACGACCAAATACGTCAGCGACATGCTCAGCCTGGAAGCCGGCCCCGTGCCCTTCCGCGAATTGGACAACGTCAGCCCCCGCGTTCTGGCCCAGATTTTGCGCAACGAACACCCGCAGACGCTGGCCTTGATCGTGGGGCACATGAAGACCGATCAGGGCGCGGCGTTGCTTTCCGCCCTGCCCGCCGGGGTGCGCACGGAAATTCTGCTGCGCCTCGCCAGGTTGGAAGCGGTGCCCGAAGATATGCTGATGGCGGTCGACAGGGTGCTGCAAAGCCAGCTCATCGCCATGGGCGGTAAAGAGGGTAAAAAGGTCGGCGGCGTTGCGGCTGTTGCGGAAATACTCAACGCGGTGGACCGCGCCACGGAAGAAGAAGTGCTGTCGGAAATCGAAGAGCAGTCCGCGCAAATGGCCGAAGAGATCCGCAACCTCATGTTCGTGTTCGAAGACGTCAAGAGCCTGGACGACCGGGCCGTGCGCGAAATACTCAAGGAAATCTCCAACGAGGATCTCACCATGTCGCTGCGCGGCGCGCCGCAAGACCTGCAGGAACTGTTCTTCAAGAACATGTCCGAGCGCGCGGCCACCATGATTCGCGAAGATCTGGAAATCATGGGACCCACGCGCCTTTCGGATGTGGAAGCCGCGCAGCAGAATATCGTCAAGGCGGTGCGCCGCCTGGAAGCGGACGGCCGTATAGTGGTCAGCAGGGGTGGCAGCGATGTCTTTGTTTGATACAGGCACGCGCAGAGAATGGGGCGCCGTGTATATGGGCGGAACGACCCTTTCGCTCTCATCCGTCGAAGGCAACACCAGCCAGAACTGGACCGCCGAAGACGAAGAGGCGTATCTGGAACGGGTGCGGGCGAAAGCAACCGCCATGGCCGCCTCTCTTATCGACGAAGCCCGGCAGGAAGCCGACGCCATACGGCAGCAGGCCAAAGATGAAGGCTATGCCGAAGGGCTGAAGAATGCCGAAGCCGAGCTTGAAGATTTTCGTGCCGCCATGGGCGATTCCGTCTCCGCCGTGCTCTCGGCCATAGAAGGGCAGGCCTCCAGCATCTCTGCCCGCTGGCGTGAAGAGCTGGTGGCCGTGCTGCGCCTG
Organism: Desulfovibrionaceae bacterium; assembly: GCA_031551515.1. Classification (GTDB taxonomy): domain Bacteria; phylum Desulfobacterota; class Desulfovibrionia; order Desulfovibrionales; family Desulfovibrionaceae; genus FLUQ01. The sequence goes on from JAVBNL010000047.1 coordinate 3,456, forward strand.
GCGGTTGAAAAGGGCGTGGGCATCGCGCTGTCCGAAGACCGGGCGGCCTTGCTTGAGAATTGTTACGTGCAGGCCGTCTCTGCGTTGGAAAACCGGCGCAGCCTGGTCATCAGGGTCAATTCTGAAGACGAACCGGCCATCGCCGATATCGTGGCCGTGACCCAGGCCCGCTATCCGGACCTGAAAGCCTGGTCGGTCAAGGCGGATGCGAACGTCACCCCCGGCGGTCTGGTGGTTGAAAGCGACGATTCGCTGGCCGACAACCGGGTGGAAAAACGCGCCGCCCTGGTGAACGAAATTTTGCGGGACCTGACGCTTCCCGCGGAGTAAGCAAAGGGCTTCGCCCTTTTGAAGCCCGGCGGCACAATACGTATGGATCCACACGGCACACAGACGCTGCTGCGGCAGATGAACCCGGTTGTTACCTACGGCAAGGTCAGCAAGGTCGTGGGCCTGGTGGCCGAAGGCAGCGGCCTGAAAGCGCCGCTCGGCGCGCTGTGCCACATCTTGCCCGAAGGCATGACGGAAGGGGCGGATTCCGTTCGCGGCGAAAGCGTCGGGGTGCCGGTTGAGGTGGTGGGCTTTCGCGACGGCAGGCTGCTGTTCATGCCCTATGGCGATTTGCGCGGCGTGCAGCCGGGCAGCCTCATCCGCAATTCCAGCTTGCCGCCGGTCTTTCCCGTGGGGCCGGACCTTCTGGGCAAAGCCCTTGACGCTTTCGGCGCGCCGCTTGATCCTGAAAAAGGCCTGAGTCCGGATGACGTGGCGTACCTGTACGCCGACCCGCCAAGTCCCCTTTCGCGGCCGCGCATTGTGGACCCCCTGGATGTGGGCGTGCGCAGCGTCAACAGCTTGCTGACCTTGGGCAAAGGGCAGCGCGTGGGCATCATGGCCGGTTCGGGCGTCGGCAAATCAACGTTGATGGGCATGATGGCCCGTTATACCAAGGCGGATATCAACGTCATCGCCCTGATCGGTGAGCGTGGACGTGAAGTGCTTGAATTCATGGAAAAAGATTTGGGTCCGGAAGGCATGGCCCGCTCCGTGCTGGTTATCGCCACATCCGACCAGTCGCCGCTCATCCGCATGCGCGCTGCTTACGCCGCAACGGCCGTGGCTGAATATTTCCGCGACCAGGGCAAAGACGTGCTGTTCATGATGGACTCCGTCACCCGCTTCGCCATGGCCGCCCGTGAAGTGGGCCTGGCTGTAGGAGAGCCGCCCACCACCAGAGGCTATACCCCTTCCGTCTTCGCCCAATTGCCCAAACTGCTGGAACGTGCCGGCAGAAGCGCCAAAGGCACTATCACCGGCATCTATACGGTCCTTGTGGACGGCGACGACTTTAACGAACCGGTGGCGGACGCCGTGCGCTCCATTCTGGACGGGCACATCGTGCTGACCCGCGACCTGGCCGACCAGGGGCATTTTCCCGCCATCGACGTTCTGCGTTCCATCAGCCGTCTGCGCGCGGACATCTGCTCGAAAGAGATTATCGACGCCGGCCGGGTGGTGGTGGGGCAGATGGCCACCTTCAAACGGGTGGAGGATATGGTCAATATCGGGGCCTATGCCCGTGGTTCCAACCCCGATATCGACAAGGCCATCGACATGACCGGCCCCATCAACGCCTTTTTGCGGCAGGATGTGGCCGACCCGCAAAGCCTGGAAGAAAGTTTCGACCAATTGCAGAAACTGGCCGCGTCATAAGTGTCCGCCGTGCCGATCCTTACAGGTCGTCTTAAAAGCCTTTCAACTCTCCGCTGGATACGCTACGCTCTTCTCGAGCGATTTTTTGCGGGGAATTTTCCGCCTATTACCTTGAGCATCCGTACCATCGCGGCGCACACACGCCTATGACGCCATACGAAGACGCTTTGCATCGACTGCCATACAAACAACCCCCGGCAGGGGAACAGGGAGGCGACATGAGCAAATTTGAAATGGATCGCAGAGATTTTATGCAGGTTATGGGGGGCGGCGCCATGGCTGCCGCATCGCTCGGTCTGGCCATGAACTTGCTGCCAACAAAGGCTGAAGCGGCGCAGCCGGTGGCGTTCCCAGATACATGGGACGAAGAGCTCGATTTCGTCGTTGTCGGGTCGGGCTATGCGGGCTATGCCGCCGCCATTGAAATAGGCAAAGGCGGCGGAAGCGTCACCATACTTGAAAAAAACCCCATTATCGGCGGCAACTCCGCCATCAGCGGCGGCGGCTTCAACTGCTGGACAGACAAACTGCAACTGCGCCAGAAACTGAACCGGGGCGAAGACAGCGCCGACCTGCATTACAAAGATACCCTCAAGGGCGGCGACTATTACAATATTCCCGAGCTGGTGCGGGTGATGGTGGACGGTGCTCCCGACGCCATGAACCTGCTGATTGACGAAGGCGGCCTTGAATTGCGCTCCGTGCTCAACAGAATAGGCGGGCATTCCGCGTATAGAGGGCACGTCTCCAGTGACGGAACGGGCAAACCGTACACAGACGCTCAAGAGAAGATAGCCAAAAAATATAACGTAAAAGTGCGCACTGAAACGAAAGTGTCGCGCATATGGCGCAAAGATCCGCAAAGCCCGGTGGAAGGCATTGAAATAGAAGCGGGCAGGCGTGGTAAAAAGAATATCAAGGTAAAGAAGGGGCTTGTTATCGCGTCCGGCGGTTTCGGCAATGATATAGCCATGCGCTCTCTTTTCAATCCCAGCATTATCCCCGCCTATAACTGCACCAACCAGAAAAACGCCACGGGCGAAATGATCCGTTACGCGCAGGCCATCGGTGCGGACTCGCTGCAGATGTGCTTCATTCAACTGTATCCCACGGCGGACCCCGATACCGGAACTTTGGATGCCTACGCGCTGTATCCTTCAAGGGCGCCCGGCAACGGCGGGATTTTCGTCAACACCAAGGGCGTCCGCTTCGTCAGCGAACTTGAACGCCGTGACGTGGTCGCCAGGGCTGAAATCGCAACGGGCGCGGACCGGGCCTATTGCATATTCAACGAGGCCATGGTCTCCAAGTTTACCCTGCCGGAAGAAGTGGCGAAAGGCGTAAGCGTCAAAAGGGTGATTAAGGCCGACAGCGTAGCGGAGCTTGCCAAAGCGGCGGGGTTGCCGGAAAAAGAGGTGGAGAATACCGTCAAACAGCACAACCAGTTTTTTGCCGACAAGAAGGACCCGCAATTTAACAAGCCCTTTACGGCGCAGATGATGCCGCTGGACAAGGGGCCGTTTTACATCGTGGCCCAGTGGCCGGCGGTGCACCATTGCATGGGCGGCCTGCGCATCAACGCCGGCGGGCAGGTCATGGATATCTGGGGCGACCCCATTCCCAAGCTGTACGCGGCGGGGGAAGTCACCGGCGGCGTGCACGGCAGCAACCGGCTGGGCGCCAACGCGATACCCGACGCCCTTGTGTTCGGCAAAGTTGCCGGAGCCACCGCTGTGGCGAAAGCGCCAAAATAATATTCCGGAAGCGGTTTTCGGTATTTCTGAAACCTGCTGTTTTAGTTGGGAAAGCCGGGTAGATGCCCGGCTTTTCCGCATACGGAGCCCCGCCTTGGCAGAAGGAACAAATCGCCGTAGTGTGTAAGGCATGTGCAACCAGTAATCCGCCAGTATACCCGGAGGTCCGCATGCCCCAGACGCGTTTGCCCGATATCAAGGTCTTCGTCGATTGCGCCGATTTCGACAGCATTCGCGCTGCCTTAACCCTGCCGTTCACCAAAGGGTTTACCACCAACCCGTCTCTGGTCTCCCAGGCCGGGGTGGCGGATTATACCGGCTACGCCAAGGCCGTGCTTGAACTGGTGCCCGATTTGCCCGTTTCATTCGAGGTCTTCAGCGAAACGTTTGAGGCCATGGCCAAAGAAGCCCGCATCATCCGGTCCTGGGGCAAGAACGTCTATGTGAAGGTTCCGGTCATCAGCGCGGCGGGCGAATCATACGGCCCGCTGATCCGCTCTTTGTCCGCCGAAGGCATACCGCTGAACGTGACCACGGTTTTTACGCCGGAACAGGCGAAGATCGCGGCCGACGCCCTGCACCCGGCAACGCCCGCCTTGGTTTCGGTGTTTGCCGGGCGCATCGCAGACGTGGGCGTTGACCCCATGCCCATTGTGGAAGAATGCCGAGATATTTTGCGGCATATGCCCAAAGCGGAACTGCTTTGGGCCTCGACCCGCGAGGTGTACAACATCTGGCAGGCGGCAAAGGCCGGGTGCAAGGTCATCACCGCGCCGCTGGCGATGGTGCGCAAACTTTCGAGCGCGGGCAAAGACCTGACGGAACTGTCGCGCGATGCGGTGAAGGCGTTTATGAACGATATCGCGGGCGCGGGCGTGAAGTTCGGGTAATCTTGTCTTGCGGCCGCGTTGTGCGGCTAGCGCGGCGCGGCGGTTTCTTTTTGCGCCACGGCCTCGATGCAGTATTTGATTTTGCCGTGGTAGGGCGTCGCCACTTCCTCACAATGCAGGACGGCAAAGCCCACAAGGTATTCTTTGAGAGAATCCACGCTGAAATAGCGCCGGTTGCCGCCGTCTCCGCAGCGGTAAAAGTCCTGTTCGATTTCTTCGAACGAGGACGTTTCGTTGCGTTTTTGAAATTCTGTGAGGCTGTTCACCCGCAAGACGAAACAGCCGCCCGGCAGAAGGACCCTGCGGATATCCGCATACAGCGCCAGGGTACGGTCACGCGGGAAATAGTGCGTACTCAGCCCGGACAGCACAACGCCGAAGCTTTCATCGGCATAGGGCAGGCCCGCGCTCATATCGAAGCAGGCGCGGGGAATGTCCGGCTTTTCGCTGCGTAAAAGCTCCAGGGCCTCGCGCGAGAAGTCGGCGGCCTCCACCCGGTGGCCGCGCAGGTGCAGATATGCGGACAGCATGCCCCTGCCGCAGCCCAGATCGAGCACGCGTTCAGCTTTTTTCTGGTCAAAAAAGTGAAGATGGCGTTCGATCCACAGCTCTTCCTGGTCAAGAACGCCGTCGCCGGCGTGCCCGGCGTAATGTTTGTTCCACACCTCCGTCTGAGACGGGGCGCTTTTGCCGTTGCCGTCGGGTGTCATGCTTGTTCTTCCTTCAGGTGCGCGCACCCGGCAGGGCGAATGCCTTTGCCGGTATACGGGCAGGGGCAGCGCCCCGCATATTTTCCGGCCCTGGCGGGGCAGACCGCGCGCCTGTCCGCCATGCTCAGCGGCTTGTCCGGCCGGTCCGCCATGCGGCGAACCGCAATGCAGGCCAGGGCGAAAGCGGCGCAGGGCAGCCATATCCAGCGCAGCTCCGAAAGTATGACCGCAAGGCCGCGCGGGCTGAAAAAGCCTTTGGCCGTGATGGGGGATATTTGTACGGGGTGCCAGGGCAGGCTGTAGCGCGCGCCGTCAAAGGGCCAGAAGAACGCGACCCCGAAATTGCCCGTGGTCATGGCGTCCAGCAGGCCGTGGCTGAGCGCGGCGAAGGATACGAGCAGAAAAGCGGTCAGGCGTTTGGCGCGTAAAGAAGGGGCAAAGAAGGCGGCGACGCAGCCCAGCGCAAAAGCCACCGTGAGCGAATGGGAAAAGCCCCTGTGCGCCATAAGCGCGCCGCGGCTCATGCTGAGGTGGAATGCGATGGTATCCAGGTCCGGCAGAATGGAGGCGACAACGGCGGCCGCGGCCAGGCGGCCGGAAATGATCCGTGAACCCAACCCGGCGGCAAGGGCGAGAACCGGCGCGGGGTGGCTGAAAATAGTCGGCATTGTTCCTCCCAAAAAAGTGCCTACATAGTATAGAGCAAACTTTCAAGCCGTAACAGGCCACCAAGGAGTAAATATGATACGCGTCATCAGTCCCGCCGAGGCAAAACGCCTGGTGGATGAAGAACATGCGGTGGTGATGGATATTCGCGAACCGGAAGAATTTGCGCGCGAGCATATAGAAGGCGCACGCATCGCGCCGTTGTCGGTTCTGCCCTTGCTTGCCGCCGACCCGGATACGTCACGGCCGGCCGTTTTTCATTGTTATTCGGGCACGCGAACCAAAGACAACGCGGCTTTGCTTGAAGGGCGCGGCTTTTCCGCCGCGTATATCATCGACGGCGGGCTGGACGGCTGGAAAAAGGCCGGGTTGCCCGTCGTCAGCCGAAGGGTGCCTTTGCCCATGCCGCGCCAGATACAGCTTGCAGCCGGGGGCGTGGTGTTTGTGGCCTCGCTGCTCAGCTTTTTCATTCCCGGGTTTACTTGGCTGACGCTTTTCGTGGGCGCGGGGTTGATGTTCGCGGGGTATTCCGGCGTCTGTATGATGGCGAAGCTGCTGGCGAAGATGCCGTGGAACAGGGCGTAAAGAGTGGATTTATAGTTTTTACAACTAAGCGGAATGCGAAAAGATAATTTCACAGAGGCCGCCGGGGCGGGTATCATTTTTTTACAGAGCGGTTCTGAAAGTTGTTATGCCAACGTCTACGCAACGGAGGAAATATGGAATACGGCAACCTGATCAAAGAACGGTATTCGGTGCGCCAATTCAGCGACCGCCCGGTGGAAGAAGCCAAAATCGCCGCCATGCTGGAAGCGGCCCGCATCGCGCCCACCGCGGCCAACAAACAGCCCCAGCGCATCCTGGTGCTGCGTGACGTGGCAGGCATGGAAAAGCTTAAAACCTGCACGACGTATACCTTCAAAGCACCCATGGCCCTGGTCGTGTGCTTCCGCAAAGACGAAGCCTGGGTCAGGCCCTATGACAACGACAACTCCGGTGTTGTCGATGCGTCCATAATCGGCACGCACATCATGCTGGCGGCGCATGACCTGGGCCTTGGCTCCACCTGGGTGGGGCATTTTGACCCGGCGGTTTTGCGCAGCACGTTCAACTTGCCGGAAGCGGTTATACCTGTGGCGATCTTTCCCATAGGCTACCCCGCCCCGGACGCCGCCCCCGCATCGCGGCACAGCCAGCGCCGTCCGCTGCAAGAAACGGTGGTCTACGACAGTTTTTAACCTAGGTGTTTTGCAAAAACAAAAAATGCCCCGGCGATTTTGCCGAGGCATTTTTTGTTGTGATCAGCCGTCAGGCGGCGTTGTGCTTCTTTTTCAGCCGATACCCCAGCCAGACCAGGGCGACCCAGAACGGCGCCAGCAGCACGGAAAGCCCTTCTCCGATTTCCACCAAAATATAGAGCACGGCAACGATGAAGGCCAGACAGATGTAGTTGGTGTAAGGGTACCAGAAGGCCTTGAAGACCAGCTCTTCGCCCTGACGAAGTTTTTCAGCCCGGAATTTGAGGTGGGTCAAGCTGATCATGGCCCAGTTGAGCACCAGCGAGGTGACCACCAGAGCCATCAGCACGCCGAGCGCTTCTTTGGGCATCAGATAGTTGAGAGCCACGCAGAGCAGGGTCGCGCCCGATGAAATGAGCAGAGCGTACACGGGCACGCCGTTGGCGCTGACCTTTGCCAGAACTTTGGGCGCGTTACCCTGCAGCGAGAGGCCGTACAGCATGCGGCTGTTGCAGTACACGCCGCTGTTGTACACGGACAGGGCGGCGGTCAGCACCACGAAATTCAGCACATGTGCGGCGGAAGGTATGCCGATGTGGTCGAAAATCTGGACAAAAGGGCTGGCGAACATGGCGGCGGCCCACTGGGTTTTATCCACCGGCGCGCCGAGTTTGTTCCAGGGGTAGAGGGCCAGCAGCACGGTCAGCGCGCCGACGTAGAAAATCAGAATGCGGTACAGCACCTGGTTTACGGCTTTGGGTATGGTCACGCGGGGGTTGTCGGTTTCCGCCGCGGCGATGCCGACCAGCTCAAGCCCGCCGAAAGAAAAGGTGACCACGGCGAAAGAGAGAAAAACCCCGCTCCAGCCCTTGGGCAGAAAGCCGCCGTGCTTCCAGAGGTTGTCGATGCCGGCCTGTTCGCCGCCGTGGCCGCTGAAGAGCAGCACGCAGCCCAGAATGATCATGGCGATGATGGCCGTGACCTTGATGGAGGCGAACCAGAACTCCAGCTCGCCGAAAACGCCCACGTGAGCCAGGTTTATGACGTTGATGAGCAGAAAGAAAAAGGCGGTGGTCTGCCAGGGCTCGATGGTGGGGAACCAGTACTGCACATAGACGGCCACGGCTGTCAGTTCCGACATGCCCACAAGCACGTAGAGCACCCAATAGTTCCAGCCGGAAAAAAGACCAGGAAAATCGCCCCAGTACTTGTAGGCCAGGTTGCTGAAAGAGCCCGCGATAGGCTCCTGGGCCATCATCTCGCCGAGCTGGCGCATGATGAGAAAAGCCACCAGGCCGCCCAGGCCGTAGCTCAGAATGACGGCCGGCCCGGCCATCTGGATGGTGCCGGCGGAACCGAGAAACAGCCCCGTGCCGATGGCGCCGCCAAGGGCGATAAGCTGGACGTGTCTGTTTTTAAGCGCCCGTTTCAGTTCGTGGTTTTGCGTCATAGAGGGCGAACCTAGCAGAAAGTGGAGATTCTGCAAACGCAGCCGTTACCTCTGGCCATAGTAGGCATCAGGGCCATGCTTGCGGGAAAAGTGTTTTTCTAACAGATGCGCGGGCAGGGCCGCCTGCGGGTTCAGGGCCAGGGTGTGCCAGGCGGTCATGGCGACCTCTTCCAGCACACGCGCGGTGTACGCCGCCGTTTTCGCGTCGGGCCCCCAGGCGAACGGCCCGTGATGCGCGGCCAGCGCCGCGGGGCAGCAGGCGGGATCCCGGTTTTGAAACGCTTCAGCAATTGCTTTGCCGGTGGCGGCCTCATAACCGCTTTGCGTTTCTCGCGGGGTCAACGGGCGAGCGCAGGGCACTGGACCGTCAAAATGGTCGGCATGCGTGGTCCCCAGCGCGGGAATGGCCTTGCCCGCTTGCGCCCAGATGGTAGCCCAGCGCGAATGGGTGTGCACGACCCCGCCGATATCGGCAAAAGCCGTGTACAGGGCGAGGTGTGAAGGGGTGTCGGAAGAAGGCGCGTGCTTGCCGCTGACCACGGCGCCTTCAAAGTCAAGCACGACCATATGTTCGGGGGTCAGCTCGCCATAGGGCACGCCGGAGGGCTTGATGGCGATCCGGCCCCGTTTTCTGTCAGCCGCCGAAGCATTGCCCCAGGTGAAAAGGACCAGGCCCAAATCCGCCAGCAGCATGTTGGCCGCGTAGGCTTCTTCGCGCAGGGTTTTCATGTGCGTTCTCCGTGCCGCAGGGGCCATGTGGCCACGACGACCCCGGCGATTATCAGCGCGCCGCCCGCAAAGTGAGTCCAGTGCGGCGCTTCGTGCAAAAAGAGCATGGCTTCGACTCCGCTGAACAGAGGCATGGTGTAATAGATGAGAGAGGCGTTGCCGGGGCCGATGGCAGTGATGGCGCGGGTCCAGCACCAGTAGCAGAATATGGAAGCGATAGCCCCCAAGTACATGATGCCCGCGATGGTTTTCGCCGTCCAGACGAGGGACGCGCCGGAGGCGACTTCCCAGGCGCTTGCGGGCAGCAGCACGGCGGAGCTGATAAGAAACATGACGCCGATGACAGTATCTTTGCTCACATCCGGCGGGCAGAAACGCACCTGCACGTTGTAAAATGCGAACAAGAACGATGCGGCCAGCATGATCAAATCGCCGTTGTTGAAGTGCAGGCCGAGCAGCACCGACAGATCGCCGCGCACCGTCAGCAGCACAATGCCCCCCACGGCGGCGGCGATGCCGAATATCCGCCTTCGGTTCAGGTTTTCGCCCAGCAGAAAGCGAGACAAAATCAGGGTAAAGACGGGCGAGGCCGTGGCCAGCAGCGCCATGTTGACGACCGAGGTGCTGCGCCCGGCAAAATAGATCAGCGAATTGAACAGCCCCAGCCCGGCCAGCGACAGAAAAATATAGAAGGACAGGCGGGATTTGACGGCGGGCCAGTCGCGGATGATGCAGCTCAGGGCGAAGGGAGTGAACAGGATGCAGGCGATCAGGCATCGCAGAAAACACAGGGTAAAGGGCGGCAGAGAATCCGCCAGCGCCCTGGAAAACAGAAAATTCATGGACCAGCCGGCAGTGGCGGCCAAAGCCAGAAGAGCGCCCGTGCGGGTCAGAACAGGAGAGGCGGGCATAGGCATGTTTCCTTGTCGCGGCTTGTGTGAGCGTGCCGCCGAGCGTCAGGAGTACAGGAAATTGGGTTGATTGCCAATAAGTTGGGCCGCGTCAAAATATGCGGCCCGCCTCGGTCGATGCGCGAGGCGGGCCGTAAAGAAAGGGCCAAAGACCTAGTTCTGCAAACGCTGAATCAGGCCCTGCAGCGTGCCGGCCTGGGTTGCCAGCGACTCCACGGCCTGGGCCGCTTCGCGCATGGCCGACGACGTTTCGGCGCAGATGGTGTTTACGTCGCCCAGCGCGTGATTAATTTCATCGCTGGTGGCGGATTGTTCTTCAGCCGCCGTGGCGATGGAACGCACCTGGTCGGCCGCCGCATCGACCAAGGCGACGATGGCCGTCAGGCTTTCACCCGCCGAAGACGCCAGGTCGGTCACTTCTTCAATGGATTTTGTCGCCCGGTCGACGCTTTCGATGTTGGTGTGCGTGCCTTTCTGGATGCCGGTCACCACGGACCCGACCTCGCGGGTGGCTTCCATGGTTTTTTCCGCAAGCTTGCGCACTTCGTCGGCCACGACGGCAAAACCGCGTCCCGCTTCCCCGGCTCTGGCCGCTTCGATGGCGGCGTTAAGGGCCAGCAGGTTGGTCTGGTCGGCGATATCGTTGATGACGCTGATGATGCGTCCTATGCCGTCGGCCTGTACGCCCAGGTCCCCCATGCCCTGCTTGAGGTCCGCCGCGTGTTGTTCGACGGTTGCAATGCTGCGGGCGACCTCGGCAACCATGCTGGCCCCTTCTTGCGCTTTGATTTTGGCTTCGGTCGTGGTATCGGCTGCGCGGGAAGCGTTTTGCGCCACTTCGAGCACGGTGGCGTTCATTTCCGTCATGGCTGTCGAGGTTTCAGCCACGCGGTCATGCTGTATGTGCGCGCCGTTGCTCGACTGTTCCACTTGAGCGGAAAGTTCGGTGCTGGCCGCTGAAACAGCGGTGGCGATCTCTTGTGCCGATGCGGCGACGGAAACGATGCGCGCGGCGTTTTCTTCGATGGCTTTTTGTTTGAGCACCGAATCGGTCATGTCCACCCATATGGACAAGGTGCCGAGCAGCTCTCCCTTTGTACCGTAAAACGGCGCGGACGATATGCTGACGTGGCGGCTCTTGCCTTTGCGCGTCACGATTTCCCGGTCGGCGTTCAGGACGCGGCGCTCGCGCAGGGCCGCCGTGGACAGCGTTTCTTTATTCGGGTCGCCCCATATATACGCGCCGGAACTGAGCCCTTTGACGGAATCGGGCGTGCCGTCGTGATCCAGAAGGTCCAGCATGAGCTGGTTGGTGAACAGGGTTTTGTCCTCCGGCGAAAAGACGGAGCAGGGAACGGAAACGCCGTGCAACACCCCTTGCGAGAAGGCCAGTTGCGTTGTGAGGTGCCGCATCAGTGTATTCAAGTTGTCGGCCAGAAGGCCCAGCTCGTCGCCACGGTCAAGGGAAAGGTCGTAGTGTTCGCCGGCAAGGCAGTCTTTTGAAAAGCGGGTGATGCGCTGCACTGGCTTCAAGATGCTTTGGAACAGCATCAGCCCCAGCCCCAAAGCGGCAAGGCAGCCCACGACGCCCAGAACTATGCTGCCGGTATAGGCCGCTGAAACAGTCGCATTGAACTCGGTTTGCAGGTTTTTCCGACTTTTTTCTATGGCTGTTCGCACGTCGTGAAAGCGAGTTTGCATTTTCTGCAATTCGGGCAGGGTTTCCCCGTTGAATACGGCTATGGCGCTCGCCATATCGCCGTCTTTTTTGTGCTTGGCCACCGGCAGCGCGCTGGCATGCAATTTTTTGTGCGGATCTTCAAGGCCAGCAAGAGGACGAGATGCGTCCGGAAACAGTGCTTCGGCTTTTTTGCGCTCATCACCGTAATACCAGGTTCCGAAGGCGCATTGTGCGGGGTCGGTTTCAATCACCAGTTCTTTAGTCGCCGGATCGAGAATAAATATGGAAAGGTCTTTGATCCATTGTAGATGTTTTATCTCTCTGTCCAGCATGATTGCATTTATAGCATTGCCAAGATCAAGTTTGCGTGAGTTTTCTTCAACATGTTTCAACGTTCGCAGTGAAAGTAACGATGATACAATAATTGCTAGTATAATCAAAAAAATGCCGAATACAAATTTATTCTTTATCGAAATATTTGACCAACATTTCATAATGCCCTCCTTATATAATGAAAATTTTTACAATATATAACTAGAGATCAATGGCCTAATTGGTAAGAAAAAATGACTCTCAATTGGATATGTCGGCAAGAATGTAAATTTTATTACGGCGAAAAACAAATAAAAGCATTTATAGAATATAGTATAAATAGAAAATGTCGTTATGTATATGTTTTCATATATTTTTTGTTTTGCCCGGAAAGGCCAAGAACTTGACAGGGCAAGGGGTGTGCGCTGTAATCCAGTGAATTTTTAAAATAATTTTATGGGGAATGTTTTTTGCTATGCCTAAGACGCCGTCCGGACCGGGCGGCGGTAAAACGAGGAGCCTTGATGTTAGGGCTGGAAAGTTGCAACTATTTGATCGTCGGGGCTGGCCTGTGGGGCGCCGTTCTGGCGGAACGTATCGCGTCGAAACTGGGCGAGCGCGTGCTGGTCATCGACCGCCGCGCTCACACCGGCGGCAACTGCCATTCAGCCAAAGAGCCGGAAACGGGCATCGAGTGCCACGCCTATGGCACGCATATTTTTCACACCGCCGTTCCCAGGGTTTGGGAGTATGTGCGCGCATTCAGCGAATTCACGCCCTACCGGCACAAAGTGCTGACGGAATACCGGGGCCGCGTGTACCCCATGCCCATTTCTCTGGCCACCATCAACAGCTTTTACAACCGCAACCTGCGGCCGCATGAAGTGGAAGCGTTTATCGCGGAAGAAGCGGGAAAAGAAGCGAAGGCGCAGCCTGCGAATCTTGAGGAAAAAGCGGTGTCGCTGATCGGCAGGCCCTTGTATGAGGCCTTTATCAAAGGCTATACGCAAAAACAGTGGGGCCGCGACCCCATTGATCTGCCCGCCGCCATTATCACCCGGCTGCCGGTGCGTTCCGATTATAACACGGATTATTTCGACGACCCCTGGCAGGGCATGCCCAAAGACGGGTATGGCGCGCTGTTTGATCGCATTCTCGCGCATCCGCTGATCGACGTTGCCTTGAACGTGGACTATCCCGATATCGCGGACAGGGTTCCCGCCGCCTGCCGGGTCTTTTATTCCGGCCCCATCGACGGGTTCTTCCGTTACTCATTGGGAGCGCTGCAATGGCGCAGTCTGCGTTTCGAGCGGGAAATCGTGCCTTATGCCGATTACCAAGGCACGGCCGTGCTCAACCAGGCAGATTTCGACGTGCCTTTCACCCGCACCCACGAATACAAACACCTGCACCCCGAACGGGGTAGGCAGGGAGAGAAGAGCGTTATCGAGCGCGAATATCCCAAGGCTTACGTGCCGGGCGATGAGCCCTATTACCCCGTGAACACGCCGGAGAACGAGCGGCTGCTGGCGGCCTATCAGGCGAAGCTGGCGGAATTTCCCAACGTGACCCTGGGCGGGCGCCTCGGCGGGTATAGGTATTTGGACATGGACAAAACCATCGAAAGCGCATTGGCTTGTTTCGATACGTTTTACACGGAATAGGGGTCCGGCAGTGCAACCCCATGCCGGGCCAGAACGCTGTGGCGGATCTGGTCGGTTATGACCCTGGTCGCCGCGCGCAGCTTGATGGGCATGGTGAGGTCCGGCATATTCCGTCCGTCGTTTTCAATCAGGTCCAGAAAAGCCGGTAGCACGGCTTCTTTGCTGAAGCAGGCCTGCCAGTGCTCTTTGCCCAGGCGGCCCAAAACCTTGCGCCGTGCGCCGTCCGCCATCAACTCGAGAATAACCAGCGGGAACTCATGCAGGCTGGCAACCATGCCGCCCGCCTGGTCGCGCACGGAGCCGCACTCCGGCGTGGTCAGCCAGGGGGTGCCCGCGCTCATGGCTTCCAGAATAATCATGGGGCAGCCTTCGCCCTTGGAGCCGAGCAGTACGAGGTCAGCTTCCAGCACCGCCGCCGTGGTCACATCCCGGGGTTGGCGCTTCAGTAAAATGAAGCGCGGATCGTCTTGCACGGCTTTTTCAACGGCGGCGACGCAGGCCGGGTCATGGGGCGAACCGATAAGCGCCATGCGCCAGTCGCCTTGCAAGGCGCGCATGGTTTTAATCAGCTCCACATGGTTTTTGAACGGCCAGAAATTGGCCACATGCAGAAAAAGCGGCATCTCGGGCCCGATGCCCAGAAAATCGCGAAAGCGGAAATCGCTGGCGGGCGGGGGCACCATGTGCGGTAAAAAGTGGTTGGGGATTTGCGCCAGTTCCAAAAGCTGCGCGTCGCCGGCGCTTTCGGCTATGCGGCAGATATGGTCCGCGCCGGTGATGTTGCGCAGCATGCGGGCCAGAATGCCCTGGCGGATGAAATCCGTGATGTTCTGCGAAAAAATGGGCAGCATGATGATGCCCGGCCTGGGTTTCGGCATCATGCACAGATACATGGACCAGGGGTCTAGGTGCGAAAGGCAGATCACATGGCTGAATCCGCCTTTGCCCACCAAAAAGTCGAAATCGTCCAGCCCGCCGGGTACGCCTCTGGAGAGGCTGAAATAGTACGGAAATTCGTGGATGTCCATGCCGTGGTATTCTTGCGAGGCGCGGCCGGGCAGCGTTTTTGTCAGCACATGCACCTCAAAGCCGCGTTCTTGTAAAAATACGCCCAGGTGATCGAGAAAGACCTCGATGCCGCCCAGGGAAGGCCAGAAAAATTCACCCATCAGCAAAACGCGGCGCGGTTTTTCACCCTTCGGCGCTCTGGCATAGGAAACCGCCAGATCCATCGCCTTTTCTTGCCCGGCGAAAGCGGCGGCCAGTTCCGGCTTTTCTTGCACCACCAGGGCTTGCATGGCGCGGGCTTTCGGGGCAAGGCCCATGGCCTGGTACACAATGCGCAGCTGATATGCCGCCTGCCAGGCAATGCCCGGCCCGGCCAGGCGCAAAGCCGTGGTCAGGCTGGCCAGAGCTTCGGCCTGTTCGCCCCGGCCCATGTGGGCAAGGCCCAGCCAAAGGTATGGCAGCGGCAGATCGGGAAACTTTTTCTGCTTACGCCGGATTCGCACTTCCGTTTCCGCGCTCATGTCCAGCAGGCGGTTGTGCCCCGCCAGCACGGACGAGCAGGAATAGACGTCCGGCAACATGGTGTGGTGCAGAGCCAAAGATTCGCCCCAGTGTTCCCAGTTGTCAGCATACCTGCCGCCTGAAGCGTGAAGGCGGTAGTGAAGCATGGGCGCGGACAGCACAAGCGGGTTCCAGCCGTATTGGCGGCATTTAAGCCAGAAATGCCAGTCTTCCGGGCCCCAGGGGTGGCTGGAGTCATACCCGCCCACCGCTTCCCACAGGCTGCGGCGAAACAAGCTGGTACAAGGGATGTCGTTCTTTTCCGGCAGTGTTTCCGCGCGGTATACGGCTTCTTTCCAGGGGCGCTCTTCCGCGCCGAAATGCGAAAGACTGCCGGTGATCATGTCGCTTTCCGGATGTTCGGCAGCGGCCCTGGCCGCGGCTGTCAAAAAACCTGCGGCCAGTAGATCGTCGCTGTCCAAAGGAAGTATCCAGGCTCCTTGCGCCGCGTTTATGCCCGCGTTGCGCGCGCTGGAAGGACCCATGTTCTCCTGTTCCAGCAGGCGAATGCGCAGTTCAGGGTGCCGGGCGGCAAGGGCCAGGGCTACGCCGCTTGTGTCATCAGAACTGCCGTCGTTGACGATGATGACTTCCATGTCCGTGAAGTTTTGAGCAGCGAGGGAGGCCACGGCTTCCGGCAGGAACCGGGCCTGGTTGTAGCAGGGGATGACCACGGAAATGAGAGGGGCGTTGCTCATAAAAGTCTCCGGCGAGAGCCAGTAATTGCATACATCCGGGCAGCCGTGCCGTCCGGCCGAGCTTGCGGAGCAGGTTCTTTTATGCGACAAGGTATAGAAAAAGTCTAGACTTACGACTGCTACAAAGACGGACCGTTTTTTGCATAAGCTCCATCGACTCTGAATATAATTTCTCAGGGGCATTATGAAATTTTCGATAGTCGTTGCGACCTATAACAGCGAAAAGTACCTGGGGCGCATGCTCTCCTCCGTGTTGTGCCAGACCTACCCCAATTACGAAATTGTGGTTCAGGACGGCGGCTCGACGGACGGAACTTTGGCGCTGCTGGGGGAATACGCGCAAAAGGTCGACTGGCGTTCCGAGCCGGACAGCGGCATTTACGACGCCTGGAATAAAGCGCTGGACCGGGTTACGGGCGATTGGGCCATATTTCTGGGGGCTGATGACTGCCTGATCGGGGCTTCCCTGCTGGCTCGCTGCGCGCATTATATGCGCGATCTTTCCGATGAGATATTGTTTGCATACGGCGCGCTGGCCGAAGGTAAAGACGGCGTGGCGCAGACTATCTACAATCGCCCTTTATATGAAGTGTATAGAATTTTCGCCGACAATATGGGCTTGCCGTTTCCCGCGACGTTTACGCGGGTTCCCCATTTGAAAAAACATAAATTTGACGCCAGCTATGCCATTGCCGGTGATTTCGCTTTTGCTGCAAAACATTTCACGCCTTATAATATCGTCAGGCTGCCTTTGTATGTTTCATATATGGAAACAGGCGGCATAAGCACCAATCCGAAAGCCAAGTGTACGCTGTTCGACGAGCGCGGCAGGGTTCTTTTCACGCATATTTTGCCCAAAGCGCAAGACATCGTTACCGGCTGCATGCAGCATTACTGGGATGAAGACTTGAAACTTGAAGATGTGTAATTTTATTTTTGAGGATTAATGATGCCTATGTCCGGCATATATTACGTTACACCAGTATTCAACGCCGTCGAGACTATTGATGAAACCGTCTGGAGTGTGGTTTCCCAGGCGGGGGGCACGGCTGTCCGGTATCACGTGCAGGATGGCGGTTCCACTGACGGTACGGTGGAGAAGCTTCACGCCTGGCAAGAGCGGCTGCGAAAAATTGAAGGGGCGCTGCCATCGCCGGTGGTTTTCAGTTTTGCCTCCGAATCCGATTCCGGCATGTATGACGCCATAACCAAAGGATTTGCCACGCTGGATATTCCTGATGACGCGTTCATGAGCTGGATTAACGCTGATGACGGCCTGTGGCCTGGCGCTTTTGCAGCCGTTACGGGATTGGCTCGCGCGTTGCCCGATGTGGAATGGATTACGGGCTGGTCGAATACAAGGAACAAGCACGGCGCCTTTATCAGTTTATGCAAAAAGTCAGTATACCCTAAAGAAGTTCTGGCCGCAGGTTTGGCTGAAAACAGATGCTTTTCGTTTTTGCAACAGGAGGGGACCGTCTGGCGCAAGCGCCTGTGGGACAAAGTGCACGGGCTTGACGGCGCTTTCCGGATGGCCGGGGACTGGGATTTGTGGCGGCGCTTTGCGGCCCACAGCCCTCTCATTCATATGCAGCGGGCTTTGGGCTTTTTCAGGATTCGCCCGGGCCAGCTAAGCGGCGACCTTACAACGTACTACGCGGAAATAGACAACAAATTTCCGTTGGAAGCGCGCATGTACCGGCTGCAAGAGCTGTTGAAGCACAAGCAGGAGACTTCCGTACTTGTGGCGGATTATGACGATGAGGGGCGTTGGCGCATGGAACCCCGGCACGTCGCGCTTAAAAATTAACGGAGCGGCACGACCAATGCCGGGTTTAAAAAAGGCATCGCATGAATACAGCATACTGCACATATTTTGATAAAAATTATTTGCCGCGTGGCCTTGCGCTGCTGGAATCGCTCCATGCGCATGATGCCGCGGCGCGGGTGACGGTATTGTGTCTGGACAGCTTGACCCATGTTTTTATGAAACGCCTGAATCTGCCCGGCGTCAGCCTGTTGTTTTTGGGTGACCTTGAAAAACGGTATCCCGAACTTGTTGTTGCCAAAGAAAACCGCGACCTGGTGGAGTACTACTGGACCTTGACGCCTGTGCTGCTGACGCATTTGCTTCATGAGCAGGCAGAGGGAGACGGCGTGGTTTACGTGGATGCCGACCACCTCTTTTTTGCTTCGCCTGACAGTATCACCGGTGAAGTGGCCAAGCACGACGTTACCTTGCAGCCGCATAATTTTCCGGAAAGAACCCGCGAGGCTTTGCTCCTTTACGGACGGTACAACGTTGGTATTTTGGGGGCGCGCAATACTGATGCCGGCCGGGCCGTGATCGGCTGGTGGCGTGAGCGTTGCCTGGAGTGGTGCTATGCCAGGGTAGATGGAGAAACACGTTACGGCGATCAGAAATATCTTGATTTCTTCGCGGAACAGGCGCCCGGGGTGGGCGAATTTCAGAACCCCGGCATAGGCGTTGCCCCCTGGAACCATGAAAACGCTTCGTTCACGCGTGACGGAGCAGGGAATGTATTGTTCGGCAATTCCCCCCTGGTGGTGTACCATTTTCACTCTCTGGCAATCGTGCACCCGGATATTGTGCTGCCGTCAAAATATGATTCCGCGTATCATTTGTCGCTGAATGTGGTGGAACATTGCTATGCCCCCTATATTGCGGCGCTGGACCGGGCCTTTGCCCGTCTGCGCACGCTGGATCCCTCGTTTTCTTTCGGCATGTCCGACGATACCGTTGACGCAAATACCCCCCTGCTGGTGCGCACTTCCCAGGTGGATGCGCTGTGCGCCGGGTTGCCCCACGCGCACTACGCCTTTGGAGAATTTACCTATCTCGCGCCGGTTCATCCCGCTCTGTGGGAGGAGAGAGGCCGCCAAGATAATTTGTGGGAAGGTGACTACGCTTCATGGGAAGAGGCGGAGCAGGCCGCCACAGGCTATGACAGCGAAGAGATCGTGAACAAGGCCGTGGCCGCGGCCCGGCTGGTGCGCGACGGCAAAGCCGTGTGCGAACGCGATACCGTGGTGCTGCCTGACCGGCAGTACCTTTGGCCCACGCTGAGCGGCGTTCTGCTCGGCGCCGCGCGCAACGGCGGCGAAGTGCATCTGGTCGATTTCGGCGGCGCGTTGGGCAGTACATACCGGACCATACTGCCGTTCTTGTGGCATCTGAAGAAAATCCGCTGGCATGTGGTTGAACTGCCGCGCATGGTGCAGGCGGGCAAGCGGGAGTTCCAGACGGAGCAACTGCTGTTCCACGACAGTCTGGAAAAATGCCTGGAGCAATACCGCGTGGACGGGATTTTATTGGGCGGGGTGTTGCAATATTTGCCGGACTCTTACGGTTTTTTTGATTCGCTTTGCTCAATGCCTTTTGACTATATGATCCTTGATCGAACTCCTTTCAAGTCCGGCAAGGGAGATCGTATCTGCGTGCAGCATGTGCCTGAATGGATTTACAAGGCAAGCTACCCCTGCCGGATGCTTGATTATGCTAAGTGCCTAAAATTGATGACGGGCCGCTATGATATTGCTGATATAATGCCCGCGTTGGAAGGCACAGTGAAGGAGATGGATTTCAAAGGGATAATCGCCGTCGCCCGAGACGGAGCGACGGTCTCACACTCTCTGCAATCCAAGAATTCGGCGGGGCGTGGTGAACATTCCCCCTCTGTTTCATCCGTGGAGGCGACGAGTGAAAAAGCCCGCGGTCCCGCCCCGGTTGCCGTCTTTGCATATAACCGCCCCGGCCATTTGAGGCAAACACTTGAGGCGCTTGCCGCCAACGAACTGGCTCGCGAAAGCGAGGTTATCATCTATTGCGACGGGCCGAAGCCCGGCGCTGACCGTAGCGCGGTCGACGCCACGCGCGCGGTTGCGCGTGCCGCTACGGGCTTCGCCACGGTGGCGGTTCACGAGCACACGCAAAATAGAGGGCTGAGCGGCAACATCATAGCGGGCGTTACGGAAGTGATCGCCCGGTACGGCAGAGCCATTGTTCTTGAGGATGATTTGGTCACATCTCCCCACTTTTTGCGGTATATGAACGACGGACTTGCCATGTACCGGGATAATCCGCAGGTGGCATCCATACACGGCTGGTGTTTCCGGCACGCTGTGCCCAATCCGCCGGAGACTTTTTTTCTTCGGGGAGCAGACTGCTTGGGCTGGGCGACATGGAAAAGAGCTTGGAATATGTTCGAACCTGACGCAGACAAGTTGCTTTTTCAATTGCGGGCGCAAAAGCTTGAATATGAATTCAACGCCTTCGGCAACTATGACTACATGGGCCTGCTTGAAAAGCAGGTGCGGAGAGAAGTTAGCTCTTGGGCCGTACGCTGGTACGCGTCAATGTTTTTACAGCGGATGCATACCCTGTATCCTGGTGTATCTTTGGTGAGCCACAAGGGAGGGGATGGTAGCGGAACAAATGTCGAGGTGAATGATAGCTTTGATTCTCCGTTATCAGAAAAACCTGTGCCTGTTTCTGCAATGCCTGTGATTGAAGATGGCGCCATGCGTAAAGCTTTTAATGCGTTTTTGCGATCCCTCTAAAACAGGCCAGAGAATTTAGTATGAAGTATCCTACACTGTTCTCTATCGAAACTATGCTGGGGTGCAACCTTGGTTGCGTCGAGTGCGCAATCGGCGCTGGGTTAGTGCGACGAAAATATGGATATATGCGGTTTGAGCAGTTCGCGGTAATTGCGGAAAAAATCAAACCGTATTGTACCTATGCCTATCTTCACCTCTGGGGCGAACCAATGATTAATCCGGATATCATCCCGATCATTCAATTGGCGTCAACATTCACAAAGACTAATATAAGCACGAATGCAAATATTCTTGATGAGTCCTTGGCTGAAAAACTGATATGTTCAGGGGTTACCGATATTATTGTCTCTATTGATGGCATGTCGCAACGGACATACGGAATCTATAGACGGAGAGGTAATCTTTCAAAGGCGCTTCTTGGGTTAACCTATCTCGTAAAATTTAATATGCTGACCGGAGGAAAAGTAAATATAATATCTCAATTTGTTGTCTTTGATCATAATAAACACGAAATGGAAAAATTTTATAATTTTTGCAAGGAAATTGGGTTAGATCCCTCCTTTAAAGCCCCATATATAAGAAATAATTCATATTTACAATATTCGGGCATCCAACAATTTGAAAGAAAAATTTGCGACGATGAAGAAGTCAGGAAGAAGAATATGTCGACATGTAATGTTGATGACTCTTTTACGATACTACTTGATGGATCTGTTGTTGCCTGTTGTTACGATCATAACGGGAAAACTTCTTTTTCTAATATATTTTTCCATTCTGTTGAAGAAATATGGAATAATGAAAAATACTCTGCATTTAGAAATAACTTAAAAAGCAGAAACACTCCTAGTTTTTGCACGGCTGATTGTCTTATGTTTTAATAAAGGTGATATATGACTAATATAAGCAATTTAATATACACGCACGTCAAGAATAAAAAATATTCACGCGCATTCTTGCTTATTGAAGCAGCAGTTAACAGCATGGCTAATGATTCTGTAGAACTCCTTGCTATGGCATATGATATTTCCCAAGTAATGGAAGACAAAAGCCGTTACGCTTTATACCAAAATCGTTTTTTTGATTTCGGCATCAAGGCGGGCGACAAAGTGCTGGACATGGGTAGCGGGCATATTCCTTTTCCTTTAGCGACGCATTTGGCGGATATTGCTCTTGAAGACCATGCGTATGGCCGTGCGGGCACTCCGTTTAAGCATGTGGACGGCAAGCCGACGTACGAGTGTAGCGTTGAAAGTACACCCTTTGCGGATAAGGAGTTCGATTTCGTCTATTGTTCGCATATTCTGGAACATGTTGACAGCCCGGAGGCCGCCTGCGCGGAATTGATGCGGATAGGCAAGCGCGGATATATCGAATGCCCGACACGCGGAAAAGACATGTTCTTTGCCACAGCACAATTGTCAAATCATAATTGGGCCGTGGAGTGCATCAATGGCGAGCTTGTTTTTACGCAGTATGCGGAAGAAGAAAAGAGCGGTGTTTCCGCTTCAATATTGCTGGATATGAATTGCTCCCCGCAAACCGTGCGAGAAAAAGCTGTGGCCGGGCTGGATATAATAAAGTCCAGTGTGTTGAATATGATGATGATTTGGAATGGAGAATTTTCATTTTCAGTAAGACGGAAATTCAACACACCTGGTAATATACTTGTACCGTCTGAGCGCAGATACACATAGCAAAAGAATATTCACTAAAAGTGGATTCAAAAGCGTAGTCTTTCATTTGTACGCTCCAAGTATTTCACTATTTGTTTCCGTAATTCTTTTTACCACCTCCCCTCCATACGCCGCTTTCAGTTTCACCAAATTACCGTCGATGTTGGCTTTCTGCCAGGGCGGCGTCTGGGCGATGACGCCGCTTCTTTTGATGTGCCGCACGCGCAGGTGCCCCTGGTAGAGGGGGTAGTGGCCTTTGGTGCATGAACGCAGGTCGCGTTCGAAATCGTCAAACTGCGAGGGGGAAAAGCGCAGGTCAAAGGCGCCGATTTCATCAATGTTTTTGCGGGTCAGCAGATGGCAGCAGCCGGTGACGGAGACGGCCGGGCGCAGGTAGCTGTATTGCCCGAAATCCGGCCCGGTCATGTGCGTGCTGACGATGGCGCGTTCTCCTGTTTTCGGGTCGGCTTGCGGTTCAAAGTGCAGGTCCACGCTCTGCACGGTCATGGGCGCGGCCATATCGACCACCCGGCAGCCCACGATGCCCGCATTCGGGTGCAGCCGCAGCGCCGTGCCGAAAAGTCCCAGCCAGTCCGGCGGCACCAGGGCGTCGTCATCCAGAAAGACCACCCAGTCCGCTGTTTTTGACGTTTCGAGCGCCAGCAGCCAGTTGCGCGCGGCCGGCGCGCCCACGTTGACGGGCAGGGTCACGCTGCGCATGCGTCCGCCCAAACGGTCCTGCCACGCCCGGATCACATCCGGAGTGGAATCGGTGCTGCCGTTATCCAGCACGGTCAGGCCGCAGGATCCCAAGTCAGACGCGGCCAGCGCGGCCAGGGCTGCATCCAGATCCGGCCCGTGATTCCATGAATAGAGCAGGATTTCGCCGCGTCCGGCAGGCGGCGCGCCGGGGATGTCCGCTCCGCGTTCCAGGTCAGTTAGGCGCAGGCGCAGGTTGATCTGCCAGGGCCGCAAAGCCAGCGCCTGCTGCCAGCGTTCGGCGGCATCGCCGCGCCGGCCCTGCCTGCGAAGGCACTCGCCTTCGCGCACGAGCCATTCGGTAAGATTCGCCTGGGCATAGGCCGTGGCGTACAATACTGCCGCCTTGCTCCAATCTTCGCGCGCAAAGGCGCAGTCCGCGCGGAACGCGGCGGCGAAAGCGGCGGGCAGGGCATATTTGCCCGGCCAGGGCTCGTACCAGTCCAATTCCCCCAACTGCAGCCCAAGAAAAGCGGC
This sequence comes from Desulfovibrionaceae bacterium, assembly GCA_031551515.1. GTDB lineage: Bacteria > Desulfobacterota > Desulfovibrionia > Desulfovibrionales > Desulfovibrionaceae > FLUQ01. The sequence continues at coordinate 26,928 of JAVBNL010000047.1, forward strand.
GAAACGCAACCAGAACAAGTTGCCGGGTTCGGCGGCCGCATTGCGGCTTGTCAGGTCTTTGGCGGCTTCCAGGTCGCCGGAGCCGATACGTTTGTTCAGTTCGGCGGCCTCTTCCATTTTGCCCGGCCGCAAGGTTGCGGCCAGCGCGCAGAATGCCGCCGCCTGTTCCGACAGATACGGGCGTTGGCTGTGCACCTGCCGCACGATGCCCGCCGCGCGGGCGGAGAGGGGGGCTATTTCCCAGGCGGTGAGCGCCATGTCGGCGAAAACAGCCGTCAGGTCAGGGTCCGCAGGGTCGCCAAGGTGATCCAGAAGCTGTGCCGCGAGGGTGCTGAGGCGTTCTTCGCCGTCGCCGGAAAGAAGCAGGGCGGCCGCCGTATCGGCAGGCAATTTCGCCCACAGTGCGGCGGCGCGTTCCATCAGTTTTCGCTCCGCAGGGCCAGGGTGCAGAATTTTGTCAGGGAAGCCGCCAGCCTCGGTGCATCCGGAATGTATTGAAAATGAATGCCCCGTGCCAGGCCGACCACCGCGCCGAGCAAGATGCCCGCGGTTTCCGCGCCGACGGCGTCCCGGCGTATGGAGCCGTCGCGCAATCCTTCTTCTATGGCACTTTGCAGGTAGGCCACGAGAAAGCTGTACGCGCTTTTGACTTCCGCCAGCACAGCGGCGTCGCAATGGCTGCCGTGCGCCGGGGCGTCGCGGAAAATGATCCTGAATTCCGGCGTGTTGCGCGAGGCGAACGCATAAAACCCTTGAACCGTGCCGATAACGCGTTCCAGACCGGTCTTGGGCTGCTGCCCGGCGAGATAACGCGTCAGCTCATGGATGAGCTGCTCTTTCACCTTGAAGACCAGCTCCAGCAGTATCGCGTCCTTGGATTTGAAATGGCGGAACAGCGTGCCTTCGGCAATGCCGGCTTGTTTGGCCAGGGCGCTGGACGTGGAGTTGCTGAACCCCCGTTCGGCGAACAAAACCAGAGCCGCGTCGAGTATCCGTTCTCGCATGGTTCCCATAGCAACGCCTCGCGTGTTTGCTACCACTGCATGTCGCGGTGCAATGCCCGCAGCGATTCCTTGTATCGGGCGACCCAATTTTCAAGATCGTCCAGCACGCACTCCATGGGTTCGATGTCGTCGGCCGCGGCCGCCCGTTCAACGCAACGGGCGATGCGTTCAAGCTGTGTCAACCCGAAGGTCGCCGCTTTGCCGGCAACGCGCACGGCAGCCTGATGCACCAAGGCGGGATTCTTTTCCGCCCTGCCTTTGGCCGCTCCAGCCATAGCGTCAGAGAGGTCGTAAAGCAGGCCGGGCACCAAAGGCAGCAGGTCTTTGAAAATGCTGTCGTTTTCACCGGGCAGCGGCACGGTTATGGCCGCTCGGGCAGAGCGGCCCTTCACGTGGGGCGTTTGCTCCGCGTTGGCTACGGTAGCGGAAGGGGCCGCGGACGTTATGAACGAAGCTTCGGCGGGCGTCTGCGCCTGTCCGGCGGGTCCTTCAGGAGGCAGCCCGGCGGTCTGGTCCACGTCGCACGCGGCAAACGCTTCGCAGGCCGGCTCTTCGGTTTCCTCTTGCGGTTCCCGGCCGGGTTGCGCAGGGGGCGCGGCGGGCGGCGTTTCTTCAAGAGGCGTTGCCAGGGGCGTTATGAACGAAGCTTCGGTGGCTGTTTGCGTTTGCGTGACGGGAGGTTCCGAAGGCAGCAGCCCGGCAGTTTGGTCCACATCGCAAACGGCAAAGGCCGCGCAGGCCGGTTCGGCCTCTTCTTGCACGGCGTTTTCAGGGGGCGGACCCGCGTGGTCCACGTGGTCCACGTGGTCCACGTGATCTGGGTCGATATCCGTAATGATCAGATCAAGCAGGGGAAGTTCGCGCACCGCATGGCTCGGAGTGTTTTCCGCGCCGGCTTCCGCCGCCTGTACAAGGACCGCATCCGCCGTATCTGCCGCATCCGCCATATCCGGCACGCTCGCCACGTCTTCCGTGGCGGTTTCTGCCTGCATGGCTTCTTCCGGGGCGGCCGGGCGCAGGTCCGGGGTGGAACCGGCGGGCGCAAGCCGCGCGGCGGCTTCAAGCAAGCTTTCCGGAACAAAAGGCTTGATCAGCGTTTCCGTGCACCCCGCGCGCAACAGGCGTTCCGCCTGCGTGTCGTGGGCGACCAGGGCCAGCACGGGCACGGGTGAGCGTCTGGCCGCGGCATCCAGCGAACGCATGGCGGCGACGGCGGCGGCGATATCCGTTTCAGGCATGTCGGCGTTGACGATGACCAGGCCTGAGGGGTGGCGTCTGTACATATTGAGCGCGGAAACGGGGTCGGCCGCTTCCAGCAGGGTATGGGGCAGCCCCGCCAGCGCATCCTTCATGCGTTTGCGCGCGCCGGAGGCCATGTCCGCCGTGATGATACGCAAGGGGTCTCGTTCGGTATCGCCTTCTTCAAGGCAGTCGTCGCAGTCGATGACCGGCGGGGCGTCTTGCGTTTCCGCCGCGGCCCGGCCGGAAAATTCCATGTCCTCATAATCCGCGAGAATTCGAATTTCGCCCTCTCCGTGGCTTTCGGCTAAAGCCTGCGGTTCACTGGCGGCATTTGCCCCGGCGTACCCCGGCATTTCCGACGGTATGGCTTCAGGTTCGGGCGCGGCAAGATCGCTGAAGGTAAGAACAGGGTGCGACGGCGCCGTGCCTGGTTTGTCCATCGGAGTAAGCACGGCGGAAAAGATAACGGTGGTGCCGCCTTGGGGCGAATGCTCCACGCTGAAGCTGCCGCCGGTTTTATCCGCCAGGGCCCAGGCTTCAGACAGCCCGGCCAGGTTGCGTTTGCGGGCGGAAGAGGTGCCGTCCCATTCCGCTATGGTAAAGACCAGGTGCCCGGCGTCGGAGCTGTCGGGCAGGCGGCGCACGGAAAGGCGCACGTTGCCGCGTTCTGAAACATCCACCAGGTCGCGCAGAAGCGAACGCAGGGCGGAATCGAGCAGTGCGGCTTCGCCTTCAAACAAACGCCCGACCAGGGGCGAGATGAACCAGGTCAACCCCATGTTTTTTCGTTCGGCCAGAGGCGCGCTGGCGTCATAGACGTCGCGGATCAGCAAAATAAGGTCAAAAACCCGCCTGTGGTCGCGCGCCGCCGCAATGTCGGGCGAAAGGGGCGGAAGCGGCATGACGAAATCATGGGGATCCGCCTGCGCGGCGGTTTCTTCCAGAGGGGCATCGTGCCCAGGGTGGTCGTGCGCGAACGTATCGTGCCTGCTTTCAGGCGCAAGGGCCAGGGCGGCGATTTCCGGTTCAATCACGGGCGGCGCGACGCTTTCCGCGACGAGGGGTTCCGGCGTGATTTCTTGCGGCATTTCTTCGGAAAGGGGAATGTGCGTGACCGCGGACATGGTCGCGGGCGCGGCATACGGCTCGATTTCCGGGGCTTCTTCCGCGAATGGCTCCGGTTGCGTTTCAATCACGATGACGGGCGTCGCGGCGGGCGCTTTTTCAGCTTCCGCGTCTTGTGCGATTTCTGGCGGGATCCCTGCCGTGGTCTCCGGCGCGATTTCTTGCGTTATTTCCGGCGCGGCTTCCGCGATGGGCTCAGGGGCGCTTTCCTGTGCGCTTTCAGGCGCATTTCCCCAGGGTAACTGCGAGGCCGCATCCTGCGCCGTGGCGGGCTGGGCAAGAGGAGCATCCTCCAGCGGCGCGGAAGATGCGCCGATGCCCGAGCGGTCAAGGCTTGCGAAAACATCGTCGTGCAGGCTGAGCCCCGCGACCGGAATGCCCGGTGCGGCGGTTTCCCGCTCTTTTGCGGCATGGTCTTCGTGTTCCGCAGCCGTGGCCAGGGCCAGGGCCAGCGATCCGAGGGCCAGACCCCAAATGCCGCCGGTAGCCCCCATGACCGGCTGCCCGGCCAGGGTTGTTTCCCACAAGGATGCGGCTATGCCGACAATGGGCATCAGGCAGACGCAGAAAAAGCCGAGGGAGCCGCTAAGGCCTCTGGAAAGGGCGTTGGCGGCGAACAGCAGCAGAGGGGTGGCGAAGAAGGGCCAGAAAGGCAGGTACCGGCTGAGCCAGAGATATCCCGGCGCCAGCGGGGCAAGGGCGATGAGCGCCCCGAGCACGGGGTAGAAACGCAGCAGCTTGTCGGCGCCGCTCATGGTGCGCGGCGTTGCGAACAAATGGCGCGCCGTGTGCGAGAGCATCATCAGGGCGAAACCCGGGGCCAGCGCGGCGCAGGCGGCGGCAAGACCATATGCCGTTCGCGCGGCGGGCAGGGCGGGAACAAAGAATTGGACCAGGCCGCAACCGGCAAGCAGCGCGGCCCACAGCCGCCATTCTTTGCGCTCGCGAGAGAAGCGCAGCAACTGCATCAGCATGGCGGCCGTCAGCGCGCCGGGCAGCAGCAGGCCCAGCGGCAAAAGCGGAGCGTTTTCCGCAGCGGGAACGAGCACAGGTTTGAACCACAGGTCCGGCAACCCGTCAAGCCGCACGTAAACGACGAGCGGCGTCAGCGTGCCCCCCGGCAGCGGAAAAATAACGTGTCCCGTGGAGTCTTCAGCCTGCCAGTAGGTTGCGGGGGCGGCGGCATCCGCGCGTTGCGGCGTGAACAGGCGGGTTACGCCGGGAAGGCCGGAGCCCAGATCCAGATGCAGGGGCGGCGCCGCGTCCGTCGCCGTGGAATCCCTGCGCGGAGAGAGGGTGAAACGAAGCCACACCGCGCCGTTAAAGTCGTTTGAAAGTTCGCGGAATGATTTGAAGAAAGGCCGGAAAGGGCGATAGGGCGCGCCAATCGATGCCGCGTCTTGCACCGTCATCAGCCCCGCGGGGTCGGCGAGATAGTCGACGATGGCCGCAGGAACCGGGGTTTTGGCCGAAGCGGCTTCCGCCGCCGGAGCAGGATGCAGAAAGAGAAGCGCGAGGGCGCACAAGGCGAGACGGAAAAATAACGAACGGCCAGGGCCGTAAACGCGGCTGGGCATGGGCTATGATGCTCCGCTACAGGATTTTTTTGTTTAGAGCAGATCAGCTTTGAAAAAACATATCTGCTCTGCAAGGGTTTGCCTGCAAATCCTTGCCACGAGATGCTTGCAGGCGGGTCGGGGACACAGGCTTTGTGCTTTGCCCGCCGTCACGCAAGCATCTCAAAGTGAATATGCTCTATATATACAGAAAGATGCCTCTCAGGCAAATGCCGAAAGCGACATCCGGAACACGCGCATTACATCTTTTGCACCAGCGTTGACACCGGGGTGCCGTCGGGCATGGCGGCCTTGGGGTTTACGCGCAAAAGGGCCTGCCAGGCGGCTTTGGCGCCCGCCGTATCTTTCAGGTCATACATGAGCACCACCCCTTTGTTCAAAAGGCCGATCTGGTGCGCGGGGTTCTTTTGCAAGGCCTGGTCAAAACAGGCGATGGCCTTTTGCGGCTGGCCCACCGCCCGGTACATGACCCCCAGGTCCACAAGAATGTCGGGCACGCCGGGCGCGAGTTTGAGCGATTCTTCATACGCGCGGATGGCAAGCTCGTGCTGGTGCGTGTCGTGGTACAAAAAGGCCAGGTTGTTCCAGGCGTCCACGTTGCGGGGGTTTCTTTCGGTTTCTTTTTGCCACTTGGCGATTTCTTGCTGTATTTCCGGGGCAACGCCTTCCGCCGCCGGCCGCGACCTGTCCAGCATGCTCACCGTCGCCAGATTGCCTATATAAACGCCGACAAGCAGGGCGAAAAGCACGCTGACGGCCCAGATTGTTCTGCTTACCCCTTTTGCGGGCGAAAACGCGTTTTGTCGCTTCTTGTCAGATGATTTGCCCATGCGGACTCCGGTGTGGTATGAATTGCATCATGGCCGGCACTGTACACGAGAAGCGGCTGGTCTGTCATCCGGCGTCCGCTGCCCAGATAAAAAGCGGGAGTAGTGATAAAAAAGCGGCAGTTCATTGACGAATTGTTGTGGGCACGGTATATACGCAAGCATAACCGTGTGGAATAGTTGCGTGTTGGCAATGGATGCTCTGTAGGCTGTATGGCTGTCCTGTTTCTGGTCAGCCGTGGCGTTTCAGGGCATTGGTCCATCTGACCTGAAAGGAGGCTGTTATGCTGCAATGGTTGTTGCAGGCGCTCGGTATGAGCCCGGATTTGGTCTCAAGCGTCATGATATGGGTCGGGGTCGCTGTCATTGTCGGCGTCGTGTATCTGCTTATAAAACAAACGGAAACCCGTCTTGTTCTGCTCGGCGCCGGGTTTCTGCTCTGCATTTTGTCGCTCAAACCCTTGAGCGCGTTTACGGCCTTTGAGAACAGCATGGTCATCGCCGGGCTGATCAAGACGATCCTTTCAGTCATGGGTTTTGCCTTTGTCATGAAATACACCAAGTGCGACGCGCACCTGGTTAACCTGATGGTGGGGCTGCTGTCGCATGTGCGTATCATCCTGATCCCCGGCACGGTGCTGGTCACGGCCTTCATCAACATTTCCCTTTCCAGCGCGGCGGGCTGCTCCGCCGCCGTGGGCGCCATCCTGATCCCCCTGATGATGTCGCTGGGCATCCACCCGGCGGTGGCAGCCTCCGCGGTCATGGCCGGAACGTATGGCAGCATGCTTTCTCCAGGCCTTTCGCACAACGCGTTCATAGCCACGAACCTTCTGAAACACGGCGACGTTATGCAGGTCATCGCCGTGCACTACTGGACGGACATCGTGGTCGTCGTCATCGGCGCCGTGGCGCTGGCCGCCTTCGCCATGCTGCGGGGCGAGCACAAGGGCTATACACCCGATGCCGGCCATACCGTGGCCAAAATAGAAAAAGCCAACATCGTTTACGCGCTGGTGCCGATTATCCCCGTGCTGCTGCTTGTGGTCAGCGCCTGGTTCAACAGCAAGACCGCGCCCGGCTTCGGCAAGAGCTTCATGGTCGCCGCGCCCTGGTTCAAGGCCTATACCTCGGTGCCGGTGGCCATGCTGACCGGCGCCCTTTTGGGCATCATCGTGACCCGGTCCAGCCCCACCTCCTGCGTGAAAGAGTTCTTTAACGGCATGGGCAGCGCCTACGCTTCCGTTATGGGTATCATCATCGCGGCCGGGGTGTTCGTGGCCGGCATGCAGGCTGTGGGCCTGGTGGCCGCGGGCATCGACGCGCTGAAGAGCGCCACGGACCTGGCCAAGTGGGCCGCGGCTTTCGGACCTTTTGTGCTGGCCATCATCACCGGCTCCGGCGACGCCGCGACCCTGGCCTTTAACCAGGCCGTCTCGCCCCACGCGGCGCAATTCGGCATGACCATCGAAAAGATGGCCAGCCTGGCCACGCTGGGTGGGGCGCTGGGCCGCACCATGTCGCCCCTGGCCGGGGCTGCCATCATCTGCGCGGGCCTGGCCGGCGTAAACACCATTGAAATAGCCAAGCGCAACGCGCCGGGCATGATTATCGCGGCTTTCGTCAGTATGCTTATGTTGGGATAAAAGGAGAGAATTTCATGAGTGATGCCATCAGTAAAAAAGTTGCCGATCTTGCTCCGTTCATCATTGCCACCCGGCGGGACCTGCACAAGCACCCCGAAGCGGCCTGGACGGAATTTCGCACCGCTTCCATCGTGATCAAGCGCCTGAAAGAGCTGGGCTATGCCGTGACCATGGGCAAAGATGCCGTGAGCGCCAAAGAGATCATGGGCGCGCCGTCCGCGGCCGCGCTGAAAGAGCACCAGGCCCGCGCCGTGACCCAAGGAGCCGACCCCGCGCTGGTGGCGCAAATGGAAGGCGGCCTGACAGGGCTGTGGGGCGACATGCAGTGCGGCGGCGGGCCGGGTCCGCGTTTCGCCCTGCGTTTCGACCTTGACTCCAACGACGCCGTGGAATGCATGGAACCCACGCACCGCCCGACAAAAGAGGGTTTCGCCTCGATCAACAAAGGCGCCATGCACGCCTGCGGGCACGACGGGCACGTGGCTATCGGCCTTGCCGTGGCGGAAATTCTGGCGGGCATGAAAAACGAGCTGAAAGGCTCCATCCGCCTGATATTCCAGTCGGCGGAAGAAGGCGTGCGCGGGGCGGGGCCCATGGTGGCCGCGGGCTGCGTCAAAGATGTGGACCTTATTGTTGGCACGCATATCGGGTTCCAGGCGGCGAAAAAGGGCGATATCGTCTGCGGGGCCAAGGGCTTTTTGGCCACGACCAAGTGGGATGTGAAAATATCCGGCAAATCGGCCCACGCCGGCGCGGCGCCGCAAGACGGCAAAAACGCTTTGCTGGCGGCTTGCGCGGCGACCACGAACCTGCACGCCATCGCCCGCCACGGCGAAGGCGTGACCCGCATCACCGTGGGTAAGCTGGAAGGGGGCCAGGGCCGCAACGTCATTCCGCCCAATGCCTTCATGGCCCTGGAAACGCGGGGTGAGACCAGCGCGCTGGATGACTACATGACCACGGAAGCGCGGCGCATCATCAAGGCCGCCGTGGAAATGTGGGGCTGCACGCACGAAATATCGGTCATGGGCGGCACCAAGAGCGGCGCCAGTTCAGAGGCCATGATCGCGCGGGTGCGCGCCGTTGCCGAGACCATGCCGGCATTCACGAACATAATGGACATCAAAGACTTCGGCGCCAGCGAAGATTATTCGCACATGATGACTGTGGTGCAGGAAAACGGCGGCCAGGGCACCTATATCCAAGTCGGCACGAATAAAACCGCCGGGCACCATAATGATCATTTCGATTTTGACGAAGAGGACCTGATGCCCGCGGCGGAAATACTCGTCCGCCTGGTTGAAGATTATTTGGGGAAATAACGCCGGCGGCAAAAAGCGTTTACGATAACGGTCCGGCTGTTTGGCCGGGCCGTTATCGTGTTGCGGCTCCGCGCACGCCGGACGGTGACATTTTTCATGTTGGTGTTATTGTACCGACTGTGCGATAGAAAAAATGTGTCTTTTGTACGGCTCTACTCGACACCCTATGACACAGCGCGAATTTGGCATGGTGAAACAGATTATCCAGAACATACGGCGGCCCTTTGAGCGAGCCGTGATGCCCTTTGCGGAAGGGGCATCCGACTGGCCCTTGCTTGCCGCCGTGCGCTCGGGGCTGATCGTGACCATGCCGCTGGTGCTGCTGGGCTCTTGCGCCGTGCTGTTGAACAGCTTCCCCTTGCCCGCTTACAAAACCATGATGCAGGACGTATTCGGCCCGAATTGGCAGCTGTTCGGCGGTTTTGTCTGGAACGGCACCTTCGCGGTGATGTCGCTTATTCTGCTGTTCAGCATCGGGCAGCACCTTGCGGAGCAGTATAACGCCGCCAACCCCGTGGTGCAGGTCAGCCCTGTGATCACGGGGCTGGTGGCCTTCGCATCCTTGGTCTGCATGATAGAAGTGAATGCGGGCATGCTGCCGCAACGCTGGATAGGGGTGGCCGGGCTTTTTGTGGCCCTGCTGGTGGCGCTTGTGGCCAGCCGCCTTTTTCTGTTTCTTTTTTCGTGCAAAAGCCTGCGCCTGCACCTGCCGGGCGGCAGCACCGATTTGGCCGTTCCTCACGCTTTCAACGCGCTCTTGCCGGGCATGCTGACGGTGCTGCTCTTTGCGGGCATCGGCATAGGCGTGCAAGCCCTTTGGGGCACATCCGTGCACGAGGCCGTTCATACTTTGATCCGCAAGCCTTTTGACGCCGCGGGCGACGGCTTGGAACGCGGAGTTTTGTATATCGCGTCGTTGCAGTGGCTGTGGTTTTTCGGCATTCACGGCGCCAACGTGCTAGACCCCATCACGCACGATATTTACGGGGCGGCCATGGCCGCCAACGAAGCGGCGGCCGCGGCGGGCAAACCGTTGCCCCACATTATGACCAAACCGTTCATGGATACCTTCGTCTTTATGGGGGGCGCGGGCGCCAGCATCAGCCTGGCCGGGGCGTTGCTGCTTTTCGGCAATGCCCAGGCCAACCGCAAGCTGGCGGGTTTGTCGCTGGTCCCCGGCATTTTCAACATCAACGAAGTGCTTTTGTTCGGTCTGCCGGTTATTTTGAACCCGGTGATGCTGATTCCCTTTGTGCTCACGCCGCTGCTGCTGGCCCTGATCAGCTATGTGGCCGTTGCTTCGGGCCTGGTGCCCGGCACCAGGGCGGCGGTGGAGTGGACCACCCCCATTTTGCTGAACGGCTATCTGACCACAGGCTCTATCAAAGGCACCGCGCTGCAACTGGTGAATATCACCGTCGGTATTTTTGCCTACGCCCCCTTTGTGCTGATCAGCAATAAACTGACCGCCAAGCGCGTGGGCCTGGCGTTTCGCCGCCTGCTTACCCGCTCGTGCGCGACCGCGAACGGCCCTTTGGGCCAGCGTTGCATCGACCAGCGGGACGACGCCGGAGCCCTTGCCCGGGGGCTGCTTGCCGACCTGGAAGAGGCCCGGCTTTCCGGACGGGATTTATATCTTGAGTTTCAGCCGCAAATAACCGCGACAACCGGCCGTGTGGCAGGGGTTGAGGCGCTGCTGCGCTGGAAGCACCCGCACCACGGCCCCATACCGGCCCCGATCACCGTAGCGCTGGCGGAAGATTCCGCCATGATCCGCCCTCTGGGCCTGTGGATTCTGGACCAGGCCTGCTCCGTGCGCAAAGCCTGGCTGAACGCGGGCATAGAAGATCTGGTCATGTCCGTGAACCTCTCCGCCATGCAGCTTGAAGAGAGTTTGCCGGACAACGTGACGCGGATTCTGCAGCGCCATGCCCTGCCGCCGGATATGCTGGAGCTTGAAGTTACGGAGTCGGGCGCGCTGGATACCGGCACGCCTGAAAGTCAGGTGCTTTCACGTCTGCACGCGCTTGGGGTGCGCATCACCATTGATGATTTCGGTATGGGACACAGTTCTTTGAAGTATCTTAAACAGTTCCCGGTGACCGCGGTGAAGATCGACGGGGCCATCAGCCGCGAAGTGGTCACGAACCCCATCTGCGCGGATATCGTGGGGTCCATCACCCGCCTTTGCCGGGCCAGAGGCATGACCAGCGTGGCGGAGTTCGTGGAAAATGACGCCCAGGTCGCGGTTTTGCGTGAGCAGGGCGTGGATCTCTTTCAGGGCTACAGGTTCAGCAAGCCTCTCGTGGCTGACGCCTGCCTTGCCTACATCATCGACAACTACGCCAAGTGGACGCCCGCCAGGTTCAAAACAACAGCTTGATCCCGCCCGCGAGAGCCATGCCGCGCATCAGCAAATTGAAGGCTTCACCCGACATTCTGCGCATTATGAATACGCCCGCGACGGCGCCCGCGACGACGCAGGGAAACAGCATGGCGTTCACCTGAAAAGACTCCGGCGAGATCAGGCCCAGGCTGATGCTGAACGGTATCTTGAACGAATTTATGATCAGATACAGCCAGGCGTTGGTGGCGACGAACTCCTCTTTGGTCATGTTCATGGCCAAAAGGTAGATCATCATGGGCGCCCCGGCGGCATTGGCCAGCATGGCCAGAACGCCCGCGATAAAGCCCAGCGACCAGGCGAAGGGGCGGCTGTTTACGGCAACGGGCAGCGCAAAGCGTTTTCGCGCCCAGTCAAGAAAAAGAATAAGCAGCACAAGACAGCCAAGCACCTTGCCGTACACGGCGTCCGCTATGCTGTCCATGAGCAGGTAGCCGATAAAGAGGCCGAACAGCATGGCCGGCAAAACGGCGGCGATATGCCGCCAGACCGCCGATTTGCGCCAATAGCAGACCGCCAGAATATCCGCGAAAAAGAGGAAGGGAATGATGTAGCCGGTGGAAAGCTTGGCCGGTATGGCCATGGGAACGAGCACCACGGCCAGTATTGCAAGGCCCGGAACGCCCGATTTGGAAGCGCCGGTGAACAGGGCCGCCGCCGTCAGCGCCGTTACGGCGGGAAGAGTCAGGTCCATGTCGTATAAGCCCTTTCAGCCCTTTGAGGCGAACCGTTCATGGGCGGCCGTGTGATACGGCGTTGCCACGCCGGTTTGCCGCCCGAATTTCACCATCCTGCCGATGACATGGTCAAGCTCGGTCTCGCTCGCCGCTTTGCCGCCGCTGAGGTCGCGGTAAAGAGAGGTCATGGCGTCCGGCGGCAATTTCGCGAAATCAGCCCAACAGCGGTCGACCGTATCGGCTGGCAGGGCGACCCCCTTGGCCGCCGCAACCGCGACCAGTTCCCCGGTCACCGCGCGCACGACCTTTTCGTGGTCAGGGTCTTTGCGGACCTTTTCGACCGGCCCGTCATAGTAGCAAAGCACCGTGCTGTTGCCGCACATGGTGGCGTATTTGGCCCAGCTGGCTGTCACGATGTCGTCGGACACCGCGGTTTTGAGGCCAGCCCGGTTGCAAATGGCCGTGATTTCCGCAAACGCCGGGGGAATGCTTTTGTCTTTCATGCCGTAGGCGATGCTGCACAAGCCGGAGCTTTGCACGATATGGCCCGGTTTTTCCAGATGGCTGAAAACGCGGATGGCGCCGTCGGCAAGGATGCAGGGGGGCAAGAGCGGCGCCATGATTTCGGACACCATGACCCCGTTGAGCAACGGGATCACCACGGTTTGGGAGCCCACCATCGGGGCGATGGCCGCGCAGGCCGCCTTCAGGTTGTGCCCTTTGCATGAGACGAAAACGGCGTCCATGATGCCGAACTCCGCCGCGTTGTCCGAGGCGAGTTTCGGATGGACCGTAAAATCGCCCAGCAAAGCGGATTCAAGCCGCAGCCCGTTCTGGCGGATGGCCTTCAGGTTTTCGCCGCGAACATAGAAGTACGTGTCCGCATGAACTCGCGCCAGCGCGCCGCCCACGACGCCGCCAACGCCGCCTATCCCGAAAATCGCGATTTTCATGTCCGCATCCTCCACCGTAACTTCGATATCGCTCTTTGCCCATCAGGTTTACGCCGAAGCGAGCTCTTTGCCCAGCGCGAACGCCCGCTCGCAGGCCAGGGGAAACTCGCGGTCGTGGTGCCGCTGCTTTTTTTCCGGATCAATGGCCGGGCAGAAATACCCGGCCGGGTCGTCGAAAAGCTTGGCGTTGTCGTAAATCAGAACTTCGCAGTGGCCGTAGGTTTTATGCATGAAGCGGCGGGTCCGCTCAATCAGCGAGTCATAGCCGCGTTCCGCGAAAACCTTCAGCGGCACGCCCGCCGTATAGACCATAACCGTGCGTATCGTGTGGGGGAAAAGGGTCAGCGGGTCTTTGGCGTAGGTGTGATAGGGGTAGATGAGCCGTTCCATAAACGCGCGGCCCACGCCCGTTTCCGTGCCCAGATAGATGGGCGAACCCAGAAGAAGCAGATCCGCCTCCGCCGCCGTATCCAGCAGCGGCGTGATCGCGTCACGCACGGCGCAGCGGCCGTAACTTTTGCCGCCTAGCCGCTTGCAGGCGAAACAGCTTACGCAGCCTTTGAAGCTGTAGTCATACAGATGGACCAGTTCGGTTTGCGCGCCCGCTTGGGCCGCCCCGTCCAGCGCTTTTTGCAGCAGCGTCGCGGTATTGCCGCTTTTGCGGGGGCTGGCGTTGAAGGCCAAAGCTTTCATAACCGCTCCTTTGTTTCGATTCAGGGATATGGCAAAAGCCCGGCCCTGTCCACACGCAGCCCGGTCTGCCGCGCCCCGCACTTCCGGCGGCGTGGACGGTGCCGGACCAGCGGCTCTCATGTTGCTTCCTTGAAATAAATCGCTATACTGGGTTCCAGTGAAAAAATCCCCATGCGTCCATGCGGGCGTACCGGGCCGAATCAAAAACAGGAGGGACGATTGCGCTGGCGCATGTTCACTTGGCGTGAGTACAGCTTTTTTGACCTGTGAGGAGGAGATATGGACGCAGTCGGTTTTTTTCTTATCCTGGCGGCCTTGTATTACATCGGCGAGTTCGTGGGGACGCTGACCAAGGCCTGGGTTCCGTCCGTGTTCGTCATCGCTACGCTGTTCCTTGTGGGCTACTGGACGGTCTTTCCGCAGGAAATCGTCAGCCAGGCCGGGCTGGGCCCGCCTCTCGGCGGCATGCTCGTCATCATGTTCTGCATCACCCATATGGGGACCATTATCAGCATCCGGCAGTTGCTGGGGCAGTGGCGGGTGGTGGTAATCGCCCTTGCCGGGCTGCTCGGCATGATTCTCTTCTGCTGGTTCGTCTGCATTCCGCTCATCGGCCGCGCCTATGTCATCGCCGGCCTGCCGCCGCTGACCGGCGGCATCGTGGCCGCCATCATGATGAGCCAGGCCGCCGCGACCAAGGGGCTGACGGAGGCGGCAGTGCTGGCTATTGCCATGTACGCGGTTCAGGGCTTTGTCGGGTATCCCCTCACCGCCGTCATGCTTAAGAAAGAAGGGCGGCGCCTCATCGCGGATTTTCGCGGCGGCAAAGCCGGCCCGGCTTCAGGCGATGCGCAGCCGGCGGAGGTGGAAAAATCCAAGCTGATTCCTCCCATGCCGGAAAAGTTTTCTTCCGCCGCGTTCATTCTCGGCAAACTGATGGTGGTCGCCTATATTTCCATCTGGGTGCAGAAGCTCACCGGAGGCAAGGTCAACGCCGCGGTGGTGACCCTGATCCTCGGCATCATCGCCACGGAAATCGGCTTTCTTGAGCGCAACGCCCTGGTCAAGGCAGGCTCCTTCGGTTTTCTGATGTTCGTGCTCATGATCTACGTCTTTGACGGGCTCAAGCGGGCGACTCCCGAGATGGTGGCGTCCTGCTTCGGGCCCATGGCCCTGATGATTGTTCTCGGCGTTTTCGGCCTCATCGTCTTTTCAATTGTTGTCGGCAAGGCGCTCAAAATGTCGTGGGCCATGGCCTGCGCCGTATCGCTGACCGCCCTTTACGGCTTCCCGCCCAACCTTATCCTCACCGAAGAGGCGGCAAAAGCCCTGGCCGAGACTCCTGAGGAAAGGCAGTACCTTATGGACCAGATGCTGCCGCAGATGATCGTCGGCGGGTTCGTGACCGTCACCATCACCTCGGTGGTCATTGCCGGCATCTTCGTCAATCTGCTGTGACGGCCCGGCGGGCGAAACCGTATGGCTTCCGCCCGCCGCGCCTTGTAAAGGAGGCTTTTGGCATGGATATCAAAAAACTGGCGGAAAAATATAACGATTACATCATTGCCGAGCGCCGGTATTTTCACCAGCGGCCGGAGCTCAGCTTCAAGGAGTTCGAGACCACCAAGGCTTTGAAGGAACGCCTGGAGGGCATGGGCATCCCCGTTGCCACTTTCCCCGACTACACGGGCCTTGTGGGCGTCATCAAATGCGGCAAACCGGGTAAAACCGTCATGCTGCGCGCCGACATCGACGGCCTGCCCGTGGAAGAGCACACCGGGCTGCCCTTTGCTTCCACCAACGGCAACATGCACGCCTGCGGCCACGACTGCCATATGGCCATGGCTCTCGGCGCGGTCAAAATCCTGCTTGAGGTCAAGGACGAACTGCCGGGCGAGATACGGGTCATCTTCCAGGCGGCGGAGGAATCGTGCTACGGCGCGAGATATTACGTGCAGAACGGCGTTCTTGATGACGTGAACGCCATCTTCGGCCTGCACATCTGGAACAACGTCGACGCCCCGAAATTCAACCTGGAGCCCGGCGGCCGCATGGCCTCCTGCGACAACTTCACGATCACTGTCACGGGCACGAGCGCTCACGGCTCCGCCCCCCACTTGGGCAAAGACGCGCTTGTGGCGGCGGCTTCCATCATCATGAACCTTCAGACCTTTGTCAGCCGCAACAACGACCCGCTGAACACCCTCGTGGTCAGCGTGGGCACCATCAAGGGCGGCCAGCGCTTCAACATCATCGCCAACCAGGTGGAAATGGAAGGCACGGTGCGCGGCTATTCGCGCGAACTGCGCATGACCATCGAAAATGATCTGCGCAAGATCATCTGCGGCACGGCCGAGGCCCTGGGCTGCACCGCCGAGCTGGATTACCAGATGTATCTGCCGCCGCTGATCAACGATCACGACGACCTCAACCGCCTGGCGCGGGACGCGGCCGTCAAGCTCTACGGCGAGGAGTGTCTTGCGGCCATGCCCAAGACCACCGGGTCCGAGGATTTCTCCCTGTTCATGGAAAAGGTCCCCGGCTACTTCGGGTTCATCGGCTGTCGCAACCCCGCTGTGGGCGCCATTTACCCCAATCACAACGACAAATTCGACGTGGACGAAAGCGTGCTGCACCGGGGATCGGCGCTGTACGCCCAGTTCGCGGTCGACTATCTGCTGGAAAAAGCGGGGAAGTAAGCGACCGCCGCCTGGTCTTCACACGGAAAAATCCTCTCGGCCGAGCAGCCGGGAGGATTTTCGCGAGAACGGGCTTGATCCGCTTCAGGGCCTGACGGCGTTATGAGGGGGGGGGGGGGGGCCGCCGCGCCGTCCAGCGCCTGGCCGATCACGTCCATCTGCCAATCGAAGTAAGGGTTGAAAGTCAGGCGGGCGTGCACTTTGCCCGGTTCCAAATAGCCCCAATCCGAAAACCAGAGCTCCGCATTGCCCGCCTTGCACAGGGCGTAGATTTCCGGCGGCTGGCCGTTTTCGCAAATCCGCAGGTTGCCCTGGCGGCCGTACAGGGCATTGTTTGGCGAAAAGAGCACGCTCATGTGCGAAAAGCGGCTGATACGCTCGTCCGGCAGATTGTCGGGCCGTTGCAGGATACGCGCATCCCGGGTGAAGGACGGGTACGCGGCGGCATCCGGGGCTTCGCCGTACCAGATCAGGCGGCTGGCGGGGTTGCTGAAGCGCTCAGTGAAGGCTCGGGCCGCAAAAGCGACATCAAGTACGGAATCGTGCCGCGCCAGCACCAGCACGGCGGGTTTGTCGTAGGTCTTGCCCAGGGCCGCGCGGGCATCGCGGCTGCTGCGGTGGAACAGGGCCAGGCCGTTCACCGGTATGTTCATATAGCGCACCGGGCTTTGCTGGGGCCGGGCGGGGGAAGGATCGCGCGCCCAGGTCGTGAAGGGCGCCGCTAAGGGCGCCAGCCAGGTGTTGTTCCACTTTGTTTTGAACGCCGGAGAGAAGAGCAGCAGGCCCGCGATATCCTCATGCTCCGCGGCGAGAGCCACAGCCAGATCCGCGCCCGTGGAAAAACCGCCGACAAAGACGCTGCCCGCTTCGCTGCGCAGCGCGGCGTACTGGTCTTCAAGCAGGCGCCGCCAGTCGCCGTAGCTGACGCTATCCAGATCGATAGGGTCGGTGCCGTGGCCGGGCAGCAATAGAGCGCGGACCAGAAAGCCCTGTTCCGCCAGGGCCGGGCCGATGTCGCTGAAGGAGAAGGGCGAGTCGCCCAGGCCGTGGATCAGTAAAATGCCTTTATTCGCCCTGCCTTGGGGCCGCCATTCGCGGGGCCTGTTCAGGGCGACTTCCGTGCCGGGGTCGCGAACCTGGTAAGAGCGGTTGTTCGCGACCCAGCGCCGGGCATCTTCCTCATAGGCCGCGAAGCTGCTCTGTCCCAGCGGCATGGCCGGGCGGGGCGTGATGCCGGCGCAACCGGCCAGCAGCAACAGCAGGCAGCAGGCAAATAACGGTTTCATGTTCCAGCCGGGTTTACATTTCTCCGTGGGCCTTCTTTTCGGCGATAAAGGCTTTGTAGCCTTCGTACTGCTTGCGCAGAAGGGCCGGGGTATCCAGCTCGTAGGGGCAGCGTTTGGCGCAGGCCCGGCAGTTGGTGCACTGCTCTATGCGGGCCATCTTTTCCTGCCATTCGTCGGTGACATTCCGTTGCCAGACGCTGCGCGCCAGCATCAGGGTCATGCGCGCTGCCATGGGAATGGGAATGTCGGCGGGGCAGGGCAGGCAATAGCCGCAGCCCCGGCAGAACTCTTTACCCAACGCTGCGCGTTCAGTTTCCGCTGAGCGTTCCATGGCTTCGTTCCAGGCGGGGGGGGCGGCTTCAAGGGCCAGAAATTCTTCCAGTTCCTCAAGTTTTTGAATGCCCCAGATGGGCACCACATTGTCATAGCGCCGCATGAAGGAGAAGGCGGCGGGAATATCGCGCACCAGCCCGCCGGAGAGGGCTTTCATGGCGATAAGGCCGATATCGGCGTCTTTACAGCGGCCGGGCAGTTCCAGGTCGCGACCTGTGCTCAAAATGCTGAAGGGGAACTGCACCGTGTCGTACAGGCCGCAGTCAACCGCTTTCAGGGCGTTATCCAGCGAGTGGGTGGTCAGGCCCAGAAAACGGGTTTTGCCCGCTTCTTTCGCGGCCAACATGGCCTCGTACCGGCCGGTGCCGTCGCCGGGCAGGGGCACGGTTTTGGGGTTGTGAATCTGAAAGAGGTCCAGATAGTCCGTTTGCAGCGCGCGCAGCGATTTTTCAAGCGACGACGCGACCTTCTCGCCGGTTTCGGTCATGGCCTTTGAGGCGATGATGATGTTTTTACGCACCGGCGCAAGGGCGGCCGCCATTTTTTCTTCGCTGTCCGAATAAATGCGGGCGGTGTCGTAAAAATTGACCCCTGCTTCATAGGCGCGGCGCAAAATGCGGCCGGCTTCTTCAACGCTCAAACGCTGGATGGGCAGGGCGCCGAAACCCAGGCGGGTGGCTTGCAGGTTCGTTCTGCCCAAGCGGATGGTATCCATAGTATGGCCCTCTGATTGCTGTTGTATTCGTTGTACGCTTGCCGGCTCTTTTGGCCACCCGCAAAGCGCGGGCATAAAGTCTTTTGTTTTTGCGCACCTCACGGTATACTGCGCTCTTTGCCGTGAAGCAAGCGGCGGCTCAAGGAGAAGCAATGGCACGGTATTATATGCCCCGCCCCGAAGAGGGACTGTTGTCAAAGATCGCCACCTGGGTGAAGACCGGCAAGCGTTTTCGCCCTTCGTTCCCCAGGGCGGTGCAGTTTCAGACCCTGTCGACCTGTAACGCGAAATGCGTGTTCTGTCCGCATTGCCAAAGTCCCAAAGAAATTCCCCACGGTCGCATGGAAGACGGCCTGATTCAAAAAATCATCGCCGAATGCGCGCGGCACATGGTGGGCCGCATCAGCCCCTACCTGACCAACGAGCCGTTGATGGACAAGCGCATGCCGGGCATTTTGCGGGACATCAAAAAGGCCTGTTTTTTCCCGGTCAAGACCAAAATCAACTCCAACGCGGCGCTGTTGACCGAAGACGTGGCGCGGCAGTTGATAGAAGCGAAGCTGGACCAGCTTTGGATCAGCGTGAACGGCTATTCCGAAGAAACCTATCGCGCCTCGATGGATCTTGATTTTGAACGGAGCATGGCCAACATCAATACCTTTCTGGATATGAAAAAGACCCTGGGCGCCAAACGCCCCAAGGTCGTCATCACCACCATCGCGACGAAGCTGGTGGAGCACGAGCTGCAAAAAGCCAAAGAATACTGGGCCGTGCGCGACGTGAAGTTCAGCATTCACAACCTGGATAACCGCAGCGGCGAAGGCGTGACCGAAGGCATTCGGCCCGAA
Source organism: Desulfovibrionaceae bacterium (assembly GCA_031551515.1). Classification (GTDB taxonomy): domain Bacteria; phylum Desulfobacterota; class Desulfovibrionia; order Desulfovibrionales; family Desulfovibrionaceae; genus FLUQ01. The sequence continues at coordinate 46,279 of JAVBNL010000047.1, forward strand.
TCGCGCAAGCCCGAGTTCAAGCGTAACTGCGACCTGTTTTTGAAACAAGCCTATATTGTGGAAAACGGCGACATGATCATTTGCTGCCACGATTGGCGACAGAGCGTTGTTGTGGGCAACATAGCGAACAGCTCCATTGCGGAGGTCTGGAACTCCGACCACTTCAAAAAGCTGATCTACGAATATTACGCGCAGAAGTTTGACGGGTTAGAAATATGCAGGGTCTGCCGTTAGGTTCCATCAAAAGATTTTTTTCCAAAGACGAAGAAAGCGGCCCTTTTTGCGAAGGGCCGCTTTCTTGCGGATCACAGCATGCCCAGGTCCCAGTTGAAGGGGCTGCTGCGCTTTTTCTCCACGCTTTGCGGGGGCCACTCGGCAAAGGTCGCAAACATGGCGTACCCGGCTTTTTCCAGCGCGGCCCGCTGCGCGGTGATATCCAGGGGCCAGGCCGGGTATATCCAGGTGTTCTGCCCGTAGCGCCGCGCCCAGAATTCTTCGCCTTTGGGGCTTTGAAAGGCTTCTTCCGGTTTCAACGGGGCCACGCTATGCCGGGTGATGCCCATGGGCCAGTAACCGGAAAGCACGATACCCAGCGGCAGGGGGCTTTGCCGGGGCAGGGCCAGAATTTCGTCGCCGCCCAGTTCGGGGCTGACGAACGCGGCGGAAAAGCCCATGCGCTGCAAAACTGTCAGGGCGGCCGCGTTGCTGGTGTTGCAAAAGGGGCCGGCGCTCAGCGCGGCTTTGTCCGCCGGGTCAAAGAGGGAAGCCTGCCAGGGCTCGTTGCACACGAAATGACGCGCGCCGCCCCGTACCGTGGCCTGGACCATACGCTGCCAGGCTTCTTCTTCATCCGGCCAGATCACCGGCGGCAGCCACCAGGAAATGCGGGCGAACAGCGTGCGCGAGACCGATTCCAGCGCGCGGGGCGAGAGCCACAGGCCCTGCACCGTGCCGGGCTTGATGCCGCTTTTGCCGTCGCGCCCTTTGGGCAAACTGCCGCGCAGCACGATATCCAGCGGACGCTGCGCTTTCGCGGCCGGGCCGCCTTTCCAGGCGTAGGCCACTTCCGCATCCGGCCTGGCTTTGGCCGCTTGCAGCCGTTTGTCCCACTCTAGCAGCAAACTGGTCAGTTCCGGCTCGCGCCGGTCGATGAGAAAGACCGGGGTGTTGTTTTTCGGCGTTTTGTGCCTGGGCAGGCCCAGGGTCAGGGTGCCGCCCTTGGGCACGGGGCGGGTCACGGGCATGGTGGCGTGCCAGGGCTCGTCTTCCACCCCTATGCGCAGATAGTCGCGGGCGATCAGCTCGAAGCGGGGCTTGAGGATGAAACGACCCTCTTTGTCGCGCGTGACCTTGCCGCACAGCAGGCCGGAACTGGTCTGGCCGTCCACGGCCGTGGGGTTCGCGTCTTTTTGCGGCAAAAAGCGGGCCCGGGTCACGGGGCGGCCCAGGGCCATGTCCAGAATTTCCAGAGCTTCTTTGCGCAGTTGCGGGTCGTCGCCGTGGTCGCGCAGCATGCGGTACGCGGTGGTTGCGTAATATACGTAGTGGGGGCCTTTTTTGCGCCCTTCTATTTTCCAGGAGACGATGCCCGGCAGCGTCATCAGGGTCTTGACCAGCACGTCCAGCGAAAGGTCCAGGCAGGAAAAGAAGCGGCCCTGCTTGCCCTTTTGGGTGTACATGCGGCGGCAGGGCTGCACGCAGCGGCCGCGCAGGCCGCTTTTGCCGCCCATGTAGCTGGACCACCAGCAACGGCCGGAAACGCAGTAACACAGCGCCCCGTGCACGAAAAATTCGAAACCCATGCCTTCGGGCCGGGCTGCGTCCATGATTTTCAGCTCGTCAATGGACAGCTCGCGCGGCAGAATGACCCGGTTTGCGCCCGCTTTGGCCGCGGCCAGTACGGCGGAAGGGTGGGTGACGTTGGCCAGGGTGGAAAAAAACAGCTCGCCGGTAAAGCCCGTCTGGCGGGCCAGTTCCACCGCGCCCAAATCTTGAATGATCAGGGCGTCCGGCGCGGCGCCGAGGCAGACGCGCTTGATCAGGCGGCCGGCGGCATCCAGGTCGCCGGGTTTGAGCAGCGTGTTTAGCGCCACGTAGACCTTGCGGCCTTCGCTGTGGGCCAGATCCACCAGGCGCGAAAGCTCCAGAGTGGAAAAGTTGTCCGCCGCCATGCGGGCGGAAAAATGCTTGAGGCCGAGGTAAATGGCGTCGGCCCCGGCGGCGAAGGCGGCCAGGGCGGAGGCGGTGTCACCCGCCGGAGAAAGTATTTCGGGTCTGTGTTCCATAGCGAGGCACGATACGCTACCGCCGCCGCTTTCTCAAGACCAATCAGCCGTTGAACGCAACGCGCCCGCATTTACGGGCGAGGGCGGGTAAATACATTCTTGTGCAATTGATGCGGTGGCATATACTGTTCTCCGCATGAGGGAGAGCGAAACAAAACGCGAGGAGCCGCATATGCCGAGAAAATTTGCCCTGTACCAGGTGGATTCCTTTACCAAAGAAAAATTATCCGGAAACCCCGCCGGGGTTGTTGCCAACGCGGCGTCGCTTTCCGAAAGCGAGATGCAGCGTATCGCCAGAGAGTTGAACAACTCGGAAACCGCCTTTATTCTTCCGCCCGCCGATTCTTCTCACGATGTGCATATCCGGTTTTTCACGCCCACGCGTGAAGTGCCCATCTGCGGCCATGCCACTATCGCGGCGCATTACGTCCGAGCGATGGAGAACAAACTGGGCAGCATCCGGGTGCTGCACAAAACGGGCGCGGGCGTTCTGCCTGTGGATATCGTGCGCGAGGGGGATGACTACCGCATAGTCATGACCCAGGGCGCCATCAGCTTTGAAAATCGGATCGAAGGCGAGGCTCTGGGCACGCTCGTCGCGGCTTTGGGAATCACACTGGCGGATTTGCGTGAAAGCCACCCTGTGCAGATCGTTTCCACGGGGCACTCCAAAGTGATGGTTTGCATCAAGGATGAGGAGCTCTTACATCGGCTTGCTCCGGATATGACGGCGCTTGCCGGGCTGAGCGGCGCTATCGGCTGCAACGGCTATTACGTGTTCACGCAGAATGCTCCGGGTTCCGTTCCTCTGGTGCACGGCAGGATGTTCGCGCCCGCCATCGGCATCAACGAGGACCCTGTGACCGGCAACGCCAACGGGCCGCTCGGCGCCTATCTCGTTCGTCACGGTCTGGTTGAACACGACGGTTCCTCGTTCGGTTTTCAGGCTGTGCAAGGGGAAGCTGCCAAACGGCCGGGCTGCATCGAGGTGGTTGTTACGATACGCGATGGCGAACCCAGTGAAGTGCGCATCGCGGGGCATGCGGTGATAGCCTTTGCCGCCGAGTTGACGCTGGAATAATATCCGCTCCCACTCGCAACCAGAGCTTGCTTAAGGGGGAGAGGAAATCTACAATGCCGCGAAATTGCGATATTTCATCCGCAACTGCGAGGTTTTCATGACGAGTTCCGTTATCAGGCCCGTTTGCCGGGAAGTGCCGGTGATTTCTCTTGAACGGCACAGCGCGCCGCAAACTTCCGGCGGCGCGGCCACTACGGGCGGCGATCTGTACACGCTGCGCCTGGCATCGCCGGGCTGGGACCGGTGGCTTGCCGGTCAGTTTGTGATGCTGCGGCCCAAGCATATGGGCGGCGATCTGCTTTGGGCGCGGCCTTTTTCCATCTCTCGCGCCGATAGCGCGGAGCTGCGCATCGTGTTTCAGATGGCGGGCCGGGGCACGGACCTCTTGCGCCAAATCAGGCCCGGCGACGTGCTGGATGTGTGGGGCCCGCTGGGCAACGCCTTTGCGGTTTTCGAGGCCGGGCCGACCCTGCTGCTGGCGGGAGGCATCGGCATAGCGCCTTTTGTGGGCTATATCGAGCAGCATCCGGCGGCGCAGACACTGCGTCTGGATTTCGGTCACCGCCAGCCCCTGGATTGCTACCCCTTTGCGGATTGCACCATGATCGACGCCCGCAGCCACCTGGAATGCGGGCCGGATGACCTGGCCTGTTTTCTGGATACCCTTGAAAGCGGCATCCGCGAAACCGCGCAGCAAAACGGTCTGGTTCTGGCCTGCGGCCCCATGCCCTTTTTGCGCTCGGTGCAAAAATACGCTTTGGCGCACAAGGCCCGCGCCCAGCTTTCGCTGGAAACGCGCATGGCCTGCGGGGTGGGCGTGTGCCTGGGCTGCGTGGTCAAGGCCGCCGACGGCGAAGGGCGCGGCCGGGCGGAGAACCCGGCAAGCCCGGAGGAATTCCGTTATGTCCAGACCTGCACCCGCGGTCCCGTGTTCTGGGCCGACCAGGTCGACCTTGCCGGCGCGTAGCAATTTCACGTTGAAATCGCTCAAAGGTACTTTGTTCTATTGTCCGGAGAATTCATGAACCTGTCCGTCACCCTGCCCGCGAGTTGCGGTTCCCTGACCCTGAAGAATCCCATCCTCAC
>JAVBNL010000022.1:0-21484 GCA_031551515.1 Desulfovibrionaceae bacterium
CTCCCCCTCCCCCCAGCTGTGGCGCGCGGCGGGCCGGCGCCTGCGCCCGGGGGGGGGGGGGCGACGCCCCCCCCGCATCGCCTGCGGCCCGGCGCAGCAGGCCGGCCCGGTCCATGGAGGCCAGCTCGCGCGCCAGCGAACGCAGCTCGAACTCTTCCAGCACGCGCATGGCTTCATCCATGTTCATGGGCCGCACGGCCAGATCGTCCGGCCCCACATTGGGGCAGGCGTCGCAGCTCAGGGTGGTCAGTTTGCGGTACAAAAAGGCGCTGTCCAACTGGCCTTCCAGTTTCTTGCGGATTTTGGGCGGCACCCCGGCGAAGCGGTCGCGTATCTCTTCCAGCGTGCTGAAGGACTGGAACAGCTCCAGAGCCGTTTTGGGGCCTATGCCGGGCACGCCGGGTATGTTGTCGCTGGAATCGCCTATCAGGGCTTGAAAATCCGGCCAGGAAGAGGGGGGCATGCCCGCTTCTTTGGTGAAATCGGCCAGGGTGGTCAGGCGTTCGTCTTTAGAGGCCGGGTCCCACAGCACCACGTTCTGGTCCAGGCACTGTTTCAGGTCCTTGTCCGCGCCGATGATGACCACCGGCCGCGTGCCTTTGAACCGGGCGGCCAAGGAGGCGATGCAGTCATCCGCCTCGCACCCTTGCGAAACGATGACCGGTATGCCGAAAGCCGCCAGGGTGCGGCGCACGGGTTCAAGCTGCGCCACCAGGGGTTCGGGGGTGGCCCCGCGCTGGGCCTTGTATTGCGGATACAGCGCGTGGCGGAAGTTGGGGCCCTTGCCGTCCATGATAAAGGCGAAATGCGCGGGTTTTTCTTCGCGCAGAAGTTTCAGCACGATGCGCGCGGTGATGAACAGCGCGTTGGTGGGAAAACCGTCGGAACGGGCCATGTTCTGATAGGCGTAAAAACCCCGGAAGACAAAGGCCGTTCCATCCATCAGGTACAGCGGTTCCCCGGTCAGGCTCAGGCGGGTGCGCAGCGGCATAATCACCTCATAGTTACTTCACGTTGCCAGCAGATAAAAATCGCGATACGGTCATACTCTCGTATTCCCTGCCCTGAGGCAAGGCATGCGAAAAAGGAGAGTACATGAAGGCGCGGCGCATGAAAACAGCCCTGCGGGAAAAACTGCTGGATCCCGCCCCGCGCTGGCAGGCGGACTGGTTGGCCGAGCCCGGCTGTGAAATGGAGGCGGTATCGCCCCTGCTCTCTTTTCTGCCGCACGGAGGAGCGCTGAAATGGCGCAGCGTGCTGGCCCTGGGGCTTGTCGTTTCCGCCCTTGCAGCGCGGGAAGGCGGCCTGGCCACGGCCCGCGAGGTCATGCGCCGCCTGATGTGGCATATGAATGAAGATTCGGGCAACATCGGCTGGGGCATTTGCGAGGCATTCGGCGAAATCTGCGCCCAAAGCCCGACGTTGGCCTCGGAATACGGGCGCATAGCGCTCTCGTACGTGCGCGATACGGGCAAAGCCGACAATTATCTGGAACATGGCCCCTTGCGCCAGGGGGCTTACTGGGCCGTAGGCCGACTGGGTTTTGCCCATGCGCCCCTGCGAGATCTCGCCCGAACGCTGCTGCTTCAGGGGCTTGGCGACGACGATATGCCCTCGCGCGGCATAGCCGCCTGGGGTTTGGCCAAAACGGCAACGGCAGCCCCCGTTCCCGCCGAAGAAAAAGAGCGCGCGCAAATCTTGCTGCGTTCGCTGCTGGAAGAGCGGACGCGGGCCGAGGTGCTGGACGGGTTCACAATACGGGAAGAAAGTCTGGCCGTCTTTGCCCGAGAGGCGTTAGACTGCCTTGAACACACCATCAATACAGGAGAAAAATCATGAAACAGCTATCGTTGCGCATCCTTTCCGCTTTTTGCCTGACCGTATTTTTCGCCTTTTCGGCCTGCGCCGCGACAGGCGGCTACACAGGATCTTCCACCGCACCTTCGGCAGCGGCGCGGGGCGGCTACACCGGGCCCGGGCAGGCCGTGACCACGGTGGAAGAGGCGAAAAAAATGCGCGACGATGCGGCCGTCACCCTGCGTGGCGTCCTCGAGCGGCACCTGGGCAAGGATAAATACCTGTTCCGCGACGCCACCGGCACTATTACCGTGGAAATAGACCACGACAAATGGGGTGGCCAGAGTATCGGCGCGGCCGACCAGGTGGAACTGCGGGGCGAAGTGGATAAGGACTGGAATTCCGTGGAAATCGATGTGGACCGGGTGATAAAGCTGGCTAAATAAGCAGACAAAACATCACGGCAAACCGGGCCGTTAGTCTTTGGGCTTGACCCGTTCCCGCAAGCGCCGCGTACAGCCGCGCGCGATCATGGCGATCAGCCAGCCGGCGGCCCAGCCGCCCAGCACGTCGCTGGGATAGTGCTTGCCCAGGTATATGCGGGATGCGCCGGCCAGCAGCGGCACGGCATATACCACGGGGCTCGCCCCGGGAAAAAGCCCGGCCGCTATGGTGGCGGCGGCCATGCTGTGCGCCGCGTGGCCTGAAAAAAACGAGTCCGCCCGTTTTTTATTCGGTGCGAAATCCGCCGGGTTTTGCTGCCAGCCCTTGTGCGAGTAATAATGCACTTCGGGCAGGCATTGATAGGGCCGCAGCCGCCCCACCCTGCCTTTCACCTCGTTGGTGACCAGATCCGTCACGCCGGCTGTGGCCAGGATCAGCACCGCCCCGACCAGCACGGGCCGCAAATGTTTCCAGCGGTTTGTATGGCGCGCCGCCCGTATGGCCCACACCGCGTAAGCGGCGCAGCCCAGCGCCCAGATCAGCCAGGTCAGCGAGAAAACAGGCGCCAGCCAGTCAAGCAGATCCGAACGGGCGCTTATGTTGCCGAGGTGAAACAGCTCGCTGTCCAATGCAAAAAGGCGATCCAGAAGAGTTTGCGGCATGCATATCCTGAAATCCGCCCGTAAAGCGCGCGCGGCGCACGGGTGGGGCTAGTATCGTTCAATTGAGAATGTATCGCATGGGGTTGACCGGCACGCCGCCCACGCGCACCTCATAGTGCAGGTGCGGCCCGGTGCTGCGGCCGGAAGAGCCGATATGGCCTATCAGGTCGCCCCGGTTGACCACCTGCCCTTCTTTGACCACGTAGCGCAACATATGGGCGTAACGCGTGGAAATGCCGTTGCCGTGGCTGATCACGATGCAATGGCCGTAAGCGCCGTCCCAGTTGGCGAAAGTGACCGTGCCCTTGGCCGGGGCGATGATCGGCGTGCCCGGCCGGTTGGCTATATCCAGCCCGGCGTGCATGGTGCCCCGGCCGGTGAACGGCGAAGAACGCATGCCGAAAACCGAAGAAAGATTCCCCTCGGCAGGCCAGATGGAAGGCATCATGCTGAGAAACTCGCGGTTGTCGCGCATCAGCAGCATGAGGTCTTGCTGGCGGATCTCTTCCATGCGCGCGTCCTCCGCCAGCTGATCGACCAGCGACAGCATGCGCTTGGCCATCAAATCCCTGCGGTGCAGGGGCACATAGCCCTGCGGCACGGCCGCGCCTTCTTCTGCGGCGCTGTTCGTCTCCGCCGGTTCGCGGTCGACGTTCATCATCACCCGGAGTTTCGCGTCAAACTGCTGCACGCGCTTCACGTCATCCTGCAGGGCTTGCAGCTTGCCCGCCATAATCATGATCTGGGCGTTTTGCGCCTCTATGGTCTTTTCGGCTTCGCGCAGCTGATGGCTGAGAATGAAGCTACGCGGATAGTAGTTCCACAAAAAAACGACCGCACCGGAAAGCCCCAGGACCAGCAGAATGCACACAAGACCAAGCCAGCCGCGCAGGCGCACGTGGCTGTGGCCCGCTTCGCGGTCCTTGAAAATGACTATCTGGTATTTCTTGAAAAGCATCGCGGTCCTTGTCGCTGTAAAAACGAGCTTACGGAGTACCGTCAGTATCCGGCCCTGTCAAGGCGAGCGGGCAGCGGCCCGGTTGGCGCGCCCGGCCTTGTCCTTTTTCGCTTCGAGACATATAGTATGGCGGAATTGTACCCGCCAAAACCCGGCGGCAAGAACGCAGGAGGCACACGCCATGTACAGTCCGGAACATTTTATGCTCGAAGCGGTGGATGAAGCGGCGCGCGGCGCGGCGAACGGGCACGGCAAGCCTTTTGGCGCGGTTGTGGTGCGCAAGGGCGAGATTATCGGGCGGGGCCATAACGAAGTTTTTCGGACGGGCGACCCTTCAAGCCATGCGGAACTGAACGCCATGCGCGAAGCGTGCAAAAAGCTGGGGCAGAGCGTTTTGCACGACTGCGAACTGTACGCCACGGGCCAGCCCTGCCTGATGTGCCTTTCGGCCATGTTTCTGGCCCAGCTGCCGGTGCTCTGCTACGCCAGTTCGTATGAAGACGCCGAAAAGCTTGGCTACCGGGGGCGCAAAGGCGTGGTCGACATGGCCCGCACGCTGAGCCTTAAGGATGAGGAATTCAACGGCGATTTCGTCTCAAGCCCGGCGCTGACGGTCATCCGGCTGCCCATGCCCGAAGCGCTGAACCTGTATACGCAGTGGGCGGCCAAAGGCAAAACGCTGTAAGACCGCGCGCGGCTTCGCGAAAAAGTGACCCCGGCCGGATGCCCACTGATGACATCCGGCCGGGGTCACTAAAACTGATTTTGTAACTTCCTTTGTCCCAGTTGCGGTTTTTTTTCACATAAGCCGCTATGGTTTCGACGCACCGTGAACGCATTTCTTTGGAAATGGAGTATTCCATCTGACAAAGCCCTTCATTTGCCTGAAGTGAAAGGACAACAGCAACAAAAAAGAGCAGGCACAAGCGCCGCGCACGGAACATACTTTCTCCTACCGTTTGCTGAACCAGTTATAGGGGCCGGGGCATCTGAATTGCGTACCCTTTTCATCAAGATACGCCGCATCCCCCACACCGCCCAGCGTTTTGTCCCGAAGCACCCGGCGTCGTCCCTGCTGACCTTTGATTCGTCGAATGTCGCCTTGGTCCACAAACCGTTGGGGTCAACCATACTCACCGGATCATCCGCGCAGTAATCGTACAGATCGCCGTCGCCGCGCATGTCCTTTGCCGGGTCCGGGCACAAAAAGCGTCCTATTTCAGGATCATAATCCCGGCATCCGAACTACTTAAGATAATTGACTTATACGGCGAAAAAGACTAATCACATTTTATGCGGCGATGTTTTTAGTGAAAATCGCCTCGAAAATACAGGAACGACCAACATATGACTGAAGGCATCGTTTTTATTGGGTTATTTACGGCGATTGTTCTGCCTCTAATCTGCTTTGCCGTGGTCAAGAAGAACGCTAATATCAATTTTATATACTGTGTTCACTTTTTGATATCGTTTTTTTCTGCTCTCTTCTTATTTATTGTTTCTTCATATTTTTCTATTGTAAAGTACAATTTAAAATATATTTTTTACTTACTTTTTTATTTTATTGTCTTTATAGTTACGCATACTGTTGTAAAGTATATAAAAAATAAATCTTCTGAAAAATTTATCAATATTTCTAGTGGAGAATTAATATTTATAAATATGTTCATATCATGCATAGGAATATTTTGCTATTTTTTGTTTATGTTTTTCTTTTATATATTATTAATTCAAATCTTGGGAAAAGCATAAATATATAAGAGCGCTAAATTTAATTTCATTAAATTTAGCGCTCTTATATATCATTTATCTTTAATTAATGAAACGCCTTTTCTTTTAGCTATGATTTCAGCTCTTGCAAGTATCGTATCTTTATATGATATGCAGTTATAAGAATGGGTGTCATACGGCCATTTAACCTGATCGCCTGGATCTGCGACAGGCGGATCAAACCTGTCATGTTGGCTTTCTGCACTCCGTCCCTTTTCTTTTTGCAATCGCGCTGATTCTTTTATTTCTGCGTCAACTTGCGCTCTTGCTTCGTCTATGCAATCAGCTCGATACTTCGTCGTGTCGGCGTATTTATACTTTGCCACAAGGCTATCTTTATCTTCCCGCGGCCCATCGGGGAATAGCCCAAAATTCGTTCCGTCACTTTTTATAAACTGCTCGTGATGGCCAGGTATAGGATTCGTTAATGTTCCCTCTCCGACGGAAGGATAGAGCCATTCGGATTTTGGTAGGTCAAGCGGTCGGTTGCCTTGAACATAGTAATCTTCGGTAATATCTTCGCCTGTTGAGGTTTGCTTTTGCCTCTCCCCGTTAATCTCCCTTACTTTTTCTCCCGGTTTTTGCTCCCAGCTTCCATCGCGCTTGCTATTACTCTGGTCCTCTTTCCCCGCCTCCGTATTACTCTCCCTCAACGAATCCACGGGCGAACCGCCAGTTCCGCCGCTCCCCCCCCGGAGCCGAAGCGCCCGGCGTCATCCCGGCTGACCTTTGATTCGTCGAATGTCGCCTTGGCCCACAGGCCGTTAGGGTCAACCATACTTACCGGATCATCCGCGCAGTAATTGTACAGGTCGCCGTCGCCGCGCATGTCCCTGGCCGGGTCAGGGCACAAAAACCTTCCTATTTCAGGATCATAATCGCGGTAGCCGAAGCGCACAAGGCCGGTGTCGCGGTCCAAGAGGCCGTTGGCGAAGCCTATGGGTATGAACAGTTCCGGGCGGCTGTCGCGGATAGGCACGCCGAAGCTGTCGTATGTCACCTTCCGGACCAGCGCGCCGTTATCCAGGGTGAACAGTTTCGGGGTGCCCACCTGGTCGCAGCCGCAATGCAGGGTCAAATACTTGGTGCCCCGGCCGCAGAGCAGCTCCAGACCCGTGTCAAAGGGTTCCGGCTCTTCATCATAGCCTTCGTTCCAGAAGATGGAGCGCGGCAGTTTCAAAGGATCCAGCAGCGGCCCGGCCTTGTGCTGGGGTATGCCGGTCAGGAATACGCGGGAGAGGCGGCCGTCAGGGCCGTACGAAAATTGGTAATCCACGCCCAATTCGTAGTCTGTGCAGCGTTTCAGCCGGAACATGTCCTGCCAGGTATATTCCACGATCAGGTTGTTTTCGCGGTACTTTTGCACCGGTCCCACAGGGTTGGGGGAACCTTTGCCGCCGTAAACGTATTTGATGGTCCCGCCGCCCGGCAGCCCCCAAGGGTCTTCAATGCCCGGCTTGAACAGCATGGGCCTGCGCTGCAAATGCAGCCGTTCCGGCAGGATGACTTTGTCCAGCAGGGTGTCGCCATTATAAAAATAGCGGGTCGTGCGGGGGGTGCGGTTGTAGCGGCGCTCGGTTCGGGAAGCCAGAGCGCCCTTGTCGTCATACGTGAATTCCAGGTGCCCAGTGCGGACCAGCCGCCCTTCCCGGCCGTAAACGTACTGCCGGTTGAACCCGGCGGAACGCGAAACCTGGCGTGCGCGCTGGCCTTGCCGGTTATAGCTGTACTCCTCATTCAGAGCGCCATCCCGCCAGACATGGGTCAGGTGGCCGCTGCCGTCGTGGCGATAGGCGTACCCGTTCCTGTCCGGTCCGCTGTTTTCCAACTTGCCCTTGATGCGGTTGGTGGCGGCATCCACTTCGCATTGCACGTTCAAAATGTAGCTGCGTTGAAAAAGCTTTGTCGGCCGCACGGGCAGGCTGTGCTGCGAGAGATGGATCATGGATGACCGGAAAGACATGGGGAGCTCCTTGCTGGGGTTGGGTTGCGGTGACGGAAGGAAGGCGCGGCAATGCGCAAAGACGCCGGCGCGAAAGACGGCAAAAAGCGTGAAGGCGCTAGAAATTGAAAGAAAGAAGAGAGGCGGAGAAAAGAGTTATTTATTTTTGATTAGAATAGATAGCAAAATAATTGCTACTTGTCAATAGAGCTGTCTGGCAACGCATCACGCCAAGCCGTCTTCGCCGTCTTTCGGCGTGTCCAGGCCGAACTGCCAGCGCCCCAGCGCCGCCATGATCGTGGCCTTCATGCCTTTGTGCCCTTCGCACATGCGGTCGATGTCATCCATGATGCTGGCCCGGCGGGTGTGCCCGGCCGAAGGGCAAGGGTTGCTCCAGATCTGCAGGCCCCAGTTTCTGGCCGCTCTTGCGATGACGGCCTTTTCCATCAGCAGCAGCGGCCGGATCACGGTCAGCTTGCCCCCGAAAAAATCCTCGCGCATGGAAAGGCCGTCCACCCGGCCGTTCTGGCACATGTTCATGAAAAAATTGGACAAAAGATCGTCCAGGTTGTGCCCGAAAGCCAGATGCGTCAGGTTGTACTGTCCGCACAGCTCAAAAAGCCGCTTGCGCCGCAGCATGGCGCAGTAAAAACAGGCCGAGGCCTTGCGGTTTTCCGGCGAGTGGGCCCGCGTGCCGTGGTCCGTGACTTCCAGGTGTCCGGCCACGCCGTTCTTTTCCAGCCACTCGGCCAGCGGCGCGTGGTTGGCGGGGTCAAAACCGGGGTTCACGTGCAGGGCCATGATGCTGAACGGAAAGGGCACGATGCCCTGGCGAATGCGCATGACTTCAAGCAGCACCCAGCTGTCCATACCGCCGGAAACGGCGATGCCCACCCGGGCGTGCGGGCGCAGCATGCCTGTTTTCTGCGAAAGCTTGCCCGCAAGGCGGATGCACTGTTGCTGGCTGTACGTATATTTCTGGCGGGGCATGAACTGTCCGTTTTTTTGTTAAACCGCTAACCGAATAGTAGTGTGGTTTGGCGTCAGGCGAGAAAGGCGAGTTTTTTGCGACGGGAAGTGTACTCTTACGGTACACGACCGGAGCAAAAAACGTTGCCTGACAAAGCATGACGCCAAACCGCGCGCTATTGACGCGGTGGCGCATTTCACATAGGCATAGCAAGCTATCACGTCAACCGCTTTGTGGAGTACCGCCTTGAGTTCACCTGCCGAGAAGCCGCGCCGCGCCCCCATCAAGCTGCCCACCAAATCCGAGCGGGCCGCCTATTTCATGCCCATGCTGGAAAGTTTCGTTGACCGCGACGAACTGAACGAAGTGGTGAAAAACAGGGTGGTCAAATCCTGCGAACTTTTGGAAGCGGGCGTTTCGCTGCATGCCAACGGGTTCATCAAACGCAACGACGTGGCCGCAATCGCGGCCGAATACAACGGCAGCGACGAAGAAGTCCTGGCCGCCCTGAACCGCGAGTTTTCCCTTGCCGGCCGCATCGTGTCGCTGCGCTCTTTCGGCAAGGTGGCCTTTTTCCACCTGATGGACGCCTCCGGCCGCATGCAGTGCTATGCCGCCCGTGAAGACATGGGCGAAGAAGCCTACAACGTCTTCAAGAAATTCGATCTCGGCGATATCGTGGGGGTTACGGGCAAGCTGTTCCGCACCAAAACCGGGGAACTGACGCTGGCTTGCGCCTCGGCCAAGCTGCTGACGCGCTCTTTCCGCCCCCTGCCCGAAAAATACCACGGCTTGAAAGATGTGGAGATTCGCTATCGCCAGCGCTACGTCGACCTTATCGTTACCGAGCGCACCCGCGAGATATTTCAGAAACGCATCCAGATCGTCAGCGAATTCCGCCGCTTCATGGAAAGCGAAGGTTTTCTGGAAGTGGAAACGCCCATGCTCCAGCCCATCCCCGGCGGGGCGACCGCCAGGCCCTTCATCACCCACCACAACGCTTTAGACATGCAACTGTACATGCGCATCGCGCCGGAGCTGTATCTCAAGCGCCTCTTGGTGGGCGGTTTTGAAAAGGTTTTTGAGATCAACCGCAACTTCCGCAACGAAGGCATCTCCGTGCGCCACAACCCGGAATTCACCATGTGCGAATTCTATTGGGCCTACGCCACCTTTGAAGATCTGATGGACCTGACCGAACGGCTCATCGCCGCCATCGCGGAAAAAGTCTGCGGCGGCACGAAAATCACCTACCAGGGCCTGGACATAGATTTGACCTGCGGCTCTTGGAAACGCCTTTCGTTCTATGATTCGCTTGAAAAAATCGGCGGCCATTCGCCGGAAATGTATACCGACTACTCGCGGGTGCAGAGCTATATCAGAGAACGCGGCGAAAAGGTCGTGGCCGGTGAAAAACTGGGCAAGCTGCAAGCCAAGCTCTTTGACCTGGATGTGGAACCCAAGCTCATCCAGCCCCATTTCATTTACCATTACCCCACGGACATCTCGCCTCTGTCGCGGCGCAACGAAAAGAACCCCGAGATTACGGACCGCTTTGAGCTGTTCATCGCCGGGCGGGAACTGGGCAATGCCTTTTCCGAGCTCAACGATCCCGTGGATCAGCGCATGCGTTTCGAACAGCAGGTGGCGGAGAAAGAGGCCGGCGACGACGAAGCGCACTGGATGGATGAAGACTACCTGCGCGCCCTTGAATACGGCATGCCCCCGGCGGCGGGGGAAGGCCTGGGCATTGACCGGCTGGTCATGCTGCTGACCGATTCGCCCTCCATCCGCGAAGTCATTCTCTTCCCCTTGCTCAAACCCGAAAGCTGAAACGCATGCGATTTGAACTCTTCGTCGCCCTCCGCTACCTGCTCGGTCGCCGCAAGCAGGCATTCATTTCGGTCATTTCCATCTTTTCCATGACCGGGGTGGCCATCGGCGTGGCGGCGCTGATCATCGTCATGGGCGTCATGAACGGGTTCACCACCGATCTGCGCGATAAAATCACCGGGGTCAACGCCCACGTCATGGTCCTTTCCGGCACCAACAGCATGCCTCCCATCGGTTTCAACACCGGCAGGCCGCCGGAAACCGTCGACCAGCTGTGCCAGAAAGTGCGGCACGTGCCCGGCGTGACCGGGGTTATGCCCTTCATCTATGCGGAACTGATGATTTCCGGCCCCGGCGGGGTCAAAGGGCTGATCCTGCGCGGTGTTGACCCTGCAACAGCGCCGAAGGTGCTGAGCCTGACCGGCCGCATCACCCAGGGCAAATTCGAAGATATTGCCAAAACCGAAGGCCTGCCCGGCATCATCATCGGCAAAGAGCTGTCAAACCGCATCGCCGCGCCCGTGGGCAGCCGGGTGAACCTTTTGACCCCCACGGGCGACAAAGGCACGGCCGGGTTTACGCCCCGCATCCGCCAGGCCAGGGTGGTGGCCGTCTTTTCCACCGGCATGTTCGAATATGATTCATCCCTGGCCCTCATGTCTCTTGCCGCCGCGCGCGACGTGCTGGGCCGCCCCGATTCCGACTGGGTCACAGGCCTTGAGCTTACCGTTTCCGACGTATACCAGGCGGACAGAATCGGCGACGCCGTCGCCCTGTCGCTGGGTTCGCCCTACTACGCGCGCAACTGGATGGAGATGAACGCCAGCCTTTTCGCCGCGCTGAAGCTTGAAAAATTCGGCATGGCCATCATGCTGGGCCTGATCATCATCGTGGCTTCTTTTTCCATCGTCAGCACGCTGGTCATGCTGGTCATGGAAAAAACGCGCGATATCGCTATCCTGATGTCCATGGGCGCGACAAAGCAATCCATCCGCCGCATTTTCACCCTGCAAGGGTTGATTATCGGCGGGGTGGGCACCAGCGTGGGCTTTGTTCTGGGCCTTGCCATTTGCGAACTGCTGCACCGTTACCAGTTCATCAAATTGCCTAAAGGCGTATATTCATTGGATTATTTGCCAATATTGCTGGAGTGGCCCGACCTTGTGGGCATTGCGGTCGGGGCGGTGCTGATCTGTTTTGTCGCAACCATTTACCCCGCCCGTCAGGCAGCAAGTCTGGAGCCGGTGGAAGCCCTCCGGTATGAGTAGGGAAGGTATCGATATGACCGACGCCCCTCTATACTCCTTCACGAACGTCAGCAAAGAGTACGACGGCCCGGCTGAAAAGCTGACCGTACTGCGCTCCGTCAGTCTGGATATAGCCTGCGGCGAGTCCATCGCCGTGATAGGCTCTTCCGGCGCGGGAAAATCCACGTTCTTGCATCTGCTCGGCACTCTTGATACTCCTACCCGAGGCGAAATTTTTTTTCAGGGGCAAAATGTCGGCGCCCTCAGCCCGGAAGCGAAGGCCGCCCTGCGTAACACATCCATTGGGTTCGTGTTCCAGTTCCACCACCTGCTGCCGGAATTTTCCACGGCGGAAAACGTGGCCATGCAGGCCATCATCGGCGGAACCCCAAAGGATGAAGCGCTGCGCCTTGCGGTTACGGCCATGAAGGCCGTAGGCCTTGAAGGCCGCGAAGGGCAGGATGTGACCACCCTTTCCGGCGGCGAACGCCAGCGGGCCGCCATAGCCCGGGCCATTTTGCAGCGGCCCAAAGTGCTGCTGGCCGACGAACCCACGGGCAACCTGGACGAAAAAACCGGGGCCTCTGTGTCCCGCCTGTTGCTTGACTTGAACCGCGACCTGGGAATGACCCTGATCGTTGTGACCCACAACCGGGATATTGCCGCCCTGATGGGCCGCTGCCTGGAATTACGAGCCGGAGACCTCTATGATCAGACGGGCTAACGTGTTGGGAATCTTTATTCTGGCGGCGGGCATCCTGTTGTCCGCTTTTGACGCCGCAGCCGCGGAAACCTCGGCAACGGCAACGAGTGCGCAGACAAAATCCGCCAAAACCTCCGCCAGGAAAAAAACACCCCAGGCGGCTGACCAGGAAGCGCTCGGCAAGACCAGCCGCCCGGCCAACCGCAGGGCCGCCCAGCCCGCCGCGCCAGGGGCGGAGCAGAAGGAAGGCGCCCCCAAAATCGCGGTGCTGCCTTTTGAAATCAATGCCGGCCCCGCGCAAGAACGCCTGAACGACGAGCTGCCCGCTCTGTTGATTCAGCGCCTGCTGGGCAAGGGCATCGCCGTGGTGCCTGACGGCGCAGTCATCGCGCAGATGCGCAAAGATAACGTCAAAACCCTGAACATTCAAACCGCGCGTGCCCTCGCGGCCAAACTGGGCGCGACCGCCGCCGTTTACGGCAGCTACAGCCAGGTGGGAGGCGCCTTCAGTATCGACGCCCGCTTCGTTGAAACGGGCGAAGCCCAGGTCGTCAAGCCCATGTTCGTCGAACGTTCCGATGCGGGAGAACTTCTGCCCGGCGTTGACGAGCTGGCCACCCGCATCAGCAACGAGCTCAAGCGCCGCGACCTGGTCGCCGCGGTTGAAGTGCGGGGCACCAAGGTGCTTGATTCCGATGTGGTGCTTATGCGCATCAACACGCGCAAAGGCGACCCCATCGATATGGACGCCATTGACCGTGAAGTGAAGCGCATCTGGGATCTCGGGTATTTCCGCGACGTTTCCGTGGCCGTTGAGCCGCGCGAAGACGGCCTGCACCTCGTGTATACCGTTGAGGAAAAACCCAGAATAGAATCCGTGGTGGTCGAAGGCGCCAAAGAAGTGGATGCCGAAGACATCACCGCCGCCATGGGCACCAAGACCGGTTCGGTGCTGAACGACAAAGTGCTGGCCGAAGACTTGCAGAAAGTCAGGGAACTGTACCGCAAAGACGGCTTTTACCTCGCCAACGTGGATTACCGCATCGACACCCGCCCCGGCGGCACGGGCGCGGCTTTGGTGCTGACCGTCAACGAAGGCAACAAGCTGTATATCAAAGAGGTCAAGGTCGAAGGCGTCAAGCTGCTCAAAGAAAGCGACATCAAAAAAGAACTGGCGCTCAGCGAACGCAACATTCTCTCCTGGATCACCGGCACGGGCGTTTTGAAAGAAGAGATGCTTGAACGCGACTCTTCCGCCATCACCGCCTATTACATGAACAACGGTTTTATCGACGTAACCGTGGGCGCGGCCAAGGTCGACTACGCCGACGACGGCATTACCGTCACCTTCCCGGTCAACGAAGGGGAACGGTACCGCGTGGGCAACATTATTTACGCCGGCGATCTTATCGATACCGACGAACAGCTGCGCACCGTGACCAAGCTGGACGATGTCACCAAAGACAACGGCTGGTTCAACCTTTCGGTCATGCAGAACGATACCAAGCACCTGTCCGACTATTACGCGGAATACGGCTATGCCTTTGCCGAGGTCAACCCGCTGCCCAAAAAACGCGAGGGCGAGCCGGGTATTCTGGATGTAACTTACGCCATCAACAAAAAGCAGAAGGTCTATATTCGCCGGGCCGTCATCGAAGGCAACTGGCGCACCCGAGACAACGTCATTCTGCGTGAATTGCGCCTGACCGACGGCGATCTGTTTGTCGGCTCCAAACTGCAACGCAGCACCCAACGCCTGAACAAGCTGGGCTATTTCGAAGTGGCCGAAGCGGAACTGGTGCCAACGCAAAAAGAGGACGAAGTCGACCTCAAGGTCAAAGTCAAAGAAAAGAGCACCGGCTCCATCATGGGCGGCTTCGGGTACTCAACCTACGACGCGTTCGGCGTCACCGGCACCTTGCAGGAACGCAACCTTTGGGGCAAAGGCTACCTGACGTCCTTGCAGGCCTTGTTCTCCGGCCGCAGAACGGCCTACACCTGGACCTTCGTCAACCCCAGGTACAACGACACCAACCTTTCCGTGGGCTTTGACCTCTATTCCTGGAAAGACGACTATTATGACTATGTGAAAAAGACTATCGGCGGCACCCTGCGCTTCGCCTATCCGCTGGGCGAATATACCTCGCTGGGCTGGGGCTATCGCCTTGACAGATACAAGCTGTACGACTTTGACGACGATGCCGCCGAGGTCATCAAAGAGATCGGTGACGAATACCGCTGGTCCAGCGTGGGCCAGGTGCGCATCACCCGCGACACCACCGACCGCCTGCACCCGACCAGCGGCACCATCAACCGTATCGGCGTGGAATACGGCGGCGGCCTGCTCGGCGGCGACGACGACTTCATCCGCCTGACGGCCGAGCACCAGACCTATTACCAGTTAGTGACCAACCATA
Organism: Desulfovibrionaceae bacterium; assembly: GCA_031551515.1. Classification (GTDB taxonomy): domain Bacteria; phylum Desulfobacterota; class Desulfovibrionia; order Desulfovibrionales; family Desulfovibrionaceae; genus FLUQ01. The sequence continues at coordinate 14,744 of JAVBNL010000022.1, forward strand.
TCCTGCACTTCAGAGCCAGAGGCGGCGCGGTGTTCAAAAACGGTTCCGACGATGTCCCGGTCTTCGAACGTTTCTGGATGGGCGGCATGGACTCGGTGCGCGGCTACGCCAGCAAAGATATTGTGCCCCGCGACCCGAGAACGAACGACCGCATCGGCGGCACGCGCATGGCCTTCGCCAACTTCGAATACATCTGGAGCATCGCGCCTGAAGTGGGCGTGAACATCGTGCCCTTCTTTGACATTGGCGTGAACATCGACGCCGACCGTGATTGGAACTGGGACGACGAAATCAAACGGTCCTTCGGCGTGGAACTGCGCTGGCGTTCGCCCATGGGCGATTTGCGCTTCGGCTACGGCATCCCGCTGGATGACGACCGCAGGGGCCGCAGAGACAGCGGCAGGTTTGAGTTCTCGATGGGCCAATTCTTCTAGGAGCCGGTTCCCAGCAGCGCCTTTTCAGCCCTGGACCGCGTCAAAAGCCGATTTCGGTCCAGGGCTGTACAGAAGAGTACTATCCCTGTTCCAGAATCGGCTTTTTCCTTGCCAGGACTGAAAATCCATCTGCTGGAACCCGGCTCCCGGCTTGTGGGCAGTATGTGTTATAACAGGCTTATTTTCTTTATTTTTCTCTTTTTCCTCTTTGCATCCTGCGGCGAGGCTCTGGCCGCTGCCGCCCCCGCCGGCAAAGGCGCGACGGCCTGGCGCGGCCGCTATGACGCGGCCGTGGCTGATTTCACCGCCCTTGCCAAGGACGAAAAGAGAGGCGGCCTGCGCGAAGGCTGGGAGAAGCTGGCCGCCCGCTTCGCCGCGCTGCAAAAAGAGGCCAAAAGCAAGAGCGCGGCGGCGAAAGCCGATTTTTACGAGGCGCGCAGCCTGGAAGAGCTGGCCCGACGCTCATGGAACGCGAACGATTTCCGCAAGGCCGAAAAAGCGCTTGCGGCCATGGCCAAAGCCTATCCGAACGACCCCTTGGCGGCGGAAGCGAAGCAACGCATGGCGGATATGCGGACCAGCGGGCCGGACGCGAGCCCGGACCGCCAGGTCGCCGCCAAACCCGCCGCGCAGCCGGAAGCCAACACTTCCGCGCGGGCGGAAAAACCGGACCCCAAAGCCGCCGCCGCGCTGTATCGCGACGCGGCCGAAGACTGGCGCGCGCTTTTGCGCGACAGCCGCAAAGGCATGCAACGCGACCCCTGGCTGGACCTTGAACGCCGTTTTCTGGCGGCGCTGGCCAAAGACCCGGAAGGCGCAACCGGCGCCAAAGCGCGATTTCAGGCCGCCCGCTGCCGCGAAGAACTGGCGGAACGCTCTCACCTGCGTTCCGACTGGCAGCACGCGGTCACCCAGTATCTGACGCTGGCCGCCGATTTCGCTTCATCCGATCTCGCGGACGACGGCCTGTTCCGCGCGGCCTTCATCATGGCCAAACGGCTGGATGACGCCGACGGCGCAAGAGAGGCCGCCGGGCAGGTTTTGAAGCGCTATCCGCGCGGCGATATGGCCGCCAGCGCCCGCGAGCTTGCGGCGTCCCTTCCGCCGGAACCGCCCGCCGTGAAAAAGGCGGAGACCGCGCCCCCCAAAAAACCGGGGCCCTTTGTCCAGCTTTCACAGCTGCGGCGCGTTTCATGGCAAGGCGACAACAAACGCATGGTCGTGTTTTTGGAGCTGGACCGGCCCGCCGCGTTCAGCCACCAGTGCCTCGGACCCGGCGCAAAAGGTTCCCCGGCGCGCTTGCAAATCGATCTTGCCGACACCCGCCCGGCTTCCGATTTGAAACCCGGCCTTACCCTGACCGGCAAGCTGATCCCGCGCGTGCGCGTTGCCCTCATGGGCGCGGAAGAAAAGAGCGAAAACGGCAAAACCCGGGTGGTCCTCGATTTGGGCCGGCTGCGCCACTATACGGTCACGACCCGGCTCTCTCCGCCCGGCATCAGCGTGCAGGCCAGCGCCGCGAACCTTGCCGACGGGCTTGCCCCGCCGCCCGCGGGCAAGAACGGCCCGGTTCTGCAAGGGCGCTTTTCCGGCGACGAGAGCGACGAAGGCGGCAAAGCGGGGACGTTGATGGAACAGCTCGGCCTTACCGTGCGCACCATCATGCTCGACCCCGGCCACGGCGGCAAAGACCCCGGCGCCATGGGCAACGGCATCAGAGAAAGCTCCGTGACCCTGCAACTGGCCAAAATGCTGGGCGAACGTCTGCGCAAGGCGGGCTTCATCGTGCTCTACACGCGCGAAAAAGACGTGTACGTGGCCCTTGAGCAACGCACGGAAATGGCCAACAAAAAGAAAGCCGATCTGTTCATCTCCTTGCACGTCAACGCCAGCACCGACAAGAACTTGAACGGCCTCGAAACCTACTTTCTGGACCTGGCCCGCACCAGCAGCGCCGCCACCGTGGCCGCGCGCGAAAACGCCGTTTCCGTCAAAAGCATCAGCGATCTGCAATTCATTCTCACCGACCTGATGCTCAGCGCAAAATTGCAAGAATCGCGCGAACTTTCGCGCATCATGCAGGGCAGCATGCACGGAAGGGCGCAGCGGGCGGGCTTTGGCGTCGCGAATAACGGGGTGCGCTCCGCGCCGTTCTATGTGCTTATGGGCGCGCGCATGCCCGCCGCCCTGGTCGAAATCGGCTATCTCAGCAACGCCGCGGACGCCAAACGCATACAGTCGGATACCTACCTGGAGCGGCTGGCCGACGGCCTTGCCGCCGGGGTGGCCGCATACAAGCAAAAACTGGCCAAATTCGCCGGCCGTTGACGGCTTTTTTGCGGTATCAAGCCAAATGGAGCCGCTACCCCCTCGTTCTTGACTGGCGGGGAGCGTGGGGGTATGAAGACAAGTTAGCTGCGAAAGGACCCTGTCTTTTTCCGCCGCACGATCCCAAGAGAAACACGGAATTTTCCGTAAGGAGCCCACACAATGCGTAAAAGTCTTTTCCTCGCCCTGGTCTTCAGCCTGCTCGCAGTTATTCCGGCCTATGCCGCCGCTGAAGGCAAAGTAGGCGTGTTCAACTCCCGCGCCGTGGCCGCCCAGTGCGAGCCTCTGAAAGCCGCGCAGAAAAAACTGGAAGGCCAGTTCGCCAACGAAAAGAAGACTCTGGAAACCCAAAGCGCTTCCCTGCAAAAACAGGCGGAAGAGCTGCAGAGCAAAACCGCCGCGCTGTCTCCTGAAGCGCGCGAAGACCGCCGCGCCGCCTTCCTGCGTTCCAAGCGCGATTTTGAAGACCGCTATCAGGCCTTTGCCCGCAAGGCGGAAGCCGCGGCCATGCGCCTGCAGCAGGAATTTTCGCAGCAGTTGTTCAAAGCCGCGCAGGAATACGGTTCCCGCAAGGGCTATGCCATCCTGCTTGATTCCGCCATGGGCGGCCCCATCTATTACGACAAATCCGTGGACGTCACCGCGGACATGATCACCGAACTTAACCGCGTCTACACCAGCGGCGGCGGCGCGAAACCGGCGGGCCGCTAAGATCATGGGCTGGACGCTCTCGCAGATAGCGTCCGCGCTCGGCCTCACCCTCAAGGGTGACGATTGCCCGGTCACGGGCATCAACACCCTTGAGGCGGCCGGCGCCGACGAAATCTCTTTTCTGGCCAACTCCAAGTACGCCCAATTTCTGACCCATACCAGAGCCTGCGCCGTCATTGTCAGCGAAGAATACGCCGATGCCGTGCCCCGGGCTCTCATCAGCGCGAACCCGTACGTGGATTTCGGCCGCGCGGTGGGCCTTTTCGCCCGCCCTCAAGGCAGCTTTTCCAAAACCAGCGAGCAGAGCCTGATCCATCAGGACGCCGTGCTGGGAACCGGATGCACCGTCTACCCCTTTGTCTTCATCGGCCCCAGGGCCGTCATCGGCGCGGGCAGCGTTCTCTTTCCCGGCTGCTATATCGGTGAAGACTGCAAGGTCGGCGAAGGGTGCATCCTGTACCCCAACGTGGCGCTTATGGCGGGCACGGTCGTGGGCAAAGGCTGCATCGTGCACCCCGGCGTCGTGCTGGGCGCCGACGGTTTCGGCTTTGCCCGCGCTGGCGGCGGTGTGCAGAAAATACCCCAGATCGGCACCGTCCGCATCGGCGACGATGTTGAAATAGGCGCCAACACCACCATCGACAGGGCCGTTCTGGGCGCCACCAGCGTGGGCGACGGCACCAAGATCGACAACCTGGTGATGATCGGTCACAACGTTTCCGTGGGCAAACAGTGCTTTATCGTCTCCCAGGTCGGCATTTCGGGCAGCACCAAAGTGGGCGACCGGGTGACCATGGCCGGCCAGGCCGGCCTTTCGGGGCACATCACCATCGGCAACGACGTGACCATCGGGCCGCAATCGGGCGTCGTGCGCGACATAGCCGACGGCGTCACCTGCGGCGGCTCCCCTTGCGTTGAAGGCCGCACCTTCATGCGCACGGTGGCCGTTATGCCCAAACTGCCGGATATGTACAAACGCCTGGGCCAGCTTGAAGCGGAACTGGCGGAACTCAAGCGCCTTCTGGCACAGGAGCAGTCATGACCTCTTCCGCCGCTGCCGGGTCCGCCGGTATTTCGCTGAATATCCAAGATATCCTCTCCGCCCTGCCCCACCGCTATCCTTTCATGCTGGTGGACCGGGTGGTCGAATGCGTGCCGGAACAATCCATCAAGGCCTACAAGTGCGTCAGCTTTAACGAGCCTTTTTTCCAGGGGCATTTTCCCGGCGTGCCGGTCATGCCCGGGGTGCTGATCATGGAAGCTCTGGCCCAGGCCGGCGGCATCATGGTCGTTTCCCATTGGACCGCCGAAGACCGGGCCAAGGTGCTCTTTCTCTTCACCGGCATGGAGAACGTGCGCTTTCGCCAGCCCGTGACCCCCGGCGACCGCCTGGACCTTGAGTGCACCATGATCCGCAAAAAGCTCCAGCTCTGGAAGATTTCCGGCCGGGCTCTGGTTGGCGGCAAACTGGCGGCCGAGGGCGAACTGACCGCGGCCATCATGCCCAAGGCGGGTTTGTAATGGCCGCCGTCATCAGCCCCACGGCCTTTGTCGCGCCCACCGCGCAACTGGCGGACGGCGTGATTATCGGGCACTGCGCCGTTGTTGAAGACAACGTCATTATCGGCGAAGGCACCCGCGTCGACGCCTTCGCATCGATCAAAGCCTATACCCGCATGGGCAAGAACAACCATGTGCACTCCTATGCCATGGTCGGCGGGGTTCCTCAGGATCTGAAATTCCACGGTGAAGAATCCTGGCTGGAAATCGGCGACAGCAACACCATCCGCGAATTCTCCACCCAGCACAGGGGCACGGAAAGCGGCGGCGCCGTTACCCGCATCGGCAATAACAACCTGCTCATGGCCTATACCCATGTGGCGCACGATTGCCAGCTGGGCAGCCGTATCATCATGTCCAACAACGCGACCTTGGCCGGGCACGTCACCGTGCACGACGGGGCCATCATCGGCGGCCTGGCCGCCGTGCACCAGTTCGCCCGCATCGGTAAAAACGCGTTTCTCGGCGGCATGAGCGGCGCCGGGCAAGACGTGCCGCCCTATATGCTGGCTTCCGGCCCCAGGGCGGAACTGCACGGCCCCAACATGGTGGGCCTGCGCCGCGTCAAAGCGTCACGCGAAGAAATCAGCGCCATCCGCGCCGTGTACCGCCTGATCTGGCTTTCGGCCATACCCCGCAAAGAAGCCCTGGAGCAGGCGGAATACGAGTACGGCACCTTTGACCAGGTTCGCGACATCGTCGACTTCGTGCGCCAAAGCCAGCGCGGCGTTACCCCTGCCGCCAGCAAAGAAAGCGCCGCCGAAGGCACGGAATAAGCACGGCATGGCTGACACCATCGGCATTATCGCGGGCGGCGGGCAGTTTCCTTTCCTTGTGGCGCGCGGCGCGAAAGACCAGGGCCGCCGCGTGGCCGCCGTCGGCTTTGTAGGCCACACCGACCCGGCTCTTGAAGCTGAGACCGACGCCTTTGCCATGCTCCATCTTGGCCAGCTGGGCAAACTCATCGATTTTCTGCACGAAAACAATGTGCGTGAAGTGTGCATGGCCGGGGCCATCAGCAAGCCCAAGGCCCTGGACCTGCGCCCCGATTTTCGGGCCATGAAGCTGATGTTCAGCCTCAAAGGCAAGGGCGACGACGCGCTTTTGCGCAGCATCGCCGAAGAGCTGGCCCGCGAAAACCTGACTGTGTTGCAGCCCACCCAGTTGGTGCCCGGCCTGGCCGCGCCCCAGGGCGTGTTGACCCGGCGCGCGCCCACCCCTGAAGAGTGGGAAGATATCCGCTTCGGCTGGCCCATCGCGCAGGCCATGGGCCGGCTCGACATCGGCCAGTGCATCGTGGTCAGAAGCGGCATCGTGGCCGCCGTGGAAGCCATGGAAGGCACCGACGCCACCCTTGAACGGGGCGGCAAGCTCGGCGGCAAAGGCTGCACGGCCGTGAAAATTCTCAAGCCCGGCCAGGACAAGCGCCTGGATCAGCCAGCCCTGGGCCCCGGCACCATAGAGGTCATGGCACGGCACGGGTACGTTTGCCTGGCCTTTCAGGCCGGCGAGACCCTGCTTTTTGAACGCGAAAGGGCCATCGCGCTGGCCGACGAAGCGGGTATCGCCATTGTCGGCTTGCCGGAGGCAGGGCCGGTTTAAAAGGCGTCTTTTATCTTATGGGAACCCGCACAGGCCGGCTTCGGGTCGGGGGTAGGTAGTTTTTCGTTACGCCCCGGGCCCTCACCCGGCGTGTTCATTGCGCTAA
>JAVBNL010000048.1:0-103628 GCA_031551515.1 Desulfovibrionaceae bacterium
TGATCTTTGACTTTATTGGCGCGTTCCGCGTGCTCTTTGGCTTTCTTCAAAGAAGCAACATAGGCGTGCCGGCGCAGAATAAGCCACATGCCGCGGGCGAAAAGCTCCATCTGCTTCAGTTCCACTTCCTCGTAGTCGGAATTTTTATTGCAAACCGCAATGACGGCTGCAAGATATCCTCCTTCATAGATAGGCACAAACATGCCGCGGTATATCGGCAGAGATCCCAGGGCTATCCGTAGCGGGCTCTCTGTCCGGGTATTGGTTATCTGTGGTTGCAAGGACGGCGAGTCCAGCTGTATCCGCGGGATGCAGGATTCCGGAAGCCGGTCATCCGGCAGGGCATCGTCCGCAACGACACCATCCAGACTTTTAGACCATAACATGCGGTTTTTGCCGTCGGAACCGAATTTAGGAAGGTATATATAGCTGTGCTCGCTATACGTGAGGCGCCGTATTTCTTCCAGCGCGAAATGCAGTGCTTCCTCTTCGGGAGCCTCGTGCATGCGCGTCAGACGGTGCAGAATGTTGACCCGCTCTTGCGCGCGCTCCAGCTCCTGCTCCAACCGGACTTTTTCCGTAAAGTCGACCACCCGGAAGAGTACGGTGACGACAGCACCTTCCTCGTTGAATTCTGGAACAAAATGGAACTCTCCGGTCACTTCGCCGTTGCGCATCAGCAAGCTGGCTGTGACGATGCGCAATTCGCCTGTCTGGAAAACAGCCCGAACATGCTTGCGGAAGAAGGAGACGGTTTTGGCGGAGGCGCAAACCCCGGATATCGAAAGTCCCGGGGCTTCGGTCGAGGTGCAAGAAAAATACTTATTGACCAGCGGGTTGGCAAAAGAGAACCGCAATTTTGAATCCAGGCGGGCCATAAGATTGTTGGCGGTATTTAGCAGAAAGCGCCATGCCGGGGTATTCAAAGATTTCGATAAAAACGATTCGTTACCCTGCGCACAATCAATATCTGCGACATGGTTGCGGATGCCTCTGCCAACTTCCTCGGTCTGTGACGCATTGATGCAGCGCCGCATGGTCTTTATTTTTTCCGCAGCTGTTAAGCGTCGCTTGAATCGGCGACCGGCAAGGTTGCCTGACTGTTTGCTGTACTGCATATTAAAATACGTATATGAATATAAATAATTTGTAAATAAATATTCACAAGATAAAAAACTGAAAAGTTTTTTCATATAGCGCTACGGTATACAGAAAGCGAATTGCGGGGGGGGGCGCAGCGATGCATCCGCTGCCGCGGCCAAAAAAGCAGATACGCCCTGCTACTCTTATGCAATAGACGAAAATAACTTTATTCGCCGGGTTTTGGACATGAAGAAAGGATTCACATTTAAACATAATTCTTTGAATTTTATGGCGCGCCAGAGATTTAAGAGCCGTACTCAATAGGGTGCGGCTCTTTTTTATGAAAAACCGAAGGCCGCTGCTTACCCAACTGCGCTACTGGCGCGTGAGGCCGTCAGCGGGTTATGCGGGGAAAAGTTCCGAACGGGACTCGGGCTGAGTTTTTGATCGGGGTAAACGTAGGAAAAACACCTCCAGCAGAAGGAGTTATCCCTATGACCCGAGAAACCTTTACAGAAACCAAGATTAAAGCGCTCAAGCTAAGACCCAAACCCTACAAGGCCAGCGACGGCATCATTGGTGGGTTGCCTGTTGCCGTTTCCGTTGCCGGTGGAAAAGTGTTCTGCCTTGCCTACCGGTTTGACAACAAATGGTGGTTGCTGCGCCTTGGTGCATGGCCCACCTTTACGGCATCAGCAACGTCACGTATTACGCCTGGAAGAGCAAGTTTGGCGGCATGGAAGCCTCAGACGTCAAGCGCATGCGTGAGCTTGAGTACGAAAATGCACGCCTCAAGCAAATGTATGCGGATCTGAGCCTGGAAAACCGGGCTTTGAAGGATGTGATCGAAAAAAAGCTCTGAGACCGGCCGAGAAGCGAGAACTGGTGCTGTTCGTCCATGAGGAACACGACTTTCCGTCAGCCGGGCATGCGCGGCTCTGCATATGAGCCGGACTGGGTTCGTCTACAAACCGCTCCCCGGGACGACATGCCGGTGGTTACCGCGCTTCTTGAGCTGGTCGAGCGCTATCCGCGTTATGGCTTTGCCAAATATTTTGCCGTGCTGCGTCGTGAAGGGCATGGCTGGAACCATAAGCGTGTGCATCGAATTTACCGGGAGTTACAACTGCATTTGCGCCGCAAGGGCAAAAGACGCTTGCCTTCTCGCGCTCCAGTGCGCCTGGAAGCGCAGACGGCCGTGAACAGATGCTGGTCAGTGGATTTTATGAGCGACGCCCTGATGAGTGGGCAGCGTTTTCGCACTTTCAACGTGCTCGACGATTTCAGCCGGGAAGTCCTGGCTGTGGAGGTAGATACCAATTTACCGGCAGCGCGGATAATTCGGGTACTGGAGCGTATCGCCGCCTGGCGCGGCTATCCCGCAAAGTTGCGTATGGACAACGGCCCTGAGTTTGTTTCCGTGTAGCTTGCGGGCTGGGCCGAGCAACACGGCGTCGAACTTGAATTTACCCAGCCCGGCAAGCCCACACAAAATTTCTATGTGGAGCATTTTAACCGCACGTTTCGTGAGGAGGTACTTAATTTTTATGCATTCAGCAGGTTGAGCGAAGTACGAAGCACGGTGGATGGCTGGATCAGAGAATACAACGAACAAAGGCCTCATGAATCATTGGCCAATCTGACTCCGGAGGAATTTGCCCTCAAACATACGGAATTTTCCAGTTTAGATACGCAACAACAAGGGGAGCTTTACATAGATACGTCTTGTTGAGATATCACCACAGGACGCTGAAGAATTGCTGAAAAAAAGTAAACCTGCGCAACAAGGGAACAGTTAAAATCCCCCGATGGACGCCAGCCATAGATTCTTCAGTCGGGACAAACCTCGGGACAAGGCACCCGGCAGGGATGTGGAAGTACGCTGATCTCTAATCAGACGGTCGGGGGTTCGAATCCTCCCTGCGCGCCATATAAAAACCAAGGGGTTGGAGTAAAATCTGAGTCCTTTTCGCATATAACAATAGCCCCGCTTTGGCGGGGCTATAAACCAAGGCCGGATACCCGGTCTGGGTGATAAACTTCCTCGTGCGGCAACAGCCGCGAAGCATTATGCATTCAGCGCCTTGAAGAGGTCCGGCGGACTGTCCTCATGGGCGCTAGCGGTTGTTTTTTTCATGGCTCTCCTCCTGCTACAGGTGAGGAACGCATACGCCTTGTGAGTAGTGTATTACCTTATGCAAAAAAAGCAAGCCTCATAATTAACCGACGCATACGGCCCGTTTCGCGGCGCTCCGGTCCTGAACGGTCCGAGCGGCGGCATCGGAGTTTTTATCCCGCATAAGCATAAGGAATGACGCATGTCCATGCTTCTGTTCGCCGGCGGCCTTCTGGGTTTGGCCCCGCAGCGCCGCAGAGCCCGGCGGTAAAGCGTCTTTAGATAGCTATGCCTCTGAGGAGGGCTGGATAGTGCTTTCGCTTTTTTGCTGGTAGGCCTTGACGATCATTTTGTGATGCATGCGCAGTTCCTCTATGGCACGCTCCCGTGCTTCGCTCCAGAAGGCTTCAATCAGGGCCTCGTGTTCGTCATAGATTTTCTGCACCGTTCTGTCGCCGTGAATACAGTAAATGCCTATGCGCGTTATCTCTCCGCAGATGCGCTGCCATAGGTCGCACAGCCGTCCGTTGCCCGTGAAGCTGATGATTTGCGAGTGAAAGGCCATGTCCGCCTTTATGAAGGCCACGCGATCCGTTGCGCTCTCTTTCATGCTTCGGGCCAGGGGAACAAGCTGCCCGGCAAGAAAGCGCGGCTCCTTTGTGTCAAAGATGATGTTGATGGCATAGATTTCCAGCATATCGCGGAGCATGAAGATTTCCGCCGCGTCAGCCGGAGTGATCTCTCGCACGAAAGCCTGTCTGCGTTCCGGCCAGATCACCCAGCCTTCCTGAGCCAGCCGCCGTAAAGCCTCTCGCACGGGGGTTCTGCTGACATTCAGTTCTTCAGCCAAGGAGCGTTCATCAAGCTGCGCTCCGGGAGGAAGGCGCAGCTCAATGATAAAATTTTTTATTTCTTCGTAAATTTTGTTCGAAAGGTTGAGGGGTTTCCCCGGGGCCGCCATTTCGTTCAAAGAACGCGTCAGTACAGGAATCATCCATTTACCTCACTGCTTGGGATATATTTCACAAGTATATAATCTTACAGTTGGGTAATAAAAAAATCAAACAGTATAATGGTATATTTATAATTGTTAAAAAAACATTGACATATTTGGTATACCATAATAGTTTTTTTATACCAACTTGTCCAGAGAGTCACGCAGATTCCGAAGGCAGCCCATAGTTCCAACAGCCCAACCCGCGTCAATGACGGCAAAAAGGAGGGAACCCCGTTGTTACATGTAGGCATCGCGCAGATTGACATCGCAATCGGAAACCGGACCCAAAATCAAGAAAGAATCCGCGCATGGATGGCCGAATACTGCAAGCAGGTTCCTGAGCCGACCGTTGTCGTGCTGCCGGAGATCTGGGATGTCGGCTACTCCCTGGAGCAGAAGGAAGAGCTGGCGGACGAAGAGGGACGCGAAGGCGCTGCCTTTCTGGCTGAACTGGCCCGCCGGCACAAGGTCTGGTTCGTCGGCGGCTCGGTTCTGGCGCGCACGCCCGCCGGGTTTGTAAACAGGGCTCAAGTGATCAACCCTGCGGGGGAACTTGTCGCCGGCTACGACAAGGCGCATCTCGTGCCCATGATGGATGAGCCCCTGCACCTCAAGGGCGGCGATTCGCGCTGCACTTTCAGCCTCGGCGACACGACGGCCGGCTGCATTATCTGTTACGACCTGCGATTCTGCGAATTCATCCGCCGCTATGCCCTGGACGGCGCCAAAGTGCTGTTCATTTCGGCCGAATGGCCGAAAATACGCATCGCGCATTGGATCATGCTGCTGCAGGCCCGCGCCATTGAAAATATGATGTACGTCGTTGCCTGCAACAGGGTCGGCGCCTCAAAAGATACCGTATTTGGCGGCAATTCCATGGTGATCGATCCCTGGGGCGCCATTTTATATCAGGGCTCCGCCGATGCCGAGGAAGGCGCCTTTGTCTCTTTTGACCCCACGACGGTGGAAGGCATCCGCAACAACCTCAAAGTGTTTGATATGCGGCGCCCGGAACTCTATTAGCCCCTTCCGTTTGCCGCAGCCGTGCTGCGGCGGGAGAAGCGCCCAAGGTTTGTCTGTTTTTCACATGCCCTCCGCCGGAAGGCCGCCATCTCTACACGGAACCATTGGACCGACATGGAATGAAGGAGTCTGACCATGCCGAAAGCAACAGTGTTCATGACCGACAAGACCTGGCCCGACCTGGAAATAGAGAAAAAAATCTTTGCCGGGTCGGATATCGAGCTGGTTCTCTCCCGCGGAGGAACGCCCGAGGAAATATGCCGCGAAGGCCGGGATTGCGACGTGCTGATGGTGCTTTTCACCCCCATGGACGCGCGGTACCTGGGTATTTTCGAACGCTGCCGCGCCCTGATCCGGATGGGTATAGGGACCAACACCGTTGATCTGCCCTATGCCAGTCAAAAGGGCATCCAGGTGGCCAATGTTCCCGACTACTGTCAGGAAGAGGTCGCCGACCACACAATAGCGCTTTTTCTTGAACTGGCCCGCAAGGTCGGCCTGCTGGAACGCGACGTGCGCAAAGGCAACTGGGAAATGTCCATAGCGGACCCGGTTCCGCGCCTTCAGGAACTGAGCTTCGGCCTGTGGGGTTGCGGGGGCATAGGCAGGCTGACCGGGCGCCGGGCCGCTTCTTTCGGGATGAAGATTATCGGGTATGACCCCTTTCTACCGGCGGAAGTCTTTGAACAAAATGGCATCACCCGCTACACGGACCTGAACGCTTTTTTAGCCGACGCCGACGTGATTTCGCTGCACACTCCGCTGACGCCTGAAACAGAAAAGATGGTGAACGCGAAAAGCCTGGGTCTCATGAAAAAAACGGCCTACCTTCTGAACAGTTCGCGCGGGAAGCTGATCGACGAAGACGCCCTGTGTGATGCCCTGGCCAGGGGAACCATCGCCGGGGCCGGGCTGGACGTGCTCGAGGTGGAGCCGCCCAGGGGCGCGCATAAACTGTGCGCATTTGAAAATTGCATCATCACCCCGCATGCCGCCTGGAATTCGACGGCAGCCATCCCCGAACTCAGGGTCAAAGCGGCGGAAGAAGTGGTCAGGTTTCTTACAACCGGCCGGGTGAAAAATTTGGTCAATACGGATGTCCCAGGTATCGTTGGCAAGATGTAACATGTGGACGTAACAAAATCAGGCAGGAGTACCCTATGAAAAATCTCAAGAGTATCTTCCTCTGCGTATTTGTCACCGCGGCCGTGGCCGTGATGGGGGCCGCGCCGGCCTGGTGCGCCTCCGGCCCGATAACGCTTCGCATCGGCCACGTGGTGACCGAGGACGGCGGGGAACATCTCGGCTCTCTAAAGTTCGCGGAACTGCTGGATAAAAAATCGAAAGGCATGATCAAACTGCAGATCTTCCCCAACGGTCAGGTCGGCCAGAACCGCGAGATGGTGGAATCGCTGCAGAGCGGCGCCCTGGATATGGCCCTGCCGGCCTTGCCGGGCCTTGGCGGCTTTACCCAGGCCACACGGGTCTTCGACCTGTTCTATCTGTTCAACGACCGCAAGGACGCTGAAAAGGTTCTGGACGGCGCAGTAGGCCAGTCCGTCGCCAAATCCGTCGAAGGCTCGGGCATCAAAATCATTTCCTGGTGGTCGCAGGGTTTTCGCGAATCCACGTCCAACCGGGAATTCAGAACCCCCGACCAGCTCAAGGGCCTTAAAATTCGAGTCATGGAAAATCCGCTGCATATCGAAGCCTGGAACATGCTGGGCGCCAGCGCCATCCCCATGGCCTTTTCGGAAGTGCTGACCAGCCTGCAGCAGGGCGTACTCGACGCGCAGGAAAACCCCTACCAGAACATCGTGCACAGCGGTTTCGACACCGTGCAGAAATTCGTCATCGAAACCGGCCACCTCTACGGCCCGCTGCCTGTGGTCTATTCAAAGGTCAACTGGGAAAAGCTGACCCCCGAACAGCAGAAGATCATCATGGAAGCGGTGGAAGAAACCAAAGTCTGGCAGCGCGAAAAGCAGGAAGAGATCAACGCCGGCCTCAAGCAGGCGATCCTCAAAAAGGGCAAGACCAAGATCATCGAGCTGACCCCGGCGGAAAAAGAGGCCTTCAGAGCGAAGCTCACCCCCTTGTACAAGAAACACGCCCCCCAGATGAACGGCTATGTTGAAGCGATCTATAAAGAACTCGGACGGGAAGTGAACTACAACAAATAAACAGTCATCCGCGCTTTCCAAACGTGCGGGTATAGCGATGTAACGCACAGTGTCATGAGGGGGCGGGGCGTTCCCGGTTTCAGCCCCGCGCCCCTTTCATAAAGGATGACCAATATGAAGAATAAAGGGCTTCTGTATTACCTGGGCCACTGGGAGGAGTTTCTGCTCTTTGTGGTCATGATCTTCATGCTGATTGTACTAAGCGCGCAGGTTTTCTGCCGTTATGTGATGTCGTTCAGCTTTTCCTGGGTGGAACAGGGCGCGCGCATCGGCTTTGTCTGGCTGACCATGGTGGGCATCAGCCTTGCGGCCAAAAAGGGCATGCACCTTAAAGTCGACTTTCTGACCCAGGTTCTGCCGTCGCGCTATTCAAGGGCGCTGGTCATTTTCTCCGAGGTTTTCACCATGGCCTTCGGCCTGTATATGGGCTGGCTGATCTTTAAAACGGTCATGCTGCAGGTGCGCCTCAACCAGACCTTTTCGGCCATACCCTGGCTGCCGACCTGGACGATGTACATGGCGGGCGTTGTGGGCATGGGCGGGCTGATGTTCCGCACCCTGCAGCGCGTGTTTCTGACTAAAAAACCACCGGAGCAGGACCAGAGCACCGCGGTCTGATCTGAAAGGAGTATTCATGGTCTCGATGCTGCTTATCAGCCTTCTGGCCACGCTTCTGCTTTCCGTGCCCGTGGCGATTGCGATGGCCTCTTCTTGCGCGCTTGTTTTCACCGTCTTTTATTCCGGCACGCCGATGATCCAGCTTCTGGCCCAGGCCATGGTCACCACGGCGGATTCCTTCCCCCTGATGGCCATTCCCTTCTTCATGCTGGTGGGGACTCTGATGTCCCGCGGCGGCCTGGCCGAGGAAATCATCAATGTTGGTGAAGCCTTTACCGGCAGAATGCCCGGCGGGCTGGGTGCGGCGACCATCGTCGCCTGCATGATTTTCGCGGCCATATCGGGCTCCGGCCCGGCCGTGGTGGCCGCGCTGGGGGTCATTCTGATCCCCGCCATGACCAAGGGAGGGTATGGCGCGGCCTACGCGGGCTCTCTGGTGGCGGCCGGCGCGACCATCGGCCCGGTCATCCCGCCCAGCATCCCGATGATCATCTACAGCGTCATCGCGGGCACCTCGGTGGTCAGCATGTTCTCGGGCGGGGTCTTCCCCGGGATCATCATGGGGGGCTGCCTGCTCGTCTTCAACTATGTCATTGCCAAGAAGCGCGGCTACAAGGGGCGCGCGCGCGGCAAGGACGAAAAGACCGCCTGGCAGGAATGCTGGACCGCGAAATGGGCGCTGATTCTGCCCGTGATCATCCTCGGCGGCATTTACGGCGGTGTGTTCACGCCCACGGAAGCGGCGGTCGTCGGCTGCGTGTACGCGCTCTTCGTCGGCGTTTTCATTTACCAACAGATCACCGTGCGCAAGCTGTTCGACGCCTGCGTGGAAGCGGGTGTACTCTCCTGCCTGTCCATGTTCATTCTGGGCGGAGCCACCACCTTCGGCAGGCTGCTGACCATGGAGCAGATACCCCAGAAGCTCGCGGCTTCCATGGTAGGCTTCACCAGCGACCCGCTGGTCATGATGGCGCTGATCATGGGTTTTCTGATCATCACGGGCATGTTCATCGACACCACCTCCAACGTGGTGCTGTTTACGCCCCTGTTTCTGCCGATCATGAAATCGCTCGGCTACAGCCCCGTGCTGTTCGGCGTGGTCATGACCATGAACCTCTGCCTGGGCATGATAACGCCCCCGGTGGGCGTGAACCTTTATGTGGCCCAGGGCATATCCCGGGCCCCGTTCGAATCCATGATCAAAGAGGCCATACCGCTGATGCTCGCCCTGGCCTTGGCGATAGCCCTCACCATTATCTTCCCGCAAACCGTTCTGTGGCTCCCCAGCGTGCTGGGTCTGCCATACTAGGTTTGCCTCCCGGAAACGGGCGCGTTGCGCTGTTTCCGGGAAACCGCAAATTTTAGAATACGTTTTCTATAGCGGTAGTGCAGATAAGGAGAACACCATGGTCCCAATGTTACTACTGACTCTTTTGGCCCTGCTTGTTCTTTCCGTGCCGGTGGCGGTCGCCATGGCGGCTGCCTGCGCCCTCGTCTTCACCATATTTTACGCCGGCACGCCGATGATTCAGTTGCTTGCCCAGGCCATGGTCACCACGGCGGACTCTTTCCCCCTGATGGCCATTCCTTTCTTCATGCTGGTGGGCACTTTGATGTCGCGCGGCGGGCTGGCCGAGGAAATCATCAACGTGGGCGAAGCCCTGACCGGCAGGATGGCCGGCGGGCTGGGCGCGGCGACTATCGTCGCCTGCATGATCTTCGCGGCCATATCGGGTTCCGGCCCGGCTGTTGTGGCCGCGCTGGGGGTCATTCTGATCCCCGCCATGGTACAGCGGGGGTATGACGCGGGCTACGCGGGTTCTCTGGTGGCGGCCGGCGCGACCATCGGCCCGGTCATCCCGCCCAGCATCCCGATGATCATCTACAGCGTCATCGCGGGCACCTCGGTGGTCAGCATGTTCGCCGCCGGCATTCTGCCGGGCATCATCATGGGCGGTTGCCTGATCCTGGTCAACTACCTCGTCGCCAGGAAGCGCGGCTACAGAGGGGGCGCGCGCGGCGAGGGGGAACGCTCCGCCTGGCAGGAGTGCTGGACGGCCAAATGGGCGCTGATTCTGCCCGTGATCATCCTCGGCGGCATTTACGGCGGTGTGTTCACCCCCACGGAAGCGGCGGTCGTCGGCTGCGTGTACGCGCTTTTCGTCGGCCTCTTCATCTACCGGCAGATAACGTTGAGCAAACTTTTCGACGCTTGTGTGGAAGCGGGAGTTCTCTCCTGCCTGTCCATGTTTATTCTGGGTGGAGCCACCACCTTCGGCAGGCTGCTGACCATGGAGCAGATACCCCAGAAGCTCGCGGCCTCCATGACGCTTTTCACCAGCGACCCGCTGGTCATGATGGTGCTGATCATGGGTTTTCTGCTTATTACGGGCATGTTTATCGACACCACTTCCAACGTGGTGCTGTTTACGCCTCTGTTTCTGCCGATCATGAAATCGCTCGGCTACAGCCCCGTGCTGTTTGGCGTGATCATGACCATGAACTTGTGCATGGGCATGATTACGCCTCCGGTGGGGGTGAACCTCTATGTGGCCCAGGGCATATCAAAAGCCTCTTTCGAGGTGATGATCAAAGAGGCGGTGCCGCTGATCCTGGCGCTGGCCGTGGCCATAGCCGTCACCGTCTTGTTCCCGCAGACGGCGCTCTGGATTCCTGAATTGTTGAACTTGCCGTACTGACGGCGGCTGGTGTGCGTTATTGCTCTGCCATCTGTAAAATCAAGCGGCTATGGCATGCGCCATAGCCGCTTGTATCATACATAATCCTTAACGTATCAGACGTAACCCAGCATCTTCCAATATGTCGCGCCCATGACCAGAATCAGCAGATAGGCGATGATGGTCAGGGGTATGCCCGTCTTGACGAAGTCCCCCACGCTGAAGGTGTCCGTGCCGTAGGCGATCATGTTTTGCGGGGCGTTCACCGGCAGAATAAAGCCGAAGCTGACCACGTATTGCAGAATCATGGTCATGCCCAGAATGTTGATGATGCCGCCTTGGGCCTTGCTCACTTCCTGCAGCACGGCGATGATGATCGGAATAAGCGCCGAGGCCAGCGCCGTGGCCGAGGCGAACCCCATGTGAACGATAATCAGAAACGCCGCCAGAATGGCCAGCAGCATAAGCGGCGTGGCGGCAGCCAGGCCGAAGGTGCTCACCAGGTTCTTGGCCAGCCAGGTTCCGGCCTGGGTTCTGATGATGGCCGTTCCGAGGCTGATGCCCACGCCGAAGAGGATAATGGTGCCCCAGTTGATTCTGGGCACGCAGTCGGCCCAGGTCATGACGCCTATGCCGGGGATGAGCAAAAGGGTCACGACGATGACGGTGATGGAGGCCGTATCAAAGGGGTGGATGCGCTGCGCGGCGAGATCGCCGGTGATGCCGAACATGCCGAAGGTTTTGCCTTCCAGCACCCAGAAGCACAAAAGACAGATAGAGGCCACCATCAGTTTGATTTCGTCGCGGCTCATGGGGCCCAGATCGCGCAGTTGCTTTTTGATGACTGCGGCGCCGCCGGGGAACTCGTCCACTTCAGGCGGCATGATGAACATCATGGTGAAATACAAAGCCACCGACATGGCGGCCGCATAGGGCGCGGCGGCTATAAACCAGTCTATCCAGCTGATTTCAACGCCCAGAATCTGTTTGATGAAGTTGACGGCAATCATGTTCTGAGCCGCGGCGGTCTTGATGCCCACGTTCCAGATGCTGTCCGCCTGGGCGCAGGTGATCATGAGCACGCCGGCGAACTTGCTGCGTTTGTCCACGCCGAAAGCCGAAATGATGCCCATGATGATGGGCACGATACAGGCCACGCGGGCGGTGGTCGAAGGCACGAAAAAGGCAAGGGCGAAGCCCACGAAGATGACGCCGATGACCACGTTGCGCGTTTTTGCGCCCACAACGGACAAAATGTTCAGCGCCAGCCTTCTGTCAAACCCTGTTTTTTGCATGGCTACGGCCAGAAACAAGGCAACGGCCACCAAGGCCCAGGCCGTGTTGGAAAAACCCCCAAGGGCCATGGTAAGGCCGGGGCCCATGCCGAGCATAGCTTCGGGTTTGGCCACGTTGGGCGCCAGCCCCACGGAAAGCGCGATGAGCGAAAGAATGACCGCGGCGCTGATAGGATACGAAACCCCTTCCGTCATCCACAGCACGACGGAAAACAGCAAGAGGCCCAACATGCGCTGGCCGGCCACGGGCAAGCCCTCGGGCTGGGGCAGCATAAAACCCACAATGATGAAAATGATCAGCGCCAAAGGCAGACCGATCTTTTTCCGTAGCGATTGTTCCTCTGCGATATGAGGAAAGGGCATTTTGCTCACTGCTTGGGACATAGGCACTCCTTTGCGGTTATGCTGACAATAATGCCTATGGCGATTGCAAAGGCGATACCAGAACTGGCGGACGGGACTTCATTGCGGTATAACGCTTGCGGATTGGTACGCGTCGGGCCGTCGGCAAAAATCCGCTCATGTGTGCCCAAGCGTCAGCGGATTTTTGCCGAAATCCCCGATTTTTTAACACTCCGGCATAGGCGGGAGACGGACCATGCAACGAGAAGCTTCACAAAAACCATTGATCAGGCTTCCGCTCCGGACCTTCTTCTTGCTGCTTCTGGCCGCGTTACCCCTGTTCCTTTACGCGGTCTGGCTGTATGTGGGCTATGCCCAGCGCACGCTGGCCGCCGAAATGACGAACACGGCCCACGAACGCCTGGCGCTCTATTCCGGCACATTGCACTCAGCGCTCAATAAATACGCATACTTGCCGCATATCCTCGCTACCCACCCCTCCATTCAGCGGCTGGTCACCAGTAAAGACAACACGGATGCCGCCAACCGGTATCTCGAAGACATCAACGACGCCTCCGGCTCCATGGCGTTATTTGTTCTGAACCGTGAAGGCGCTACCGTTGCGGCAAGCAACTGGAATACGCCGGAGAGCTTTTTCGGGCATGACTACCACTATCGCCCGTACTATCAGGATGCCATGCGCGACGGGCGGGGGGGCTACTTCGGCGTGGGCGCAACCACGGGCAAGCCGGGATTTTTCTTTACGGAAAAAATACGGCAGGGCGATCAGAATTTGGGAGTGGCCGTGGCCAAGGTGGATTTGGCCATGTTGCAACGCCAGTGGCGCGACGGCGGCGAAACGGTGTTCATCACCGACAGGCACGGCGTCATTTTTCTTTCCAGCCGTGATGATTGGCGCTACCGCGCCACGAAAGAGCTGGAGCCCGCGGCTAGCGCCGCCATGCTGGAACAGCGCCAATACGGCAGCACCCTGCCGAGCCCCATAGCCACACGCGCTTTTCGGCTGGACGGAGCGGACATGCTTGAAATAGACGGGCAGACATGGCTTTATACCACGCGGCCCCTGAACGAATACGGCTGGACGCTCTGGTTTCTCACCCCGGTATCGGCCCTGAAACAGCAGATAGAACCGCTCTGGTATATGGGCCTCGGCGCGGCCTGCATGGCGGTGCTGTTCATCCTTCTGGCCCGGGTTCTTCTTGCCTGGGCCAAAGCCAAGCGGGCCGCCGGAGAGGCGCGCAAAATACAAGCGGTGAACCGGCGTCTTGCCGCTGAAGTGCGTATCCGTAAAAAAACGGAACAGGAATTGCTTGCCGCTCAAGACAGCCTGCTTCACGCCGGCCGCATGGCGGCATTGGGGCAGCTTGCCGCCTCCGTGGCGCATGAACTGAGCCAGCCTGTCACGTCCATGGGCATGTTCGCCGCTTCCTGCCGCAGAATGGCGCAAGAAGGGCGCCACGACAAGGTGGAGGAGACCGTCGGGCATATTTTGAGCCTGGTGAAGCGCATTACCTCGCTTATCGGGCAGCTGAAACACTTTTCGCGCAAATCGCCGGTATGTGTCATGCCCGTATCGTTGCGCGACGCGTTGAACAACGCGCTGACCGTGCTGCACGGCAAACAGGAGTCGTCAGGATGCGTGCCCAGAGTGACTTTTTCTTCGGACGCCGTGGTTATGGGCGACGCCTTGCAGCTTGAGCAGGTGCTGATCAATCTGGTGCAGAACGCGCTTGATGCCGTGAACATGATGCCCGGCGCCCCGGAGGATAAACGCGTGGAAATCTCACTGGAAATAGCCCCGGGCAACGCCTTCTTGTCCGTCGAGGATAACGGGCCCGGCATTGAGCCGGAGGCGCGCGACAACCTCTTCACGCCTTTTTTCACCACCAAGAAATCCGGCGACGGCATCGGCCTCGGTCTGGCCATTGCCGACAATATCGCGTGCTCCATGCAGGGAGACATCACCGCGCAAAACATCGCTCCTCACGGCGCGCGCTTCACTCTTCGCCTGCCTCTTGCCCCGGACGGATAACCCGATGAAAAACGAACCTTGCATCTATATCATCGACGACGACAGCACCTTGCGCTTTTCCGTGCGCCAGTGTCTGGAATGCTCCGGCTTCACCGTGCGTGATTTTGAACGGCCCGAAGCCGCTCTTCTCACCATGGACAGGTTCTTTGACGGCGTGGTGCTTTCCGATGTGCGCATGCCCGGCATGGACGGGCTGACTCTGCTGCGCCGGGTTATGGAAATAGACCGCGACCTGCCGGTCATTATGATCACGGCCCACGGCGACGTAGCCATGGCGGTGGAAGCCATGCAGCAGGGGGCATATGATTTCATAGAAAAGCCCTTTGACGAAAGCACGCTGATTGAAGTTTTGCACCGGGCGCTGGAGAAACGCCGTCTGGTGCTTGATCTGCGCCGGGCACGCACGGACCTGGCCGCGGCCAGAGGGCTGGACGCGCGCCTGGTGGGCGCGCACCCGCGCATGCGTGAGTTGAAAAACCGGATCATGGACGTGGCGCCCACGTCAGCTTCCGTCCTGCTTTGGGGCGAAACCGGCACGGGAAAGGAAGTGGTTGCCCGCTGTCTGCACGATTGCAGCCCCAGGGCAGACAAACCCTTTTTGGTGGTCGATTGCGCCTCAATTCCTCTGTCGCTGGCGGAAAGCGAGTTGTTCGGCCATGTGCGGGGGGCCTTTACCGGGGCGGAAAAGAATCACATGGGCAAATTGGAAGCGGCCGACGGCGGGACGCTGTTTCTGGACGAAATCAACAGCCTGCCGCTGGAAGTGCAAGGCAAGCTGCTGCGCGCTCTGCAAGAAAAATCCGTGACGCCCGTGGGCACCCACACCCACCGCCGCGTGGACTTTCGCGTGCTGGCCTCCACCAATGAAGACCTGGGCAAGGCCATCGAAGCAAGGCGCTTTCGCGAAGACCTGTATTACCGGATCGCCACCATAGAGCTGCGCCTTCCGCCCTTGCGGGAACACAAAGAGGATATTCCGCTGCTGTTCGAGCTGTTTCTGGAAGAAGCCGCCGCGGCTTACGGCCGCGAAGCGCCGCGCCCCGGCAATGCGGATCTGGCCCGCCTTATGGCGCATGCATGGCCCGGCAACGTTCGCGAACTTCGCAACATGGCGGACCGCTATCTTCTTTCCGGCGGCAAGGCTCTTGACGCTCTTCTGCCGCCCGCCGCGCCGGAGGCGGCCGCCTCTTTGCACGACGCGCCTTTGACGGAACACGTGAACGATTTTGAGCGCCAGCTCATTACCGATTCCGTCCGCCGCCACAAAGGCGACATGCGGGCCGTCATGCAGGAAATGGGGCTGCCCCGGCGTACGCTCAACGAGAAAATGGCCAAACTCGGCATCTCGCGTGGGGCCATCATGGAGCGTTACGGCATCAGCGGGGCGTGACGGCGCCGCCCGCGCGGGCGATATTTAGTACCACGATCTCCGGCGGCACGAACAGCCTGATGGGCAGTTTGGAAAAGCCCGTGCCCGTGGTGACGAAAAGGACGCTTGCGCCGCCTGGGGAGCGGTAGGCGGAGAACCCGGTGGGCGTGCCGTAATGCGATTCCACAAATGCTTTCAGCAGCGGAATCTGCCCGCCGTGGCTGTGCCCTGAAAGCTGGACGTCAAATAGCCCCACGGCATCTTTGTGGATGCCGGGCCGGTGGTCAAGCAGCACGGTAAACCGATCGCAGGAAGATGCCGCCAGCAGCGCGGCGGCTTCCGCCCGCGCGCGCCCCTTTTGTTCCGCCACATCCGGGTCGTCAAGGCCGATAACGCATATCCCGCCCACATCCGCCGCCTGGTCCGAAAGCAGGGTGATGCCTGTTCCGGCCAGTTTGGCCGCCGCATGCACATACCCGCCGAACGCGTCGTGGTTGCCCAGAACCGCATATACGCCCAGCGGGGCGCGCAGGCGTCGCAATTCGCGCACGTCCGCCGGCGTTCCCTGAAAGGCGTCGTCAAAGAGGTCGCCCCCAAGCAGAATCAGGTCCGGCTTTTGCGCCAGCATGGCATCCACAGCATTGCGCAGCATGGCCGTGCCCGTCTGGGGTCCGATGTGCAAGTCCGCGGCAAAGGCAATGCGCAGGCGCTCCGCGCCGGGCGGGAGTTTTTCCGTGGCCAGGTGCAGAGAGGTGACGCGCAAAGAGCGCGCTTCGTACACGCCATATCCGTATACCCCCGCCGCAATACAGAGCAAAAGCGCCAGGTAGCGCCTGCGGGAAAAAAATAGCAGCAGCGCGCCGGGCGCTTTCTTGCGGACAAGGAAGGCTATCAGGGAACAGGCGTCCGCCACGGCGAACACCACCAGAAAAAAGAAGGCCGCGGGCAGCCAGCATACCCCAGCCCGGCCGAACGCATCCTGCATGCCGCCCGGCGGCAGCAGGTGGTAGAGGTAGGGGAACAGCCCCATGACCGCGAACCACGGCAGGGCGGCCCAAGCGGTTCGCCGGCCGCGCCAAAGCCTCTGCCAATGCCGGAACAGATAGGCATGGGACAGGATGTAAAACAGCAAGGTTCTCGGCAGAAATTCCACAGGCGCCCTCAATCGCGAATGCGGCTCAAACGGCAGGCCATGGCGATGCTCATGGCGACGGAGGCGTTGAGCGACTCCACATTGGCCGCCATGGGGATGGAAAGGCGCTTTTCTTCCGGCCAATATGCATCCAGCCCCGGCCCTTCCATGCCCGCCACAAGGCCGATGCGCTCGTGCGCGGCAAAGGGAAAGCTGAACAGGTTCTCGCCTTTCGGCGAAAGCGCGAAGATGGGCAAATGCCCGTATGAGGCCAGCGTTTCTATGCTCGGCCCTTGGAATAGCGGCACCTGAAAGATTGCCGGGCCCGAAGCCCGCAGGCACTTGGGCAGATAGGGCATGGCCGCTTCGCGCAGCAGCACCACGGATGCGCCGAACGCTGCCGCGCTGCGAATGGTGGTGCCCAAATTGATGGGGCTTTGAAAGGGAAGGAATACGGTCAGCCCTTGGGGCAGGCTGCCGTCCCATTCGGGCAGGGGCGGGGCGGAAACCAGCAGCAGAGGCTCGCGTATGCCGTAGATGTCCAGTTCGGCAAAGAGCTCGTAGGGCAGCAGGTATACAGGGCAATGCTGCGGTACGGCCAACCCGGCGACGTCGGATTCTTTTTTTACAATCACGCCTTGAACCCGGCCGGGGAATTGCTGCAAATATTCGTCCAGCACTTTGCGCCCGGCTATCAGGGCCAGCTGCTGCTTTTTTATGCCGCGCCCGTCCAGCAGCTTGAGCCAGCTTTTGTACCGGGGGTTCTGCGCGCTTGAGATTTCCGTAAGGTGCATCCGTGCCTGCTCTTGTCGCCCGAACTGCAGCCGGAGGCGGCTTCAGGATTCGGCGTTTTTCCAAATCAGGAATTTTGCGAAAAAATAGTTGATGATTGCGCCCGCCGCCGTGCCGACGCAGGCGGAAAACGCCCAGAGCAGCCCCCGTTGCTGCAGGAATTCGGCTGTGGATATGAAGTCATGGCCACGAAAGGCATTACCAGAAAAGAGCCGGCCCGCCAATCTTTTTGCCGCTTGACAGAACGGGGTTTTCAGGCGCAACAGACAGATCTATACTATTCTTGCGAGAGACCCCCGTGCTGTTTATAAAAAATTTTGTTGCGGTGGCCCTGATCAACCTGTTCGTCATGCTGGCGTACTACCTGTTGTTCGTTATCTGCAGCCCCTACGCCATAGAGCGTTTCGCGGCTTCGCCCAGCGTAGGCGGGCTGGTGGCCGGGCTGATGTTGATAGGTTGCCTTGCGGGCCGCTTTTTTACCGGCAGGATAGCCGGAAGCGTAGGCTTCAAAAAAGTGCTGCTCATCGGCCTGGTTCTGTATACGGGCAGCATGGCCTTGTATCCCGTGGCGGGCAATCTCGCTTTTCTCATGGTGATCCGCTTTATCAGCGGGCTCGGCATCGGCTGCATCGGCACGGTCACCGGCACCATGATCGTGCACATCGTGCCCCAGCACCTGCACGGAGCGGGCATAAACTATTTCAGCCTGAGCACGATCATGGCCATGGCCCTGGGGCCTTTTCTCGGCATCTTTTTGATGCAGTTCGTCAGTTTTATCCAGCTGTTCTGGATGTGCACCATTTTGGGGGGCATCGGCCTGGTTCTGGCCTGTGTTCTGTCCTGCCCTGAGAACGAGTGCGAGCCGGACGGGGCGGAAAAACCTTCAGCTTTCAGCTTGCAGGAATATATCGCCCATGAAGCGGTGCCGCTCGCGTGGGTGGTCTTGATCGTCAGCTTGGGGCACGGCTGTACTCAGGCTTTCCTCTCTTTCTACGCCCGCGAGATTGACCTCGTGGACTCGGCCAGCCTCTTTTTCCTGCTTTACGCTGCCACCGCGTTTTGCCTGCGGCCTTTCGCGGGCAAACTGTTTGACCGCAGAGGGGCCAATATCATCGCCTATCCCTCGCTTTTTGTGATGGCTTGCGCATTTTTGGTGCTGAGCCAGGCGCAGGCGCCGTGGATGGTCTTGCTTGCCGGGGCCTTGATGGGCATCGGCATGGGAAATTTTCAGACGACATCGCAGGCCGCGTGCATCAAACTTGTGCCCAAGCGGCGTTTTGCCCAGGCCACATCGACCTTTTTCATCTTTCTTGATTTCGGGATCGGCATGGGGCCGTACCTGCTGGGTTTTCTGGTGCCCGCCATCGGGTATCGCGGCCTTTTTCTCACCGCCGCCGCGTTTACTTTTCTGTGTCTGCCCTTGTATTACCGCGCGCACGGCCGCTTTCAAACGGCCGCCAACTCCTGATTCTTCCACAGCTTTTTGCGGCGCAAGATTTTTTCTTGCGCCGCTTTCTGTTTTTCTGGCACTATTTCTGTAATTGGCGAGAATCCCCTCCTTCGGGGCGAAGCAAACCGTTTACAGAAGGGAGCCGTGCGTATGACCGCCGATAATCCCCGATGGTACCAGGAAACCATCATTTACGAGCTGCATGTGCGTACCTTTGCCGACGGTAACGGCGACGGCATCGGCGACTTCAAGGGCCTTATCGAAAAATTGGGGTATCTGGAAAAGCTCGGCGTCGGCGCCGTCTGGCTGTTGCCCTTTTATCCGTCGCCGTTGCGGGACGCGGGCTATGACATTGCCGACTACATGGATGTGCACCCCGACTGCGGCACTCTGGCCGATTTCAGGCATTTTTTGCGTGAAGCGCACGCCAGGGGCATCAAAGTCATCACCGAACTGGTGCTGAACCACACCTCGGACCAGCACCCGTGGTTCCGCCGGGCCTGCGAGGCGCGCCCGGGTTCGCCCCGCCGCGATTTCTATGTCTGGAACGATACGCCGGACAAATACCGTGAGGCGCGAATCATCTTCAATGACTTTGAGTCCTCCAACTGGACCTGGAACGAACAGGCCAAAGCCTATTACTGGCACCGTTTTTATTCGCACCAGCCCGACTTGAATTTTGACAGTCCCCTTGTGCGCAAAGCCATGCTGCGGGTTGTGGATTTCTGGCTGGGCATGGGAGTGGACGGCATGCGTCTGGACGCGGTGCCTTATCTGATAGAGCGGGAGGGAACCTCGTGCGACGGCCTGCCGGAAACGCACGCCTATCTGAAAGAATTGCGCGCGCACATTGACGCGCGGTTTCCCGGCCGCATGCTGCTGGCCGAGGCCAACCAGTGGCCTGAAGACGCCGTCAGCTATTTCGGCGACGGCGACGAGTGCCACATGGCCTTCCATTTCCCGCTGATGCCCCGCATTTTTATGTCCATGTGGATGGAAGACAGCTACCCCATCATCGACATCATGAACCAGACCCCGGCCATTCCCGGCGGCTGCCAATGGGCTCTGTTTCTGCGCAACCATGACGAGCTGACGCTGGAGATGATCAGCGACGAAGAGCGCGACTATATGTTCCGCGCCTACGCCCGCGACAACCTGGCCCGCATCAACCTGGGCATCCGCCGCCGCCTTGCGCCCCTGATGCAGAAAAACCGCAGGAAAATGGAGCTGATCAACTTTCTGCTCTTTTCTTTCCCCGGCACGCCGATCATTTACTACGGCGACGAGATAGGTATGGGCGACAACTATTACCTGGGCGACCGCGACGGCGTGCGCACCCCCATGCAGTGGACCGACGGGCGCAATGCCGGGTTCTCCGCGGCCAACCCCCAGGCTCTTTTCCCGCCGCTGGTCATCGACCCGGAATATCATTACGAAGCGGTCAACGTTGAGGCGCAAGAACGCTCGCCATCTTCTTTTCTCTGGTGGATGCGCCGCCTGGTCGCGGCGTACAGGGCGCAGCCCGTGCTGGGGCGGGGCACGCTGACCTTTGTGCGCACGGAAAACACGCGGGTGCTGGCTTTTTGCCGAAGCTGGGGGGATTCGCGCCTTTTGGTAGTGGTCAATCTCTCTCGTTTCGTTCAAGTGGCGGAGCTGGATCTGGCGGAATTCGCCGGGCACGTGCCGGTTGAAGTTTTCGGCAACTCCCGTTTTCCCGCCATTGACAAGGGGTTATACCCAATCACTCTGGGCGCGCACGATTACTTCTGGCTGCGCCTGGAAGAGGGCGCTTCCTCCGTGCATGAACGCGCGCGCGTCCTGCCCGATCTTGAGTATACGGAAGAGGCGGGCCTTCTCGCCCGTGAAAACCTGGTCAAGCTGGAACGGGTCATTCTGCCGTCGCTGCCGGAGCGCGGCAAACGCCGGCTTTCCCATGAAGCGCGGCCGAGGGAGTTTACGCTTACGAACAGCCTGAACCTGCGCGGCAAGCAGATGGACGCCGCGCTCTTGCTGGCCGAAGACACCAACGAATCAAGCTTGCGCAACATCTATCTCTTCATGCTCGCCGTGGGCACGGACCGTCGGGGTGAGGCCCAGAGCGGGCAAGAACCGGAAGGAGCGCTGGCCCGGGTTCACTGCAAAGGGCAGGTGAAGGCGCTGGAAGAGGGGTTTTCATGCCCCGACGCCGTGCGGGCCGTCCTTTCGTTGATGGGGTCTTTGCGCAAACGCCACGGCCGCGCGGGGGATTTTCGCACGCAGGTCTATGCGCCCGCACTGTTGCGCGAGCTTTTGGCTTCAACGCCTGGACGGGTGCAGTGCGTTCACGAATCCGCGCAGACCAGCACGCACGCCCTGGACAAGGCGATTTACCTGAAGTTTTATAAACGGCCCACGGAAGGCATCAACCCGGAAGTGGAGGTCTTGAATATCCTGGCAGCCGTGGGTTTTCCCGGCGTGCCGCGTCTCTTGGCCTCGCTTTCTTGTCAGGCCGCGAAAAATCCCCCCATGACGCTGGCCGTGGCCATGGAATACGTGCAAGGAGCCAAAGACGGCGAATCGTTTTTGCTGGAAGCGCTGGGGCGTTTTTTCGAACGGGTTCTGGCTTCAGGTCTGCCCGCGCCGGGGGCCGCAAACGCTGATCCCCTGCGCGCCTCTTTCGCCCTGACGGACGAGCAGGCAGCCATGGTGGATGCCTATGTCGTCGAATTTTTCCGCGGTCTGGGGGATCGCCTGATGCAGTTGCATGCCGTGCTGGCGGGCGTGAATACGCCCTCCATGGCGCCGGAACGTTTCAGCAAGGCATATTTGCGCTCCGTGTACCAGACCATGCGCAGCCAGATACACCGCGTGGCGCTGGGGGTGGAAGAGTTGCGGCGCACCGCGGCCGAAAAGGGCGAAGCCCCTTTGCGGACCCTGCCCGTGCAAAGCATTCTGGCCAGGTTCGCCGCCCTGCCGCAGTTGACCCCCACCGGGCTGCGCATACGCATCCACGGCGACTTCAGGCTGAGCAGCGTGCTGCACCTGGGCAAAGACTTCATGTTGGTGAACTTTGACGGCGACGCCCGTTTGCCCGTCAGCGAGCGCGTGCTCAAATATTCGCCGCTGCTCGACATGGCCAGCATGCTCTTTTCCATCGGCATGGCCGCTGACAAGGCCTTGCGTCTGCACCTGGAACAGAGGCCGGGCGACAAGGCGCTGCTGCTGCCCTGGATGGCGCTGTGGCGGCATAAAGCCTGCGTCGCATTCATGGACGGCTATTATGAAAACGCGGCAGGGCCTGAATTTTTGCCGCACAGCGACGATGAACGCCGCCAGTTTCTGGAACTGTGCGTGCTGAAGCAGATTGTGAACAGGCTTGAGCACAGCCTTGATGAGAACCCCGCGGATACGCCGATTCTGCTGGAGATAGCCGAAGCGGTGCTGCGCGTTTTGGCCTGATGGAGGTGATATGAATGCAATGCGGGAACGGCGGCTGATTGTGGTTTCCAATCGCCTGCCCATCAGCGTGTCGCGCGATGAAGAAGGCAGGCCGGTCGTCAGCCAGGGGGCCGGCGGGCTGGTCACGGCGCTCGCGCCCGTGTTGCAGAACAGGGGCGGCATTTGGATAGGCTGGCCGGGTTCGGCTGAAAAAGGCCTGGGCAAGCAACTGCAAGTATTTTCCCGTGAGAAGGGCTATCTGCTGCACCCCGTGCGGCTTGACGAGCGCGACATTAAGGATTTTTACCACGGTTTTTCCAACGAGATACTGTGGCCTTTGTTCCATGAATTTCAGCTGCCCCGAGACTACAACCCACGGTATTGGGAAGCCTATTGTTCGGCCAACGCCAAATTCGCGGAAACGACCGCCGCCGCCACGGATGCGGATGATTTCATCTGGGTGCACGACTATCACTTGATGCTTCAGGCTTCTTTGCTCAAAAAAATGATGCTGGAGCGGCGCTCGGGGTTCTTTTTGCACATTCCCTTTCCGCCGGCCGACATTTTTATGAAGTTGCCCTGGCGGAAAACGATCGTGGAAGCCTTGCTCGCTTTTGATCTGATCGGTTTTCAGACCATCCGCGACCGCCAGAATTTTTATGAGGTGGTCAAACGCCTGTACAGAAACGCCGTCAAGCGGGGCCGGGGGTCCGTGCACACGCTGTCGGTGGACGGCAACAAAACCCGGCTGGGCACTTTTCCCATCAGCATAGATTACGGCTCGTTCGCGGCCCTGGCGGCCCGGCCCGAAACAAAAGAACAAAGCAAGGAGATCCGGGCGGCGTTCGGCGATCGTTTTCTGATTTTCGGCGCGGACCGGTTGGACTATACCAAGGGCATTCCCCGGCGCCTTTCCGCCATACAGGAACTGCTGAACAAGTACCCCGATCTGCGCGAGCGCATCTGCATGGTGCAGGTGCTGGTCCCCAGCCGCCAGGAAGTGCCCGAGTACCAGGCCATGAAGACTGAAATCGAGCGCACGGTGGGCGAGATCAACGGCCGCTTCGCCACGCCCGGCTGGACGCCCGTGCATTATGTCTACCGTAATTTGCGGCAGGAAGAGCTGGTCAGCTATTACCTGGCGGCCGACATGGCTTTGATAACCCCGCTGCGCGACGGCATGAATCTGGTGGCCAAAGAATACGCGGCCTGCAATGCGAACGGCATCCTGTGCCTGAGCGAATTCGCCGGGGCGGCCATGGAGTTTCACCGCCACGCGGTGATGGTCAATCCCTTTGACATCGCGGGCATGGCCGACGCCATACGCCAGGCCGTGGACATGCCCTTGGCCCGCCGCCGTCTGGCCATGCGGCGCATGCGTGAAATTTTGCGCCGCCATGATATCTTTCAGTGGGTGGACGGATTTTTGATGGCCGCTTTTTCCAAGCACCTGAATGATTTTCTCCCCTGGCCGGAAGAAAAATGGCAGGAATGGGAAGAGGTGCAAGGCCCGCCCTGGTCGGATGAATAAAGGGCCGGGCGAAAAGTCCGCCCGGCCGTGAGATTGCGGGGTAAAAGACGGAAGCGCCGGTTGCGGGCGCTTTTTGCGTCACGCGCCGACGGCGGCGATGACGCACACTTCGCACAGGCAGTTGGGCTTGCTCATGCGGGCTTCGACGCAGGCGCGGGCGGGGGTGTTGCCCGGGGCGACCCAGGCGTCCCAAATTTCGTTGAACGATGCGAAATCATTGTCAATGTCGCGCAAAAAAATGGTTGCCGAAAGCAGGCGGGTTTTGTCGGTGCCCGCCTCATGCAGCAGCGCGTCCACTTTCGCCAGCACGGCTTTGGCCTGTTCTTTGACGTCTTCATTGCCGGCGGCGGTCTGGCCCGCAAGGTAGGCGATTCCGTTGTGGATGACGGTGGCGCTCATGCGCGGGCCGGTGTTGATGCGGGTGATGGTGCTCATGAAATCTCCTGTACGGCATGGATGTTATGGACTGCGCGGCCTCTCGTTGCTATACCGGGATTATGAACAGTACCCGTTTTTCCGTCAAGGAGTAGCAATGCCCAGCGCAAAGTATCGCGGCAAACGAATCAGCGCGGCCGAAGCCGCGGCCCTGGTCAAATCGGGCGATTGGATCGATTACGGCATGAGCACCGGCATGCCCTACAGCATCGACAAAGCTCTGGCCGCGCGGGCAGGGGAACTGCACGACGTCAAGGTGCGCGGGTTTCTCAGTCTGCGGCCCTTGGCAATTGTTGAAGCGGACCCCGAGCGCCGCAGCTTTCAGTATATGAGCTGGCACCTTAGCGGGCTGGAGCGCAAACTGCACGCCGAGGGCCTGTGCGACTTCATCCCCATGTCATACCGCAACCAGCCGGAAATCTACCGCAAGTGCCTTGAAGTGGACATCGCTTTTCTGAGCGTGGCTCCAATGGACAGGCACGGATATTTCAACTTTTCGCTGAACAACTCCGCCACAATGGCTATTTTGGAAACCGCGAAAACCGTGGTGCTGGAAGTGAACGAAAATCTGCCCCGCTGCCTGGGCGGGGCGGAAGAGTGCATCCATATCAGCAACGTGAACTATGTGGTTGAAGGGGAAAGCCCGGCGCCCACGGAAGTCGCCTCCGCGCCGGTCAGCGACACCGACCGGAAAATAGCGGAGCATATCGTCGGGCAGATCAAAGACGGTTCGACTATCCAACTGGGCGTCGGGGGCATACCCAATTCCGTGGGGAGGCTGATAGCCGAGTCCAGCTTGAAAGAGTTGGGCATGCACACGGAACTGTTGGTGGACGCCTATCTCGACATATATAAAAGCGGCAAGCTGACCAACGCCCGCAAGAATATCGACCGCCACAAGGGCGTCTGGACGTTCTGCATGGGCGGCAAAGAGTTGTACGACTGGGTGGGCGACAACCCGGGCCTGGCCTCATACCCCGTGAATTACACCAATTCGCCGGAGATCATGGCCCGCAACAACAACCTGGTCACCATCAACTGCTGCATCGAGGCCGATCTTTTGGCCCAGGTTTCGTCAGAATCGGCGGGCAGCCGCCAGATCAGCGGCACGGGCGGGCAGCTTGATTTCGTCGCGGGCAGCTATATTTCAGACGGCGGCAAAAGCTTCATCTGTATGGCCTCAACCTACACCGACAAGCAGAGCGGCGAGATACGCTCGCGCATCATACCCACTTTGCCTTCGGGCGAGATAGTCACCGCGCCGCGCAGCAGTTTGCACATGATGGTCACGGAATGGGGCCATGCCAATCTGGCCGGATGTTCCACCGAAGAACGGGCGAAACGCATCATCGGCCTGGCGCATCCCGATTTTCGCGACCAGCTTTTCCGTGACGCCGAAAAGCTGGGCCTGTGGCGCAGGGCGGTGCGTTAACCCACCAGCGCCTGGGCGAAATCGGGGCTGAGCGCCAGGTACTCCTCAAATTTAGGCGCGTCCAGCGGTATGCCTTCGGTGAGGCGGCGTTCGTATGCGGCTTTTTCCGGGTCGCCGGGTATCATCACCGGCACGGATTCATCCGCGCGGGGCAGGGCGCGGATAGCGGCGGCCATGCCCGCAAGACGGCTTTTGAACGCGGCGGGATCGCCGAACCGTTTGAGATCGAGGGCCATGAAGAAATGGCTGACACGGCGGCGCACGGTAAGATCGCCATAGATGGCTTCGATTTCCGTGGCCACGGGGCCGCCGGCCAGAAGCCCGCACAGCACTTCGACCATCATGCTCAGCCCGAAACCTTTGTAGCCGCCCACGGGGCCGACGAATTTGGCCTTGGCCGGGTCTGTCTGCGCCATGCCGTTTTCGTCAAAAGCCATTCCCTGCGGAGCCGGGGTTCCGGTGCGCCGCAGGTTGTTCAGCTTGTTGACGCTCATGGCCGAAGTGGCCATATCGAGGCAAAAAGGTTCTTCGCCTTCCATGGGCGCGGCGATGCAAATGGGGTTGGTGCCGAAAAAGGGCTTTGTGGCGTTGGTGGCGATGACCATATCGTTGGCGTTGGTGAAAGCGAACCCGATGCAGTCTTCTTTCACTGCGATGAAAGAGTAGTAAAAGGCGGCCGCGAAATGCGAAGAATTTTTGACGGAAACTGTGCCGGTGCCGGTTTCTTTGGCCATGCGCACGGCAAGGTTCATGGCTTCGGCGCCCGCGTGGTGGCCGTAGCCGTGGGCGGCGTCAAGAACTGCAACGGCTGAGCCGGTGCGTTCCGTTGTGAAAATGGGGTTCTTTTCAATGCGGCCTGTTTCCGCCACACGGCAATAATGGGGGAACAAATTGACGCCGTGGGAGTCGACGCCGCGCATGGAGGCGAGCACCAAAGCCTCCGGCATGTGAAACACGGCATCTTCGCAAACGCCCTGCCTGCGAAGCTGCGCGCGCATCAATTCTTTCAGTTTCACCGGGTTGAGACGTTTCATTCGAGCCTCCCGTTCCGCAGTGTATAGCAACTCAAATCGGCGCCCGCCACCGTTTATTTCCCGGTTGCAGTTGACGGCATCCTGTACAGGGCATAGAGTATGAGTATAGATAAAGTGCATGCCGCATTTGACCGCGTATTCGCGTTGTTTAAATTGCGGTCTTTTCGCAATTATAGTATTGGCGGCTAGGAAGGCTGCGAGTCCGGGGGGAAATGGGCTTGCGCACCGCCGGGGGGATCATACCCCTGAGAGCAATAATTCTGATATATATCAGGCGATAAGGGGATTACACGTGTCAACTCCGTCTCAGAACAAGCCCGCCGGAGAGCGGGAGAGCGCCGCCGTGGCGGAAAACGCCGCGGCAGAAAAAACAGGCGCGCAGCCGGTTCCGGCGGCGTCTTTTGCCGGCGCTTCAGAGCCTGAAAAGGACGCCCCGAAAGGTGACGCCCCCCCACAAAAAGCTGCGGAAGCAAGTCCCGAAAAAAAGGCCGAGCCTGTAAAGGCTGTGCAATCCGTCCCGGCCGCGCCGGGCGCGGCCTCAGCCCAGCCGGCGCCTGCTGCGCAGCCCCAGGCCAGCACCATGCCCGAGCCATCCGACGTGGACTTTGACCCCCCTCTCATTCAATGCATGGCGGCCATGTTCCGCCTGCACGGCAAGCCTGTTTCCACAAAACTGCTGATCGCCAACCTGCCCGCCGGCGAAGGAGTCCTGCGCCCGGCGGCTTGCATTCGCGCGGCGCGCGGCGCGGGCATGCAGTCGTCGCTGGTGCAGCGTCCTTTGAGCGGCATCTCGCCCCTGACCTTGCCCTGCATCTTGCTGCTGAAAGAAGACAAATGCTGCGTGCTGACCAAGTTGGGCACGGATACGGCGGACGTAATCTTTCCGGAAATGGGCACCTCGGCGCAGACCGTGCCGCTGGAAAATCTGAACGAAGAGCATATGGGCTACGCGATTTTCGCCAAGCCCGAAGCCAAGTTGGATAAAAGAGCCAGCGAAATCAAACTGCTGAAGACCAAACGCTGGTTCTGGGATACGCTGCTCCATTTCCTGCCCATTTACCGGCACGTGGTGGGCGCGAGCATCGTCGTGAACATGCTGGCGCTGGTGGGCCCGCTGTTTTTCATGAACGTGTACG
The DNA here is from genome assembly GCA_031551515.1 of Desulfovibrionaceae bacterium. GTDB lineage: Bacteria > Desulfobacterota > Desulfovibrionia > Desulfovibrionales > Desulfovibrionaceae > FLUQ01. Next base: position 28,117 of record JAVBNL010000048.1, read on the forward strand.
ACAGGGTTGTGCCCAACAAGGCCACGGATACGCTGTGGGTGCTGGCTGTCGGCATTTTGATCGCGTATATCTTCGATTTCCTGCTGCGAAACCTGCGCAGCTATTTTGTCGACGCGGCGGGCAAAAACGCCGACGTCATTCTGGCCAGCCGCCTTATGCAGCACCTTTTGGGTCTGCGCCTGGACGCCAAGCCCGATTCCACAGGCTCTTTGGCCAACAACCTGCGTGAATTCGAGTCATTGCGCGACTTTTTCGGCTCAACCACGCTCTTGGCCTTGGTGGACCTGCCGTTTCTGTTTATCTTTCTGGTGATCATCGGCCTTATGGGCGGTCCGTTGATCGTCATTCCGCTGCTGGCCATACCCATCGTCATCTGCGGCGGGCTTTTTCTGCAAGTGCCCATGCAGCGCACGGCGGAAAAAGGCTTTAAAGAAAACATGCAGAAGAACGCCCTGCTGGTGGAGATCATCAACGGTCTTGAAACCATCAAAACCAGCATGGCCGAAGGGCGTATTCAGCACGCCTGGGAACAGGTCGTGGGCCAGAGCGCCAACTCCAACTGCGCCTCAAAGCGTATGTCCAACCTTTCCATCACCCTGACCTTGCTGGTTACTCAGGTCGTGAGCGTGGGCATCATCATCTGGGGCGTGTATCGCATCGACGAAAAGCTGATGAGCATGGGCGGGCTGATCGCCTGCAACATGCTGGCGGGCCGCGCCATGGCCCCGCTTTCACAGGTGGCGGGCATGCTTTCGCGCCTGCAGCAGTCGCGCATGGCGCTGAAGTCCCTGGATATGCTGATGGAGCTGCCTGTGGAACGCGACGATTCCGCAAGCTATGTGGAGTTCGGCAAGCTGGAGCACTCGCTGACCTTTGAAAACCTGACCTTCAAGTATCCCAACTCGGAACGGACCGCCCTGACGGAAATCAATATCCATATCAAACCGGGCGAAAAAGTGGGCATTATCGGGCGCATGGGTTCGGGCAAGAGCACCTTCGGCCGGTTCTGCCTGGGGCTTTTCCAGCCCGCGGAAGGGGCGGTCAAGCTGGGCGGGGTGGATATCCGCCAGATCGACCCGACGGATTTGCGTTCGCGTATCGGATACGTCTCGCAAGACAACTACCTGTTTTACGGCACGGTGCGCGAAAACATCGCGTTCGGCGCCATCAACCCCGATGACCGCATGATTTTGCGCGCCGCGCATATCGCCGGAGTTTCGGATTTTGTGCGCGCGCATCCGGCCGGGTTCGGCATGCCGGTGGGCGAGCGCGGCATGTCCCTTTCCGGCGGGCAGCGCCAGTCGGTGGCCGTGGCCCGCGCATTGCTGCAGGATTCGGACATCCTGATCATGGACGAACCCACCAGCAACATGGACAACTCGTCCGAGCACATGCTCAAGCGTCGCCTTGGCGCGGCTTTGGGCAACAAGACGCTGATTCTTATCACACACCGCCTGTCGCTCTTGGACATTGTCGACAGGCTGGTGGTCATGGACGCGGGCCGCATCGTGGCGGATGGTCCTAAAAACGCCGTGCTCAGCGCTTTGCGCGGCGAAACTCAGGCAAAGCCCGCTACGGCGGCCGTTGCTGAGGAACCGGCTGCCGCCCGGCAGGCGGCGGTTGTTTGGGAAAGCTAAGCGAAAGCGACGTATCAAGGACGGCTTGAGCAATGAAAACTTCTTCCGGTTTTGTCCAACGCATGTCCAACGTGTTCGTGCCGAAAGGCGCGGACCCCGAAGACCTGCAATATATGAGCGAAGTGGATGTGGCCCTGAACAGCAAGGGGCACCCCTTGGCGTTTATCCTTTCCTGTTCGGTATTGCTGTTTTTTGTGGCGTTTCTGCTTTGGTCCACCTGGGCCACGCTTGACGAAGTGACCAGGGGCATGGGCCAGGTCATCCCCTCGCAGCGCACCCAGGAAATTCAGAACCTTGAAGGCGGCATTCTGGAAGTGATGCGTGTGAGGGAAGGCCAGGTTGTGGATGAAGGCCAACCGCTGGCCAAACTTTCACCCAAAATTCTTGAGGCTAACCTGCGCGACGCGCAAGCCAAGCAGCGCGAGAACGAAGTGGCCATCATCCGGCTGCAGGCGGAGATAGACGGAACGGAACCCGTGTTCCCCGAAGATTTGCAGAAAGAATTCCCGCAGGTCGTCAGAGATCAGATGTCAACGTTCAGAGCGCGTAAAACGCAGTTCGCCAGCGAAGAACAGTCCATCAAGGCGCAGGTTGAACAGCGCAACCGCGAAGTGGAAGAGTCTTTGTCCAGAAAACAACAGATCGAAGAAAACCTGCGCATCACCATTCAGCGACGCGACGTGGTGCTGCCGCTGGTTGAGAAAAAAATATACTCCCGGCTGGATTATCTGGCCATTGAACAGCAGATCGCGGGTTTGCGCGGCGATTTGAATACGGTGCTGCAAACCATCGAAAAAAGCCGCAGCGCGGTGCGCGAAGCCAGCCAGCGCCTGGCCACGCGCCAGTCGGAAATCGTCACCAACGTGACGGAAGAAATGAACAAGCGGCGCGGCGAAAACAACAGCTTGCGCGAAACCATCGTGGCCGTTCAAGACAGGCTGAACCGCACAGAGATTCTTTCGCCCATGAAAGGCACGGTCAAGCGCATCCTCATCAACACCATGGGCGGGGTAATCAAGCCCGGGGAAACCATTCTGGAATTGGTTCCCCTTGACGATACGCTGGTGGTCGAGGCGCGCATCACGCCCACGGATATCGGCTTTATCAAAACCGACCAGAAGGCGATGATCAAACTGACCGCCTACGATTTTTCCATCTACGGCGGCCTTGAAGGGTATGTGGAAGACATCAGCGCGGACAGCATCGAAGACAAGCGCGGAGAGCAGTATTTTCAGGTCAAACTGCGCACGAAGACAAGTAATCTGCTTTCGCGCGAAGGCAAACCGCTGCCGATCAAACCCGGCATGCAGGCTTCCGTGGATATTATAACCGGTAAAAAGACGGTGCTGGCGTATCTGATGAAGCCGATCACCAAGGCTACGCAGAGCGCTTTGACGGAACGGTGACGCACAATGAGTACGGGGGGGCTTGTCACGCGGGGCGGCTTGGGGGAAAAGCCGCGTCAGTCGCTGCGCATTGCGGCGGCGCTTTGCGTGCTGGCCGTGCTTTCGGCCATGCCGCCTCGTTTTGCGCATGCGGCGGAAAGCGTAGCCCCGCCCCCTACCGGGATTCGTCTTTTCGGTACGGTGGAGTTCCGTGGGGAATTGAAAAACATGCCCAAGTGGCAGCGCGTTGTCGCCGCCGAAAACCGGTCTCCGACTTTCAACAAGGATTTGAGCCAGTTCATGCGTCCGGCGCTTTTCAAACAGTGGCAGGAGTTGGTCGAACGGGCGAAGGGCTTGTCGGAAAAAGAAAAACTGCGGGCCGTAAACGTGTTTTTCAACCGTTGGCCCTATCGTACGGACATGGAAATCTACAAGGTCGAGGACTATTGGGCGACGCCGGCGGAGTTTTTGAAAAACTCGGGCGACTGTGAAGACTACGCCATAACCAAGTTTTATGCGTTGAAGAAATTGGGGGTTGCGCCGGAGGGTATGCGCGTCGTGGCGCTCAGGGATACGATCCGTAATATCGGGCACGCCGTTCTGGCGGTATATACTGATAATGCGGCTTATATATTGGACAATTTGACCGATATGGTGATGACGCACGAGAGATTTTCGCAATATGCGCCGCAGTATTCAGTGAATGAGATATATCGCTGGGCGCATGTAAAACCCATGCAGAAACGATGATTTTTCAATACGGAATGTGGGAATAACCAGCCTGTGGAGCAGACAATGGCAGAGAACAACGTACCCAACGTACCGGTGACAGGTGGCAACCCCGGTGAAACGCGAAAGCGTTCCCGGCTTATTGTATTCGGCCTTATGGTCCTGGCCCTTGCCGTCGGCCTGGTAAGCTTTTGGGCTTACAAGGAAATACGGTCGGCGGAACATAAGCTGGAAGAAAATCTGGCACTGCGGGCCGGGGTTCTGGTGGAGGACCGCGTCGGGGCCATTGATACCCAGGTCAAGAGCATGCTGGCTGCGTCCGGCCGCTTGATCGAAGCCCCCATGTTCAAATTCTTCGCTGCGGAAGTGGACCAGCTGCAGGGCGATGTGGGCGTGCTTGTGGCCCCCGACAAAAGCAAGGCAAAAGGTTTTCCCGAGCAGGACAGCCTGGACAAGCTGGCCGAGAACGTGCCCCTGATGGTGGTCACGCTGCGCGATTTCGCCTCCAACGAAGGTTTTGTGGCGGGCAGAATCGTCAACCGCAAGGGTGAGACGTACCTGTGCACGCTGGCGACGCCCCCGCCCCTGACGGCGGAAGAGCAAAAAACGGTCAGCCTGGTTATCGAATCGGGCAAAGGTTTTGTCTCGCCGGTCTACAATTCGCCTCTCGGCCTGGTGCACGATTTGGTCCTGCCCATCTTTCCGCCCGCGTTCGAAGCCGGCAAAGGCAAACCCGTTTCCGTGCTGCTTTTGACCAAAGCGGTGACGGGCAAAGGGAACCTGAGCGAACTGGCGCAAAATTCTTCCGTTGCGGCGGAAGGGTTCACGGTGCACATGATTCAGAAAACGCCCGCCGGGTATCAGGAAGTGGGCCTGGGGATCGGCGGCGGCATCAGCAAAATTGACGAGCCCGCGGGCCTGAAGGGCGGCCTTATTCCTTTCGGCATGCGCGCTTCGGTGGATGGCAAGGATAAGGTTTATTCCATCGGCCGCATGGTGCCCGGCACTGACTGGTGGATCGTGCAAGAGCGCCCCTTTGCTTCCTCTCGCGTGGAATATCAGGAAACGGTGCGCAACATCGTGATTTTGGCCGCCTTGGCCGCCCTGACCCTCGCGTTGTTTGTGGGCATGCTCTGGTGGCGCCTGGTGGGTAAAGAGCAGGAAGAAATCGCCTGCCAGTTCCGCGACTTGTGCGCAGTGATCGACGATCAGAAACAGTTGCTCGACGGTATCAACAGCACCATGCGCGACCCCGTGTCGCTGACCGATGAATCGGGCGTGTTCCGCTATGTTAACCTGGCTTTCGCCAAGGCTGTCGGGCGGGAACCCGAAGAGGTCGTCGGCCTCGACACCACGGCGGTGTTCGGCTTTGACACGGCGAAACGCCTTGGCGCTTCCGACTCGCGGGTTATCAGCAGCGGAGAAGCGGAAACCATCGACGAAGTTATCTGGCTGCAGTCCAAGCGCCATTTCTTCCAGATTTCCAAAGCGCCCTTGAAAGCGGACAACGGCAGCCTGACGGGCATCGTGTCCGTGTTGCGCGACATCACCAAGCAGGTTGAGGCGCAAGAACGCGGCAGCCGCATGGTGCAGCAGACCATTGACGCGCTGGTGCGCGCCATTGAAGCTTCCGACCCCTTCCTGGGCGGCCATTCGCGCATCATGGGCAAAATCGCCGTGCTGATCGCCAAAAGCCTGCGGTTGACCGAGCGGGAAGTGGCGACCATAGAAGCCGCCGCGTCCTTGTCGCAGGTGGGCAAGATGTTCGTGCCGCGTGAAGTCTTGACCAAGCCCGGCGCCCTGACCGACGAAGAAAAGAAGCAGATGGAACAGCACGTGGAATACTCCCGCGAGGCGTTGAAAGATATCGAGTTCGAACTGCCGGTGGTCAACGCCGTGTGCCAGATGAACGAACGTCTGGACGGCAAAGGCTATCCCAAGCATCTTACCGGCGACGCCATCGGCATGGACGCGCGGGTGCTGGCGGTTGCCAACGCCTTTACCGCCATGGCCCGGCCGCGTTCGTACCGGCCCGCCATACCTGTGGAAGAGGTGCTCACCTTGCTTGAAAAGCAGAGCGGCGCATATGATCCGGCCGTGGTGCAGGCGCTGGGTGCGGTGCTTAAAACGCCCGCCGGTGAAAAAATCGTGGCCCAGGCCGCTGCTTCAAGAGCGGTCTAGGCGCGAAGAGCGTAATGACAAAGGCCCCTGTCCTTGCGGACGGGGGCCTTTGTCATTCCCCGGGCCCGCCGTCGGCCGTAACGGACGGCGCGGAGCGCGCCGGCAGGGCTAAAGTAACAGCAAACGTTTACAAGGAAGCGAATTGCCTTTACACGTAAGTGATCCAGCCTGGGCCTTCTTGGGCTGCCGCATGAATACTGACTGAGTGAAAAAAGACAAACGTTTTTCCGGAGGTGAGACAGAACAAGCATCAATGTGCAAAACCACGGTGCGCGCATATGCCGCCGGACCGGCTTTGCGATACTCCTAGGGCGTCCACGGCATGGTTCGAATTTTATTCGGTTTTTCTTTTCGCGGAGGTCAGGATTATGGGTTTCAGCGTCGTCAACGGAGTTTTCACCATTTCTCTGGATCTCGTTTCCACCACGGCTGTCGCCGCCATTTTGCTCATGTTCGGGTATTGGGTCATCAAGCATGTGGCTTTTTTCGAAAAATATTGCTTCCCAGCGCCGGTCATCGGCGGCTTCGTCTTCGCCCTCATTACCCTGGTCCTGCACGGCACCGGACTGGCCGCTTTCAAGCTGAACACGACCTTGCAAGCGCCCTTCATGCTGGCCTTCTTCACCACCATCGGCCTTGGCGGCAGCCTCGCCCTGCTGAAAACAGGCGGCAAGGCCCTGATAGTCTATCTGGTCGTCTGCTGGCTCCTTGCCATATTCCAGAACGTGATCGGCGTGGGCCTCGCTTCGGCCATGGGTTTGCATCCTCTGATGGGCGTCATGGCCGGTGCGGTGTCCATGGAAGGCGGCCACGGCGCAGCGGCTGCCTTCGGTCCCGAAGCTGAAAAAATGGGCGCCATGGGCGCGGCCACCGTGGCCATCGCCTGCGCCACCTTCGGCCTGATCGCGGGCAATATGACCGGCGGCCCCCTGGCCCGGCGTCTGATCGACAAAAACAAGATCGATATCAAGGCCGAAGAAACCAAGGGCCTCGAAGGCTACGCCGAAATGATGGCCCAGCGTCAGGCCGGCGAGACGCTTACCTCGCGCGAATTTTTGGTCACCATGATGATCATTCTGATCATGATGACCCTTGGCAACGAAGTGGCCGCCTGGGTTAAAAAAGCGAACATCCCCAACCTGTTCCTGCCCGGCTATGTGGGCGCCATGTTTGGGGCCATCGTGCTGCGCAACTTGAACGACTCCAAGCGCTGGTTCAAACTCAACGGCCGGGTCGTGAGCGTCATATCCGACATCTCGCTGGGCATGTTCCTGAGCCTGGCCATGATGAGCCTGCGTATCTGGGAACTGGCCAGCCTTGCCGTTCCCATCTTCGTCATTCTTATCGCGCAGGTTGTGTTTCTGGCCGCGCTCACCTACTTTGTTCTGTTCCGTCTGCTGGGCGGCAACTACGACGCGGCGGTCATGTGCGCGGGCATGATGGGACACGGCCTGGGCGCGACGCCTAACGCGGTGGCCAACATGGGCGCGGTCAGCGAACATTATGGGCTGCGCAGCACCAAAGCCTTTTTGATCGTGCCGCTTTGCGGGGCCGTGCTGATCGACCTGGTGGCCATTCCCTGCATCAGTCTGTTCATGGGCTATTTCGGCAAATAGAAGCCATTTGCATTGTATTTTTAGAGAAGGTTTTTTCACCTGTGACGCGTAATGCGTGAAGGAGCAAGTGTAATGGCAAAAATTGTGGAGTTCATACCCAACTTCAGCGAAGGGCGCAGGCAGGAAGTCATAGACGCGCTGATCAACGAAGCGAAAAGTGTGCCCGGCGTCACCCTGCTGGACCATTCATCCGACGCCAGCCACAACCGCAGCGTGTTCACCCTGGTGGGCGACCCGGACGGCATCGCGGAAGCGGCTTTCCGGCTGTGCAAGCTGGCCGCCGAGAAAATAGACATGCGTGAACACAAGGGCGAACACCCCAGAATGGGGGCCACGGACGTGATGCCTTTTGTGCCGGTCAAAGAAGTCGGCATTGAAGAATGCGTGGCTCTCTCGAAAAAAGTGGCGGAACGCGTCTGGAAAGAGCTCGGCATTCCCAGCTTTTTGTATGAGAACTCCGCCAGCAGGCCGGAGCGCTCCAACCTCGCCACCTGCCGCAAAGGCCAATTTGAAGGCATGCCTGAAAAACTGTTGCAGGACGAATGGGCGCCGGATTACGGCGAAAGAAAAATACACCCCACGGCCGGCATTTCGGCCATAGGCGCGCGGCCTCCTCTGGTCGCGTTCAACATCAACCTGAGCACTTCGGATATCAATATCGCCAACGCCATTGCCAAGACCATCCGCGGGTCAAGCGGCGGCTTCAAGTACTGCAAGGCCATCGGCGTAATGCTGGAGGACCGGAACATAGCCCAGGTTTCCATGAACATGGTCAACTATGAGGGAACCCCGCTGTACCGGGTGTTTGAGATGGTGCGCGCCGAGGCCAGGCGCTGGGGCGTCACCATCACCGGCAGCGAGGTTATCGGCCTGACGCCGGCCAAAGCCCTGATCGACTGCGCTGAATACTATCTGCAGATAGAGAACTTCAATTACAAGAAACAGGTGTTGGAAAATCACCTTCTGTAAACGCGAAACAGGCCCGGAACCGGCGGGTTCCGGGCCGCCGCGCTATCCCATAAAGGACGCATGATGAGTTTACCGCAAATGCATATAACCGCTTTCAGCGATCTTTTGGCCTCCGACGCTCCGGCGCCTGGCGGCGGCTCCACCGCGGCCCTGGCCGGCGCTCTGGGCGCTTCCCTGACCAGGATGGTGGCCGGGCTGACCGTGGGCAAAAAGAAATACGCCGAACACGAAGAACTTGCCCGCGAAGTGATGGTCAAGGCTCTTCCGTTGCGCGATCAACTCCTGGATTTGATGGACAAGGATACCGAGGCCTTTAACAGGGTCAGCGCCGTGTTCACCATGCCTAAAGAAACGGAAGAGCAAAAGGCGGCGCGTTCCGAAGCCATGCAGCAGGCTCTGAAAGCCAGCACGCTTACCCCCTTTGCCATGATGGAATGCGGCCTGAAAGTCCTGGAACTGACGCGCAGACTTGTGGGCAAATCCAACAACAGCGCGGCCAGCGACCTCGGCGTTGCGGCGCTCACTCTTAAAGCCGCCTTGCAGGGCGCCTGGCTGAACATTCTCATTAATATTTCAGGCATCAAAGATCAGGAATTCGCCGCGAAGTACCGCGGGGAAGGGGAGCGAATTCTGGCCCAAAGCCTGCCCCTGGCGGAAGAGATTTACCAGAACGTGTTGCGCGATATTACAGCTTGAAGAGGGGCGTGCCATGCCGCACCACATTCGACGCAAGCATGAATTCGTGCCGGCCAAATGGAACGGCGGGTCCACGACGGAGCTTTTCATCCATCCGCCGGGCTCCGACAATGCGGCCAGAAACTTCGCGCTGCGCATCTCTTCGGCTGTCGTGGAGATGGAAGAATCCGTGTTTTCCGACTTCAGCGGTTATACGCGGCATATCGCGCCGTTGACGGGAGTGATGCGGCTGGATCATGAAGGCCGGTACAGCGTGACCCTGAACCCCTGCGAAACGGACAGCTTTGACGGGGGCTGGGGCACGCGTTCCCATGGCAGATGCGTGGACTTCAACCTTATTCACCGCCCTGACTGGAGCGGCTGCATTCAAGCGTATGCCCAGACGTCGCGGATACCTTGCGGCGGAAAGGGCTACACCGGCATTTACGCTCTGGCCGACCACATCGCGGCGAAAGTCGCCGTGGACGGCGAGACCTTTCATGAGACGCTTAATAGCGGCGACTTTTTGCTCATAGAAAGCGCGGGCTTGCCCGGTGACGGCTGCCGTCTTGAACGCGGCGCTTCTCTGGAGAAGGAGGGCTGCTTCGCCATTGCAGCCCAGGCGCGTCAGAATTCGTAATACGAGAAACAAGAAATGCAAAAGAGCCGCCCCGCGCGAGCGTGGAGCGGCTTTTTTGCGTTCAGCGTATATAGCTGGGAAAATTAAGAAAGATATCGCGGGTGAAGCCGATCATTTTGTCCATGATCCAGGGAAAGGCCAGCAAAAGCGCCACAAACATGGAAACGATCTTGGGTATGAAAGACAGGGTCATTTCCTGAATCTGCGTGGCGGCTTGAAATATGCTGACGATCAGGCCCACACCCAGGCCCACAAGCAGCATGGGCATGGCTATGGTCAACGCCAACTCAATGGCCTGGCGCGCGAAACTGACGACAAAGTCCGGAGTCATGGCATCTCTTCCTTGTTATTGCAGAAAACTGTTGACCAACGACCCGACAAGCAGGCTCCAGCCGTCGACCATCACGAAAAGCAGCAGTTTGAACGGCGTTGAAACCATCATCGGCGGCAGCATCATCATGCCCATGGCCAAAAGGATGCTTGAGACGACCATGTCCAAAATCAGGAACGGAATGTAGATCAAAAACCCGATGATGAAGCCGGTCTTCAATTCGCTGATGATAAAGGCGGCGCACAGCGACATGGTGGGCACGTCGTCTTTGGTTTTGGGGCGGTCCATCTTGGTGATGGAATAGAAAATGGACAGGTCCCGTTCCCGCGTATGTTTGAACAAAAATCCGCGCAGGGGCTGTTCGGCTTTTTGCAGGGCCTCGGTAAAGCCGATGCGCTCTTCAAGATACGGCTGCAACGCCTGGGTGTTGATCTCTTTGCCCACGGGCAGCATGATGGCGATGGTCATGAAAATGGCCAGGCTGACCAGAACCTGGTTGGGCGGCAGTTGCTGCACGCCCAGCGCCTGGCGGGCGAAGTGGAAAACGATGATGATGCGGGTAAAGCTCGTCACGGTCAGCATAATGGCCGGGGCGAGCGAGAGCACGGTCAGCAGGAAGAGGATTTCCAGGCCCAAAGAGACCTTTTCCGGTTCCGTGCCGCCGCCGGCAAGAGAGAGGGAGAAGGTGGGCATGGTGATGTCCTGGGCGGCCAGGGCGAGAGACGGCATCCCGGCGAACGCCGCAAGAACGGCCAGCGTCAAAAAGAAGACGAGACGGTAATCAGTCTGCCGGGTCCGGCGTTTCCGCTGCGGCGGTGTCAAGGTGGACCTTGAAAGCGCTTGCTTTTGCGGTGTGTTGCGTTGGTTCATCATCGGTCGGCAGCTCCGTGAGCATGGTTATCTGCTGGTCGGTAACGCCCAGCAGTACCCGCTTATTCAAAAAGCGTACCACGATGAGTGATTTTTTAGGGCCTAGTGCCATGCGGCTTTCAAGGGTGAGGTCACCCTGCATGGTCAGAATTTTGAAGCCGCCTTTGCGCTTCACATACCAAAGGACCAGCCAGAGCAGGCCGACGATCAGAAAAAGAACGGCCAGGGCTTGAAAATAGCCGCCCCATGAAAAAAGGCTGTCCGTGCGGCCAAGAGAACTCACCGCACCGTCAAGGGGGGGCGCTTTGGCGGTCATGTTGGCGCTGCCGCTCACAAGGCCGCGCACAGTACCGTTGACGGAGGCAAGCCCTTCGGCGGCCGCGCTCAGAGTGGCGTTCATGCGCTCGCTACCCCAGTTGCTTGACCCGTTCGATGGGGCTGATGATGTCGGTCAGGCGCACGCCGAATTTTTCGTTGATGACCACGGCCTCGCCCCTGGCGACAAGTTTGCCGTTGACGTACACTTCCAGCGGCTCGCCGGCCAGTTTGTCCAGCTCCACGACCGACCCCTGGCCCAACTGCAGCAGCTCGTTGATCAGAAGGCGCGTGCGGCCCAGTTCCGCCGACACATCCAGCGGAATATCCAAAATGAAGTCCAGTTCGCGCCGTCCGCCGTCAACCCGGGGGGCTTTGGCTTCTTCGGTCAGGTCTTTGAACATGGCCGTGGTGGCTTGAGCCGCCAGACCGCTCTTTTCTTTTTCTTTTTTCACGGCTTTTTGCTCGTCGGCGGCCAGCGCGGCCGCCCATTCGTCGGCCAGCTTGTCGTCGTTGCCTTTCGCGGCAGGCGCGGCGGTCTGTTCTTCTTCGTTCTCCTGCTGTTCAAGGGCGGCGGCCCATTCTGCGGCGAGAGCGTCTTGATCTTTATCGTCTGCCATTGCGAGACCTCAAATGGGTTAGTATCCGTTACGGTTATTGAATTACCAGATCTGTAAAAAATACACGGGCTATTTTGGGACCGCCCAAAATCTGGTTCAGGCGCGCCACGATTTCATTTTGCAGCGTCAGCTTGCTTTCGGCGGTGGCAAGGTCGGCGTAGGTTTTGCTCGAAAGCAGCATAATCACGCCGTCGCGGATTTTGGGGCGCTGCTTGCTGAGCTCGTCCGCAACTTCCGGCGCCGCCAGTTCAACCTCTATGGTCAGCTTGATATAGCGTTTGCCCAGAGGGTCGGCCAGGTTGACCAGAAAAGGTTCCAACGCGGCCGTTTGCAGGCTTTTGGAAGAAACGGCCGTGCTTGCGGGCCGGGGCGCGCTTGCGGCTGAATCCGCGGCGCCTCGGCTGCCCGGCAAGCCGGAAAAGAAATAGTACCAAGCCCCGGCACCGCCGCCACCCAGCAGCAGGATGAAAAAGAGCAGCAAAATCCACTTCAGCTTGCCGCCTTTCTTTTTAGGCTTGTCATTATCGGCCATTCCACTGTCTCCTTACAAATACCGGCCCAGCCACTGCGTGGTCTTGACCAGAAGTTCGACTCGTCTGTTGGCGGCCCTGTGCTGAGCCGTGTCATTCTTTTCCAGGGGCCGGTCAGGGCCGTAGCCGCTGACGGAAAACCGCGAGGGTCTCAGCTTCTGATGCAGGAAGTATTCCAGAGCCGCCATGGCCCGCTGCCCGGACAGTATATAGTTGTCTGTTCCGGGGTAAGCCGTATCGTCCGTGTGCCCGCTGATATTCACGTCAGCCGTGGTATACTGCAACAAAGGCACAAGGGCGGCAAGCAGCGTCGCTCCGGCCGGCGTCAGTGTGTATTCGCCCGGGGTGAACAGCAAACCTTCCGTCAAAACAATGACAACGCCTTCCGGGTGCGCCAGCACGCGCAGGTTCGCAGCCAATGTACCGGGTGAAAGTTCCGGTGGCAAGATCTCGTTGGGGAAGAGCAGGTCTTTGATCCTATCTTGTTTCTCAAGGATGCTGCGCGGGTCGCTGACCATTTCAAGCACCAGGCGGATATTGTCGGGTATGCGCCCGCGCCCGGCATGGTCCACCGCCGCGCTGTCGCCGCGCATGGTGCTGATGCGGGTGATCAATTCCTTGTCCATGGAAGACATGCTCAGCAGCAGAACGAAAAAGGTCAGCAGCAGGATCATCATGTCGGAAAAGGTGACCATCCAGCCGGTGCCGGCCCGCGTTGCCGTATTACGCCTGCGAAGAACCATCAGCGGCCCTCCTGGTTCGGCGCGCCGTCTTCAAAAGAGAAGCGGAAATTGCGGAACAGATAGCTGCGGATCGGCTTGGGCGGCTCTTTGGCCCGCTCTGAATCAAGCAGTTCCGGGGCGTTGCGTTTGTCGAGCACCAGGTCCACGCGGCGGTTTTGCAGCCGCCCGTCGGGCGTTCTGTCGGGAAAGCGCGGGTGGTACTGGCCGAAAGCCTCAAGGCTGAGCCGGTCCGCGGGGATGCCGTTTTCCAGAAAATGGCGGTACACGCTTTGGCCCCTGGCCAGCGAAAGGGGCCAGGTGGAATCGACTTTGCCTTCATCAAGGTCCACAATGTATCTGCCGCCTTCTTCGTCACGGCGGTTGGCCGTGTGCCCGGCCACCAGCACGGGGTAACGCATGCGCATGAGATAGGGCAGCATTCTGTTCAAAAGTTGCACGCCCTTGTCGCTGAGCGTGGTTTCGCCGGGTTTGAACAGCACTTCGGTATTGATGGAAACGATTTGTACGTATCGGTTCTCTTGAAAATTCAAGTCGTTGCGCGTGTCTTCCCACAACATGTTCTTGATGGGGTCCATGTTGCTTTCTTGCATGGCGCCCGGTTCGGCCTTGGTGGTTTTGTTTTCAAGCGACATCGCGTTGAGCTGGGCGGAGCCGATGCCGAAAGAAGAGGAAACGGAACCCAAGACCACCATCTTGTTGCGTTCGTCGATGACCGACATGCTGACCAGCATGACGAAAAAGGTCAGCAGCAGCGTCGTCAAGTCGCAAAAGGTGATCAGCCAGGGGGGCTGACCGGTGGCGGCGGTTTCTCTTCTTTTGCGCATGGCGGTTTCCTGCGCGTCACACGGGCTTGCGTTCTTTGGGCGGCTGATAGCTGGCCAGCTTTTCTTGAATGATGCGGGGGTTTTCACCGCGCGATATGCCGAGAACCCCTTCCATCTGCATTTCCATGATCAGAATTTCTTCGCGTGAGCGGTGGCGCAACTTGCCGACCATGGGCAAGAAGACCAGGTTGGCCAGAACAGCGCCGTAAAAGGTGGTGATCAGCGCGACAGCCATGGAAGGCCCGATGGTGCTGGGGTCCGCCATGGTTTTGAGCATCTGCACAAGGCCGATGACCGTGCCTATCATGCCCAGGGCGGGGGAATAAGACGCCATCGCGTTCAACAGGTCGATGCCGGTCTGGTGGCGGGCCTCGGTACTGGCGATTTCCGCTTCCATGATGCCCTGGATGCTTTCGGGCTCCAGCCCGTCCACGGTCAGTTGCAGGCCTTTTTTCAGATAGGAGTCGTTCAGGTTCTTGATGATGGGCTCAAGAGAAAGAATGCCTTCGCGCCGGGCACGGTTGCCGAAATCCATGAACTGCTCGACAATGGCGGATGTGCTGCGGGTTTTGCCCACCAGGGTTTTGCGAATGACCTTGCCCACGCTGAGCGCCGTTTGCAAGGGGTAATGGGTAAGAGTCGCGCCGAATGTGCCGCCGAACACAATGAGCATGGAATTGTAATCGATGAAGTTGCTCGGCGAGCCGCCGGCGATAAGCGCCAGCGTTATCAGGCCGAAAGAAACGACCATGCCGAGCAGAGTTGCTAAATCCATGTGGCTACCTCGTTCTCTCCGTATCGGCCAGGTCCGGTTGATTCTTTACTTTTCCGGCCGCGCTCCGAAAATGTCCGTGCCGACCCGCACCAGGGTTGCGCCTTCGCGAACCGCCGCCTCAAAGTCATGGGACATGCCCATGGAAAGGTGAGGCAACGAGAGGCCGCAAGACGCGCGCAGCGTGTCGCGCAACGCGCGTAGCGCCGCGAAATACGGGCGCGAATCTTCATCGCCATCCAGCGGGGGGATGCACATCAGCCCTTCGATTGAAAGTTCCGCTATGCTCCGCAGCGCCGTAACAAGCCGTTCCGCTTCTTCCGGCGCCACGCCGGATTTTTGCGCCTCGCGCCCGATGTTGACCTGAATCAGCACGGGCTGGACCGGCAGCTTTTTGGCTAGTATTGTTTTCTGCAAATTCCGGGCCAGTTTTTCTGAATCAAGCGTATGGATCAGCGCGAAACGGCCCGCGATATCCGCCGCCTTGCGGCTTTGCACGTGCCCGATGCAGTGCCATTCGAGCGTTGGGGCGGGATCGGCGTCACGGGAAAGCAGGCCGGATACGGCGTCTTGCTTGGCGAGCGCCTCTTGCACATAGTTCTCGCCGAAAGAGGGCGTTCCCTGCCCCCACAGCCGGGCGAGCTCGGCCACGTTTTCCGCCGGGTGGGTTTTGGAAACCGCGATCAGGCGCACCGCATCCATGCCGCGGCCCGATGCGGCAGCGGCTTTTTGCAGGCGGCCGCAAACGGCGGCATAACGGTCCCGCAGGGCGGCTGACGCTTCCGGCGGCAAATAGGCGCGCATGATCTTCTCCTTTCAGAGCGCGGAGGGCGAATCGCTGCCCAAGGCCAGAGAATGTAAAAAGTTCAGGTCTTCGGGCCAGTCTTCGCGCACCTTGACCCACAACTCCAGATGCACCTTGCCGCCCGTCAGTTCCGCGATTTCTTTGCGCGCGCTTTGCCCGACCTCTTTTAGGTTGCGGCCGCCTTTGCCGATGACGATGGCTTTTTGTGAAGACCTGGTGACGTAAATGACGGCGTTGATGATGGTCAGGTTCCGTTCCGGATCCTCTTCCCAATTTTCGATATCCACGGCGATGGAATAGGGCAGTTCCTGGTGCAGGCCCAGAAACAGCTTTTCGCGAATGCTTTCGGCCGCCATGAAGCGTATGGGCAGGGTGGAGAGCTGATCTTCAGGGAATTGGGCCGGCCCTTCGGGCAGCGCCTTTTTGATGGAAGAGAGCAGGTTGTCCAGGCCTACCTTGTTCAGGGCGGAAACGGGAAAAACTTCGGCGTTGGGCCAGGTTTCATGCAGGGTCTCAAGCAGCGGCAAAAGGCGCGACTTGTCGCCGATGAGGTCCACCTTGTTGGCCAAAACCAGCACGGGCCGGGTTTCAGCTTTGATGGATTCAAGCAGCGGCTTGATGTCCTTGTCCATGTATTCGGGTTTGCGCAGGTAGAGTTCCGCGTCGAGCATGACCAGAATCAGGTCCGCCTGTTGCGAGGCCTCCCACGCGGTCTGGGTCAGCACCCGGGTCATTTTGCCCCGGGCGTTGTGGATGCCCGGGGTATCCACAAAAATAACCTGGGCGTCCGGCTCGGAAAGAATGCCGGTGATGCGGTTGCGCGTGGTCTGCGCCTTGGGCGTGACGATAGCCACTTTCTGGCCCAGCAGCGTGTTGAGCAATGTTGATTTGCCCGCGTTGGGCGGCCCCATGATGGCGACCCAGCCGCAGCGGTGCGTAGTGGATGACATACAGTTTCCTTATCGTTGTTGTTGCGTAGGGGTGTTCCATACCCTGCGCGGGGAGTCAAGAGGAGGCGGGGCGGTCTGCCTTGCGCAGGGAAAGCGAAATGCGTTTTCTGGCCGCATCCACTTCCAGCACGGTGACCGTGACCTTGCGGCCCACGGCCGTCACGCTGTGCGGGTCCGCAACGTAGCTGTCGGCCAGGCGGCTGATGTGCACTAAACCGTCCTGATGCACGCCGATATCCACAAAGGCCCCGAAATTGGTCACGTTGGTCACGATGCCGGGCAGCAGCATGCCGGGCCGCAGGTCTTCCAGGCTGTTCACCGCGTCGCTGAAGGCGAAAGCCGCGAAATTCTCGCGCGGGTCGCGGCCGGGTTTTTCCAGCTCCCGCAAGATGTCGGTGACCGTGGGCAGGCCGAAGCGTTCCGTGACGAAGTCGGCAGCCTGTATCTTGCCGCGCAAAGCGGGTTCGCGCAGCAGATCCGCCACGGACCGCCCCAGCTTTTTGGCCATGCCTTCCACCAGGGGGTAGGCTTCGGGGTGCACGGCAGAAGCATCCAGCGGGTTCGCGCCGCCCCGTATGCGCAGAAAACCGGCAGCCTGTTCGAACGCTTTCGGTCCCAGCCGGGGCACTTTGCGCAGGTCGGCGCGGCGGGCAAAGGGGCCGTTTTCTTCGCGCCAGACCACGATGTTGCGCGCAAGAACCGGGCCCAGGCCGGAAACGTAGCCCAGAAGCTCGACGCTGGCCGTGTTGAGTTCAACCCCCACCGCGTTGACGCAGCTGATGATGACGTCGTCCAGGCTTTTTTTCAGGGCTGTCTGGTCCACGTCGTGCTGGTACTGGCCCACCCCGATGGCCTTGGGATCGATCTTGACCAGTTCCGCCAGAGGGTCGGCAAGACGCCGCCCGATGGAAACCGCGCCGCGTACCGTCAGGTCCAGGTCCGGAAATTCCCGGCGCGCCGTTTCAGAGGCGGAATAGACGCTGGCTCCGCTTTCGTTGACCATGATCACGGGGACGGCAAGATCCAGCGAGCGCAGCAGGGCCTCGGCTTCGCGCCCGCCGGTGCCGTTGCCCACGGCTATGGCCTCCGCGCCGTGTTCTTTGACCTGCGCGCGGATGGTTTTGCCCGCATCAAGGCGCTGCTGTTCCGTAAGAATATGAAAGACGCCGTGCCGCGTTAAGCGGCCCTGGGCGTCAAGGCAGGCTGTCTTGCACCCGGTGCGGAAACCGGGGTCAACGGCCAGAACGCGTTTTTGCCCCAAAGCCGGGGCCAGCAGCAATTCGCGCAGGTTGCGGGCAAAGACAGCGATGGCTTCGCTCTCCGCCTTTTCTCTGATCAGCTTGCGCAGTTCCGTTTCCATGGCCGGGGCCAGCAGGCGCTTGTAGGCGTCTTCCACGGCCAGGCGCACCAGTTCGGCGCAAGGGGATGCGCCTTTGATAAAGATGCCGCGCAGCAGCGTCAGGGCATCTTCCGCCTCGGGCAGCAGATGCAGGGCCAGCACGCCTTCTTTTTCCCCGCGCAGCATGGCCAGCACGCGGTGCCCGGCAGCGGCGCGGGCGCTTTCTTTCCAGTCGAAATAATCGCGGAACTTGGCCCCGGCTTCTTCTTTGCCCTTGCCCACGGTGGCGGCCAGAACGGCCCTGCGCTCGAACAGCACGCGGAGTTTCGCCCGCGCCTCCGCGTGTTCGCTGACCATTTCCGCCACGATATCCCGCGCCCCGGCCAGGGCTTCCGTTGCATCCGGCACGCCGCGTTTCTCGTCAATAAAGGCGGCGGCCTCTTTCGCCGGGTCAAGGCCGGTTTTTTGTTCCAGCAAGAGCAGAGCAAGGGGTTCCAACCCTTTTTCCCGCGCCATCATGGCCCTGGTCCGCTTTTTGGGGCGATAGGGCAGGTACAAATCTTCAAGGGCGCTCATGGTGGCGGCCGCATCCACGGCGGCGGCCAGTTCGGCGGTCAAAAGATCGCGTTCGGCCAAAGAACGGCGCACGGCCTCTTTGCGCGCGTCCAGCTCGCGCAGTTGTTCGATGCGGTCGCGAATGGCAAGAATGGCGACTTCGTCCAACGAACCGTGGGCTTCTTTACGGTAACGGGCGATGAAAGGGACCGTGGCGCCGTCGTCCAGAAGGCCGATGACAGCCTCGACCCCGGCCGGGGGGCAATCAAGTTCTTTGGCGATACGCAAGCTGTGCGGCATAAGCATTCCTCGGGGCGCACCGTACCGCATTTGTCCTTCTCGCGCCACTCCCCTTGCTATTCCCGCTATTCCGGGTCACAAGAGGCGCATGATACATCGAAACCTTGCCGACGCCGTGGCCGATCTTGAAAAAAACGGGCAACTGCGCCGCATCGACATGCCCGTGGATCCGCGTCTGGAGATCGGGGCGATTCAGCGCCGCGCTTTGCAACGGGGCGGCCCGGCCCTGCTCTTCACCAACGTGCGGGGCACGTCTTTTCCCATGCTGGCCAATATGTACGGATCAAAAGAGCGTATCCGCTTTCTCTTTCGTCATAGCCTTCGGGCGATTGAAAGGCTGTTCCGGCTCAAAGCGGACCCGCTTGCGGCCCTGAAAAGCCCGTTGAGCTGCCTGAGCCTGCCCCGGCACCTGTTGCACGCGCTGCCGAAGAAAGTAGCTTCCGGACCGGCTTTGGCGCGCACGACAACGCTTTCAGCCCTGCCGCAGCTGGTTTCCTGGCCCAAGGACGGCGGCGGCTATGTGACTTTGCCCCAGG
Organism: Desulfovibrionaceae bacterium; assembly: GCA_031551515.1. GTDB lineage: Bacteria > Desulfobacterota > Desulfovibrionia > Desulfovibrionales > Desulfovibrionaceae > FLUQ01. The sequence goes on from JAVBNL010000048.1 coordinate 47,439, forward strand.
TGTACACGGAACACCCGGCCAGGCCCGGCTTTTTTCAGTCCAACCTGGGCATGTACCGGGTGCAGCTTGGCGGCAGAGGCTTTGTCAAAGACAAGGAAGCGGGCCTGCATTACCAGATTCACCGGGGTATCGGCCCGCACCATGCGGAAGCGCTGGCCCGCGGCGAAGACCTGCCCGTCGTGGTTACCGTTGGCGGCCCGCCCGCCCTGGCTTTGGCCGCGCTTTTTCCGCTGCCTGAAAATATGCCGGAAATCTGTTTCGCGGGCATTCTGGCCGGGCGCCGCATCTCCATGATTTGCCGCAAAGGGCAATTGCCCGTCCCGGCGGAGGCCGATTTCACCATCGTCGGCCGGGTGAAGGGCAGGCAGACCGCGCCGGAAGGGCCTTTCGGCGATCATTTGGGTTATTACAGCCTGGAGCACGATTTCCCCGTGTTGACCGTGGATGCGGTATACCATCGCGAAGGGGCCGTCTGGCCCTTCACCACCGTGGGCCGCCCGCCGCAGGAAGATACGGTGTTCGGCGAGTTTATTCACGACCTGACTCGCGGCCTGGTGCCCACGGAATTCAACGGAGTCAAGGAAGTGCACGCCGTGGACGCGGCCGGGGTCCACCCCCTGCTACTGGCGGTGGGGCATGAACGCTACGTGCCTTTCGCCGGAGAGCGCCAACCGCAAGAACTGATCACCTGCGGGCTGAACCTTTTCGGGCATACCCAGACCTCACTGGCCAAATACCTGCTGCTGGGCGCGGCGGAAGATTCTCCGGCGCTTTCGGCCAACGACGTTCCCGGCTTCTTTACGCATATGCTGGCCCGCACGGATTTTAGCCGCGACCTGCATTTCATCACCCGCACCACTATGGATACTTTGGATTACACGGGCATCAGCCTGAACCAGGGCTCCAAGCTGTTGTGGACCGCGGCTGGGCCGGAAAAACGCCGGCTGCGGCGGGATATGCCCGCCGGCCTGAACCTGCCGTCACGCTTTGGGAATGCGCGCTTTTTCGCGCCGGGCATTCTCGTCTGCCAAGGGCCGAAGCACGATCTGCCTCGCGATGCCGGGGATGAACGCATGGAAAAGCTGGCAGCCCATCTGGCCGGGCAAAAAAAGGCTCTGGAAGGGGTCGCGCTGCTGGTTGTGGCGGATGACGCGGCCTTTGCCGCCGCCAACTGGGATAATTTTTTGTGGGTGGCCTTTACCCGTTCCGACCCGGCCACGGACCTTTATGGGGTCAACGGCCGCACGGTTTGCAAGCACTGGAGCTGCGAGGCCCCGCTGCTTATGGATGCCCGCCTCAAAGCGCATCAGGCGCCGCCTCTGGAGCCGGACCCGGATGTGGAAAAACGGGTCGACGCCTGGGGGGCGAAAGGCGGGCCGCTTTACGGCTTGGTGTGATATTTTCGTAAGCGGGGCTCCGCCCTGCGCCTCGCAAGGGGGCTGAGCCCCTTGACCCCGCACGGGGCTGTTAATTGCTGCTGTGCAGGATTGTTTTTTTGTTGGTTTTGCCCGACCTTGTTTGCGGTCGGCCTGACGCGGTATCGCGCCAAAATGAACCGCTACCCCCATTTTCCGGCTTTGACTAACCCATAAATAGAGAGCGGCCGTATGCGCCGGGCCAGGGTAGAGGCGATGAACGCGCTCAGCAGCAGCGGGGGAAAAAGCGCATAGCTTCCCGTGATCTCGCAGACCATGCAGGCCGCCATGATGGGGGCGTGGGTCGTTGCCGCCAGCAACGTCGTCATGCCCGTGAGAATGAACGTGGTGGTGGCCGCGCCGGTTTCGAACCAGGGGGCCAGAGCCGCCGCCGCCAACGTGCCGGATGTGGCCCCCAAAAACAGGGTGGGGGTAAAAAAGCCGCCCGGCGCGCCCGCCCCGGACCCGGCGAGCATGGCCAAGAGTTTGGCCAGTAAAAATACCGCTACCAGCTTCGCGGGCAGAACATCCGTGCCTCCGGCCACAAGGCAGCGCTCGATCACGCTGTACCCGTTGCCCCATACCTCCGGAACGCCCATCGAAAGCAGGCCCACGGCCAGGCCGCCCAGCGCCAGTTGCAGCGGCTGCGGCACGGGCGGGCAGAACAGGCGGAAAAGGTCGCGGGCGGCATCCAGGCCGCGCAAAAAGACGGAACCGAACCCGGCGGCGGCAACCGCCAGCGGCAGGCATGCCAGGTACATGCCCAAACTTTGCGCCACGGGCAGTTCGCGAGGCAGGGCGTATAAAATGCCGCCCGATCCGAGCGCCCAGGTCACCGCTTGGGCGAGCGCGGCCGCAAGGGCTGCTGCGCCCAGCGCCACAGGGGCCATGCTGCCCAGAATCAACTCAAGGGCGAAAAACATGCCCGCCAACGGCGCGTGATAGGCGGCGGTGACCCCGGCCGCCGCGCCGCAGGCGGTAAGCAGCGGCCAATCTTCTTGCGGGGCCAGGCGCTGAGCCAATTTCGAAGCGGTAAGGCTGGCCAGCAGAATCATGGCCCCTTCGCGACCCACGGCAAGCCCGCCGGAAACGACAAGAATGGAGGCCAGCGCTTTCACCAGACTGCCGGAAACATCCAGGCGGCCGCCGGTGACCAGTATGCCTTCAATGTATTCCGTCGGGAACCGTTCAGTCCCGTTCCGCCGGAACCTGCTGAAAGACCAGAGTACAAAGCCGGCGGCCAGGGCGGCCAGCGCGGGGGTCAGCAAACGCCGCCACGGGGCGAGGGCGTAAGCCGCCGCCACCAGCCCCCGGTCGGAACCGGCAAGGTGCCGCTCGGCAAAGGCAAGGCAGATATGAAAAAAGCCGACAGCCAAAGCCCCGGCCGTGCCTGCGAGCGCCGCAAGGCACAACCGGCGCGCGAAGGGCGGCATGGACGGGGGCGGGGTCATGCCCTCCCGCCCCGGCCGCGCCCGGCGTCGTTATACCAGGCCGCCCAGCCCATGATCGCGAAACGCCGCGTCACATTCGCCGACATGGAACTGGCCGTGCCCGACCAAGAGGATCAGCGCGTGAAAATTGCTGATCTCGCGGCCGAAACGCTGTGAGCGCAGTTCGTTGCGCGCGGCCAGCTTTTCAGCCGTCATGGTGGAAAGCCAGGCGTAAAAGGCTTTTTTCATGGTGGCGGCCACGGCCAAAATTTCAGCTTTGGTCGGGGTTTTGGGCTCGTCGCGCAGCAGGCGGGCCACTTCTATGGGGTACAAGCTTTGCGTGGGCGGGTCATTGGGTTCCAGAATCGTAAAATCGATAAGCGTAAAAATATGATACAACTGCTGCCAGAACAGAAAACCGCCGGTTTTTTTCGCCCACAGGGTGTCGGGGCAGAGCTCGACCGCTTTTTCCAGGTATCCGTAGGTGCTGTCAAAGCTGTCCTTAAAGGCACGCAGAGCAAGGTCCGTCATGGCTTTTTCCTTCCGGTTCAGGGTGAAAAAACAGGGAATGACTATGCGTGACATTGTATGCGCCTTGCGGGCAAAATCAAGAGCGCATTGACAAGTTGACGCCATGCCCTTACTTGCTATGAGAGAGATTCTCTGGAGGGAATGGAATATGTTGGAAGTCAGCGAAAGCGCCTTGAAAGAGCTTGACGAGTATTTTGCGGATAAAGACAAAGCGCCCATCAGGGTGTATCTCGCCCCCGGCGGGTGCAGCGGGCCGCGTCTTGCGCTCGCCCTTGACGAGCCCGGCGACGACGACGAAGTCTTCAAAAAAACGCAGTACACGTTCTGCATGAACAAAGAGCTGCTGGAGAAGACCGGGGACGTTAAAATCGACCTTTCGTACATGGGCTTTTCCGTTGAGTCCGCCAACCCCATCGGCGGTGGCGGCGGCTGTGCCGGCTGCGCCAGCGCCGGCGGCTGCGGTGGCGGCGAAGAACAGTAAGCCGCTTTATCGTATTTTTTGCATGCGAAACGCGCCGGTTTTCCGGCGCGTTTCATTACCCGCGCGGACCCGTCATGAATGTGAAAGAAACCGTTCTGCTCGCGCTGAAACTGGCCCACCGCAATAAAGAAGTGCTGGTGGTGGGGCACGACGGCGCGCGCTGGCAAATGACGCCGCTGGGGGACTCTCGTTCCGACCAGCTTGCCCACGGCATTATCGTCACCCCCAAAGGCCTGCGCTATCCCGACGATGACGCGCGGATAGCGGAATTGACGGCCCAGGGGCTGTAGTCCCTTCTGGAGAAAAGCATGGCGAACCTCGTGCGTATTGCCGTCACCGTTGACGGCGAAGATGAAGAACTGCTGGGCGCGGTGCTGGCCATGCAGGTAGCTTCGGGCTGGGCGGAAGAAACGCTGCCCACCGGAGAAACCATGGCCGTGGTGCACACGGACAATGTGGTTTTCGCGTCGGAACTGGAACAGGAAATCGCTTCGCGCCTGCCCCGGGCCCGCGTCCGCCGTGAAACTGTGGAAAATAAAGACTGGATGAACGCCTGGCGCGAATATTTCACTCCCGTTGCGGCGGGCAGCCGCTTTTTGGTGCTGGCCCCCTGGATGGAAGAAGAGCGCAAAAAAGCGACGCGTTCCGTCATCATTATCGAGCCGAAAATGGCTTTCGGCACCGGGCACCACAACACCACGGCGCTGTGTCTGGCCGCGCTTTCCGATTTGGCGGACGCGGGACGCATACAGCCCGGCATGAGTTTTCTGGACCTGGGCACCGGCTCGGGCATTTTAGGCATCGCCTGCGCGCAACTGGGCCTGACCGGGCTGGGGCTGGATATCGACATTTTGGCCGTGGAAAACGCGCTGGAAAACCGCGCGGTCAACGGCATCGCGGAAGAGGCCTTTGCCATACGCCGGGGCGGGGTTGAAGAAGCGGGCGAAAAGTACGACCTGATCGTGGCCAACATCCTGGCCCAGCCGCTGAAAGACATGGCGCCGGAAATCGCGCGCCGCTTGAAACCGGGTGGTGTTCTGGTTCTGTCAGGGCTTTTGGGCATCCAGGCAGATTCGGTGGCCGCGGCTTATGCGGCTGAAGGCTTGCCCGCACCGCGCCGCGCGGATTCCTACGACTGGTCGGCGCTGATCTGGGCGTGAAATTCGGCGGGCATGATGCGAAGCGGCACCTATGCGCGGCGGCGCGAGATCCTCTCCGCCATGTTCGAGGCCATGCGGCAAAGCCTTGGCCCGAGCCATTGGTGGCCCGCGAAAACCCCCTTTGAAGTGGCCGTCGGCGCGATCCTTACCCAGAATACGGCCTGGACCAACGTGGAAAAGGCGCTGGACAACCTGCGTGACGTCGGGGCGCTCAGCCCCGCGCCCATGGCGTCTTTGAGCGATGCCGCGCTGGAAGAGGCAATCCGCCCTGCCGGGTTTTTTCGCCAGAAGAGCAAAACCCTGCGCCGCCTGCTGGATTTTCTTGGCTCGAACGGCGGCTTGACCGGGGATGAAACGGACGACCATCTTGCCTGTCTTGCGAAAGGCGATACGGAAGAATTGCGCGAAAGCCTGCTGTCCGTGCGCGGCATAGGGCCGGAGACAGCGGACTGCATCTTGCTTTACGCGCTCGGCCGGCCGTCTTTCGTGGTGGACGCATACACCCGTCGCATTTTTCATCGCCACGGCCTGGTGCCCGATGATATACCGTATGCGGAACTGCGGGATTTCTTTATGGAGGCGTTAACGCCGGATACGGCTATTTTTAACGAGTACCACGCCTGCATCGTGCGCGTGGGCAAAGATTTTTGCCGCAAAGGCAAAGCGCTTTGCGCCGCCTGCCCCTTGCGGCTGTTTTTGGAAGGCCATGACCCTGATTGACCCCGTCGCCATGTGGCGTTTTGCCGCCCGCTTCGCGCGCTTCACGGCGCGCCGAATGTTCTGTCTGGCGCTTTGGCAAACGCTTTGCGTGGCGCTCTGTCTGTGCGCCGCGAACGGGGCTTTGGCCGCATCCGCCCGGTCAGTTTCGTCCGCCGCATCCGCCGCAGCAGGGGCGGACGCAAGCAAAAGCCTTGAGCGGGAAATAGCCGAAGAACAGGCCCGGGCGAAAGCGCGGCGGGCCAGCTTGACCCGGCTGACGGAGCAGGAACGCGCCCTCAACGCCGACCTGGCCGTGGCCGAAGATAGGATTTTGCGCCTGGAAGCGGACATGGGGCGGCATGAAAACAAGTTGGCAGACCTTGCCGCTTCCGATGCCGAACTGCAAGGCCGCATTGAAGCGTTGAAAGAGGAGCAGGGTCGTACGGAAAAGGCCATGCTTGAAGTCTTGCGCGCGCTGTGGGAGCTGCACGCCCGCAGGGTGGGCGTGGGTGGCCGCGACATGCCCGATTGGCCGGTGACCGACAGAGAACAGGCCTGGTCCGCGAAGATGTTCGCGGCGCTGGACGGGTACCGGGCGGACCTCGCCCGTCAGGGAAACGAGCTGGAAGCGGCCGTGCGCCGCCGGGATGCGGTGGAAAAAGACGCCAAAGCCCGCCTTGCATTGCTCAACACTGAAAAAGAGCGGCTGTTGCAAAGCAGGCTTAGCTATAACCGCATGCTGGGCGATTTGCGCAAGCAGAAGCGGGATACGGAAGAAGAACTCGTCGCCGTGCTGGATCTGGTAAAAAATCTGAATCTGCGCCTGGAGCAATCACAAGAGCGGGGCGATCTTGAAAAAGCCAAGGGCAAATTGCCCTGGCCCGCCGGCGGCACGATTCGCACCCGCTTTGATCCCGGCGCCGCGCCTCCCTCGCGGGGGGTGACCATAGCCCGTGGCGGCGCAGTGCCGGTTACGGCGGTGCATTGGGGCAAGGTCGTGCATAACGACGTGCTGCGCGGCATCGGCCGGGTGGTCATTTTGATGCATGGCTCGGAATATTATTCGCTGTATGCTTTTTTGTCAGAGAGCTCCTTGCGGGTGGGGCAGGAAGTGGCGCGCGGCGAAACCGTGGGTTCGGCCGGGTTTGTGCCCGTTCTCAACGGGCCGGGCTTGTATTTCGAATTGCGTTTTCACCAAAAAGCGATTAACCCCGAGCAGTGGCTCCGTTCACGATGACAAGCCGTTTTTTTTAGCATAACGGCTATAAAATAGAAGCTGTCAGCTATCTCTTTGAATTGTTTTGCGCTATAGTTCGCCGCGGATGCACTATTCCTGTTCGATGTTCTGGAGGTTTTGCCATGCGTCTTTGTCTGGTGCCCATGCAGATACTCTGTCTTGGGTTTATGCTGTTACAGCCCCTGTCCGGTGTTGCCGCGGAAAGCAGCAAATACGACGGGATGAAGCGTTTCAGTCAGATCTACGAATATGTGCGGCGTTTTTACGTGCGCGAAGCGACCAGCGAAGAGCTGATGAACGGCGCTATCAAGGGGATGCTGCAAAACCTTGACCCGCATTCCACGTACCTGTCCGCCACAGAATACAAAGAAATGAAAGAGGCGACCTCCGGCGCGTTTTTCGGGATAGGCATCGAGATATCCATGGAAAACGGCCAGTTGACCGTCGTTTCGCCCATTGAAGATACGCCCGCCTATAAAGCCGGGTTGAAAGCCGGGGACATTATCCTGGCGGTGGACGGGCACCCCACCCAAGATATGACCATGCAAGAGTCCGTCTCCAAAATCCGGGGCGCCAAAGGCACGGAAGTGGAGCTTCTGATTCTGCACAAAGAGGCCAAGTTGCCCTCGCAGGTCAAGATCGTGCGCGACTCCATCCCCATCATCAGCGTGAAAACCCGTTTTCTGGATGAAGGCTACCCCTGGGTACGCGTGACCCGTTTCAGCGACAACACGGAAAAAGAGTTGCTGAATGGCCTTGCGGAAGCCAAAAAGAAAGGCCCGATCAAGGGCATCGTGCTCGATTTGCGCAACAACCCCGGCGGGCTGCTGGACCAGGCGGCCAAAGTCGCCGACGTGTTCTTGCAGAGCGGCGAGATAGTTTCCATCCGCGGGCGTGAACAAGACGGTCCCCGGCAGTTCAAAGCCAGCGCCCAGGATACGGACCAGACCTGCCCGTTGGTGGTGTTGGTCAACGCCGGTTCCGCCTCCGCCTCTGAAATCGTGGCGGGCGCGCTGCGCGATCACAAACGCGGCCTTTTGATCGGTGAACGCACCTTTGGCAAGGGTTCCGTGCAGAACGTCATACCCATGCCCGATGGCTCCGCCCTGAAGCTGACCGTGGCGCTGTATTATACCCCCAACGGCCGTTCCATTCAGGCCGAGGGTATCGAACCCGACCTGGTGGTGCCCTTTGAACAGCCGCGCGATGACGCCGCGACGAAGCTGCCGCGCATCAGCCTGCGGGAAAAAGACCTTTCTGGCCATTTGGAAAAGGGCGACGCGAAAAAAGGCGGCGCGGAAAAGTCGAGCGAAAGCTCCAACGCGACCGAAGAAAAGAGCTCCAAAACCGCGGCCGACGCATCCGCCTTGGTAACCCCCGAAGTGCGGACCTTTTTGGAAAAGGACAATCAACTGCGGCTGGGGCTGCAAATGGTCAAAGCCCTGCCCAAGATGCGTGAGATTCACGCGGAATAGGGCGCATTGCCTTTGAAGACAAAAAAATCCGCCGCTGTTTCCGCCCGCCCGAAAGCGGCGGGAAAAAGCGGCGGTTCCAAACGCCCGGGGCGCGGCAAGAAGAAACAACTGCCGCGCCCCGGTCTATACCCGGCCCTGGTGCTCGCTTTTTTGGCGGGTATCGCCCTCATGGGGGCGCTGTGGCTGTGGCGGGACGCTCCTGATCAGCCCGCGCCCGTAAAACGCGCGCCCGTTACCGCATCCGTCCCTGCCGGGCGGCCTTCTCCGCCCGCAGCCGCCTCCGCGCCCGCGCCGTCTGGCGACGCCGCAGCCAACGCCACCATCATGCGGGCCCTGGTGGATATGGCGAACCTGCCGTACGAAGAATCTCTTTCCGCGCCCCTAGAAGAAAACGTGCGGCAAGTGGACTACGCCCTGGTGCAGGCCATGCTGCGCCTTTCCATGCGCCCGGCGGAAACGGTCATTGAAAAAACGGAACTGCGCCACAGCCGAGGCGGCCGCCCGGATGGCGTAGGCGGCGTGGGCGGCGCATACCATTTTCAACGCCTGCGCATCGTGGTGGGGCCCGACCCGTTGCCTTTCGTGACCGCGTTGCATGAGTCGTTGCGGGCCTGGGCGGAAAAAGCCGAACTGGCCCAGGTTTCATCGAACCGGCAGGACCAGATCGTCTGGACCGTCAGCGTCAGCGGGGTGCAGACCCACGAGCTTGTGCTGCTGCTCGCCCGGCCAGGAACAGCGCCGGTAGCGCCCATGACGCCGCCGGATCTGGGCCTGCGCAGAGTGCTGCGCCAGCGCCAGCCCGGCGAGCCCGCCCGGCTGGTTCTGGTCATGGATGATTTGGGGCAGAGCATGCCCGCCGTGCGGCAGCTTTTGGCTTTGCCTTATCCCGTGACATTCGCCATCTGGCCGGACAGCAGCCACGCGCGTGAAGCGGGGCTCGCGGCCCACGCCGCCGGGCGTGAGATTATCGTGCATCAGCCTATGGAACCTTTGGGCTACCCCAAGGTGAAGCCCGGCCCCGGCGCGCTGCTGGTCGGCGCGGATGAGGCGGCCATTGAAGAGCAGGTGCGTTCCGCCCTGAACAAGGTGCCTTACGCCGTGGGCATGAACAACCATATGGGGTCGCGTTTTACTCAAAACAGCGCCGGGGTGCGCGCGGTGCTGCGGGTGCTCAGGGCTAAAAAACTGATGGCGCTGGACAGCATGACCCATCCCGCGTCCGTTCTGCATGCGGAGGCGGCGCGTCAAGGGTTTGCGCCTTTGAAGCGCGACGTGTTTCTGGATGTGACGGCGAAAAAGGAAGCGGTGCTGCATCAGCTTCGCACGGCGGAAAAAGTCGCGCTTTTGACCGGCCATGCCATAGCCATAGGCCACCCCCTGCCCGAAACCCTGGCCGCGCTGAAAGAATGGAGCCGGGTTCGCAATCCGCAGGTGACTATGGTCCGCCTGGCTGATTTAGCTAAAGAAACTAACTAAGCCGCTATTCTAATTTAGCGGTAGTTGCCAAAATACCCGCCCGCGCCGTATAGTTCAGGCGAGAAGATATCATTTCCGGCCTATCTTGCACTCCGGAGGCGCGCTATGGCTCTGTTTACCGACAATTCAATGTCCATCGGCAATACCCCTCTCATCCGTCTGAACCGTATCGCGGGCAACAAGGCCACGGTGCTGGCCAAGGTCGAGGGGCGCAACGCTTCGTATTCGGTGAAAGGGCGCGTGGGCGCGGCCATGATCTGGGATGCGGAAGAAAAAGGCCTGTTGAAGCCGGGCAGCCATATCATTGAGCCCACCAGCGGCAACACCGGCATCGCGCTGGCGTATGTGGCCGCCGCCCGGGGCTACCCGCTGACCCTGACCATGCCGGAAACCATGAGTATAGAGCGGCGCAGGCTGCTCGCCATGCTGGGGGCGAAGTTGGTTTTGACCCCCGGCATAGAAGGCATGCCGGGTTCCATCCGTAAGGCGGAAGAAATAGCCGCATCAGACCCTTCGCGCTATTACATGCCGCAGCAGTTCAAAAACCCGGCCAACCCGGCCATTCATGAAAAAACCACCGGCCCGGAGATATGGAACGATACGAACGGGGCCGTTGATGTGTTGGTGGCCGGGGTGGGCACTGGCGGCACCATCACCGGCATTGCGCGCTATATCAAAAAAACGCAGGGCAAAGAGATCACCGTGGTGGCGGTTGAACCCAAACGCAGCCCGGTCATCACCCAGCACCTTGCGGGTCAGCCCATCGTGCCGGGTGCACATAAAATACAGGGCATCGGGGCGGGTTTCATCCCTGAAACGCTGGATCTTTCTCTGGTAGACCGGGTGGAGAGCACGGGCAACATGGAGTCCATGACCTTCGCCCGTAATCTGGCCAGAGAAGAGGGCATTCTGGCGGGCATTTCTTCCGGGGCGGCCGGGCTTGTGGCCAGCCGCCTGGCTAATTCGCCGGAATTCGCCGGCAAGACCATCGTGGTGGTTTTGCCGGACGCGGCGGAGCGGTATCTGACAACGCAACTCTTTGAGGGAGTTGGAGAATAAAGGACTTTTCGATTCATGATCGCGCATTACCTGCCTTTGAACGATGCCGAGTACAATCTGGCTGTTGAAGAAACGCTGTTCCGCTCGCTTATCCCGGGGCACCCAGGGTATTTTCTGTTGTGGCAAAACAAACCCTCGGTCATTGTCGGCCGCCATCAGAACACGGCTGGCGAGGTGTCCGCCGCATTTTTGCGTGAGCGGGGCATCAACGCCGTGCGCCGCGTGACGGGCGGCGGCGCCGTGTATCACGATGCGGGCAACCTGAATTATTCGTTCCTGCTGCCGTCAAAGGGCGGCGCGCAAAGCCTCGCCCCGGTGAACGGGCCCGAGCTTCTTGCGCCGTTGCTCGCGGCGCTGCGCGTTCTTGATGTTCCTGCTGAATGTTCCGGCCGCAACGATATCCTGGCGGGCGGCAAAAAGATTTCCGGCACGGCCCAGTGCCGCACGGCGGCAGGGTCTTTATTTCACGGCGCCATGCTCGTTTCCGTCGACCTTTCGGTGCTGGAACAAGCCCTGACCGGCGATCCTGAAAAATACCGTTCTAAAGCGCTGCCCTCCATCCGCAGCCGGGTGTGTAATGTGGCGGATCTTCTGCCGGAACGCATGCGCAAAAATGCCGTGGACCGTGTCGCAAAGGCCGCGCTTGCCGCCTATGGGGCCGCGCCGCAACCGCTGGACCCGGCCCTGGCGCTGGCGGCGAAAGAGCTGGAAATGAGCAAGTACCGTTCTTGGGACTGGAATTACGGCGCATCCCCGGAGTTTACGGAGCGGCGCAAACGGCGTTTCGCCTGGGGCGGGGTGGAGTGTTGTTTCGTGGTGCGCGGCGGGGTGATACAGAGCTGCCGCATCTACGGCGACTTTTTCGCAATGCGCGATATTGCGGAATTGGAAGAGAAGCTGACCGGCCTTTCGCGCAGGCCCGAAGCGATACTTGCCATGTTGCAGGAGATGCCGCTGGAAGCATATTTTTCCGACTGCGACGAGGCGGAGCTGCGCGCGTTTATCGCTTCCGGCGGGTGCGACGCATAATAACCTTGTCTTTGTGTTGGGAATTTCGTAACAATTGTAGCAAAGGCCGGAATAGTATGACGCGTGACACGGAAAAGCCTGTTTCAAACACATCGAGCGGCTCGTGTCCACACTGCGGCATGTACCGCTGCCCCAGCCCGACCGTTGATGCGGTCATTTATGAACCGTCCAGGGGCATCGTGCTGGTCAGGCGCAAATACGATCCCGTGGGTTGGGCCTTGCCCGGCGGTTTTGTCGACTACGGCGAAACCGTGGAAAACGCCGCCGTGCGTGAAGCGTTTGAAGAAACCGGCCTTCATGTCACGTTGACAGGTCTCTTGGGCGTGTATTCCGACCCGGCCAGAGACGCGCGCCGCCACACCATCAGCACGGTGTTCATGGCGCGCACGAAAAATCCGGAAGCGGTCAAAGGCGGCGACGATGCAGCTGAAGCTGCTTTTTTTGCCCTTGATGCGCTTCCCTCTCCGTTGGTTTTTGACCATGCCGCGATCATAGCGGATTGTATACGCAGGTTGAACGAGTGGGGTACAGGCGGCGGCAGCCGCTGATTACGGGTTTTTGCGTCTTGTGTTGTAACCGGAGTGATATGCATGCCCAGACCTGTTTTTATGGTCGCGTCGGAAATGTATCCGTTTTCCAAAAGCGGGGGGCTTGGCGACGTGATGGGGGCTTTGCCCTGCGCCCTTGCGGCCAAAGGGGTTCCTACCTCGGTAATCTCGCCTTTTTACGGGCGGCTGCGCACGGGTGAAGCGCCGCTGAAACTGGCGCTTTCAGACTGCCACGTGGGGTACCCCTGGGACCCCATCACCACGGACGTCTTTGAAACGGATCATAACGGGGTTACCGCCTATTTCATGCACCGGGGCGAATATTTCGACCGCCGCCAATACTACAATGAATATAAAGGCGATTATTTCGACAACGCGGAACGCTTCATCTTCTTTTGCCGCGCCGCCATGTCGATCATCCGCAATCTGGGCGAGCCTCCGGCCATCGTGCATGTTCACGACTGGCAGGCGGCGCTTTTGCCCGCGTTCATCCATTTCGAGCGGCAGCGCGACCCCTTCTGGGCCAATACACGCACCCTGGTGACCATTCACAACTTGGCTTTTCAGGGGCGCTTTTCTTCCCGGCTTTTCGCTAACTGCGGCCTGCCGCCGGAAGCCTGGCACATGGACGGGGTGGAATATTACGGTGACTTCAACTTTTTGAAGGCGGGCATCGCTTACGCCGACATGGTCAGCACCGTCAGCCCCAGCTACGCCCGCGAGATTCTGACCGAACGGTTCGGCTTCGGCCTGGACGGCATTTTGCGCCACAGAGAACACGAACTGGCCGGCATTTTGAACGGCGCGGATTATGAGATCTGGGATCCCCAAAACGATCGCCACATCGCCACCCCATACAGCCGTAAAGAGAAGGAAGGAAAACAGCTGTGCAAGCGCACGCTGCTCAAAGAGCTGGGCCTCTCATCCCACCTTGAAGAGCGGCCCGTGCTGGGCTTCATCGGCCGTTTGCGGGGGCAGAAGGGCATCGACTTGCTGCTTGAGATCATCCCGCAGCTGATGGAGCGCGATCTGGGCCTGATCATCCTGGGCGAAGGCAGCCTGCGCTATGAGCAGGCGGTTATGGATATGGCCCAGAAGTACAAAACGCATCTGCACGCCTCCATAGCCTATACGGAAAACCTGGCCCACCGCATTCAAGCGGGCAGCGACATCTTTTTGATGCCTTCGCGCTATGAACCCTGCGGGTTGACCCAGATGTACGCGCTGCGCTACGGCACGCCGCCGGTGGCTTCCGCCATGGGCGGCCTGCGCGACACCATCATTCCGTATCCCAACCCCAAGGGCACGGGCTTCATTTTCCTGAAAGCGGAACCAGCGGACTTTCTGCGTTCCATTCTTGACGCGGTGAACCTGTGGGAAAACGACAAGCGCGCCTGGGCCGCCATGGTCGATAGGGCCATGGGCCAGGCGTTCACCTGGGACAAGTCCGGCAAAGAATATATCGAGCTGTACCGGCAGCTTGGATACGCACTATAGGAGCCAGCGTGGGCAACACCTCTCTGGGCGCCAGCCGTCCCGTTTTTTTGGAGCCTTTTGATTTGTATCTGTTCGGCAAGGGCGAGCACTGGGACCTGTATCGCATTTTGGGCGCGCACCCGGCGAAAGACGAAGGACAGGCGGGTTACCGTTTTGCCGTTTGGGCGCCCAACGCGCGTGAAGTGTGCCTCGCCACGGAACATAACAACTGGCGCTGGGGCGATCTGCCGCTGTATCCCGTGGGCAGTTCCGGCATCTGGGCCGCGTTCGTGCCCGGCATGCGCAAGGGGTCGCTGTACAAATACGGGGTCAAAGGTTCCGATGGGCGCATCGTGTACAAAACCGACCCCGTGGCCTTTTTTGCGGAACTACGGCCCGGCGTTGCGGCCGTTGCCTGGGACCTGGAAAATTACACCTGGAACGACGACGACTGGATGCGCCGCCGTGCGGAAACGGGGCCGCCGCTGAAAGAACCGGTCAGCATTTACGAAGTGCATGCCGGTTCCTGGCGCCGCCGCCACGGGGGCGGACACCCTTACCTCAGCCTGAACGAGCTGGCCGATTCGCTGATTCCTTATGTCAGAGATATGGGCTTTACCCACCTGGAGTTCATGCCGCTGGCCGAGCACCCCCTTGACCTTTCCTGGGGCTATCAGACCGGGCATTATTACGCGCCTTCGTCGCGCTTCGGCACGCCCGAAGATTGCAAGGCCTTTATCGACAAGTGCCACCAGGCGGGCCTTGGGGTCATTCTTGACTGGGTGCCCGCCCATTTTCCCAAAGACGAATGGGGTCTGGGCCGCTTTGACGGCACGGCGCTGTATGAGCACAGCGACCCCAGGCTGGGCGAACACCCCGACTGGGGCACCTATATTTTCAACTACGGCCGCCACGAGGTGAAAAATTTCCTCTTCGCCAACGCCCTGTACTGGCTCAAAGAGTTTCACATTGACGGCCTGCGCATTGATGCGGTCGCCTCCATGCTCTATCTCGACTATTCACGCAAAGAAGGGCAGTGGCGGCCCAACAAATTCGGCGGCAAAGAGAACCTGGACGCCATCGATTTTCTGCGCGAGCTGAACATGGTGGTGCACGGCCAGTTCCCCGGGGCCATGACCATCGCTGAAGAATCCACCTCCTGGCCCGGCGTTTCCCGTCCGGTCTATACGGGGGGGCTGGGCTTCACCTTCAAGTGGAACATGGGCTGGATGCACGATACCCTGAACTACATGGCTGAAAACCCGGTCTATCGCTCATACCAGCACAACGCCCTGACCTTTTCCATGCTCTATGCCTTTTCCGAGAACTTCGTGCTGCCGCTTTCGCACGACGAGGTTGTGCACGGCAAAAAGACCCTGGCCGCCAAAATGCCCGGCGACATCTGGCAGCAGCAGGCCAACTTGCGCGCCTTGTTCGCCTATATGTGGGCGCACCCGGGCAAAAAGCTGCTGTTCATGGGCGCGGAATTCGGCCAATGGAACGAGTGGGACCAGGACAAGGAGCTGGACTGGATTCTGCTCGATTTTCACAGCCACCAGGGCATTCGCAAGCTGGTGCACGATTTGAACTGGTTCATGCGCGCGGAACCGGCGCTGTACAGGCAGGACCACGACTGGTCGGGTTTTGAGTGGATGGATTTCGCAGACCACGCGTCATCCGTTTACAGCTTTGTGCGCAAGTCCGAAGGCAGCCGCCCGGTGCTTTGGGTTTTCAACTTCACCCCGGTGGTGCGGCACGACTATGCCGTGCCTTGCCCCTGCGGCGGCTGGTGGTCGGAAGCCATCAATACGGATAGCGAGATTTACGGCGGTTCCAACGCGGGCAACACGGGCGGGATTGAGGCGCGGCACCGGCCGCAGGGCCACTACCTAAGTTTGACGCTGCCGCCGCTGGCGGGGATGGCTTTTGTGCCGTCTGAATAAATCTTTTGCTCAAATACTGCGTCAAACGGTCTTTTTTGCTTTGGCCGCGTACCAGAAGAGTACGCTTCCTCCGCAAAAAAGGCCGTTTCCTTGTCTTTGAAGCAAAATCTTTTATTCAGTTTTTGGAGTTCACCGGAAGCGGAAGAAGTACGCGGGCAGTCCCGCCACTTCCCGGCAGGTGGAGCGAAAATCCAGCTTGCTGAAATAGCGGGCGTGGGCGGAACCCACGGTGGGCACGCCCTCTTGCTGCAAGGCCAGGCGGGAGCGCGTGATGTGGAAAAACTGCGTCACGGCCAGCGCCTTGGTCAGCTTGTTCTCGCGCATGTATTCGGCGGTGAACACGGCGGAAGCGCGCGTATTCGCGCCGCTCGGGTCCACGACGATGGCCGCGTCCGGGATGTTTTGCTTCAACAGATACATGCGCATGGCCTTGGCCTCGTCAATGCCGTTTTTTTCAACGCCTCCGCTGACGATAATGACCTTGCACATTCCCTGCCTGTAAAGTTCGACGGCCCGTTGCAAACGGGCCTGCAGCCGTTTGGAGCAAACGTTGTCCACATACACCTTTGCGCCCAGCACCAGGGCCACGTCAGCGGGAAAGACCCTGTCGCGCACGCCGTCCGCGCGCACGGCAAAGAAGCCGAAGGCGAAAAGCAGAGCGCAGATCAAGGATAGACGCAGCAGGCGTTTTTTGCTTGGGAAGGCCAGCCGCTTCGTGAAACGGGCGGCTGCCATAAAAACGGGGAACGCTTTGTGCGCGGCCGTTTGCGCAAAGGCGGGGGCCGCGCGGAGCGATTCCGCTGCCTTGAAGAACAAGGCTCGCAAAGAAAAAATGGCCGCTTTGCCGCAGTATGCGGTCACGAAAGAAAAAGCAGTGATGGCGAAAAGAAAGGCTTTGCGCGGTAGAGCGAACCCCGTGCGCAGAGCCGCTTTTGTGAAGAGAAAAAGTTTGCTGAACATGCTGCGTCCCGCCGTTGGTGGTTGGTGCGATGGTCCCACCCTACGGGCCGTGTATGAGATGGGTATGAACCTGTTGTGACGCGGCGGTGAAATATTTGCGCCGCGAGGATTATGGGAAATCCTCGCGGCGCGGCGTCGGATATAAAGCCGTTAACTACACGGCGTATACGTTGTCGATGATGGTGCCGTCGCGGTATTCCACCATGCCGACGACCCTGTCTTTGCGGGCCGGGGCCTGCGGCTTGCCGGTGATGGCCAGCGCCTTTTGCCGCAGTTCCTGAATGGTGAACACGGGCAGCTTCGCGCTTTTGAGGCGGTCGGCCAGGTCCGGCCGGCCGGGGTTCACGGCGATGCCGCGTTCGGTAACCAGCACGTCCACGGTCTTGCCGGGGGTGGTGATGGTGGTGCAGCGCTCGGTCACGATGGGCAGGCGCGCGCGTATCAGCGGAGCCACAATGATGGTCAGCTTCGCCCCGGCGGCGGCGTCGTTGTGCCCGCCGGAACCGCCGATGATGACGCCGTTGGAGTCGGTCAGCACGTTGACGTTGAAGTCGACGTCAATTTCGGATGCGCCCAGCAGCACGGCGTCAAGATAATCGACGCAGCAGCTTTTCTGCTTGGGGTTGGCGTAGGTGTCGGACGAGATTTCCTTGTGCCCGGCGTTTTTGGCCAGCGACTGCACGCTGCTGAGGTCAAAGCACTGTACGTCGAAGATGGTGTCGAAGAGGCCTTCTTCAAGCATTTCCACCATGTACTTGGTGATGCCGCCCAGCAGAAAGCCGCCCTTGATGCCCATGCGCTTCATGTCTTCACGCAGGAAGAGAGAAGCGGCCAGTGACGCGCCGCCCGCGCCGGTCTGGTAGTTGAAGCCGTCCTGCATCAGGCCGGAAGCCCGGATGACGGATTGGGCGTTGCGCGCGATGGCCAGCGCCACGGGGTCGCGGGTCAGGCTGATGGAACCGGAAACGATGCCCGCCGGGTCGCCGATCTTGTCCACGACCACGATGTGGTCCACCTGGCTGTGCGGAATGGAGACGTGGTCCAAAGCCTTGTCGGAAACGAAGTCGGTCACCGCGATGACCTTTGCCGCATGGCGGCAGTCGGCCATGATATAGCCGAGAGAACCGCAGGCGGAAGGACCGCTTGTGCCGTTGATGTTGCCGTATTTGTCGACGCAGGGCGCGGCGGCGATGGCGATGTCGATTTTCAGCGAGCCTTCGCCGATGGCTCTCGGCCTGCCGCCGTGCGAGCGGAACATGACGGGTTTTTCAAAAATGCCCCGGCTGACGGCCTGGGCCAGGGGGCCGCTCATGTAGTTGGTGTCCAGCGCCGTGACCACGCCGTTTTCAATGTGCGGCAGCAGGGCCTTGTGCACGGGAAAGACGGAAGAGAGCGCCAGGGTCAGGCCCTTGATGCCCATGGCCGCCGCCGCTTCCACCACCATGTTGACCACGAAATCGCCGTTGCGCAAATGGTGGTGAAAAGAAAGAGTCATATTGTCGGTAAGGCCCGCTTCTTTGAGGGCCGTTGCGATGTCAGGCAGGAATTTATCGGTGCGCACGAAAAACCTCCGTTAGGCTTCGGCCATTTGCAGAATGCGTTCAGCCCGCTTGATGATCGGCAAATCGATCATCATGCCGTCAAGAGAGACGGCGCCCTTGCCTTCGTCGGCGGCTTTTTTGGCCGCAGCCATGACGCGCTCCGCCCATTCGACCTGGGCTTCGGCGGGAGAAAAAGCTTCTTTGACCGCGTGCACGTGGTGGGGCGAGATGACCGCCTTGCCGTCAAAACCGAGCTGCGCGGCGAAAGCAGCGTCTTTTTTCAGCCCTTCGATGTCGGTGACGAAGGGGAAGGGCGAATCGATGGCCTTGATGCCCGCCGCGCGGCAGGCCATCAGCACGCGGGAACGGGCGTAGGCTAGTTCCGCCCCTTCCGGGGTGCGGCGCGAACCAAGTTCCGCCGTCAAATCTTCCCCGCCCAGCAGTATGCCCACCAGGCGCCCTTTGGCCGAGGCCAGGTTGAAGGCGTTTTCGATGCCGAAAGTGGTTTCCACCAGAGCCATAAGCTCGATGGGGCTGCCCGCGCCGCCGCATTCGTCGATGCGCCGGCTGACGGCTTCCATGTCTTCCGGGGTTTGGGCTTTGGGCAGCAGAATGATATCCGCCTTGCCCTGCACGGCGGCGGCGACGTCTTCCCGCCAGAAGGGCGTATCAAGGCCGTTGATGCGCACGACGCATTCCACGCCCTGGGGGCGAAGGTCCGTTAAGGTGCGGCGCACCAGAACGCGCGCGGTGTCTTTTTCCGTCCGCGCGACGGCGTCTTCAAGGTCGAAGATCACGATGTCGGCGCCGAGGCTGCCCGAGCTTGCAAGCATGCCGGGGTTGTTGCCCGGCATGAAGAGCATGGTTCTGCATTTTTTCATGACACAGCCTCCTTGTAGCGGGCGGCGGCGGCTTCCATTCTGGCTTTGATGGTGCAGTCCAGCGCGCCGCGGTCGCGGGCCTCGATCTTCACGCCGGTAAGGTTCGCCTCGGCAATGCATTCGTCGATGGTCGCCCTGATGGCGTCACCGAACTGCTGCATGACGATGCTTTCAAGATCCACCGCATTGCCGCTGCCCTCCGGGTTGCGTGATATGCGGATGAAAATGTCGTTGGATTCCAACGTGCCCGCCTGGGCGGTATGGGGGCTATCCATTACGTAGTTTCCTCCAAAGATGTTACTAGAGCAATGTTATGTCTAATGCCGGGTCACGCCGCCGCGAAGAGTTGCGGCAAGGCGCTCTCCGGCATCGGAAAGCAGAAACGCCGCCGTTGTGGGCGGCACGAGAGACAGCAGTTGTTCAGGGTAGCCGCGATAATCCATGTTTCGCATAATATCCCGCACGGTTGATGCGCTGATGGCCTTACCCTGCGCTTCTCTGCGCTGTATTTCCACGCAGACGACCTTATGCCGCGGCAGCACTGTTTGCAAGGTTTGATTGTACATGGAGGTGACCTCGCAATAGGGCTCGGAACCGATAAACCGGGTGCCGATGCCCAGGCCCGGCGCGATCAGGGTGGCGAAAATCGTCGCATCCAGGGCGGCATGCACGGCGGCGTGGTCGGCCTTGCCGGTAAAATAGGCGGGAAAACTTGAGCGAGAGACCATGTAGGGCCCCGAAGGCAGCACAATGGCGCCGGGCAGGTCCGTCAGGCCTTTTTGCACCAAGCTGAACCTGTCGGCAAAGGGGAAAGAAGAGGCGTCTTCTTCCACCACAAAGACCGCTGTTCTGGGGCGGCGGATCAGCGCCGCTTCAACCAGAGCCCTGTGCCCCAAGGTGAAGGGGTTGGCGTTCATAACGATGGCCCCGAGAGATACCTCGGAAGGCGCATTGGAAGGCGCCAGGGGCGCAAGACCCGCAAGACCCGCAAGGGCCGCGTCCAACGTTTTGCGGGTCGCGTCAAGCCAGTCGGCGAAAGAAGGGGAGCCGTACTCCAGCAGCGCAGCTCGCTCGGCGGCCGCGACGCGGCGAAAGCCCAGCGAGAGAAATTTGTCCGCCTCTTCCGGTTTGGTGAAAATGCACAGGCGGCTCGCGCCCGCATCCAGCGCCGCGCTGACAAGCCTGCCGGTCAGCGCTTCCGCCAGGCCTTCTCCCCTGTGGGCGGGCGCGACGCAAATGCCGCAGACCACATTGCCCGCAAGAAAGGCCGTGGCGATCAGGCGGCCGTCTTCGTAACAGCCAAGGCCGGAGGTGACGCCTTCCGGCATATCCAGCCCTTGCTCCAGCAGCAGCGCGGCAGCTTCGCGTCGTTCACGCTCGGTGATTATTTCACGGTATCCTTGGCTCAGCACGGTTGTTTCCTTTGGCGTCGTGTTCTGTACGGGGGTAGCATATTCTCCGTTTGGCGGCAAACGGAGTTGACAACAGAAGGGCTCTCATCCAGGTTATCAGATCACCAATCGTCGAGCGGGAGTTAACGCCATGAGAATAATTGATGTCGTATGCGCAAAAGGCAAGGGCGGATTTTTCTACGACGACCAAATGGCCATCAGGCACGGCGCGAAATCAGACGGCGCCATGTACGAGGGCAAGCCGCAAACGCCGGGCTTCGCAGCCGTGCGCCAGGCGGCGGAATCCATATCCGTCATGCTGCTGCTTGAAGACGGCCAGGTGGCCGTCGGCGACTGCGTGGCGGTGCAATATTCCGGATCCGGCGGGCGCGACCCCCTGCTCAGCGCCGAGCGCTACATTTCGTTCATTGAGAAATATGTGGCCCCCAAATTGACCGGGCGGCAGATCGGCGCGTTCCGCGAAATGGCCGCGGAGTTTGATTCCATGCCCGACCCGGAAACCGGACGCCTTGTGCACACGGCGTTGCGTTACGGCATAACCGGCGCGTTGCTTGACGCCGTTGCAAAGGCCCGGCACGTGACCATGGCCGAAGTGATCGCCGAAGAATACGGCACGAAGATCGCGGGCGCGCCCATTCCCCTATACGCCCAGTCCGGCGACGACCGCTATGACAACGTGGATAAAATGGTGGTCAAGGGCGTTGCCGTGCTGCCCCACGGCCTGATCAACAACGTGGCGGACAAGCTGGGCCGAAAGGGCGAAAAGCTTCTGGAATATGCCGCCTGGATAGACGGGCGCATCAAGCGCTTCGCCCCGGACCCGGAGTATGCGCCCACGTTGCATTTTGACGTGTACGGCACGTTGGGACTGGCCTTTGGCGAAGACAACTACGAGGGCATAGCCGAATACCTGCGCACCTTGCAAAACGCCGTGAACGGCCGCAAACTGCACATTGAATTCCCCATTGACGGCGGCAGCCGCGAGGCCACGATCAACTATTTCGCCGCGCTGACCACGCTCTTGCGCGAGAAAAATATCAACGTGGAACTGGTGGCGGACGAATGGTGCAACACCCTGGACGACATCAAGGCCTTTATCGCGGCGGGCGCGGGCACCATCATCCATATCAAGACGCCGGATCTGGGCGGCATCAACAACGCCATTGAGGCGGCGCTGTACTGCAAGGCCAACGGGTTCGGCGCGTTTTTGGGCGGCAGCTGCACGGAAACGGAAATATCGGCCAAAATGGCCGCGCACGTGGGCATGGCGGTATCACCCGTGCAGATGCTGGCCAAACCCGGCATGGGCGTGGATGAAGGCGTGACCATCGTGTACAACGAAATGCAGCGCATTCTGGCGCTGACGGGCCGCCGGAAAGGGTAAGGCATTCTCTTGCCGAAAGGCCGCGGGCGCGATAGTGTACGAGAATGAGAGCTCCTGTATACAGCGCCCGGTCCGCTTTTGCCGACGCGCGGGCCGGGGTGCACGAAAAAATGTGGCGCATCCGGGCCGGCGGCCAGGCTATTTTCGCCTGGGAAGCGGAAATCGCCGGGCTGGAACGCCTGGAAACCCTGAGGCCGGGAACGGAACTGTTTATGGGCGTCGTGCCCCTTGTGGACGGCACGTTCCGGCTGCGCTGGCTGCACACGCAGGTCGGAGAGAGCTTCGCTGCCCGCGCGCTTGCCGGCCGGGAAAAAGCGGCTTTTGAGGCCGCCGGGCGCGGTGAAGTATCCGGGTTTACCCGGCTGGAAAACGTAACGCCGCCTTCAGACCCTGACGCCGGGGCGGAAGGGAAACTCATTGCCGACCTTGAGCGGGCTCCGGCGTCCGCAAACCCGGCCGATTTGTACCGAGCCGAAGGCGAAGCCGCGCGGGTCAAGGCCGAAGCTTCCATACGCCTTATGCCCAAAGCCAGAATGGACCCCTATCTCTCCTATTCTTTCACCTGCGCCGGGCGGCAGCTGCATTTTACCTTCAGTAACGAAAAGAGCGCGGCCAGCCCCGTGCATCCCTTTTTCCTCGCCGAAGGAGACAAAATCCGGGTTGTCGTCGGCCGTGACGAGCGGACCGTCCAAGCCTTGCTCAATCTTGAAGACGGCTGCCGCTACCTCAGAACCTTCGGCGCGTATGCCTCACGGCGTTGGGTTACGCAACAAGTGAAAAATGCTTTTGGGGTTTCCGGCAGCATTATCGCGGCCGCTCTGCTGGCTTTTGCGGCAAATGCGCTGTCCGCGAATCTTTTTCTGGCGGCCGCGGGCATAGCCGTGTTTCTCGGTGTTGTTCTGGGCCTGGGGGCCTGGCTTGAAAACCTGTGGGGCATGAAGTTCGGCCAAGGCAGAGCTGATCTTTTGCGTATTCTCGACGCGCTGGATGTGACGGCGAAGGAAGACGGCGCCGTGCCCTACGTGCATATGCTTGAAGCCCGGTATCCGGTTAGCAAAATCGAAGGCTGAACACGGCCGTTAGACGTTTTTTCCGGCCGCTTCTCCGCTGGCCCAGGCCCAATGCAGGTTATAACCGCCCAGCCTTCCGGCGACATCCAGCACTTCGCCGCAGAAAAAAAGGCCCGGCACGATACGGCTTTCCATGCTTTGCGGGTCGACTTCAGCCGTATCCACACCCCCGGCGGAAGCTTCCGCCCGCTGCAACCCTTCCGAGCGCAAGGGCGTTTCCGTGTGCGCGTGCAGGCACGCAGCCAGGCGGGTGCGGCTGGCGCGCGAGAGTTCGGCGGCTCTTCTGTCCGCCAGTTCCGGCGGCAGCAAGGCGCGGCAGAGCCGTTCCGGCAGCAGGCGGCAGAAGAGAGAAAGCGGCGTGCTTTTGCCGCTTGCCGCGTCAAGCAGGGCAGCGGCATCCTGCCCCGGCAGAAAGTCGATGCTCAGGGCGGAGCCTTTGCGCCACCAGCAAGAAAGCTGTAGTACCGCCGGGCCGCTGATGCCCTTGTGGGTGAAGAGCAGCGGCGTGGTGAAAGCGGGCGCGCCGGTCACGTCACAGCGTATGGTTACGGGAACGCTGATGCCCGCAAGGCCCACGAGGGGAGATTCCGGGGGCAGCACCAGCGGCGCGAGCACCGGCCGAACCGGCACGATGCGGTGTCCCAAGCTATGAGTCAGGCGCAGGCCCGAATCGTCGGCCCCGCACTGCGGCCAGGCCGGGCCGCCGGTGGCCAGCGCCAGTTTCGGCGCGTGAAAGACGCCGTCCCCGCAATGCAGGGTGAAGCCGTCTTTTCCTGTCTCCACCCGGTCCACCGTGATTCCTTTTTCGATACGGCAACCGGATGCCGCGCGTAGAAGCATGTCCAGCACGGCTTTGGCGCTTGTTGTGCAGAAAATTTGCCCGTATTCGCGCTCTTCTACCGCTATGCCCGCCTGCGCCAGGCGGCGCAGCAGCATATCCGGCGTGAACGCGGCCAGGGCCGGGCCGGTGAAGCCGGGGTTCTCTCCCACATAGTCGGCGGGGGTGACGGAACGGTTGGTGACGTTGCCTTTGCCGCCCCCGGCCAGCAGCAGCTTTGCGCCGGGCCGGGCGCTTTTGTCCAGCAGCAGGATGCGTTTTCCTCGCATAGAGGCGACAGCGGCGGCGGTCAGCCCGGCCGGGCCCGCACCCAGAATAATGGCGTCGAAACCGGCGCTCATGATTCGGCATCCAGCAGGCCGGAGCGGGAAAGGGCCTGAAACAGCACAATGCCCGCGGCGGTGGAGAGATTCAGGCTGCGCACCACGCCCCGGATGGGTATGCGCACGCGGTGGGGAGAGTGTTCCAGAATTTCCGGCGCAAGGCCGCGTGTTTCCGGCCCGAAGACAAGGGCGTCGTCCGCTTCGAAGGCAAAGCGGTGCACGCCGGTGCCGTTTCTGCTGCTGGTCATGACCAGGCGTTTGCCCGCGCCCGCTTTGGCCAGATAGGACGCGAAATCCGGCCAGACCGTAACGGAAACATGCGGCCAATAGTCAAGCCCCGCGCGTTTGAGATAGCGGTCGGCCAACGAGAAGCCGAGCGGCTCCACCAGGTGCAGGGCGGTGTTGGTGGCGGCGCAAAGCCGGGCCACGTTGCCGGTGTTGGGGGGGATTTCGGGTTCCACAAGAACGATGTGCATGGCGCGGACAATAGCGCCGGAGGGGTGTGCTGTCTAGGAATTAGGAATGCTGTGCTTAGGGACGCTCAGATCGTGATATTTTTTCCGCGCATCGCGTCCTTGTAGAGAGCGCGTAAGGTCGTTATAACGCGAAAAGTTTGGTTGCAGGAGCGCGTGCCGGGGCCGCTCAGACCTTGATATTTTTTTCGCTCCGGCCCAGACCGCACCGGCGGCGGATTCTCGGCATGAAAGGGCGGTTGTGTTATTCTCCGGATCCGGAGCGGAAAAAAATCAAGGCATCGCGTCCTTCAAAGCAGCTTCTGGGGAAGCCGGAAATGTGCCTTGCCCAGAGTGAAATGCTCTTGTGGGATTGCGGCGGTTTTTTTACTGTTTGGGGCCGCCTGGCGTACGTGGGCTGACATGGAAAAGGATAGTAGTTGTGGGACGAATAGGGGTTTGGAACACGGCATTTCTGGGCGACGCCATCCTTACGCTGCCGCTGGTGCAAAACCTGCGCGCGGCCTACCCCGACTCGCCCCTTGATTTTTGGGTGCGCAAGGGCCTGGCCCCTTTGTTCGCAGCTCACCCCGCCATCGATCGCGTGTTTGAATATGACAAGCGCGGGAATGATTCGGGCTTTTTCGCCGCCATGTCCCTGGGGCGGCGGCTGGGCCGCGAAGACTACAGCCTGTGGGTTTCAGCCCACGCCAGCTTGCGCAGCGGCCTTATCGCCCGCTGGAGCAGCGCGAAACTGCGCATCGGCTATGACAAACCCCGTTTCAATTCCTGGCTGTACACCCACACCGTGCCGCGCCGGTTTACGGAACTGGAGGAAATAGAACGCCTGCTCCAACTGCTGAACCCGCTCGACCTGCCCGGCCGGGGCATTGCCGTGGACCATTGGCCCCTGATCGTTCTGCCTGAGGAAGCGGAAGAAAACGCGGCGGATTTTTTCGCGAAGCTGCGCGGTGTGCCGGTTTTGGGTGCGCACCCCGGTTCCGTTTGGGGCACCAAACGCTGGGGGGAGGCGGGTTTTGCGGATGTTGCGGTAAAAGCCGCCCGCGCGGGCGCGCATGTGCTGCTGTTCGCCGGGCCGGGGGAAGAGGGCATGGCCGCCTCTGTCAAGGCCCGGATTCATGATGCCTTGGGTCCGGAGGCGGATGCCGCCCTGACCGATCTTTCCGGGCGTTTGTCGCTGCCGCAGCTGGCAGCGTATATCAAGCGCCTGTCCTGCTATCTGACCAACGATTCCGGCCCCATGCACCTGGCCTGGCCGCAGCATGTGCCGGTGACGGCGGTTTTCGGCCCCACCGTGCGCGACTTGGGCTTTTTTCCGCGCGGGCCGCTTTCTTCGGTCATCGAAGTTGCTTTGCCTTGCCGCCCCTGCGGCCTGCACGGTCCGCAGGTCTGCCCCCTGGGGCATCACCGCTGCATGAACGACGTCAGCCCGGACATGGTCTGGGCCGATGTGGAACCGAAACTGTTCCGGGATAAAGCATAAAACGTATCGCGCGCCTGTTCGCCCGGGCTCAGTTTTTGCCGCTGTCCTGCCGCAGTTTCGCAACCGCCTCTTTCACTTCCGCCCGCAGGGCGGGCAGATCGATGCGGTCGTACTTGCCGTCTTGATACAGAATTTCCCCTTCCACCATGGTCAGGCGCACTTCAAGGCCCGTGGCCGCATAGACGAGGTTTGAGACGGGCGTATGCTCGGGCAGCATGTTGGGGGTGGCGAGGTCCACGGCGATGAGGTCCGCCGGCCCCCCCGCCCGCAGCGCGCCCAGTTCCGGCCAGTGCAGGGCCGCGGCGCCCCCGAGCGTCGCCATGTCCAGCGCGGACCGCGCGGGCACGGCCACGGGATCGCGGCTGGCCACTTTGTGCAGCAAGGCGGCGGCGGTCATTTCCGCGAACAGGTTCAGGTTGTTGCTGCTGGCGGCGCCGTCCGTGCCGAGGCCTACGGGGGTTCCCCGGTCAAGCATGCCGGGCACCGGGGCCACGCCGGAAGCCAGCTTCATGTTGCTGCGCGGGCAATGAGCCACGACCGCGCCGCATTCAGCCAGCGCATCCAGTTCCTCTTCCGACATATCCACGGCGTGAGCCACGGTGGCGCGGGGGGTAAGCAGCCCCAGGTCCCGGCAATAGCCCAGGGGGCGTTGGCCGTGCGCCTTGAGGCAGTCGGCGCTTTCTTGCACGGTCTCGCCCAGGTGAATGTGCAAGGGCAGGTCCAGCTCGTCCGCCAGGTCGCGGCAGCGAACCAGCAGGGCCGGGCTGGTCGTGTACACCGCGTGGGGCATGACGGCCACCCGGATGCGCGGATGGCCTCGCCAGGCGGCCGCCTGCTCGCGTATCAGGGCAAAGGCTTCGTCTTCCGTTTTGTAACCGGTGGAAGGAAAGGCAAAGACCGCTTCGCCGCCCAGCATGCGCAGGCCGGTTTTTTCCACGGCTTCGAAAACAGCGTTTTCTGCCAGGTACATATCCTGAAAGGCGGTGACGCCGAAACGGCACATTTCCGCGCAGGCGAGCTTGGCGCCGAGGGCGATGAGATTCGCATCCAGGCGTTTTTCCATGGGAAAGATATGTTCCGTCAGCCAGGTCATCAGCGGCAGATCGTCGGCGAAGCCGCGCAGCAAGGTCATGGAGGCGTGGGTGTGGGCGTTGATCAGCCCCGGCATGATCAGGCTTTCGCCCAGGTCCAGCGTCCGGGCCGGGGCATAGGCGCGCCGCAGCTCTTCCGTCTCGCCGACGGCCAGAATGCGGCCGCCCGCTACGACGACCCCGGCGTTTTGCGCGGGCGGGGTCATGCGGTCTTGCGTCAGAACGTATTGAGCCGTAAGAAGAAGGTCACAGTTTTTTTTTGTTTCCGGCACGGCGTTTCCCCTTTTGCTGCGCGTCTCTTGCGGCAGAGTGCTCGGAAAACGCGAACAATGCAAGCACAATGGCGGGCGCATGTCGGCATGTCTGTTGATTCACGGCTTCGGCGGCAGCCCCTTCGAGATGGAGCCTTTTGTGGCGCCGCTGCAAGACGCCGGGTTTGCCGTTCGTAATATCTGCCTGCCGGGGCACGGCGACGACCCCGCGCCCTTTGAGCGAACTTTTTTTGGCGACTGGCTGGCCGCTGCGGAAAAAGCCTATCTGGACCTGGCCGCGCAGTCGGATAGGGTGTTTGTGGCGGGTTTTTCCATGGGCGGCACCCTGGCCCTGGACCTGGCCGCACGGCACAATGTTGCGGGACTGGTCTGCATCTCCACGCCGGTGCATGTTTTGCGTCTTTTGCCGTGGCCTTTGCGCACGCTGCGGCTGTGCGCCTCTTCGCTCTATGCCCGGGCGGAGCGATTGCTGCAAAGCCAAGAAGAGCACGCGGCAGCGGCGGCAAAGGAAAAAGAGCGGCACGCCGCTTCGCGCGCCATGGCGCCGTGGAAAGGGTATGAAAAGAAATTGCGCCTGCCGCAACTGTTCAGCCTTAGCCGTGGCTGCGCAGCGACATACCGCCGCCTGCCCGCGGTGACCGCGCCGCTGCTTTTGCTGCATGACCGGGCGGATCAGCTGGTTTACGCGGGCAATGCCTGGGAAATAGCCCGCCGTGTCGCATCGCCGCAGGTGCGCATGCGCCTGACGGCCATACGCGAAGAGATCACCAGCCACCACATGCTGCCGACGCACCAGGAAACCAGGGCACTGGTTATAGCCGAGGCTCTGGCTTTCATTCGTGAAGTCGGGCCACAGCGCTCTAGTTTGCCGTGATGCATTTTTCGCTTTGGCCGAATACCATAAGAGTATGCTCCCGCAGCAAAAAAAATGCCCTTCGCGCCTGACGGCAAATTAGAGCGCTGTTTCAGTTGGAATCGGCGGACGCGGCCAGGCGGCGTTTGACGGTGTTTCTGTTCACGCCCAAAAGCGCCGCCGTGCGTGAAATATTGCCCCTGTTCTTTTTCAGAACCGCCCTGATGTGCCGGTCAATGGCCGCATCCAGGGTTTCTTCGCCGCCTTTCGCCTTGTTGCGGGCTGCCGCCGCGGGGACAGGTTCCATTCCGGCAAGCAGCATGGCGTCCAGCTGTTCTTCAGACAGCCCGTGCAAGATAATATACTTTTCCGCCAGGTTTTCCAGTTCCCGCACGTTGCCGGGCCAGCCGTAGCCGTCAAGCCGCCGCAAAAAACGGCGGCTCGGCCGGGGGGCCCTGGTTCCGCGCTTTTTTTCGAACTGCTCCAGATAATGCAGGAAAAGAAAGGATGGGTCGCCTTCTCTGTCGCGCAGGGGCGGGATGGTCAGGTCCAGCACGTTCAGGCGGAAGAACAGGTCCGGCCGCAGCGCCCCCTCGCGCACGGCCTGAACCGGGTCCCGGTTGCACGCGGCGATGACCCGCACGTTGATGGGGATGAAGCGGCTGTCGCCGACCCGCATGATCTCTTTGGACTGCAAGGCCCGCAGCAGGCGGGATTGCAAAAAAATATCCATTTCGGTGATTTCGTCCAAAAAAAGCGTGCCGCCGTGCGCCATTTCAAACAGCCCCGCCTTGCCGGAGCGCAAGGCCCCGGTAAACGCGCCAGGCGCGTACCCGAACAGTTCCGACTCCAGCAACGTGCCGGGCAGGGCCGCGCAGTTGATGGCCACAAAGGGTCCCCCAGACAGGGGGCCGGCGTTGTGAATGCTTTGCGCGAAAATTTCCTTCCCCGCTCCTGTTTCTCCCTGGATCATGATGTTGCAGTCGGTGCGGCTGTATTCGCGGGCCACTTCCAGGGTGCGGCGCATGGCTTCGCTTTGAAAGACCAGGTCGCTGAAGGTGTATTTTGCATAAAAGCCTTTATCTAACAGCTTCATGCGGATGCTGCTTTCCGTCGCCTGCAGGTACTCGATTTTTTGGAACAGGATGACGGCGGCGTTGGCCTCGGCATTTGGCGCCGTGATAGCGAGGTTCAGGGCGAAGGGTGCGCCGTTCACGGTGACGATGGCGTTTTTCAACGTGGTTTTGGCCTGTATGGCGCCGTCCAGCTCGCGTGAGGCGAAGACGTGGCGGAAAGAAGAGCCGATCATAGCTTCCCGCGTGGCGCGCAACAGCTCGCACCCCCGGCGGTTGATTTCTTCGATGCCGCCGGACGCGTTGATGAGCATGGCTCCTTCTTGCGTGCAGTTGAGCACGGCGGAAAGTTTTTCGGCGTTGCTGAAATGGTGCTTGAGGTTGTTCAGAACCAGCATGCCGCGCTCAAAGGCATCGGTCAGAGTCTCCACTGTGGATTCGATGAGGTGGAAAGGCAGCGAGCGGCCCTGGGCCATGCGTTCCGCCACGGCGTCGCCGATGATGACGTCAGGGCCCCAGGCTTCCACCTGGTCGAATATCTGGCGGTGGGTATGGGCGGCCCCCAGTTCGAAAAAAGCTGAGGCGCGCTTCAAAATGTCGCAGACGGGCTGCACCAGCCCGAGAAAAGGGCGGTACCCCACGATGGCGATGCGCGTTTTCGGTCGGGTTTGCTCATGGATGTAGTCCAGCACACTATATACGGAAGCGCCGACCTCGATAACGTCGATGCTCAGCTTTTCGCGTATGGCCCTGGCCGTGCCGCCCCGGCTGATGATTATTTTTGCACCATCACGCAGCGCCTTGCGGGTCTCTCTGACGCCCGCCTCCATATTTCCCGTGCATGCGCTTGCCGGGTACCCTTTTGCTTCGATAATGCTCTGTGCGATGACACGCATGCTTTCATAAGGGGCGATAAAGGCTATGTCCATAATGCGCTCTGTGCTTTTCGGGTAAAGGTTGCAATGATGGTCAAAAGTATAGCAATTTTTTGCATAAATTTGTAGCACTTTTTTACAAAAAAGGAATTTGAAAACACATATAAACAGTTATTTCGTGTTGTTACGCGTTGGCATTAGATTTGCTATATTTAATTGTTTGTCCCAAGCTTTTCACCATTAATCCCAGGAGCGCGCATATGCAGATTAAAAAGGCGATAGACAAGGTACCCGGCGGGCTGATGATCATCCCTTTGTTTCTCGGGGTGCTGGTCAACACCTTTTTCCCTCAGGCTTTGAAAATAGGCGGGTTCACCACCGCCATGTTCAGCAGCAGCGGGGCTCTGCCCATCCTCGGCGTGTTTTTGGTCTGCGTGGGGTCGCAGCTCAGCTTCAACCTGGCCCCCAAGGCTTTGAAAAAAGGCGTCATTCTTACCGGGACGAAATACGCGGTCGGTGTGGTCATCGGTTTGGGCGTGGGCAAATTCATGGCCGGCGGCACGCTGCTGGGCCTGACCCCGCTGGCCATCATCGCGGCCATGACCAACTCCAACGGTGGCCTGTATTCGGCTCTTGCCGGTGAATACGGCGACGAAACCGACGTGGGCGCGGTGTCCGTGCTTTCGCTGAACGACGGCCCCTTCTTCACCATGGTGGCTCTGGGCGCTTCCGGTTTTGCCTCCATTCCCTGGATGGCTTTTGTCGCCGTGGCCTTCCCCATCTGCCTGGGCATGGTGCTCGGTAACCTGGATCCTGAAATGCGCAAATTCCTGGGCCAGGGCGAAAAACTGATGATCTTCTTCTTCTCTTTCCCGCTGGGCGCGGGCATGAACCTGGGCAACCTGCTTACCGCCGGCGCTTCCGGC
This sequence comes from Desulfovibrionaceae bacterium, assembly GCA_031551515.1. Lineage (GTDB taxonomy): Bacteria > Desulfobacterota > Desulfovibrionia > Desulfovibrionales > Desulfovibrionaceae > FLUQ01. Next base: position 78,853 of record JAVBNL010000048.1, read on the forward strand.
ATCCTGCTGGGTGTGATGACCGCCGTGCTGACCGGCTTCGCCGGGTATTACGCTCTGATGATTTGCCGCGAACGTCCCCTGTGCGGCCTGGCTGAAGGCTCCACGGCGGGCAACGCCGTGGGCACCCCGCTGGCCATCGCGACAGTGGATCCCACCTTGCAATCTCTGGTTCCCGTGGCGCAGGCCCAGGTGGCGGCGTCATGCATCGTCTGCGCGTTCCTTTGCCCCTTCCTGATAGTTATGATGAATAAATACCTCACGGCCAAAGGCAGCCCGTATGCCAAACAGGTGAAAGCCGCGAGAGTAGAGATGGCGGGCGCCGTCTGATCTTGTCCTCTTTTCCTCTCCGGCGGCGCGCCGCTGCGCGCCGCCGGAGGCATTCCGCTGTTGGCGAAACATTTCCGGCCGGCCCTGAACATTATGAGGAATACCCATGCCTAACATAGACTTTTTTTACGGAAAATCCTTTCTCAGTTTTGACGTGCCGGATTCACGTCTGCAAGGCGTGCTTCTTTCTCGCGCCCATGATTTCAAGCCCGCGGGCACGGAAACGGAAATCGTGCGCAAGGCCATAGAGAACCCCATCGCAAGCGAACGTTTGAGCGTTCTGGCCAAAGGCAAGAAGAACATCGTGCTGCTGGCCAGCGACCACACTCGGCCGGTGCCCAGCAAAATCATCTTTCCCTTGATGGTGGAAGAGATCAAACGCGGCAACCCTGACGCGAAAATCACCATCCTTATATCCACCGGCTGCCACCGCGAAACGAGCAAAGCGGAGCTGGTGAACAAGTTCGGCAAAGACGTTTGCGACGCATACCCCATCGTCATTCACGACTGCGACAAATCGCCGGTGGTTACGCTGGGCAAACTGCCTTCCGGCGGTGACCTGATCGTGAACAAGATGGCGGCGGAAGCGGACCTGCTCATTGCCGAAGGGTTTATTGAGCCGCACTTTTTCGCCGGTTTTTCCGGCGGCAGAAAGAGCGTGTTCCCCGGCGTGACCAACCGCATCAGCGTGATGGGCAACCATTGCTCCGCCTTTATTGACGACCCGCGTTCGCGCACCGGCATTCTGGAAGGCAACCCCATCCACAAGGACATGGTCTTTGCGGCGGGCGCGGCGAAGCTGGCCTTTATCGTCAACGTGGTCATTGATTCCGACAAGAAGGTCATCAACGCCTTTGCCGGGCATCATGACAAGGCGCATCTCGCGGGCGCGGAATTCGTCAAGGAACTCTCGGGCGTGAAAGCCAAGCCGGCCGACATCGTCATTACCACCAACGGCGGCTATCCTCTGGACCAGAACCTGTACCAGGCCGTGAAAGGCATGACCGCCGCCGAAGCCACCTGCAACAAAGGCGGGGTGATCATCATTGCGGCCAAATGTGAAGACGGGCACGGGGGCGAGGTTTTTTACGAAACCTTCAAGAACGAGAAGAACCTGACGCGGATGATGAAGCAGTTCATGGATACCGCCATGTTCGACACCATCCCCGACCAGTGGCAGTCGCAGATTTTCGCCCGCGTGCTGCTGGATTATAAAGTCATCATGGTCACGGAAGCGGACCCGAAAATGGTCGAAGACCTGCACATGCGTTTCGCCCCTACCTTGGAAGAGGCTCTGAAGATGGCCGATACCATGCTGGGGCACAATAAAGGCACCATCACCGCTATACCCGATGGAATCGGGGTGACGGTTCTGGCGTAAGAGCCCATATGAAAGCCGCCCGTGCGGGCGGCCCAGCGCCCTCCGTCGAGTGTCGCCGGAGGGCGTTTTTTCGATACAAAAACAGCGCGGATTCATCAGAAACGCGCGCTGATTTATCTGATCAGTTTTACGTTACACTTCGAACAGCATTTCAAGGTCGTCGCGCGAGAGCGACTTCCATGAATCTTGGCCGGGCACGATGGATTCCGCAAGGCCGCGTTTTCTATCCTGCAATTGCAGAATCTTTTCTTCCACCGTGTTCTGGCAGATCAGTTTGTACGAAAAGACCTGGCGTGTCTGGCCGATACGGTGCGTGCGGTCTGTGGCCTGGTTTTCCATGGCCGGGTTCCACCACGGGTCATAGTGTATGACATAGTCCGCGCCGGTCAGGTTGAGGCCCGTTCCTCCGGCTTTAAGCGAAATCAGGAAGATGGGGATCTCGGGCGAGTTGTTGAATGTATCCACTTGCTCCAGCCGGTCTTTGCTGGTGCCGTCAAGATAGCAGAAGGGAATGTTGCTGATTTGCAGCCAGGAACGGATGATTTGCAGCATCTGCACGAATTGCGAAAAGACCAGCACCTTGTGGCCTTCTTCCACGATATCCGTGACCATGTCTTTGAACGCGTCGAACTTGCCCGAGGGCAGGTTGGTGTCAAGGTTGGGAATGTTCAGCTTGAGCAGGCGCGGGTGGCAGCAGATTTGGCGCAGCTTCAAGAGCGCGTCCAGAATGGAGATCTGGCTCTTGGCTATGCCTTTTTCATCCACGCTGGTCATGATCTGCTCTTTCAGCTTTTTGGCCAGCATGCTGTACAGTTCCATCTGCTCGTCGGCAAGAGCGCAGTAATAGACGTTCTCCACCTTGGGCGGCAGGTCTTTGGCCACCTCTGACTTGGTGCGGCGCACAATGAAGGGTTTGACCCGGGCCCGAAGGAACGAAAGGGTTTCATTGTCCCCGTCTTTGATGGGCCGCACCACGCCGCGCTGAAATGCGTGCTGCGCGCCGAGGAAGCCGGGCATCAGAAACTCGAACAGCGACCAGAGCTCAAACAGGTTGTTCTCAATGGGCGTGCCCGACAGGCAAAGGCGCAGGGATGCGTTGATATTGCGGACGGAGCGGGCGGTGATGGTGTTGGGGTTTTTGATGTTCTGGGCTTCATCCAGAATGATGGTGTTGAACTCGTATTTTTCCAGCTCTTCCAGGTCACGCCGCAAGAGGGCGTAGGTGGTGATGACCAGGTCGGATTTATTGATTTTCTTGAACATGTTTTCGCGCCGGGTGCCGTAAATGACCAGGCGCTTCAGATCGGGCACGAATTTCTGCGCTTCGCGCTCCCAGTTGGGCAAAACGGATGTGGGCACCACGATCAGGTTGGGCCCCTTGGCCCCGCGTTCAACCATCATCTGAATGAAAGACAAGGTCTGAATGGTTTTGCCCAGGCCCATCTCGTCGGCCAGAATGCCGCCGAACCCGTATTCCCGCAGGAAGTTGAGGTAGGCGAGCCCCTGAATCTGATAGGGCCGTAACGTCGCGGTCAGCCCCCTGGGCACTGACACGGCCGCGATCCCTTTGAAGTCATGTATTTTTTCGCGTAGGGCGTTCCAGAAAGAGTCGGTGACTGCGTTAGGCATGTCGTCGAGCAGGCTGTCCAGAACCGGCGCTTCAAACTGCTGGAATTTGTCTTTAGGCGGTTTGTTGGGGTCCAGGCCCAAGGCTTGCAGCTTGTGGGCGACTTTTTCCAGCCAGGATTGGGGCAAACTGGTATATGAGCCGTCTTTGAGCTGCACATAGCGCTTGCCCTGCACCCAGGCTTTCCAGACCTCTTCCAGGGCGATGTTTTGCTCGTCGTATTGCACGGTGATGTCGAGCGAGAACCATTTTTCTTTTTCGTCGCTGGACAGGGTGGTGTTGATGACCGGCTGGGTAAGGCGGACTTTATAGCGCGACAGCGCTTTTTCACCATACACCCGGTATTTTTCGACCAGGGCGGGGTATGCGTCGAGCAGGAAGTTGACGGCTTCTTCAGGTTCCAGAAACCAGACCTTGGGGTTTCTGGGCTGGAATTTCATTTCCATCAGCAGGCTGAGCAGGGCGGCCTCTTCTTCCTGAGCGCGCCGCACCAGCAAAGTGGCGCCTTCGTGGGCGTAACTGCCGGTTTGAAAATCGGGGTTGGGGCCGGGCAGCAAAAATTCGCCGTGCGCGGTCTCGTAGATGTTCTGGATGGTGATGGTCAAAAGGCTGCCTTCTTCATCCAGATACAGCTTGGGCGCGTACCGGGCGGACACAAAAGCCGGTTCCATGCGCCTCAGGAAATCTTCCTGCCGGTATAGGCTGGAAGCGGGCAGCTTGGTCCACACCCGGTCCAGAAATTCCGGAATATCTTCCTGGGGAACCAGGGGCGGCTGCTCCAGCAGCTCCCGCAGCAGGCGGGGGTTCAGGTCCGTATGCACGGGGTAGAAGGCCCGCTTCCAGCAGATCCAGAGCGGTAGCTGCCCGTGAAAGGTGATATCGGCCCCGTTTATGGGCGTGGGGGGCGTATTTTCCTGGTGCAGGGTCAGGCCGAAATGCAGGCCCACGCCGTCTTCGTATTCCGGGTTGATTTTGAGCTGCATAGTGTGCGACTCAACGCGGCAGGGCGTATCCGTATCTTGCCAGAACAGAAAATACTCGCGGCGGATGGCCCAGAAAAACCAATTGAGCAGCCCGTCCGGTATGTCGACCCTGTGTCCCTGATAATCGCCGTAGCGGCCGATCAACGCGGCCACGTGCGGCAACTGGGGTGAAAGATCGCACCATTCCGGGTTATGTATGATATTCTCCAGCGTGATCTCGTTATGCACGGTGGATAGCCCGGATTTGTTCTGGCGGCCGCGGAAAAAAGCCACCTGCATGCGGCCCGGCTCGGGGTAAAAGCGGAAAATAAGGTAGTGGCGGCCGGATTCAGGGTCTATTTCCGTGCCGAAAAAGGGGCGGAAGGTCTGCCGCCATTCGGTGCGAGGGGAAACGGACGCTTCGGCGCCGTCTTCAGGCGCTTCTAAAGAGCCCATCAGTTTCAGGGTGATGGCGGCCACATGAGGGCATACGCTGGAAAAAGAGTCGGAACAGTTGCAAAGCGGCGTGATCTGGCCGTCGTTCAAAGAGATGGAGAGTTTCGGGCTGTACATTTGCAGGGCTTCGCCCTGAACGCTTCCTTCAACATCCCAGTATGATTCGCTTTTTTTTATGCTGAGCTTTTGTACGCCTCCATCTAACAGAGGACGCGCGCTCTCCTGAATATATTCAGGAACAGCGTCGCTCATAAATTCCCGCAAGGCGGAAATGGCCCGGCTTTGGTCAGATGTTTCCATGCACTGTTCGCCTTGCGGCGGTCCCGATATTCATTTTTGCGTCAGACCCGAAGATTGCCGCCGATTTTACCGTTGTTGCTATCAGCAGAAAATCACGCACACCGGCTGGTTTTCTTGGGTCCGAAAATACGCAATGTCATAGTATAGATTAAATGGTGGCAGTTTTCAATAGTTGAGGCAGTTTGTGTGAAGCAATTTGTTCCTGTATGCTCATGCGTAAATTTAATCAATAGGGTAGGCCATGCGGTTGCGACTTCTTTTCGGGCTCATTCTTGCGGCGGGCGTGGTATGCGCCGTTCCGGCCTTTGGCGCGCCGGTGACGGGCGATGCCATTATCATGGGAACCATCGGGGAAGCTTCGAACCTTATCCCGCCCTTGTCTTCAGACAGCGCTTCACGCGAGGTTTCGGGCAATATTTTCGTCGGCCTTTTGAAATACGACAAGAACCTCAAAATGGTTCCCTGGGCTGCCGAATCGTATGAAGTGCTGGAGGGGGGGCTGCACCTGCGCTTTCGTATGCGCCCCGGCATACGCTGGCAGGACGGGGTTGAAATGACGGCGGAGGATGTGGCCTTCACCTACCGCATGATGACCGACAAGAATACGCCCACCATGTACCGGGGCGATTATCTTGCGATTTCGTCGTTCACGGTCACCGGAAAATATGCGTTTGAAGTGCGCTATGACAAGCCTTACGCCCGTGCGCTGGAGACGTGGCTCAGCGCGATCATGCCCCGGCACCTGCTGGAAAAAGAAGACCTGCGTGCCACGAAATACGCCAGAAGCCCCGTGGGCAACGGCCCGTACCGGTTCAAAGAGTGGATTCCCGGCTCGCGCATCGTGCTGGAGGCGAATCCGGATTATTTTGAAGGCCGCCCCAACATTGACCGCATCGTGTACAGCGTCATTCCCGACACCACGACCATGTTTCTTGAGTTGAAAGCCGGCGCGGTGGACATGATGGGCCTCTCGCCTCTGCAATATGTGTATCAAAGTAAAGACCCGGCCATTGCGGACGGGTACAATCTGTTCCGTTATCTCAGCTTTTCTTACGATTATCTGGCGTACAACCTGGACAGCCCGCTGTTCAAAGACGTGCGGGTGCGCCGGGCCATCGCCCATGCTGTCGATAAACAGGAAATCATCGCCGGGGCGCTGCTGGGGCAGGGCGTGCCCTCCATCGGCCCCTATGTTCCCGGCATGTGGGCGTATAATGCGCAGATCACGGACTATTCTACCGACATCAAAAAGGCGGAAGTGCTGCTGGCGGAGGCGGGCTGGAAGAAGGACGCGGACGGTCTTTTGCGCAACGCCAAGGGCCTGCCGTTTACCTTCACCATTTTGACCAACCAGGGGAACGACAGGCGCATCAAGGCGGCGGTTATCATCCAGGACCGCTTGAAGCGTTTGGGCATGGACGTGCGCATACGCACCGTGGAGTGGGCCGTGTTCACGTCGCAGTTCATCGACAAAGGCTTTTTCGATACCGTGCTTTTGGGCTGGACCGTGCCGATCGAGCCGGATTTGTATGATGTGTGGCACTCATCGCGCATGCGGCCCAATGGGCTGAATTTCATCCGCTATTCCAACAAGGAACTGGATGTGATTTTAGAAAAGGCGCGGAGCATTTTCGACCGGGCGGAACGCAAAAAGCTGTATGATCGGGCGCAGGTCATTCTGCATGAAGACCAGCCGTATTGTTTCCTGTATGTGCCCTACAGCCTGCCTGCCGTGCAAAAGCGCTTTCAGGGCATTGAAGAGGCGCCGGCGGGCATTTCCTACAACTTTAATGACTGGTGGGTGCCCCAAAACAGGCAACGCTATACAATAACTCCGTAAGGGGCATGCAACACTTGGCTTTTTACGCGATTGGGCGTATTCTTTTCCGCCTATGATTCGCATTCAAGAAATACTCGACGCGATTACCGTCTATAACCCCCAGGCCGATCTTGAGTTGGTGCAGAAAGCGTACGTTTACGCCGCCTCCGCCCATGCGGGGCAGACGCGCCTTTCGGGCGAACCCTACCTTTCGCATCCGCTTGCGGTGGCCTACACCCTGGCCCAACTGCGCCTTGACGAAGCCACCATCGTCGCCGGTCTTTTACACGATACGGTCGAAGACACAAAAGCCACTATTGATGAAATAGATGAGGCGTTCGGCGAAGAAGTGGCCGATATCGTGGACGGGGTGACCAAAATCAGCCTGATGACCTTCGACAGCAAAGAAGAGCAGCAGGCTGAAAACATTCGTAAAATGATCCTGGCCATGAGCGAGGATATCCGGGTGCTTATCGTGAAGCTGGCCGACCGCCTGCACAACATGAGCACCCTGGATTTTCAAAAGTCGCACAAGCAAAAGCTCATCGCCCAAGAGACAATGGATATTTACGCGCCCCTGGCCAACCGCCTGGGGTTGCACCGCATTAAGCTGGACCTGGAAGATTTGAGCTTCCGCTACATCCGGCCCGACGTTTACGGCCAGATAGACGAGTGGCTGGTAAAGCACCGCGCTTCCGATGAAGAGTATATCAACGAAGTCATCGGCATTCTTAGGGGCTTTTTGACGGAAAACGACATCGAGGCGACTCTTAAGGGCCGCATCAAACACGTTTACAGCATCTTTCACAAAATGACGGCCCAGAACCTGGACCTGGACGATATGCACGACATCATCGCCTTTCGGGTCATCGTGAAGGACGTGAAAGACTGCTATGCGGCGCTGGGGCTCGTGCACGCCACGTGGCGGCCCGTGCCCGGGCGTTTCAAAGATTATATTTCCATGCCCAAGGCCAACATGTACCAGAGCCTGCACACCACGGTCATCGGCCCGCGGGGCGAACGCATGGAAGTGCAGCTCAGAACCGAGGAAATGGACCGTCTGGCGGAAAACGGCCTTGCGTCGCACTGGCTGTATAAAGAAGGCGGCCGAGTGAAGGCCAAAGACGTGCGCCAGTTCACCTGGCTGCGCGAGATGCTGGACTGGCAGAAAATGGAGAGCGATTCGCGGGAGTTTTTGCGCTCTTTGCGGTTCGACCTTTTTAAAGACGAAATTTACGTCTTCACGCCCAAGGGCGCGATCAAAGAACTGCCGGAAGAAGCGACTCCGGTGGATTTCGCCTATCAGATCCATACGGAGGTGGGCCACCAGTGCGTCGGGGCCAAGGTCAACGGAAAGCTGGTGCCGCTCAGCACGGCGCTGCACAGCGGCGACACCGTGGAGATCATAACCGACCCCAACCGGCACCCCAGCCGCGACTGGCTGAAATTCGTCAAGACGGCCAAGGCCCGCACCCGTATTCAGCACTTCATCCGTACGGAAGAACGTGGCCGCAGCATTGCGCTTGGCCGTGAAATGCTTGAAAAGCAGGGCCGCCGCCTGAACGTCAATGTGAACAAGGCGCTGAAAGAAGGCGATCTGGCCAAGGTCGCGCATGAGCTGGGCGTTTCCAGCCCGGATGAACTTTTCTCCGCCGTGGGCTATGCCAAGATCATTCCGCAGAAAGTGTTGCGGCTTTTGATGCCCAAAGACGCCGAAGAGGCGGCGGAAGCGTCGGAAGAGGCCGCACGGCCCCAGGCGGGTAAAGACGCCCCGCCCAAGAAGGCGGAAAGCGTGACCATTCAGGGCATGCGCGACATGATGGTGCGCTATGCCAAGTGCTGCAACCCCGTGCCCGGCGACCCCATCATCGGCTATATCAGCCGGGGCAGAGGGGTGACCATTCACACATCCGACTGTCCGACCATTCAGGAAATGGAGCCGGAACGGCTGCTGGCCGTGCAGTGGGAAGGGGCCGCCGCGGCCGATACCCAGCCGTATCCCGCGCGCATCCGCCTGATCTGTAAAAACGTCAAGGGCGTGCTGGCGACCGTTGCCGCGGCGCTGGCGGAATCCAACGTCAACATTGACTCGGGCAACATGCGGTCCATGATGGATAACCGGTCGGAACTTGATTTTGTGGTTGAAGTGCGCGATGCCGCGCACCTGTATAAGGTCATTGAAAAGCTGCGCGGCCTGGAAATGGTGGATGAAGTCACCCGCGCGCAAGTCTCCGCTCAAGTGGCCGGGCAGGCCTGATTTTCCCGGATTTTTCAGAAGCGCCGTCTATGCAAAGGCTGCCGGGTTGCCCGGCGGCCTTTTGTCATGCAAAATCCAAAAAGCGGCGACGGGTGCCTTGACACAGGCGGCCCCCTGGCGTAAAAGCCTTCTTTCCATTGAGCGGGAGTAACTCAGTGGTAGAGTGCAACCTTGCCAAGGTTGAAGTCGCGAGTTCAAATCTCGTCTCCCGCTCCAAAGAATTTCCTGACGGCAATGCCTATCGGGAAAACGCGATTGCGGCATTACGGCGGCATAGCCAAGTGGTAAGGCAGAGGTCTGCAAAACCTCCATTCTCCAGTTCAAATCTGGATGCCGCCTCCATTTTGCGGGAGTAACTCAGTGGTCGAGTGCAACCTTGCCAAGGTTGAAGTCGCGGGTTCAAATCCCGTCTCCCGCTCCACCAAAACTCGCGACAGGGTATAGATCGAAGACGCGGGACTAGTTCAATGGTAGAGCGCAAGCTTCCCAAGCTTGAAGTTGCGAGTTCGAGTCTCGTTTCCCGCTCCAAAAATTCAAGGGCTTAGAGTTACCTCTAAGCCCTTTTTCATAGGGGAAACTCGGTGCGACGATTTTTAGAAGATTTTTCCGTTACCGCCCTGGTGGCGGGGCTGCTGGCGGTCATCGTTTCGTATGCCGGGTCGGCCGTAATCATCTTCCAGGCGGCGAAGCTGGCCGGCCTGTCCGGAGAGCCGGATCTTTTTTGTCCATGAATTTTTTCGCTGTTGCGCGCGTATCCGGCAAGCCGGGCCGCGGTATTAATAACTTTCAGTTATTAAAATATAACAATTAGCAAATATCTTTTATTGTTATTTTTTGTCAACATCGACGCACTTGGCCCGGAACACGCAGTTTGCTTGAAAATCCGGGCAAAACGAGCGCACAAGATCCTATTGCGCACCATTAACCATAGCGAGGTAGATATGAGTATCGGATTTCGTGTGTTTCTGAGGCGTGAGCTTCCCGCAAAAGAGATAATGGATGCCTACAAAACTCTTCCGGCCGCCAACGTGGCCGACTGCATGGGCCGCATCAGCGCCCTCAGTTCCGAAATCAAACTGATGACTCCCCGCTTCAACGGTTCCATGGTCGGCCCGGCCCTGACCGTGAAAGCCCGGCCCGGCGACAACCTGATGCTGCACAAGGCGCTGAACATGGCCCAGGAAGGAGACATCATCGTGATCTCCAACGGCGGCGACAGAAGCCAGTCTTTGATGGGCGAAGTGATGGCGGCGTATGCGGCCTTCAAAAAAGTCGGCGGGTTTGTATTCGACGGTCCCGTCCGCGACCTGGACGCCCTGCAGGAACTGGGCATTCCTATCTACGCCACCGGCACCACCCCCGGCGGCCCGTATAAGGAAGGCCCCGGCGAAATCAACGTACCCATCGCCTGCGGCAATATTCACGTCAACCCCGGTGATATCGTTCTGGGCGACAGCGATGGCGTGATCATTATTCCCCGCAATGACGCGGCCACGCTGCTGGAAGCCGCCAAGAAATTCTCCGCCAACGACCATGCCAAGTTTGAAGCCTCCCGCGCGGGCAAGGCCGACCGCACTTGGGTGGACAAGTCCCTTGAAGCGAAAGGCTGCGAAATCATCGACGGCTGCTACAAATAAATATTTCGCACCGCCGGATTCGTGGCCGAACTGCCCGAAGTGTGAATCCCGCGTCAAGCAAGTTGTTCTGCCGAAAAGATAAAAGGACTTACGGTGAAAGCCGCAAGTCCTTTTTCGTATGCAATCAAGCCGCCCCTTGAAGGGGTGGTCCTGATTTTGAAGGGATCGTTATTTATAAATATGCGGCGAGGCCATTTTGCCGCCGGCAGCGGCGGCCTTGGGTTTTGCGATAGTAAGCTTGTCCATGGTGGCCTTGCTTCCACTGTGGCAGGGCGTGCAATCCATCTTACTCTTGAGCACGGGGGAAGCAAACTTGTCCGCCTTGTTGCCGTGGCAGCCGGGAACGGTACATTTCGCCTGCTCTTTGGAGATGGAAAGCGTGCCCGTGAACGTTTTGTTGATCTTCGCATTCATGATTTCCACCACCTTCGCGCTTACGTCCGCGGTGACCCGTGAACAGCGTTCGCTCCGTTCCGGGCTGTCGGCGGCAAAGCCGGAAGCTTCGCACCATTTGCTGACGGAAATGTGGCACAGCACGGAATCGCTGACGGACTTGGGCAGCACGCCCGCTTTGCCCGCTTTGATGTCGGCGGGCGGAAGGTAATTCGGAAAAGCGGTCAGCTCATACCAGCGGAACAGCTCCATAACCATGGCGTCTCTGTCTTTGCGGCCCCAGAACAACGACATGGCCGCAACCGCGCCTATGAGCGCTCCGCACAGCGTGCCCCAGTCAGAAACGCCGCTTTTGCCCATTTCCATCATGGAGAAAGGGAAATTCTTGTAAGGGTCGCCGAATTTTTCCCCCATAAGGCCGATGGTGGAATAAAAGACGCCATACCCGCAGCCATAGCCTTGATGATAAAACCGTTGGTGCGCGATGGGCGCGGTTTCTTTGGGGTCAAGAATTCTGGGCGTCCATGAAAAGGGCGCGGTCTCCGGTTCCAGCCCCGCCACGGCAGGGACGGGGGCGGCGACGGTTCCAACAACAAGGCCGCCGACGGCGGCGCTGCCCAGTCCGAGTATTTGGCGGCGGGTGATGGTTGTCATGCGTATTCTCCTCTTGGGGGGTGGAGGGTGCGCGGTAAAAGTGGGGCCGCTTCGCTTTCTATGATGGATAATTCATAGCGCAGCGCCGGGTATAGGTAAAGCCCGGCGTCGATCGAACGAAGTGCTGTGCCCGGCGGCATGCTGATTTCGGCAATGTGGCGTACGGCACGTTTTGAATTGCAGCGGCAGATTTTTATACTGTAGTTGGGGAATCCGGTTTGGTCGCGCAAAGCAGGATAGGAAAACGGAAAGTCTGCAAGGCACTGTGTTGCGGGTGTTGGCAGCAGCGCGTTGTGTTCGTTCTTACGTATAACAGAAGTGTACTATGGGTGGAGATCGGACATAGCTACGGGAAAAGGAAAAATAATTTTTTTGATAAATTGCGCTTTAATTTTATTTCAGATCAAACTATACTGCGACGGGTGTTCAGGGGGAGGGCTGTTTGACAACGGCCGTTCGAAGTGCCCCGGCGGAAGGTGTTCAGCAACATGCGCCCGCCGGCAAAGGAAATTCGGCCTTTCGCATATTTTATCGGCGTTGGATTTGCGACGCAATCCGCCGCGACGAGACCAGCTATGTATTCGGGAGCAAAACCGGTCATATTGGCGATAGATGACGACACCGTCATTTTGAATACGGTGGCCGCCATCTTGAAAGAAGGCTACAGCGTCCGGCCGTTTACTTCCGGAGAGGCCGCATTCGGCCATCTGGCCTATCAGGGGGCGGACCTTATCCTGCTGGATCACCGCATGCCCGGCATGTCCGGCCTTGAAGTGCTGCAAAAATTGCACGATTCTCCTGCCATGCAGGAAATTCCCGTCATTTTTCTCACCGGCGCCCTTGATGACGAAAGCGAAGTGCACGCCCTGGAAATGGGCGCGGTGGATTACATACAAAAGCCCGTCAAACCGCAGGCGCTGCTGACGCGGGTGCGCCTGCAACTGGAACTGCAAAGCCACCGCAAACATTTGCGGGCTCTGGTTGAAGAAAAGACCAAAAGCCTGAATGCGGCTTATAACAAGTTGAAACTTCGCGAAGACATCACGCTGAACCTGCTGGCGCAGACCGCTGATATGCGCGACCATCAGACGGGCGACCACATTGAACGCACAACGGGTTTTGTCCGCATCATCACAGAGAGCGTTTTGGCCGACCCATGCCCGGGCTATATGCTCACCCCGCTGGAGGCCGACGATATCATCCGTTCGGCAAAACTGCACGATCTCGGCAAAATAGCCACGCCCGACAGTATTTTGCTTAAACCGGGACGGCTTACCGCCGAAGAGTTTGAAATCATCAAGCAGCACCCGGTTTACGGCGAACGCCTGCTGAGCGAGTGCATCAAGCAGCAGGACGATTCTTTTTTGCATGTGGCCCGCGATATCGCGCACGGACACCATGAACGCTGGGACGGCGGCGGCTATCCGCAGGGGCTGACGGGCGCGGCCATACCGCTTGCCGCAAGAATCGTGGCCATTGCCGATGTCTATGATGCGCTTACTTCCGCTCGGCCGTATAAAGAAGCTTCTTCGCACGAAGAAGCCATGCGGATAATTGAAGAAGGCAGCGGAAGCCAGTTTGATCCCCACCTCGCCAGCGTCTTCGTGCGCCATGCCGGAGAAATAGCGCGGATCAGCCGCGACCCCGACGCGCGGAGGGAGTGATGGAACGCGTTTTTCATTTGCGGCGGGACGGCGTTTCCGCTTCAAAAGAAATATTGTGCGGCATTACGACCTTTCTCACCATGTCCTATATTTTGTTCGTCAACCCCAGCATCGCTGCGGAAGGCGGCATGCCCCTGGCCGGGGCCTTTGCCGCAACGGCGCTTGCCGCCGCGGCCTGTTCTCTGGTGATGGGGCTGTTCGCTAACGTTCCTTTCGCCATGGCGCCGGGTATGAGCCTGAACACCCTCATTATGTATTCGGTGTGTCTGGGCATGGGGTTTCACTGGAAAGAAGGGCTGGCGCTCGCTTTCATTACGGGCCTGCTGCACACCCTGATCATGGCCAGCCCGCTGCGCAAGTTGCTGGTCAACGCCATTCCCGGGTATTTGAAGATGGCCGCCGCGGCGGGGATGGGGCTCTTCATCGCCTATATGGGCGTCAAAAACGCGGGTTTTCTCTCCTTTACGCTCCCGGCGGGCGGGTACGAAGTAACGGCGACGGGCGCCGCTGTCGGCGGTTTCTTGTCAATACCGGGCATCGCGCCGGGCATCACGGCGCAGCAAGCGCTTGCCGCCGGCGGGTTGATCATTATGGTCGCCTTGCTGGCGCTCGGCGCGAAAATGAGAGAAAACTACGCCGCTTTGCCGGTGGGCGTCATCGCGGTGACCTTTGTGGGCATACCGCTGAATATCACCGAACTGTCCGGCATCAGCATCGTTGATATATCGCCCCTTGAAGAACTCAAAGACGTGTTTTTCTCTTTTTTCGGCGATCCAGGCCTGCTTTCGTTATGCGAAAACCCGGCAAGGGCCGCGACGGCTCTTTTGGCCTGTCTTATGCTGTTGCTGACGAATGTGGTGGATTCCATCAGTTCCATCATCGGCATCGGGTCAATTCCCTGGGCGCCGGTCTTTGAAGAGGCCGACATGGAGGCGCTTTACGAAAAAGGCCTGACCGGCAGGCTGGGCAAGACGCTGGTATGCAATTCGCTGGGCGGAGGGATTTCCGCTCTGTTCGGCGCCACGCCTTGCACAACGTATATTGAATCCGCTTCAGGCATTCTTTCCGGCGGGCGAAGCGGGCTTACCGCCTGCGTGACCGGCCTGATGTTTTTGTGCTGCCTGCCCCTGGCGAATTTTTTCCGCATCGTGCCTTCGGTTGCCAGCGCCCCGGCCTTGATTATCGCGGGCGGTTTCATGCTGCCCTTGATCCTCAGGATAGACTGGAAAAATTTTGAAGAAAGCTGCCCGGCGTTCATGACGTTGCTGTTTTTGCCCGTCTCAGGCAGCATTGTCGGCGGCGTTCTTGCCGGCATAATCACGCACGTCGTGGTACAGGCCGCCGTGGGCAAGTGGCGTTCGGTTCACCCGTTGCTGTATGGAATAGTCGTGCTGTTCATCGGCATCTTGCTGGGCGGAGGCCCGAACATATAGACCGGGAACGCCATGAAAACCACCATATTCGCCAGAATCCTGACCGCAACGCTTTTACCGCTGGTGCTGATTTCTTCCCTGGTCATATTCACGATCAACAGAGTCATTTACAGCAGCGCGACTTCGCTCATCAAAGAACGTACCGAGCAGCTTTCCAAACAGGCTTCCGGGCAGATCACGCACAAGCTGGAAAGCATGTCCATAGCCTTGCAGCTTGCCAGCACCGCCTTGTCCGGCATGGACCCCCAGTCGCCGGAAACCGTGCGCACCGCCGGCGTGCTCATGAAAACGCTGTTGGCCTCGGACCCGACGTTTTACCGGGCACGGCTTGCCTTTGAGGCGGATGCCGCTCACGGCGGGGAGCGATACTATAAGGCGGTGGTCCGTAACGGCACGGAGCTGAAAGAATACGCGAGCGACGGCGCGGACGGCCAAGAGCAACTGGAGCTCGCTTTGTGCCACACGTTTCCGCTGTCCACGGGCAAAGTGCTCGTCAACCTGATGGAGCATCGCAGCCTCAGCGCGGATGCGGAGCCCAGATTGGCCGGCGCGATGACCTATCCCATTTTTTCCGACGGAAAGGTGATAGGCTGCATCGGCCTGGATATTCAGTATAAAGACATGCTGGCGCCCGCCCTTGTTCCGTTTGAAGGGCCGTACAAACTGCTCTTGCTGTCTCAGGAAGGGGCCGTGCTCTATTCCGCCGAGTATCAGGAGGTGGGCCGTCAATTGCTGGACAAACCCTTTCAGCACCACGGGGAACTTGCGAACGCCATGCGCCGTGGGGCTTCGTTTCTGGCGGAAGACGCGTCGCCGTTTTTTGAAAAGAAAGCGCTGATCGGCCTGTATCCCATTCTCATCGCGCCCGCGAAGCAGACCCTGTACCTGTATCTGGACATGCCGCTCGAGAGTTTGAACACCTCGGTCAACGCGTCCATTCAGCTTATTGTCGTCACCGGCGCTCTGGGGCTTACTCTTTTGATCTGCAGTATATTTTTTGTGACCCGAAATATCGCGAAACCCATCAAGCGGCTGACGGAAAACTTCACCCGGGCCGCGGGCGGCGACCTGGATCAGGCTTTTGACGATGCCGGCGCGGGGCCGCCGGAGCCGACCAACACCGTTGAGCTGCAAAGTTTGCAATGCGCGTTGCAAATGATGCTGGAACAAGTCGCCCGCGTGCATGATCTCAATTTGAAAGCGGCCCAGTCCGAAGTGGAAAAAGAAAAGATCCTGGCTGCTTCCGAAGCGAAAAACCGCTTTTTCGCCAACGTGTCACATGAAATACGAACGCCCATGAATGCTGTTCTGGGCATCTCCGAGATTTTACTGCATGACGCGTCACTGTCGGACCATCAGAAGAAGTATGTCGCGGATATAAAAATGTCGTCCGACGCATTGATGTCGGTAATCAACGACATTCTTGACCTTTCCAAGCTTGAGTCGGGCAAGATGCCGCTGATACCGGTGCATTTCAACTTGCCGGCCACGCTGGAGAATATAGTCACTCTGGCGGCTTATCTGGCGGCTGAAAAGGGCTTGCGGTTCGAGTATGAGCCGCAAGGGGAAATTCCCTTATACCTGTACGCGGACGATATCCGTTTGCGGCAGGTGCTGCTGAATATTTTGAGCAATGCCGTCAAGTTCACGGCCAAGGGATCGGTTGTTTTGCGCGTGGCCGCCGAGGCGGAGGTGCTGCG
This sequence comes from Desulfovibrionaceae bacterium, assembly GCA_031551515.1. Lineage (GTDB taxonomy): Bacteria > Desulfobacterota > Desulfovibrionia > Desulfovibrionales > Desulfovibrionaceae > FLUQ01. Next base: position 95,463 of record JAVBNL010000048.1, read on the forward strand.
TTTTTCCGTCACCGACACGGGGTGCGGCATACAAGAAGAAGACCTGCCCATGCTGTTCGAACCTTTCACGCAGCTCGACCTTGCGCAGAACCGCCATGTTCAGGGCACGGGGCTGGGGCTCTCCATCTGCAAAAACTTGCTGGAACTGATGGGGGGAAGCATCAGCGTGACAAGCCGCTATGGCGAAGGCAGTATTTTTTCTTTCACCATTCCCAAAATTCTCGGTAACGAAACGGAAATACGGAAAGGCACGGCGGAAGGGGAACTGTGTTACATTGAACCGCCCCGCGTGCTGATCGTTGATGACGATGAAATCAACCTGAATGTTGCCGCGGGGTTGCTCCATACGCTCTACGGCATCAGCGCGGAGATGGCCCTTTCCGGGCCCGATGCGTTGGAAAAAGCTCGGGAAAAAACGTATGACCTGATCTTTATGGACCATATGATGCCGGAGATGGACGGCATTGAAACGCTGAAGAAACTTCGCGCGTTGGGGGGCGATTATCAGTCCGTACCGGTGGTGGCTCTTACCGCCAACGCAATGAACGGCGCGCGAGAGCTGTTGGAATCCAGCGGGATGGACGACTTTTTGGTTAAGCCCATACGCAAGGAAGAGCTGGAAAAAGTGCTGACCCGTTGGCTGCGCGAAGAGAACCTGGAGCATAGCCGCGCGGGGAGAGAAAGCATAGCCTTGAGCTCTGGCGGCGAGTACTCCGGAGTCTTGGCAAAACTGGCGGGGACAGGTTTTTTGGATGTTTCCGCCGGGCTGGAGTCTGCCGCCGGGCAAAAAGACGCGTATGAACAGTCATTACGGCTGCTGTGCGACAAAATTCCCCGTTTGACCCGTCTGGCGAATGACACCTTGAGTAAAGGGGCGCTTGACATTTTTTCGATTCATATTCACGGCATGAAAGGTTCTTTGGCCAGTGTCGGCGCTCAGGCCCTTTCCGCCGAGGCGGGGGAATTGGAACGCGCCTCCGTTGAAGGCGACGTGCCGCGCTGCCGCGCTGCGCTGCCGGGTTTTATCCGGCGGTTGGAAGAAATGAACCGGCAGTTGGAAGACGCGCTGCGCGGAAGGGGGGCAAGGGGGGGCAAAGCCTCCGCCGCGAAAGGCGACCTTGCGAACGCCGCGCAACAATTGCACCACGCGTTGACGCAGCATGATTATGAACTTGTGACCGAGGCGCTGCGGCACTTTTTGGGATTGGATTACGGCGCTGCGGCGAACGCTGTCGCGGACGTCATAAAGAACCATGTGGACCGTTTTGAATACGACGCCGCCAGGGCCGTGCTGTCAGCTTCTTTTTCCGCGCATCTGCGGGAGAACCGGCAGTAGGGTTCCGGTATCGCGCGAATGCTCGCTCCGGTTGTGAAAGAGCGTATATGACAAGGGACGCGGCTTGCCGCGTCCCTTGTTTGCCGTGCGTCTGGCGGGTGTTAATTTTGCTGCAATCGCGCGATGATGGACGACAGCTTCGCCGCCTGCGCCGCAAGTTCGTTCAACGTATCGCTTGTGCGGGCAGTATGGTCCACGGTCCCTCTTGCAATGTCGCTGCACAGGTCAACCGCCGCGGCAAGGTTTTGGGCCGCCTGCGTTTGGCGGCCTGTGGCGCCGGCTATCTGCTGCACCTGTTCCGCTGCGCCGTCCGCGCTGCGCGTGGCTGAAAGCAGCACGTCGTCGGCTTGCTGCGAGAGTTTGCCCACCTCAGAGACTTCCGTCAGGGCTTCGCGCATAATATCGATGCTGCTGCGCGACATGCCTTGAATGGAGCGGATGGCACGCTCGACTTCGCCCGTGGCCTGCATGGTTTTTTCCGCCAGTTTGCGCACCTCGTCGGCGACGACCGCGAACCCGCGCCCGGCCTCTCCGGCCCTGGCCGCTTCAATGGCGGCGTTCAGGGCCAGCAGGTTCGTCTGGTCGGCGATATCGGTGATGACGTTCATGATGTTGCCGATGGACTGCGCCTGATTGCCCAGGGTTTCCATTTCCTTGCCCAGCCCCTGCATCTTGTTTTCCAGCTCGCCCATGGCTTTTACCGTGAGCATGAGGCTGCTTTTGCCGTTCTGGGTCAAGCTGCTGGAAGAGCCCGCACTTTCAGCGGACGCGCGAGCGCTGTCAGCGATATGAAGCACAGTTTGCTCCATTTCATGCACTTGCCCCCGCGTTTCTTCAAGGCGGGCAAGCTGCTGTTCCGCACCGCCGGCGATCTGCGAGCTTTGCATTTGCAGGCTCTGCGTGATGCCGTTAACTTCGGAAATAACACCCGCAAGCGTTTGGGCCGCTTCCTGCAAAGTTTGAATGCGCTGCTCTTCGGTTTTCGCTTTTTCCGCGGCGGCCAGTTGCAAACGCTGCGCCTCTTTGGCGCGTTTCGCCGCTTCTTCAGAGCGGGCTTGTGATTGCGCCATGCGCTGTTTCAGCTCTTCGACCATGGTGAGGAGCGCGTCGCGCAACACGCCGAGTTCGCCCACAAAGCTGCCGGAGGCCTGGCTGTCGTAATCACCCTTGGCGATATTGTCGGCATAGGAAGCCAGATCGCGTACGGGTTTGACCACGTTGCGCATCATAAACAGCACGGCGCTGGCGATAATGATGCTCAATACAAGCGCGGCCGCGGCGCAGGTCCAGATGGCGTTTCTTTGTTCAAGCTTGCTCTCTGCAAAAATTTTTTCTTTGGGCAGCAGCATGCCCACGGCCATGCCGCCGCCGATATTCACGCTGAAACATTCCCATTCCGCGTCTTTATAGTGGACCGACAAGGGCGTGCGTTTGCCTTGCGTAGCTTCGCCCATCTGCCGCAGCAGGGCGGCGCCGAAAGGCAGGCCCGTTATGGGTTTCATGTGCAGGTCAGGTATTTCGGAAGAGCCCACAACCAGGCCCGACTGCACATGGACCGCAAAGCCGATGGTTCCTTCCAGCGGCAGAGTTTTGCCGACCATGCCGTCCATGGCATTGAGGCCGACGTCCACGAAACCCACTCCAAGAATCTTAGCCGTGTCGGCATATATGGGCGCGCTCACAGAGACCATGAGATCACCCGTGTCTTTTGAAACGTAGGGGGCCGTCCAGTACACGTTTTTATCGCGCTTGCGGGAAAGGTCCCAGCCTTCGGGGATGGCGAGTTTGTACCACTCGGAATCGTAATATGCCTCTTCTTCGGTGGGGATGCTGACGGTTCTTCCGTTTTCCCAATAGGCGTAGGGGTCAAAAAAACTGCCGTCTTGCCAGAGCGTTTTCGGGGCATACGCCGTGCCCAGGCCGTAAATGCCGCTGTCTGCACCGAGCGCCCCCAGCAGGTGGACAAGGGCCCGCTGATAGCGCGGTTCGGCTTCTTCCTGCGTTTCTTTCGCGCTATGGCCCGCATAAAGCTCGGCGCCAAGGCCCGCGGTGGCCAGGGCGGTTTGTTCCGCGCGCGACAGGAATTCACGCAAAAGGCCCGCCCGGCCCGTAATGTCGTTCTGCAGTGCTGTCAAAGAAACAACGGTATTTTTCTCGGTGACCCGAAAAAGACTGAAAGAAAGGTACGCGGCAAGACCGCTTGTGACCAGTGCCAAAATGAGAAACGTCAATACTATCCGTCCGCGTATGGTCATGTCCTGTTCTCCGGTTGGCGCGCCCGTCACATGCAACGGCAAAGAGGATGTTCTGTGCGCCGAGGTGAAAATTTATGCTCTTTTGCCGCAATCGCACTAAAAAGTATAGTGGTAATACTGTTTTTTGAGTGCAATACCAATTCGGCCGATACGCAAAATTCTTTAGTTTGCGCATTGCTTTTCCTCAGTAAATTTGATCCACTAGCGCATAAAAATCGAGTGACCTGACCGGCGTACAGCCCGGCGGGCGCATTTTTGCGAGGCCGGAGGGGGGACCGAAAATGAACAATAAAGCATTGTCCAATATGCCGCATGCGGAGACTGCCGGAACAGAGTGCGCGGATGTCGGCGACTCTTCCGGGCGGCTGTTGTCCGCCGCTGAATCCGGCGTGATGATCAACACCCTTAAAAATATACTCAATGAGTTGGACGCCTACGTCTATGTTTCGGATATGGATACGGATGAAATCCTTTTTGTTAACAAAAAGGTGCAGGAAACATTTAATATCGATACGAATCAAGTAGGTGCTGTCTGTTGGAAGATAATACAGAAGGGGTTTACTGGAAGATGCTCGTTTTGCCCAAAGCCAAAACTTGAAAAAGACCATGAAACTCCTGTTGTATGGGAAGAGTGTAATACCATAACAGGAAGATATTATAAAAATACAGACAGTGTTATAGAATGGATAAACGGGAAAAAAGCACATCTTCAGTATGCAATAGATATTACAGAGAACAAGGCTCTTGCGCAAGAATCGGCAAAAATGCTGAGTGTGTTGAAGAATATACTCAACGGCATGGATGCCTATGTCTATGTTTCCGATATGGTGACGGATGAAATTTTGTTCATCAACAACAGGATGAAAGACGGGTTCGGCCTTGATGACTCGGCCGTCGGGAAAACATGCTGGAAAGTGCTGCAAGACGGTTTTACCGAGCGTTGTTCGTTTTGCCCCAATATCCGGCTGGCAAAAGACCCCGGCACGCCGGTCGCCTGGGAAGAGCATAATACTGTCACCAAACGCCATTACAAAAACGTGGACAGCGTCATCGAGTGGATGGACGGGAGAAAAGTCCACATGCAGCATTCCGCCGACATCACCGACATTCTCGCGGCTCAAGGAGAGAGCCGCGAAGCGCGTGAGCGTCTGGAGATAGCGCTGACCTCGTCGCAGGCGGGCGTGTGGGAGGTGGACCTGGGGGCAAGGCTGCTGCGTTATGACGCCATGTGCAGCAATTTGTTCGGTTTTGACGGCAAGGGCGGCACAATGACCGTCGGCGAGCTCATTCCCCGGCTTGAGCAGCGGCTGCGGGGCGAATCCGGCGCAGAGATTCTCAGAAGGCTGCGCAAGCAGGACCTGTCAGGAGGAAACCGGGCGCAGGATCTGCACCTGGTTCTGCCCAACGGTGTTGAGCGTCATATCCGCAATTACGGCAATACGATGCGTGACGGAACGGGTAAAGCGCTGCGCATTATCGGCATGTGTATTGACATCACCCCGCAGGTCAGCATGGAGAATGACCTGAAAGCGGCCAAAGACGCCGCGGAAAACGCAAGCCGCGCCAAAAGCCAGTTCCTTTCAAACATGTCGCATGAAATCCGTACGCCCATGAATGCCATAATCGGCATGACGGACGTGCTGGCCAGTGAAAAGCTTACTCCGCAGCAGCGTGGCTATCTTAACGATATCAAGGTGTCTTCGAGCGCGCTGTTGGGGATTATTGACGATATCCTCGATTTTTCGAAAATCGAAGCAGGCAAGCTGCAGCTCGCGCCTATCGATTACAGCGTCATGCAGTTTTTGAAAAAGATTGAGACGATGTTCGTCCCGGCGGCGGACGCGAAAGGCATCGCATTTTTCATGCGGATTCAGGAGGGCGTTCCCTCTTGCCTGTATGGAGATGATTTGCGGATGGGGCAGGTGCTTATCAATATCATCGGGAACGCGATAAAATTCACCAAAAAGGGTGGGGTGAGCGTCAACGTTTTCGCATCTGACGGCATGCTTTGTTTTGACGTGAGCGATACGGGCATAGGCATAAAGGAAGCTGACCTTCCCAGGATTTTTAACGACTTTGACCGGCTTGATTTGGGCAAGAATAGAAGCATCGCGGGGACGGGGCTGGGGCTTGCCATTTCCAAAAATCTGGTTTCGTTGATGAACGGGTCGATCCGGATTGAGAGCGAATACGGCGTCGGCACGACCTTCTATCTTCAATTTCCTCTTGTTGCCGGCGACGAGAGCAATTTGACCTGCAATCTGGAAGAGGAGCCTTTGGTTAGCGCTCCTGATGCCAATATTCTCGTTGTTGATGACAACGATGTAAACCTTAATGTCGCTTCCGGGCTGCTTCGTTTGCATGATATATCATGCGATACGGCTTCGAGCGGACTTGAAGCCATTGAGAAAACAAAAAATAAAAAATATGATATTGTCTTTATGGATCACATGATGCCTGAAATGGACGGTATAGAAGCAACAAGATTTATACGGCAAAATTATTCTATGGATAATCTTGTCATAATAGCTTTAACAGCTAATGCGATTGAAGGTTCAAGAGAAAAGCTGATGCAAGCTTCAATGAACGATTATTTGTCAAAGCCTATTAATAAAGCACATCTTAATATAATGCTTAATAATTGGTTGCCTCAAAACAAAATTAGAAAAGTGTACAAAAATGAACAAAAGGAAAAAGAACTTACGAAAATTTTGGAATGCATAAATCAAATAGAAGAATTTGATGTGCGCCTTGGGCTTGACAGGATAGACTGGATGCAGGATGTCTATGAAAAATCGGCCGAGATTTTGTCGCGAAGGCTTCCGGAAACTATCGATAAATTGCGTTCCTTTTTAGAGTCTTCTGATGCTTCTGGCTTTGCAATAGAAGTGCATGGCCTTAAAGGATCGCTCGGCAACATGGGTGCGACGGCTCTGGCGGCGGCAGCGGAGGCGTTGGAACACAAAGCGAAAGAGGGCGATCTGCCGTTTTGCCGAGAGAATTTGCCCAGCCTGACCGCCGCGCTTTTGAGCGTGCACGCCCGGTTGGCGGCGGTGTTTGAAGAAAAGGCGCTTTCGTCGCCCAGCCTTGGCGTGGGTGATGAAGCGGCGCTTATGCGGCAGCTTGTGGTCATTCGCGATTTGCTTGATGCGTTCGAAGGGGATGAGGCCCTTGCCATTGTGCGGAACTTGAGCGCATATGAATATGGCGTCGCGACGGATGGTCTGCTGCGCGATCTGATCAGGCTGATTGAAGAATTTGAATATGACAAGGCGACTGCCTTGATAGACGCGTGCTGAGCGCTGCGCATGTTTACCGCGGGGACGACATGATGGCTATGAAGAAGACCCAGTATCTGATGAACAAGTTGATGAACTTCACGGAACTGGATGCATTTACGGCGCAAAAAAAAGCGGGCTCAACCAGCGCGTATTTCGAACTTTTGGATGAGTTTTCGGAGGCCGCGCCGGCGATTTTGTCATTGTTGACGCCCCCCGCCGATGAAGAGGAATTGGCCGCCTTTTTGCGCAGAATCAACGTGTTGCAAAAACGGCTGCTGGCCATAGGCTCGTCCCCCTTGCTCTGGCTGGCTGAAAAAGCCGCAGAATCGGCCAAATCAGGAAGTGTCGCAAAATGCGGCGATGAAATTTTCATTTTGTCGGGAAGAATAAAGGCGCTTTGCGTTCAGTTGGATGATGCGAAAGCCGACCCTGCCGCCGGGGGCGCGGCCTGCGCCCCGGCAGCCGAACCGGCGATACCGGAAGGGGGCAACCGTCCGTATGCCCCGGTCAAGCCGGAGTTGTTTGAAAAGGTGGCGATCCTCATCGAAAATTTCGAGAGAGATGACGCGCTGGTCATGCTGCGTTCCCTGCTCAGTTTTAAATACAATGATGAAATAGATTCCTGTCTTGCCACCATGTGCAGCAGTCTGGTCAATTTCGATTATGAATCGGCCGCAGCGCAGTCGAAGAAATTGCTGAAAATAGCGACCGAGCTGACTTCCGGCGTGGCCGCGCCGGTAAAAACGCGGGTTTTGGCGATTGACGACGTGCCCGATGTGCTGAACACGGTGAAAGCAGTGTTAAAGAATGAGTATGCCGTATACGGCGTCACCAACCACATGGCTGCTCTCAAGTTTCTTACCAGCAATACGGCGGACATCATCCTGCTCGATATAGAAATGCCTGATATGAACGGTTTCGCGCTGCTGAACATCATCCGGAAAATCAAAGCGTATGAGATAACGCCCGTGCTTTTTCTTACGGGCAACGTCAGCGTGGAGAACGTCAAAAAAGCGCACAGCGCGGGCGCGCGCGATTTTATCAGAAAGCCGATCGACGCGGCCGTTCTGCTGACGAAGATCAAGAAGCACCTGCTCTGAACACGCCGGTTGGCGCATGTCGCACGATGAAAGAGCCGCTGTTTTCAGCGGCTCTCAGACTGCTGACAAAGCCCGAATTTGGCACAGACCAAATTCGGGCTTTGTGTCTTTCGACAGAGTTCAGGCTTGTTGAGGATTTCGAGTTTGCCCGGAGTGCACAGGTGCAAAAATATTCAGTAAAATATGCCAGATGA
>JAVBNL010000070.1:0-19622 GCA_031551515.1 Desulfovibrionaceae bacterium
TCATCTGGCATATTTTACTGAATATTTTTGCACCTGTGCACTCCGGGCAAACTCGAAATCCTCAACAAGCCTGAACTCTGTCGAAAGACACAAAGCCCGAATTTGGTCTGTGCCAAATTCGGGCTTTGTCAGCAGTCTGAAAGTCCGCGCATGCGCGGACTTTTTTAGTAATCGGGGTGCAGGGGACTGGTCCCCTGCCGGAGGGGTCCGGGGAGGTAGAGCCTCACCGGGAGTTTACCGGCGTCGCGTCTGAGTCTGCCCCGCCTTTGACGGCACCGCAGGCGCGGGGGTTACGCCCCTGGGCGCGGGCCGCAGGGTGCCGTTGTTGGCGTACCCGGCGGGTTCTTCATTGGGCGGCAAATTGGCGCCCGCCGCTTCAAGCCCCATGACCAACGCCCAGTATTCGTTTTGAAACCCGATGCCCGCGTCCCGAAGCGTAGGGTCCATCAACTGCTCGCACTGGTTGGGGCTGCTCAGCCACAGATCCAGCACGGCGGAAGCGGGCGGCGGGCCCTTGGCGATCAATTCAGTAATCGCCTTCCAGGGGTATTTTTCTTCCATGGCCCTCTTTTCCAGGTTCATGCCCGTGGGCGAAACCGTGCTGAAATACTTTTTCTCCGCCATATCCGCCGCATGCTTGCGCGCGATCTGCTCCAGCCTGGGGCTGACCGTCAGCGCCCTTGCGGGCGGCATGGCCTTGCCCCGGCAGGTGGCGCCTTTGGCGCGCACGTCGTTCAGCAAGGCAAGCATCGCTTCGCCCTCTCTGCCCGGCCCGGGCGCGGCGCCGGCCAAAGTCGCGGACGCTGCGGCGGCCGGGGCCGTAGCCTGGGGAACGGAAGAACCTGCCGGTTGATCGCTTCGGGTTTGCGGCGCGGGGGCGGCCCCTGCCGTGGGAGGTATCGTCGCGTTGCGGGAGCCGGAACGGGCGAGCGCCGCCATAACCACCCACCAACGGCCTTTTTCGCGTATAGCCCCGATATGGGTAACATCGGCCATCAACGCTTCGCAATAATCGGCGCGCAGACGGTCCACCGCTTCCTGCGGAGAGACTTCCGCCGCGCTGAAACTGCGCCAGCGCGCCGCGCGAAGCCCCTTGGCGGCGAGAATCGCGGCAACGTCGCCCCCATTCGCCGTTTCACGCGCCACAGCGCACAGCGGTTCGGAAAAAATCAGCGGAGGCGGCGGCGCGGGCAAGGCCGCGCTCGAAGGACATGGTTTGTTCTGCCGCCGGGTCAGCTCGATGAGATAAGCCAGAACCGTGCCGCTTTGCGGGGTGCTTTCATCAAAGGCCGATCCGCTCGAAGGGGCGGAAGACGCCCCCGGCTGCACGGGGGGAGAAGGGGGTGCGCTTTCCCTTTGCGCGGGAGGCGGCGCTTCAAAGGGCACCGGCGGCTGCGCTTCGGGCACGTTTGAAGGCGCGGCGGCCGGGGTTCGCCGGTCATCCTGCAAGGGTGAAACGCCCACGGCGCCTTCCGCGGCCGCCGCCGGGCCCTGCACCAGAACGGCAAGCAGGCACACGCCACAAAAGACCCGCAAACCCTGGACCATACGCACTCCGTCAAATTTCAATCAGTGTATAGCGCCGCGTGCCCAAACCAATTTTTTCCGCGTACTTGAGCTGCACATCGCCCATCGTATGCTTCCAACATCCCGTAAACTTGTTTTCGCCCGCGTTGTGCCCCGCCTGCAGGTGCGAACCGGCCAGACCCAACGCCTTGTTGACCAAGTCGTAACAGGCGGTATCCAGGGCGACAGGGTCGCTGGATGCCAGAATGCCGATGTCCGCCACAAGGGGCGTGTCGCTCCAGGGCACGCAATCGCAGTCCGGGGTGATGTTCACCAAAAGATTGATGTACCCCGTCGCGTGCTCTTTGCCTTTGACCGCACCCAGCGCGTATTCCGCCATGCGCTCGTTGAAAGGCCCAAGCTCCGTTTTCCAGTCGATTTCTACAGCCTTGGGCGCGCACACGGTCAGGCACTCGCCGCAGCCGATACAGCGTTCTTTGTCGATAACCGCAAATTTCACGGTGCCTTTGCGCTCAAAGCGGATGGCATGTTCCGGGCAGCTGGCGATGCAGTTGCCGCAGGCCACGCATTTTTTCTCCACCACCGTAAACCGCGAGGCGTGCTGGTCGCACTTGCCCTGCGAGGGCGTGCAGCCCATAGCCAGATTTTTGATGGCCCCGCCGAAGCCGGCCATTTCATGTCCCTTGAAATGGGAAAGCACGACCATGGCCTGCGCGGCCGCAATGGAAGAGGCGATTTTGACCGACTTGAAATGCTTTTTGCCGATGGCGACCTCTTCATAGCTGGTGCTACGCAGCCCGTCGGCCACGATGAACGGCGCGCCCACGGTGGAATAGGAAAAACCGTGTTCCAGGGCGGTGATCATATGATCCACGGCGTTATGGCGGCTGCCTTTGTACAGGGTGTTGCTGTCGGTCAGAAAGGGCTTACCCCCCGCCGCCTTGATGCAGTCCACAACTCTGCGCACCAGAACGGGATTCATAAAGGTATCGTTGCCCCGTTCGCCCACATGGACTTTAACGGCGGTCAGCGCGTCCTGGGCGATACACCGGGCGAAGCCCGCTTTGGCGAACAGGGCGGCTATTTTGGCCAGTTTATTTTCCTTGGGCCCGCGGGCGCGCAGACCGGCAAAATACACCGGACTTGCGGCGGGCGCTTTCGCGCCTGCGGCGCGTGGTTTGGCGGCCTTTTTCCTTGAGGGACGGGTTTGCGTCATTGTTGTACCTCTGATAATACCATCAATCAGGCTATGGGATACATCGCGCCGGGGGGGGGGTGTATGTCCGTTCCGGAAGCTATAGCGTAAAACAATCGCACAGACAATGCGGGGGACGCTTTCAGGAGAAAGGCGGCCCGGCAATAAACCGTATACACGGAAAATTTCGCGGCGGGGGGATAAAGAGGCATCATGCGAAACCGGTTTTTCATTCTTTCTTTTTCGCTTGCATTGCTGGGCGCTGCTTTGGGGGTAACGCCGGATGCGCTGGGGGCGGAAAGCGCGCAAACGCGTTTTCAACGCGCCGCGTATGTGCTGCAACGACTGGCCCCCGGCATAGCCTGGCCCTCCGTGACCATTCCCCGGCGCGTCATCAACGACGACGCCACCAATTCACTCTTGAAACACCCCGACACGCATTATGTGCTGACGACGCTGGCCCGCGACCTCGACGCCTTGGACGGCCGCAAGGGTGTTCCGCCGGATGCCGCGTTTTATACCGCTCAGGCCTATGACATGCTGAACGACCCCACCCGGGCCGCCGACGCCATGAACCAATACACGCGCATCGCCCCGTACCGGCCGGACGATTACCTGTTTCTGATCCGCAACCTTTATGCGGCGCGGCGGTACGAAGCGACCCGCAACGCGGCGCGGCGCTGGGAACAGCGCGATGGAAAATGCAGTGAAACCCGCCTTGATTACGTCTGGGGCAGCTATTGCGCCGAAGGAAAACTCAAAGACGCGGAAACCGCCGTTATAACCGACGCCTGCCAAAGCTGGCGCGGCCAGGTGCTGCTTGCTAAGCTGCGCCTTGAGGCCGGTGAGGAAAGCCAGGCCGACGCCCAGGTGAACACGCTTGCGCGCAAAAACCCGCAAAACGCGCGCACCATCCGCCTTTTCTGGAACAAACTGCGTGCGGCGGCCACGTACCCCTAAGAGTTGTTTCTAGCGATTGAAAACAACTGAGAGGTTTTCCGCTTTAATCTTCCGCTGAAACAGTGTACTACGCGTAGTGAATGGTATGTTCATTCGGGCCATCCCCAACAAGGTGTTACCATGACCGCATCCGACTCTTCCCGCTCCGTCTTCGCCACGGCAGCCGTAACCGTTGTTGCTGTTGCAGCGGCTCTGGCGCTTGCCGTTTTTCTGTCCCGCTCCATGCCGGATACAGCGCCTTCCTGGCGTTCCGCCCTGCCGACCCCGGCCATGAACGCCGAACAAGCGCAAATGGCGCTGCTGCGGGCCGAGCTGCTGCATGAAGAAGCCGTGCGGCCCCGCCTTATCCTGGCCGGGTTCGGCTCTGAAAACGACCTGGGCGGCAGCCGCTATTCTTCGCGAGAGGCCGAATCCGCCAACCTGACCGCCTGCCTGTGGACGCTGCGGTCCTTCCCCCAGCTGTACGCGAAATTGCTGGACGGGCTGCTGGATGCAAAGCTGCCGCCCAAAGAGCGCGGCGAGCGTTTTTATATCATGGCGGGCACGCTGGATGCGCTGTCCGGCAGCTTCACGGACGGCAGGCGGGAATACCGGGGACGCCGCGCCGATTCTTCATACCAGGACTCCAGCTCGCTCTGGTTCTCTTACTATAACAACGCGCCGGACCTGAAGGTCAGCGTTCCTGAAAGTGACGACATCTATTACCGTGAACGGCAGCGAAGCGGCGACGAAGAACCGGACGCCGACAAGAAAGCCGCCCTGTACAAAGAGCGCCTGGCCCTGGCAAACCGGTTGCTGCCTGTGGTGCTGGGCGACATGATTCGTGAGGCTGATGCGAAAATAGCCCGCGAAAAAGAAGCGGACTCCGCCGCAAACGGCACGAAAAAACGCCGTTCGTATTACGGGCGCGACCAGATATGGGAAGAGTACTGCCTCTTCAGCGAATCGGCGCCGCAGGCGCTAAAAGCCATTTGGGAAAAAAGGGCCGACCCGTCCTTTTTGCCCCTTGCACTTGAAGCGATGGGCTCGAAAGAAGGCGCCACCGCCGCGCGGTACAACGCCATACCCCTTATGGCCCAAAAACCCGGCCTGCCCCTGGCGGAATATACTTTCTGGGGCAAATACAAAAACGATTTGCGTTCCGTCAGTTCCTGCATAGGCACCAGCCCCACCTCGTTCGCGTATCTGATCGGCTGCTGCGACAAACTGGGCGAGATCACCCGCGACATGCTCAAAAAACAGGGCACACTGCTTCTGAGCGGCGGCGAAGGCCCCGGCATCACGCTGACCGAAAGTTCGGGCATCATGCCGCTGCCGGGCGAAGGCGGCAGGTTGTATCTGCTGGCGGACATGTCACATGCGCTGAAAGACGCGCCCGCGTACGACCTGAAACGAGCCTGCCCCATATTCGCGGGCATGCTTTTCCGGTATTTGGAAAACCAGCCCCTGGTTTTGCCCCTTGACCCCGACAACGCGGGCGACGCCGCCCTTATCCAGTGGTATGCGAACAAGGGCTGGGCGCTGGGCCATACGCTGCTTTTCAGCGCGAAGGGTTCCCCGGCATCCGTTGCCCGGCACTGGGGTTCGCTCCATCTACTCTGGTGGACTAAAAACAGAAAAGACAAGGATACGGAGCCGGAACTGGCCATGCTGCACCCTGAGAGCGGCCCGTTCATGCTGGCGATTCTGCCCTTTCTTAAGGGTCCCGCCGCCCAGCGGTTCATGGGACCTGTCAGCGCCCTGTGGTTCGGCGTGGCCGATGTGGACCAGACGGGCTGGAAAAACCGCATGTTCACGGCGAAACCGGAACAAGCCCCCGTGGTGCAACCCCTTGGCGCGGCGGACAAGCTGCCCGCCCTCATGGTTACGCAGCCCATCGCCGCGGAACTGGGCAATTTGCACTACCGCCGCTATAAAATCGAACTGGCGAAATGGCTGGAAAAGAAATACCCCGACCCGGCCGTGAAGCCCGCGGATATTTTCAGCTTTGCGGACAGCACGTCCGACCAGTTGAACACCTGGAAGATTACGCGCTCTCGCGACATGACCCGCGCGGCCGAGCTGCTTTGGCGTTTCCGAGGAGACCCGGATGCGGCGCAGATTCTGCGTTCCGTTCTCTCACAAGATACAGTGTATGTTCATTCACGGCTGGAAGAGGCTCGCAGAGCCTTAGGCCTGCCTAAGGAAAGCGAGCGTTGATTATGAATACCCGCGCACTGCATGCCTTTCCGGCCGTCGCGGCTTTGGCCGCCTGCCTCTTGCTTGTTCCCGGCAACCTTGTCGCCGCCGACGCGCCCGCGGGCAACGCCACCAGCGCGAAACCGGCGCTGCGTTATGACGACGTCGCCCCCGCTCTGGCTAAAGCGGTCAAAGAAAAAACCGCGTTCCTGGCCGAGGTGCAGCCCCGCCTGTGGGCCGCCGGGTACCGGCGCGAAGCCGGCTATTCCCGAAGCGACCAAAGCCGCACCGCCGCCGAACTGCTCTGGCGGCTGCGTTCCGACCCTGAAATGCAAAAAGCGCAGGAAGCCATACTGACGGCGCCTGTCGTGCTCAAACAGGACGACGGCCGCCGCTCGTATCGCCGCGATGAAGACTATGAAAAGCGGCAGGTGCGCAACGAGCGGATCCGCACCCTGGAGCGGCTGCTGGAAAGAGCCGATTATATCGCCCGCGCCATTCAAGAAAAAGACCCGGGTGACGACAAGGCCCATACCCCTGAAGAGAAATCCCGGCGCCGCCGTGATTTGTATGATGCGCCTCCGGCCGAGCGTATTCAAGAAACGCTGCAACGCAACGCGGGCTTCGAGCGCTATATGGCCTTCGTTCTCAGCGTCATGCGCCGCGCGGGCGTTCCGGGCGATGACCGGGGAAGCTGGGAACGCCTGGACCGCGACGCGGTGCCCGTGCTCTGGCAACTGCGTGACAGACCCGCCGACATGGAAACCGCCTTTGTCATGCTTAAAGACAAACTGTTGCGCGGCGACGAACGCGCCAGCCTGCTGCAAAAACTGATCAAAGACCCGGCCAAGGCCAAAGACGAATTTTCGCGCCTGGCCGAAACTAGAGAAATAAAACGCAATTATGTTTACATTATGGACGCGGCCAGCGCTTACGAGGTCATCAGCCTGCCGCTCAGCACGCTGTCCGCACCGGCGGCGCAGGCCATTGAAAAAGCGGGTTCCGTGCCCCTGGCGGCGACGCCTGTCGCATCCGCCGCGCCCGGCCTTGCCCAACGGCGCATGACGGAGCTTTTGCCCCGCGACGTGCGTGATGCGCTGCAAAAGAAAAAAACCCGCAGCCATCGTGACGACGAAGAAAGAGACACGCCGAACGACGCGACAGAGGCGTTGCCGTTCCTGAAGCCCGGCGAACGGCTGTACACGGTCATAGACCGTGGAGCCAGAGGACACACCGCTTTTCCCATTGTGGAGGGCACCCCTCTTGCCGATCTGGGCGAATTCGGACCGCAGCTTGTGGAATATACCCCGCAAAACGTATATCTGTTCGGCCGGCTGCTGGCCGCCGCTGCCGACAACCCCGGTTCCTCCTGGTATTCACGGCCGGTGCTGCTTGCCGCCGCTTGCCCGCCGCAAGAGCTGGCGGCCCATCTTTCAAGCCTGCTGGTCATGAAGGCGGAACGCGAACGCAGCCTGTTCGGCTCTGTTGAAAGTTTCGTCGCGAAATCGAAAAGAAACGCCAACAGCGGGGGCAGATCTTCTGGCGCGCCGCAGCGGGTATATCCGCAGGATGCGCCCGGGGCGCTGCTTCGTCTGGTAAAAGTCACCGACCATATCGTTTTCACCGGCCTTGCGCCCCAGGCGGATGCCGCCGGCCTTGCCCGCCTGATGGGTCCCATCCGCGCCGTATGGGCGTATGAAGGTCCCAGCCTTGACACCCCCTGGCAAGAATTGCGTTACACCCCGCCCGCGCCTGAAAAAGCCGTTTTTGCGCCGCTGGGCAAAGCGCCCGCTCTGTCTTTGGACAAACCCGCGCTGGAAAGCATTGTTGAAAAAGAACGCGCTTTTATAACCCTGGCGGTGACGCAGAGCCTTTCCGACCAGGAATGCCTGCGCCAAAAGCTGCCCAAAGACAGCGCCGAATGCGCCGGGGTGTGGGCCGGGGTATTCGGCCGCACGCAAACGCTGATGAAAGAACTTGCCGGCAAAGGCTTCACCGACCCCGCCGACGCGGGCACGGTCGCCTACCTGCTGGATTACGTCAAAGATGACGCGGCCGTCAGCGCAAAACTACGGGCCATGATCGACGACACCGCCAAACCCGCCGCCGAGCGCGTGGAAGCCATGCGCCACATGGCCATGCAGATGGACCAAAAGCCCCGTTCAACCCCTAAAGAGTGAGAATAGCACCATGCTTACAATAGCTCGTACCATAGCGGTAATAGCCCTTCTCTCCGGCGCGTTTTGCCTCTCCGGCTGCGCCGAAGCCGGACACGGCGGCAACGTGGACCCCGCCGTGATGATGGAAGACGACAACCCCGCGCGCAACATGGATACGCCCACGCGGTTTTAACGCCATGCATGCCTTTTCTTTTCCCGCCGACATGCGGGAACATACCGTCATGCGGCGGCAGGTTTTCACCGCCTCGCTCCGGATGATGCTGCCCGTACTGCTATTGATGGCGCTTTTTCTGGCGGCCCTCTTTCTGGCTGTCGAGATCTGGCGGTATGGCTTCAAGGTGTTCAGCTATCCCGGCTATCTGTGGAAATCCTGGCTGCACTTCCTGTCTTCCATGAGTTGGGTGGTGCTCGTCTGGGCCGCTTTCATCGCGTTGCTGGTCCGCCGCCGGGTGCAGCGGCAAAAGACTCTCGGCCTGCCCGTTTTGTACGGTTTTGACGAAGCAGGCGTATATTTCAACTGCGCGGCCTTTGAAAGCGCCATCCGCTGGGAATATTTCAATACCTGGCGGGAAAAGGGCGAATATATCCTGCTGCATGACGGCATACGCTGGGTTATCTGGCCCAAAGCCCCCTGGTCGGAGGCGGAGCTGGAAACCGTGCGCGGCCTCCTGCGGCAGAAAGCGAACGCGGCTCCTCTGGCCGCATGACCATGGAACAACCAACCGATACGCCAAAAGCGGCCCCTCCTGCGCCGCAGACAAGCAAGCCGGCCGGCGCGGCCGCCCTGGCCCGCCGTTTCGCGCGGCGGCTGCTGCTGCTTTTGATTGTTTTCTTCGGCATCACCGTGGTCAGTTTTACGGTCATTCATCTGGCCCCCGGCTCCCCCGTGGACCTTGAAACCACCATGAACCCACTGGCCGACCAGGATGCCCGCGAACGGCTGGCCAAGCTCTACGGCTTGGACAAACCGCTGCCCGAACAGTATTTCCGCTGGGTGTCGTCGCTTGCCCGGCTTGATTTCGGCGATTCTCTTTCCGGCGACCGCCGCCCGGTTCTGGCCAAAATAGCCGAACGCATGCCCTTGACTGTGGGCATGAACCTGACCGCCCTGGCCCTGACCCTGCTCATCGCCATCCCTCTGGGCTGTTTTTCCGCCAAGCGGCGCGGCGGCTGGTTTGACCGGGGCACGACGGTCTTCGTGTTCATCGGGTTCGCCATGCCGGGCTTTTGGCTGGCGTTGATTTTGATGCTGCACTTTTCCATCGACTGGCGGCTGTTCCCCATTTCCGGCCTGACTTCGCTCAATTTCGCCTCGCTCTCGCCCTGGCAGAAAACCCTGGACGTGGCGCGCCACCTGGCCCTGCCCATTTTCATTTATACCTTCGGCGCGCTGGCGGGCATGTCGCGCTTCATGCGCGCTTCCATGCTTGAAGTGCTGCGCCAGGACTATATCCTGACGGCAAAGGCCAAGGGCCTGACCGGCAAAGTTGTGCTTTTCCGCCATGCCCTGCGCAACGCGCTTTTGCCGGTCATCACCCTGCTGGGCCTGTCGGTGCCGGGCCTGATCGGCGGCAGCGTGATCATCGAATCCATCTTCGCCCTGCCGGGCCTGGGCCAGCTCTTTTACGGCGCGGTCATGACCCGCGATTACCCGCTGATCATGGGCAACTTGGTGCTGGGAGCTTTTCTTACCCTGGCAGGCAACTTGCTGGCGGATTTTTGTTATGGCCTGGCCGATCCGCGCATCCGCTCGGGCGCGCTGGCCGATGCCGTCCACGGCGGGGGGGCGGCATGAGCGGCATCGCTTCTTCCCGGCTGCTGCGACGGCGCGTCAAACGATACGGCATGCTGTGGCTGGGCCTTTTTCTGGTCGGCGTCATGTCTCTGGCGGCGCTGCTCGCCCCGTTCATCGCCCCGTACGACCCTTCCGCCCTGCACGTGGACCCTTCGCTCCACTCCATTTTGCAGGCTCCTTCTTTCGAACACTGGATGGGCACGGACTCTCTGGGCCGCGACGTTTTCTCGCGCATGCTGTATGGGGCCAGGGTCTCTTTGTGGGTGGGGTTCGTCTCCGTGGGCCTGGCTTCTCTTATCGGCGTGACCCTGGGCCTTTTGGCCGGATATTACGGTGGCGTGGTGGATGAGACGGTCATGCGCCTGGTCGACGTCATGCTCTGCTTCCCTTCCTTTTTCCTGATTCTTGCGGTCATCGCCTTTTTGGAACCGAACCTCGTCAATATCATGGTCATCATCGGGCTGACCTCATGGATGGGGGTGGCCCGGCTGGTGCGGGCCGAAACCCTGAGCTTGCGAGAGCGGGATTTTGTAGCCGCCGCCAGGCTGGCCGGGGCGGGCCCCGTACGCATCATCATTCGCCATATCCTGCCCAACGCCCTGGCCCCGGTGCTGGTTTCCGCCACCTTGGGCATTGCCGGGGCCATTTTGACCGAATCGGCGCTTTCTTTTCTGGGCCTTGGGGTGCAGGCGCCCATGGCCAGTTGGGGCAACATTCTGCTGGAAGGCAAACAAACCCTGGGCATCGCCTGGTGGCTGTCCAGTTTCCCCGGTTTCGCCATTTTGCTGACCGTTCTCGGATATAACCTGCTGGGTGAAAGTCTGCGCGACATTCTCGACCCCCGGCTTTCGCGGTAACGCCATGCATATTCTCTGCATCGACTGCCACCACGCCCCCGCCCTGCGCGACCTGGGGCACCGGGTAAGCGCCGTTTCCCCGCCGCCGGGGCTGACCGATCTTTCCGCCATACTGGAAGGGCTGCCCTCGCCCCCCGACTGCATCATACAGCAAGAGCACCTTGGGGAGCGCCGCATTCTCACCGGGCTTGAGTCCGCGCCCTGCCCCACGCTGTTCATAGCGGTGGACTCGCACCTCAATCTTTTCTGGCACCGCTCTTACGGCAGGCTTTTTGACGCCCTGCTGACGCCGCACCTGACCTGGTTTGAAGCGCTGCCCCCCGAATGGCGGCACCCGCAAACCTTCCGCTTTTCCCATATCGGCCAGGAACGGCCCTGGGCGCCGCATGGCGCGCGGCGGTACGACCTTGCCCTGTGCGCCCGCATGACCGAGCACCGCCAGTTGCGCCAATGGCTGGCCGATCTGCTGCGCAAAGACCACGGCCTGGAGCTGCGCGAAAACATGCCCTTCGGGGATATGCTGGACCTGTACGGCGACGCCCGCATGGTTCCCAACGAATCCATCTGCTTTGAGGTCAATTTCCGCCTGCTGGAAGGCGCCTCCTGCGGGGCCGTGGTGCTGACCCCGGACACCGGCCCGGACCAGGACGCGCTGTTTGAACCCGGCACGGAAATGCTCATATACCGCGACGGGCTTGAGCTGCGCGAACAGATCGCCTGGCTGAAGCGCCACCCGGACAAGGCGGAAGCCATCGGCCGCGCCGCCTGGGAACGGGTGCGGCGCGAGCATTTGCACCGCCACAGGGCACAAAGCCTGCTGAACCTTATTCCCACGCTGCACCGCGCCCGCGCCACCGGGGCGCAGGCCGCGACACTGGCCTGGCTGACCCGCATGGAACTGACCCGTAACGGCGCGTTGCGCTTGCCCATACCGAACCTGCTGGCCGAAGGGGAAGCGCTGCCCCGCAACGGCGAGGTGCTGGCGGGCCTCTTCCGCCTGCTGGCCGAATCGAACCGCCGCGCGACAACGCTCGATTTTTGTCGCTTCGTACTGGCGAGCAATGCCGGCGCCTCATCCCCGGACTGCAACGCGGCCGCATCCGCGGCGGCCTTGCGCCAAGGCGATTTTCAACTGGCACGCCAATTCTGGGCCAGGCACCTTCTGCAAACCGGATCAAACGCGGCCGACCCTACAAAATCGTCAGTGCCCGCGAACCCCTTTGAACTTTGCCTGGCCTGGGCCGAAGCGTTGCGGCGCGCCGGCAGACCCGCGCGCATAGGTTCCGCATTCACGCCCGAGGCGAACCATTTGCCGCTCTGCTCGTTCGAGTTTCTGATGCTGGCCCGGTTTTTCGACGGCAAAAACCCGGAAGCCACCCGCCGCCTGGATGCGCTGACCTCCGCCTTTCCCGCTTACACCGCGCTGCGCCTTGGCATCCTGGCCGAGCTTGCCCTGCATGACCAGGAAAACTGGCGGCTGCAGTTGGCTTACGGCGCGCTTTCGCTCAAATCCTGCCGGGTGGACGAAGGGCTTTTCGAAATAGCCGAAGCCGCCGCGAAAGCCGGGGCCGCGGGCAAAACAGCCGCCTTTGAGCGCATGCTTGCCGCCCTGCCGTCCCATGCGTATATTACGCGGGAAACGAGGCCCGGCACTCATGCTTGAATACCTGCGCATCCGCGATCTTGCCTTGATTGAGGACATGGAGCTGGAATTCTCTTCCGGCCTGAACGTGCTGACCGGTGAAACGGGCGCGGGCAAAAGCTTTATTCTGAAGGCCATCGGCTTTCTGACCGGCGACAGGCTGAGCACCGACCTTGTGCGGCCCGGCAAGGAAAAAGCCGTGGCCGAGGCTTTTTTCGTCTTGCCCGACGGTTCGGAACTGATTTTGCGCCGCGAACTGGCGGCCGATACGGGCCGCAGCCGCATTTTTCTCAGCGACAGACTTGTTTCGCAAGACGCGGTCAAAGACCTGCGCGCCGCCCTCATCACCCACACCAGCCAGCAGGGCCAGCAGCAGCTTCTTTCTCCCGCTTTTCAGCACAAGGTTCTTGATTCGTACCTGGACCGGCCGGATCTTTTGTTTGAGCGCGACCGCCTGACAACTGCCCTGCGCGATCTGGCCGTCCGGCAGGAAGACTTGGCCGCCAAAGCCGCCGCTCTGGCGGAAAAGCGCGAAGTGCTGGAGTATCAGCAGCAGGAAATAGACAAGGTGGCCCCGCTGCCCGGCGAAGAAGAACGCCTGGAAGAAGAGCGCCGCGTGCTCAAAGACGCAGCCGTCGCGCGTGAAGGGGTGGAGCAGTCGCTCAGCCTTCTGCACGGCGATGGTGAAACAGGGCTTTTGGAACTGCTGGCCGGTCTTGAGCGCAGCCTGCGCACCCTGGCCCACACCGACGACAGTTTTCAGTCCGACCTTGAGGCCGTGGAAGAAGCGTACACCCACCTGCGCGACCTGGACGGCCGCCTGCGCCGCGCGGGCAAAGGAAGCCGGCCGGAAGCGGAACAGGAAAAGATTGAAGCGCGCCTGTTCGCCATCGCGCAGCTTAAGCGCAAACTGCACAGACCGCTGGATGAAATATTGACCCTGCGCGAAGAAATCGCCGCAAACCTTTCGTTTCTTGATTCGTGCGAGCTGGATAAACGGCACCTGGCCAAAGAAGAAAAAGCTCTGGCGGACGAACTGGCGGGTCTGCTGGCCCGGCTGAACAAAGCCCGCATGGACGCGGCCCCGCTGCTGGCGAAAGCCCTGGAAGAAGAACTGCGTGAACTGGGCTTTTCGGAACACGTGAAGGTGGAGTTCTGCTTCAGCCCCATATCGCTGCATCCCGGCCGCGACGACTGCATGGAAGAGCGCGCCCGCGTGCTCTGGCGGCCCAACCCCGGCCAGGCTCCGCAGCCGCTGGACAAAATAGCCTCCGGCGGCGAGCTTTCCCGCTTTTTGCTGGCGCTGGTCTCGTTGATGGCCCGCCGGGGCGATGAAGAGCCCACCCTGATTTTCGACGAAGTGGATTCGGGCGTCGGCGGCCTGACTCTGAACAAAGTGGCCGACCGGCTGAACGCTCTCGCGCAAAGCCGCCAGATTCTGCTCATAACCCACTGGCCGCAGCTGGCGGCCAAGGCAGCCAGACATTTTCAGGTGCACAAAGAGGTTCGCGGCGGCGACACCTTCACCTTGTGCACCCGCCTTGAAGGGCAAAGTTTGCGCGACGAGCTGGCCCGCATGGCCGGCGGCGGCGAAATGGGCGGGGCAATGGCCAAGGAACTGTTGGGCTGAGCCGCCCTAAGAGCAATTAACGCGTGAAATGCTCTATTCCCCTTCGTCGTCAGCGCCAAAGCGCATGGCGGGCAGACTGGTCCCGGCTTTGTCCGCCGCTGTGACCAGAGCTTCAAACTCCGCGCGGGTATAGGTTTCACCTTCCACGCGATAGGCTTTGGCCTCCAGGTCGCCGTAGGGCGAGTGTACGATCACGGCCGCCCGGGGCAGAATGACCCGCTCCATATACGCGCGGCGTATGCCCAAGGTGTGGGTGTGTTTGAAAAAGGCCGCCTGCACCACATCCAGATGCTCCAGGCGGCAAATGGCCCGCAGCGCCCCGCCGGGGCGGTTCTTCTTCATGACCCCCGGCAGGTACAGCACATCCACCGCCCCCGCCGCCTGCAGGCGGTCAAAGGCATAGCCCAGCTCTTCGCCGGTCAAATGGTCGATGTGACTTTCCAGCACGGCCACGGTTTCCACCACCGGCATCTGCTCTTTTAACGGCGCTCCATTGTGCGGCATGTTTCCCCCTAATACACTCTGCGCTCGGAAAATCCCCTGCCCAGCACGTTATACGTGTTCTCGATGATCAAAAAGGCTTTGGGGTCGTGGCGGTAAACCAGCTCTTCCAGGCGTTTCAACTGATGGTTATAGACGACCGCCAGAATCACATAGCGCTCCTGATTGGTATACGCGCCTTTGGTGTACAGATAGGTGACGCCGCGATGCATCTTCTCCATTATCTCGGCCGCAATCTGTTCCGCGATGTCCGATATGACGAAAACAAGTTTGCGCTGGTTGATGATGTTCATGGAATAATCGAGAATCGCGGTATACATGTAAACCATGATCATGGAATACAGCACCGTATTGATATCCATGTAGAAGCACGTAGCGATGAGAAACAGGCAGACGTTGAAAGCGAAACTGAAGCCGCCCAGTTTTATGTTGAATTTCTGGTGCAGCACCATGGAAACGATGGTCAACCCGCCGTCGCTGCCCAGCGAACGCAACATGACGGCCAGCCCTGCGCCGCAGACGCTGCCAGCGGCGATAGCGGCCAAAAACGGGTCTTTGATGGGCGCCGTATAGGTGATGAACTGCGCGGCTATCGTGGTAACAAGCATGCCGTACAAACTGTAGAAAATGAACCGCCGCCCCAGATTGAACCAGCCGACCAGCACCACGGGTATGCAGAC
This sequence comes from Desulfovibrionaceae bacterium, assembly GCA_031551515.1. GTDB lineage: Bacteria > Desulfobacterota > Desulfovibrionia > Desulfovibrionales > Desulfovibrionaceae > FLUQ01. Next base: position 15,146 of record JAVBNL010000070.1, read on the forward strand.
CACCGTGTACCAGAACGCCAGAGACAAAAAATCCGTTTGATAGAAAAGCAGCATGGCCACGCCGAACAGCCCGCCGGAAATGAACCCGTGCGGCACGGCCAGGGCCTTGAGGCCAAAAGAAAAAAGCGTTCCCCCGAAAGTCAGCAGAAAGATATTCCAGGGCAAAGTCATGCTGATCCGGCGAAAATCGAAGGCAGGCATGCGGGAAAGCTCCTATGCCGCAAAAAAATGGCGTGCGGCGTACCGTAGAGATTGAATAGCATGCAGCATATAGCGCCGAACGCCAAAGTCAAGGCAAAGAAATCAAGCCTTACGTATCAAGCCCTTCGATAAAGCATACCTGTAAATATCGTATCGATAAGCACGCACTAACCACCTGAAAACAAAACAAATAAAATAAATGGCCTGTCTTGAATTTTATTCGACTTTGTGTCACTTTATCACAATCGTTCTTATTATATGAGATCATGTGCCTGTAGGCACTGCATGTAACCGCTAAGGAGGAAAAACGCTAATGGCTGAAATCACCTTCAATGGGAAAAATTTTGAAATCGACGAAGACGGCTTTCTGCTGCGCTTTGATGACTGGACCCCTGACTGGATGGAATATGTGAAAGAGTCCGAAGGGATCACCGACATCACGGAAGATCACCAAAAAATCCTTGATTTCCTGCAGGATTATTACAAAAAGAACGGCATCGCCCCTATGGTGCGCATTCTGTCCAAAAACACCGGCTACAAACTGAAGGAAGTGTACGAACTCTTCCCCTCCGGCCCCGGCAAAGGCGCCTGCAAAATGGCCGGCCTGCCCAAGCCCACCGGCTGTGTCTAAGCCCGGGGAGTTGACGGCGTAACGGCGTAGCCCATACGCAATGCAAAACGGCAAAACAGGACGTCCTGTTTTGCCGTTTTTGCGTTTACCCGGGCTCTCGCCCGAAAAGCATCAGCCCGCGGCGCGAAGCGCTTCCACCAATTCACCGAGCGTTGCATCGGCTTTATCCACGGCGATCTGGCAGGTGCCCACCTGGGCATGGCCGCCTCCGCCGTAGCGCAGCATCAAAGAGCCGATGTTGCTCTTGCAGGTGCGGTTGGTGATGGAATGGCCCACGGTGAACACGATATTCTGCTTTTTAAAACCCCACATGACTTGAATGCTGACGTTGCAGGCAGGATATAAGGCGTACGGGATGAAGCGGTTGCCGGAAAATATCTCTTCCTGCTCGCGCAGGTCGGTGACCAGCACGTTGCCGTGCAGCGCCGAACGGGCGCGTATCATTTCACGGAACAGCTTGTCTTGCGCGAAATAACGGTCCGTGCGCTCTTTGACGTCCGGCAGCGCGAGAATTTCAGCGGAATTTTTGGTGGCGCAATGGTCGATCATATCCATCATCAGCTGGTAGTTGCTGATGCGATAATCGCGATACCGGCCCAGCCCCGTGCGGGGGTCCATGATAAAGCCCAGCAGCACCCAGCCTTTGGGGTTTATCACATCGTCGGGATCAAGCATGCCGCTGTCGACCTTGTCCACCGCCGCAAGCAACTCGTCCAACTGGGGCGAAAACTTCGCGTGCCCGCCGTAATAATCCCAGATAACCCTGGCGCAACTGGGCGCCACGCGCACCAGGCCTTCGCAGCGTTTGTCGCCCACGCGTTCAATTTCGCTTGAGTGGTGGTCAAACCACATGCCGCAGCCGGGCACATAGGCGACGTTGGCCAATATGTCATCGGCGGTCACTTCCACAAGGCCGTCTTGCAGATCTTTTGGGTGAACGAATTTATATTCGCTCACAAGGCCCATTATTTTCAGCAGCACGCCGCAAACAAGCCCGTCGAAATCGGAACGCGTGACAAGACGCATACTGTATCCCCGCCTCTTCAAAAAGATACCGGATAAAGCCGGACATTTGAATCTTATCACAACAGGCGGCAAAAACAAGCCCGCAGCCTGCTCTCAAAAATTTATTTCATAATATTACCATAGCATGCATCAGCCACGCGAGAAAAATACACGTGAAACAAAAGTCTAGATTTTTTCTTGATTTTGCGTCGCAGTTTCGATATTCTTCTTTATATAAAGTAAAGAGCGCAAAGGCTCGCACAGGGGGCATACATGCCGCAAGTCGCCGCCAGGATTTCTCCTGACCAGGAAAAATGGCTGAAAGACTATTTTCGCACCAAAAGCGCCGGGGCGGAATTCATTCTGCCCTGGGCCGTCGATACGTTTTTTCGAGCTATTTCGTCCATCAAAAACACGTTCACCACGGGTGAGTTGAAAACCATCATCGATGCCCACAAAGATATTCGCCTGCTGCCCGACCATACCCGTCAGTCCTATCTGCTGTTGCGCGTCCTTGACGCCTGTGACGTCAACATGGTGCACACCCGCCACGGAGCGAGCAAAGCCAGCCTTGAAGCCAAGCTGAAACGCCTGGACGACACCCAGGCCACGGCGCTGATGGTATGGTCTTCCGCTTTCTGGGTCAGCCGCAACTGCTCCGCCGACAGCATGGACGATTATATCCGGGGGTACTGAGATGATGAAGCATGTTTCACGCATGGTGGCGCTTATGCTTATCGCCGCTCTCACTCTTCCCGCCGGGTGCGGCTGGGTCGGCAGAACGGCGGGAAAAACCAAAGCCGCCATTGAAGACAGCGCCGACAACCTGGAACGCGGATATAACGAAGGGTACCGGGGCGAAAAAAAGAGCAAACCTTCCGGCACGGCTTCCAAACCCGCCGAGCAAGCCCCGGCTGAAGGGGCCGAACACGAACAGCCAAAGTAAAACCGCCCCCGGTCGGGGTGATGCATTTGAAAACCCCGCTACGCGGGGTTCAGACTGATGACAAACCTTTTGCTCCGATTTTTGGCATCCAAAAAACGCTTACATTTGGACTGTGGGGCATGAAAACCCTTTTTTTGACCTGAGATTCATCCCCAAAGCATCCGTTTTTTTGGAAAGCAGGGGTTTGTCCACAATCTGAGGGAGGCATTGCCTCCCTTTTATTTTTCTTTCAGCCGGCGGCTATTTCGCCAGCCAGGCTTTCACTGCTTTGATCTGCGCGGCTACAGACTCCGGCCCGGTGCCGCCGGGGGTGTTTCTGCGGGCCACGGCGTTCGCCATATCCAGCACCGCGAACACATCCTGCCCTATGACCGGGCTGATGCCCCGCAACTGCTCCAGGCTCAGCTCTTCCAGGCCTTTACCCGCATCTTCCGCCAGGGCCACGGCCCGGCCGGTCACATGGTGCGCCTCGCGGAAAGGAATGCCCTTGCCCACCAGATAATCCGCCAGTTCCGTGGCGTTCAGAAAGCCGCGCGACAAGGCGGCGGCCATTCTTTCCGGGCAGAAGGCCAGTTCTTTGACCATGCCCGCCATTGCCGCCAGCGACATGCTGACCGTTTTATCCTGATCCAGAAAGGGTTCCTTGTCTTCCTGCAAGTCACGGTTATAGGTCATGGGCAACCCCTTCACCGTGGTCAGCAGCGAAAACAACGAGCCGTAGGCCCGGCCCGTCTTGCCGCGCATCAGCTCGGCCACGTCCGGGTTCTTTTTCTGCGGCATCATGCTGGAGCCGGTGGCGTAGCCGTCAGGCAGGCGCACGAACCCGAAGGAAGGGTTGGCCCAGATGATAATGTCTTCGCACAGCCGTGAGAGGTGCGCCATGACCAGAGCGCCGCAGAACATGGCCTCCGCCGCGAAGTCCCGGTCGGAAACCGCGTCCATGCTGTTCTGAAAGATGCCGTGCATGCCCAACTGGTCCGCCACAAAGGCCGGGTCCAGGGGATAGGTCGTGCCCGCAAGCGCCCCCGCGCCCAGCGGACAGATTCTGGCACGCTTATCCGCATCGTTCATGCGGGCGGCGTCGCGCTGGAACATGGCCGCATAGGCCAGCAGGTGCTGGGCCAAACTGACGGGCTGGGCAGGCTGCATATGGGTGCAGCCGGGCAGCAGCACGCTTTTGTTCTCTTCCGCCCGGGCCAGCAGTACGCCGACCAGATCGCGGGCAAGTTCCTGCCAAGCCCGCAGCCTGTCGGAGACAAACAACCGGAAATCAAGGCCCACCTGGTCGTTGCGGCTTCTGCCCGTGTGCAGCTTTTTGCCCACGTCGCCCACCAGTTCCGTCAGGCGGCTTTCAATGTTCATGTGCACGTCTTCCAGTTCACGCCGCCAGGCGAACGTGCCGCCCTCGATCTCTTTTTTCACCGCGTTCAGGCCCGCGACCAACGCTTCGGCCTCTTCCGCCGTCAGCACGCCGACTTTGGCCAGCATACGCGCGTGGGCCTGCGAGCCCGCGATATCCTGCGCGTACAAGGCGCGGTCATAGGATACCGATTCGGTGTATTCCTGCACCAGTTCGGCCGGACTTTCCTTGAACCGCCCGCCCCAGGTCTGCTGTTTGGTCATGGTAGCGCTCCTGTTTGGGGGGGGGGGAGGAGGGTTTTGTAAATATTATTTTAAGAACAACCACCCCCAAA
>JAVBNL010000075.1:0-21850 GCA_031551515.1 Desulfovibrionaceae bacterium
AGTGGTGTGGGCCCCCCTTGCGGCCTTCAGGCGGCTGGGGCCCCCGACGAAGTATCAAGCCAAATTGAGCCGTTACCCCTACATTTTGGGCCGCTTGACGTACTTGGTATGCAGCAGTTTTTTGGCCAATTCGCCGTGCGGTTCACCAAGAAATTCCGCATACAGCTTCTTGATGGCCGGGTTTTCATGCGATTTGCGCAAGGTTTTGCCGCTGTCTTCGGCGAACAGCGCCCGCATGCGCTTTTCAATGGTTTCTATATGCCCGTGGTGGTAGGGCTGCCCGCCGCCGTCAATACAACCGCCGGGGCAGGCCATAATTTCAATGGCGTGGTACTCCGCCTTGCCCGCGCGGATATCTTCCAGCAAGCGCCGGGCGTTGCCCAGGCCGCTGGCCACCGCCACTTTGACGTCCATGTCGCCGACGCGCACGACCGCTTCTTTGACGCCGGAAAGGCCCCGCAGCACACCGAATTCCACCTTTTCCAGAGTCCGGCCGGTGATCCATTCATAGGCCGTGCGCAGCGCCGCCTCAAGCACGCCGCCGCTGGTGCCGAAAATGACCGCAGCGCCGGTGGACTGGCCCATGGGTTCGTCAAACTGCTCGTCGGGCAAGCCGGGGAAGTGGATGCCCGCTTCACGGATCATTTTGCCGAGTTCACGCGTGGTGATGACAAGGTCAACGCCGGGCATGCCGTCCACATCCATTTCCGGCCGGCCAGCTTCGTACTTTTTGGCGATGCAGGGCATGACCGAAACCACGGCCAGCTTGGCGGGGTCCAGATCCAGTTGCTGCGCCAGGTAGGTTTTGGCGATGGCTCCGAACATCTGCTGCGGCGATTTGCAGGTGGATGGCACGTCGAGCATGTCGCTGAACTGATGCTCGAAGAACTTGACCCAGCCGGGGCAGCAACTGGTCAGGATGGGCAGCTTGCCTCCGTGTTCCAGCCGGTGTTTGAACTCCGCCGCCTCTTCCATGATGGTCAGGTCCGCTGCGAAATCGGTGTCGAACACCTTTTTGAAACCCAGCATGCGCAAAGCCGCCGCCATCTTGCCCGTGACCGCGACGCCCGCGGGCATGCCGAACATTTCGCCCAGCGCCGCGCGCACGGCCGGGGCGGTTTGCACCACCACGTATTTGTTCGGGTCGGCCAGCAGGGTCCAGAGTTTGCCGACGTTGCTCACCTCGGACAACGCGCCCGTGGGGCACACCGCCACGCACTGGCCGCAGGAAACGCAGGTGGTTTCGGCCATGGGCAGATTGAAGGCTGAGCCCACGGTGGTGGTAAACCCCCGGCGGATGCCGGAGAGCACGTTCACCGTCTGCACTTGGTTGCACATGGTCTCGCAACGGCGGCAGAGCACGCATTTGCTCATTTCTTTGATAAAGGCGGGGCTTGAAACGTCCCGCCGGTGGCGCGCCATATCGCCGGTGTATTCGATTCTGTCGATGCCCAGTTCCGCCGCCAGGGATTGCAATTCGCACTCCTTGTTCTTGGGACAGGTCAGGCAGTCTTTGGGGTGGTTGGAAAGGATGAGCTCCACCACCGTGCGCCGGGCGTTGATGGTGCGCGGGGTGTGGGTTCGAACTTCCATGCCCTGCACCACCTGGGTCGCGCAGGCCGGGACCAGGGTTCGCCGCCCTTCCACCTCCACCATGCAGACCCGGCAGGTCGCCCCCTGGTTGACCATCTTGATGTCGTGCAAATCGAGGTGGCACAGGGTGGGAATGTGAATATCGAGTTTCTTCGCGGCATCCAGAATCGTCGCGCCGTCAGGCACGTCCACTTGCTTTCCGTTGATGTTCAAACTGGCCATACTATCCTCGTCCGGCGGCAATAAGCCGGTATATGGTTATTGACGCACAACGGCCTTGGCCGGGCAAACGCTTTCGCAGGCGCCGCACTTGATGCAGAGGTCCTGATGGATGACGTGGTGCGCGCGTCTCTCGCCGCTGATGCAGCCGACGGGGCAGTCTTTGACGCAACGGCCGCAGCCAATACAGGCATCCGTGATGAAAAAGTCGAGCAACTTGTGGCAGACTTTGGCCGGGCAGTGCTTTTCTTTGATATGCGCCTCATATTCATCGCGGAAAAAACGCATGGTGCTGAGAACCGGGTTGGGGGCCGTTTGCCCCAGGCCGCACAGCGCCGTATCTTGAATGACCTTGCCCAGGTGCGAAAGTTTTTCAAGGTCGCCGTCCAGCGCGCGGCCTTCGGTGACGGCTGTCAGCATTTCGTGCAGGCGCTTGTTGCCCACGCGGCAGGGCGTGCATTTGCCGCATGATTCATCCATGGTGAAGCCCAGATAGAACTTGGCGATATCCACCATGCAGTTGTCTTCGTCCATGACGATCATGCCGCCGGACCCCATCATGGAACCGATGGTGCCAAGCGATTCGTAGTCTATTTTGATGTCCAGGTTGTCCATGCTGATGCAGCCGCCGGAAGGGCCGCCCGTTTGCACCGCCTTGAACTTCTTGCCGCCCTTGATGCCCCCGCCGATTTCATAAATGATTTCGCGCAAGGATATGCCCATGGGCACTTCCACCAGGCCCACGTTGTTGATCTTGCCGGCCAGGGCGAAGACCTTGGTGCCCTTGGATTTTTCCGACCCGATGGCAGCGAACCATTCCGCGCCGTTGTGCAAAATGCGCGGCACGTTGGCCAGGGTTTCCACGTTGTTGATGATGGTGGGCTTGCCGTACAGGCCTTTTTGCGCGGGAAAAGGCGGCTTGTAGGTCGGCTCACCGCGCCCTCCTTCAATGGAGTGCAAAAGCGCCGTCTCTTCACCGCAAACAAAGGCGCCGGCCCCGTATTTCAGTTCAAGGTTGAAGGTAAAACCCGAACCCAAAATGTTTTCGCCCAAAAGACCCGCTTCCGTGGCCTGGGTGATGGCCCGGTTCAGGCGTTCGATGGCCCGGGGGTATTCCGCCCGCACGTAAATATAGCCCTGGTCCGCACCGATGGCGTAGGCGCCTATGGCCATGCCCTCGATAACGCTGTGCGGGTCCCCTTCCATGATGGAGCGGTCCATGAACGCGCCGGGGTCGCCTTCGTCCGCGTTGCAGACCATATATTTCTGCCAGGCTTCCTGGCGGGCCGCGGTCTCCCACTTAAGACCCGTGGGGAAGCCGCCCCCGCCCCTGCCGCGCAGGCCGGAGGCTTTCATGACCTTTACCACGTCGGCCGGAGTCATGGTTTCCAGGCATTTAACAAAACCTTGGTAGCCGTCGGCCGCGATATACTCTTCAATCATATCCGGGTTGATAAGCCCGCAGTTTGCCAGCGCGACGCGCATCTGCTTTTTGTAAAAATCCATCTGCCACTGGTCGGTCAGCTTTTTGCCCGGCTCATCCGGGTTTTCATAGAGCAGACGCTCAATGACGGTGTTGTTCTTCACGTGGCTTTCGATGATTTCTTTGGCGTCGGCGGGCGCCACCTCCACGTAAAACACGTCGTCGGGAAAGACTTTGACAATGGGCCCTTTGGCGCAAAAGCCGAAGCAGCCCGTAATGTGGGCGGAAACGGTGTCTTCCAGGCCTGCGGCCTTGATTTCTTCCAGCAGGCTTTTCAGCACCTCGTGGCTGCGCAGCGACTGGCAGCCGGTATCGCCACAGACAAGCAGCTCGCGCTTTTGCGGCAAAGCCTGCGCGCCGCTTACGCGCAGAGCCAGGCGGGGTTTCAATTCGGCATAGGCAGCGGCCATCTCAGCGAAGGTATTCAATTTTTTCATGGCCGCCTACCTTTCGTTCTCTTTGATTATCTTGCTGATGTCATCCACCGACACTTTGTTATAGACTTTGTCGTTCACCAGCACGACGGGCGCAAGGCCGCAGGCTCCGACACAGCGCAGCTCTTCCAGGCTGAACTTGCGGTCGGGGGTGGTTCTGCCCATTTCAAGGTCCAGCTGCTTTTCCAACTCGCGGGCGATCTTTTCCGCCCCGCAGACAAAACAGGCCGTGCCCATGCAGACTTTGATCTGACATCGCCCCTTGGGTTCCGTCGTGAAGTAGGAGTAGAAACTCACTACCCCGTAAATTTTGGAGGCCGGGATATCCAGCTTCTCGCCGATGAAAAGCATGACCTCTTTGGGCAAGTAGCCGAAAATATTCTGCGCCTCGTATAGCACCTTGATCAAAGCCGATTCTTTGTTATCCTTGAACTGGCCTATGAACGCTCCAAGTGTATTGAAGCCTTCCGCCTGCAACTGTTCAGCCGCCATTGAACACCTCCGGCAATAATGGACCGCAGCCGACAAAAGACGCGATGCTTCCGGCTTGCATCCGGAGCATGCTGAAAACTATTCCGCTGCAAACCCTAATCCAAGACCTTTCGCACTTTCAAGCCGGAAGCTCTGTTTTTCACGGAGTTTCATCACTTAGCGCATACTTTTTCTTATCGATTTTATAAATATAATATACCTATCAGTATGTTAGATGGTAAAAAAAATAGCGCGATTCAGAAAAGTTTTTTTTCACAAGCATCGCGCGATTTTCACCAAGCACGCAAAAACCCCCGCGAAAGTCGCGGGGGTTCAAGTAAACAAGCGGCACAGAAAAGGCCGAACAGCCCAGACAAGCGCACGAAGCAGACCTATTGCTCGCGCCCTTTCTCGTCTTCAAAGCCGTAGGCGGCGGCGTCGCCTTCCATTTCCAGGGCTTCCACCTTGTCTTCAAGCCATTCGAGAATGTCGCGGGCGGTGTGGTAGTTGATGATAATTTTGGAAAAGATATGCCGGTTGACCATTTTCAGGTTTTCATCAAAAGGCGTCATTTCGTGGCCGAAGCTGCCGTCCGGAGCGACCAGGCGTTCCGAAAAAGGAGGCAGCTTGTCGCTTTCGGCGTAAAAATTGATTTCCACTTCTCCCTGCGCGTTAATGCCGCCCCACACGCCGTGCGCGTACTGGGGGGTCAGCCCGCTTGCCTGTTGATACTCGTAGCGGATGCGCAGGGGCATTTTTTCCTGACTCATGAATACACCTCGTTAAATGCTGACAGCCATCAAAACGCCGGTGAGCTGCTCCGGCATGTGCAACGGAGAAACCCGCACGCCCAGAATACCGGCACCGCCAGGAGTTTCACCCGCCCGGATGCGGGCCGGAAAGCCCGCGGCCCAGTGACGGTTGGCCGCCTCGACCATACCTTCTCCCTGGGCGATGGTATCCTGCAGGAAGCCGGAATAAGGCTTCGGCATGGAAGGGTGATCAGACCAGGGGTCAATGCCGGTGCGAACCTCCGGCAGATACAAATCACCCGGCGGGTATGCCTTGCTGATCAATGAAGTCAGTTTGATGGCCACAACATGCCTCGTGCAAATGCCGTATCGGCGTATGCGGCAAATAATAGTGCAGTTGCGGGCCAAAGTAAAGGCTGGTAGGAATGTGCCATGCATACCAGCCAAGCGGCTCCGGCCAGACCCTATTTCGATTTGGAACTGTTTCTGCGCACAGCGCAAGAAACCCGCCTTGACGGCGACGACCTCGATGCGTGCCTTCGTCTGTGGCAAGAATGGAGCGAATTGCTCCATCACAGTGCGGTGCGCGCCGAAGGCCGCTCGTACCTTGCCCTGTGGCTGGACGAAGCGGTGGAACAAGCGGTGGACGCCGCCTGGGAAGCGTCCCCTTCGCGGGGGTTTCGCCTGAACGCGCTGGCCCAGACATTGTGCATGGCCGCCGTGCACGAGATGGTGCCGGAGGTGGAAGAGGCAGGCTGCGCGCCCGTGCCCCACGCTTCACGCGAACTGGCGAAAGCCGTGGAACAGGCGGGCCTGCCCTGCGCCGCCGATGCCGCCTTGCAGTTTCAGCGCCGCTATGCGGTGGTCACTGCCAGCCCCTTTCGGGGCGGTTGCGAGATATGTGCCCTGCAAGGCTCCTGTCCGCGCTCCGGCAACGACGAGTCAGTGCTTGAACTGCCGGGCTTCGAATAAAACGGGCGTTTTTATTAACGTTACCGCAATAAATTCGCGTACAAGGCTTCCATCGTATCCAGCTTGCGCTCCACGCTGAGCTTGAGGCTGAATTCCTTGTTCGCCGCGGCGGCCGCATTCAGCGCCGCCGTATCGTCAATAACCCCGGTAATGCCTGCCGCCAGCGCCTGCGCATCCCCAGCCGGAACAAGAAAACGCGGGTCCGAAAGGCATTCGGGCACGCCCCCCACCCGGCTGCCCAGCGCGGGCAAGCCCATGCACATGGCTTCAAGCAAAGTATTGGGCGATGATTCCGAAAGCGACGGCAAAACGAACAGGTCAAAGGCCTGCAGATAATCGGCCACCCGTTCCGTGCGGGGCACAAGGCGCACCCGGTCCAGCACGCCCAAATCCGAGCAGAGCCCTTCCCACACTTCCCGCCGCACCCCCACCAGGCAAAGGACCAGGTCGCTTCGCTTCAGCGCGGCAAAGGCTTTGATCAGCACATCCAGGCCTTTGACCGGCGTGTTGTTGCCCACGCAGCCGATGACGCGCGCGCCGGGGGCAATATCCAGCTCGCGCCGCACCTCTTCAATTGATCTGCCCGGCGTCACCTTGGCAGCGGGGATGCAGTTGTACACCACCTCCACCGCGTCTTTGCGCCAAAGCAGGGGCAAGGTATCGGCGCAGGCCCGCGAATTGACCACAAAACGCCGGATGCCGGGCGCAATGTATGGCAAAAAATTGCGGGGCCGGTAGATCACCCCTCTGTGCGCCACGCAGGCCACGGGGCGGCCGGTCAGCCGCCACAAGGTGCCGAACAGCGCTGCCGCTTTGACGGCTTTGTTGTGAAAGGCGTGCACAATGGCGCTTTCGCCGGGCGTCATGGCCCCTTCCAGAGCCGCTTTCCAGCTCCAGAAGCCGGAAGGCAGGTCATGCCAGGGCAAATCCGGCGCCAAGGGCCGCAGCATGCTCTTTACCGGAGAAAAAAAATGCACCGAATGCCCGCGCTCGCGCAGGCCGGATGCCAGATACAGCGCCTGCCTGCTGCCGCCGCTGGCATTTTTTGAAGAAGTCACAAGAATGACGTTCATGCGTCCGTCTCATTTTTCTGGGGCAGGCCCAGTGCGGCGCCGGCCAAAAACAGCACGAACGCGTCGTTCGTGCGAAAAAGCGGGTCATCAAACATGCCGATGGCCAAATAATACGCCAGCATGGCGAAAACCCAGCGGTCTTGCCGACGGCACCGCAGGGCGCATACCATAGCCCCGCCGTAAAAAAGCCAAAAGCCCGCCGCGCCGATAAGGCCCGTATCCACCATTCTGCCGAGAATAATATTGTGCGCGTGTTTTACACGCAGCTCATACCCGGGGTATTCGCGTTCCAGCATGTCTTTATGCTGTTGCAGGTAGGCGGCATGCAAGCGGCCGTAGCTGTTAACCCCGTTGCCGATGAGGGGAGATGCGCGAAAGCTTTCCCAGCCGATCAGCCAGATCGGCAGGCGAGAGCGAAAGTTCGGGTCTTGCCGCACGTTGCTTACGGCGGAAATAAGGCGTTTGCCCGTGAAGGTATCGCGGCCCGCCCAGGTTGCCGCCGCTGCCAGCGCGCACACAATGAGAACCCCGGCCAGGGCATAGCGCCATACCCGCCGGGGCAGGCAAAAGAGCAGGCAGAACAGCCCGATGGGCAGCATCAGAATCATGGCCCGCGTGTTGGTGAGGAAAAGCATCACCCCGAATAGCAAGGCCAGGGCAAGAGAAATCCAGGTCCGTATCCGCCTGGCCCCCATCCCCAGGCTTGCCGTGCAAAAAAACAGCCCGGCGGCGCAATACAACGCCAGGCGCGAGGGGTGGCGCGAGAACAGCTTCAACCGCCCGTCGTGCCAGATATCCCAATTGGAGCCGGTCTTCCACAAAAGCAGCCCCAACACCAGCGACACCACGATGCCCGCCGCCAGCGCGTATAAAAACAGATACCCGTGCCGCGGCCGCACCCTGGCCAGCAACAGGCCGGAGAGGATGCAAGCCGCCCACAAAAAGACCCTGAGCACCTCGGAGCGCGATTCGGGATGCACGAAGGAAGTTAGCACGGCGACGCAGGCATAGAGCAAAAACCCGCCCAACGCGATCTTGGGCAAAACCCCGATCGGATCGGACGCCGCTTGCCCCCGGGCCCCCAACAGCGCGGCCAGCATCATCACCGCGACAAGCACGGAAATATCCGTATGCAGCGGCAGGTACACAAACAGGCAGAGGATGGAAAGCCAGAAAAGCTTCATCCGAAAGGAGCCCTCCGGCCAGAACATGTCACGGCATAGCGGGTTCATGCACAATCCTTTGACGGACAGTCTTCCCGTTCGAATTTACAGGGCCGCGGCAGCATGCGGGCAAGAAAACGGCGCAGCTCTTCGCGCCCGGCATCCGTCGCGCCGGGAGCGTCGTTCAGGCAGTAAGTGCGCGGCCGCAGCAAACGAATGCAGGCCATTTTGCGGCGTATGTTGGCATCCCCAAGCGAGCCGCCCATATGAGCCGGTCCGCCGGAAAAAAGATCCACGGCCTGCCGCCAGCCGTTGACGGGCCGTAGCTTGCCCTGCCCCGTGGCCAAAAGATACAGCGGGTACAGCATGGTCACGGAAACGTCGGAAGGCGCGCGGAAAGGAGAGGCCAGCGTCGCCGCCACTTCGGCGGGGAAAACCCGCCACAGCTCGTCCGCCGTGGCGCGGGTCATGGCTTTGGGGAAATGGCGCATGGTGTACGGCAAATTTTGGCCGAAGCGTTCGGCAATAAGTTTGTGCGACCTGGCCACGGCGGAAGCGTGCGACGAAGCCGCGCCTTCTTTGCCCATAAGCGCGCGCATGCTCGCCTCGCCGCGCCGCACGGCCCAGACCAGAGGCCTGCCGTCCGGCAGGAAGAAATCTTCCGGCTTAACCGCCCTGCCCAACATGAAATCGTCGTTGAAATAGAGGAAATGATCCGCCAGGCCGGGCACGCGGTGCACGCAAAATTCGATGGGTCGGGTGCTGAAAACCGGCAGCAGATCCGGCGGAAAAATATCCGCATGGCTGACCAGGTTCACGGTTTCGGTGTTCAGCCAGGCCGGCTTCTGGTCGGCGGTGACCAGGTGCACCCTACGCAGCCAAGGCGCGAAGCGCGCGACCGCGCGCAGGGCGTAACGCAACTCGTCGTTATCTTGAAAGCGGGAAGCGTTGTCCGCATCAGCGGGAACGGCAACGCCGCGCGCCCGCAACAGCGCGTTCTTCTTCTCTCGCCATACCGGGTCGGAACCATCAACCCAGGTAAAAACGGCATCTATGGGGAAATTCGTCGATGGCGGCATGGTATTTCACACTCGCAAAAAAGTCCGCCCTCTTTACGTCAGAACATGGGCGGCGTCAAACGGCGCATTTCACGTATTGTTAATGATTTGCCCATACAGCGCATGCAGTTGTATGGCGTAATTCTGCATGGTGTACGGCTGCGCGATGCGTTTCGCCGCGGCGCCCATTTTCGCGCGCAAGGCGTCGTCGCGCAGCAGAAGTGCCAGCTTGTCCGCTATGTCGGCCGCATCCGTTGCGCAAATGAGCGAGGCTTCTCCCGCTATTTCTTTCAGAGGAACGTGCTCCGAAATAACACAGGGCAGGCCACAGTACATGGCTTCCAACTGCGCGATGAGAAAGCCCTCGAATTCTGAAGGCATGGCGAAAATATCCGCGGCTTTGCAAAAGGCGGGAACGTCGGGGCGGAACCCGGCCAGAATCACATGCTTTTTCAGGTCCAGCTCATCGCGCAACGCTTCCAGGCAGGGGCGTTCCGGCCCTTCCCCCACCAGAATGAGCGATGCGGCAAGGCCCTGGTCGTGCAGCATGCGTATGGCCCGCACCAATTTGTCCATGTTCTTTTGCGGCACATAGCGTCCCACGCAGAGCACCACCGGCGCATCGACGCCGAATTCCGCTTTCAGGTCCAGCGGCTCAAGATTGAAGCGCGACGGTTCAAGCGCGTTGTACAGCACGTGCACCGGCCGTTTCGCCAGATTGTGGTCGCTTTGCACAACTTCCGCCACGGCCTTGGACACGGCGATATAGGCCGTTGTGGCATAGGACAGCAATTTGTCTGAAAAGCGCCTGTGCCACGAGGGTTCGTGCTTTGTGTTGCGCAGGTGCGTGACCAGGGGAACGCCCAGGCCGATTGATGCGATGCGGCCCAGGTGGTTGGCGGAAAAATGCACGGTGTGAATAAGGTCGGGGGCAAAGGCCCGCAAACGGCTGCGCAGTTTTACGGCCGTATCCAGGCGGTGCGAGGCGATTGCAGGTTTACCGTTCCCTATGCACTCCACGTCGATGCCCGCGGCCCGGTATTCGGGCAAGAGCGCCCCGGTGCCGGAAAGGTTGAAGACCTTTGCCCGCACCAGGCCGCATCGCCCGTATTCCAGACTCAAATCATAGAGCCAGCGCTCAATGCCGCCGAAAGGCAGGCCGCCGACGATATACGCAACCTTCATACATTTCCGTAAAAGAAGATTTTTGTTTCCTGGCAAGAAAAACGCCGGTTCCGGCCAGGGATAGTGCTTTTATGGTACAGCCCTGGACCGGAACCGGCGTTTGACGCGGCCAGGGAGCAAAAGGCTTCTTTCATGATTTCTTGAATACGCGGGCGCCGCCGTCGGACTGGCATACCGGCATGACCGTCAAGTTGCAGATATCCACGTGCGCCGGCGCCGAAACAACATAATGGATAATGTCGGCCACATCTTTCGGGTACAAGGGTTCCGCCCCGGCATAGACCGAATCGGCCCGGCTCTTGTCGCCCTTGAACCGGTTGACGGAAAATTCGCTCTCCAGCAGGCCCGGCTCTATGTTGGTGACGCGCACCCCGGTGCCGTGCAGGTCGGCCCGCAGGTTGCGGGAAAACTGAGCCACAAAAGCCTTGGTGCCGCCGTAGGTGTTAGCGCCGGGGTACGAGGTGAAGGCAGCGGTGGAACCCACGTTGACGATGTGCCCGATCCCCCGTTCCGCCATGGCTCCGATCAGGGCTTTGGTGCAATAGAGCAGCCCCTTGATGTTCACGTCGACCATGCTTTCCCAGTCTTCCAGCAATGCTTCCTGGGCCGGGGCAAGGCCGAATGCCCCGCCGGCGTTGTTGACCAGCACGTCGATGGGGGTGAAGCCGGCGGGCAGGCCCGCGAAAGCGGTGGCTACGGCTTTTTTGTCCGTCACGTCAAGCGGCAGGGGCAGGCAGAGGGGGCCGTGTTCAAGGGCCAGCTCGGCCAGGCGTTCACGCCTGCGGCCGATGGCGATGACCTTCCAGCCTTCTTTCAAAAAGCGTTCGGCGGTCGCCTTGCCGATGCCGGAAGTCGCGCCTGTAACGCATGCGATGCGGGGTGTTGATGCCATATATGCCTCCCGTGCTGAAACATTGTGATCCGTCAATTTACACTCCCGCATGCCGAAAAACAAGGGCCACCCTCTTTTTACTACACATTGCGGGACAAAGCGTTTGCATATATATACGCTGTCTATCGCCTTTTTTTTGAGGATGCCCATGCCCGAAGTTCATACCGCGACCCGGCCCTGGCTCAGCCTGCCGCTGAACGCTTTCCCATCCCCCTGCTTCATCGTGGATGAAGCGCGGCTTGCGGCCAACCTGGCCGTTCTGAACCAGGTGCGGCAACGCACCGGGGCAAAAGTGCTGCTGGCGCTGAAAGGTTTCGCCATGTTCAGCACCTTTCCGCTGCTGCGCGCCGTTCTGGACGGCGCCTGCGCCAGCTCCCCCCATGAAGCCCGCATGGGACGCGAAGATTTCGGCGGCATCGTGCACACCTTCGCCGCCGGCTATTCCGAAAGCGACATCAACGACATTCTGCCGCTGACCGATCACCTGGTTTTCAACTCCTTCGCCCAATACCGGCGCTTCAGCCCCGCCGTTGCGGCCGCCCGATCGGGCGGCCGGGCCGTCGAGTGCGGCATACGCATCAACCCGGAACATTCCGAAGGGGCCGTGGCCATTTACAACCCCTGCGCGCCCGGATCGCGCCTGGGCGTGCGGCCGGGGGCATTCGCGAAAGAAGCGGCGGCGGGCGGCCTCACCGGTATTTCCGGCCTGCACTGCCATACCCTGTGCGAGCAGAATTCCGACGCGCTGGACCGCACCCTTGCCGCTGTTGAGCGCCATTTCGGCCCCTATCTGCGCGATATGGACTGGTTCAACTGCGGCGGCGGGCACCACATCACCCGTTCCGACTACGATCTGGACCTGTTGTGCGAATGCCTGATCCGCATGCGCGACAGCTACGGCTTGCAAATGTATATCGAACCCGGCGAGGCCGTGGCCCTGAACGCCGGGGTGCTGAAATCCACGGTGCTGGACGTGGTGCAGGCCGACATGCCCATTGTTATTCTGGACACCTCCGCCCCCGCGCATATGCCGGATGTTCTGGAAATGCCCTACCGGCCCAATGTGACGGAACCGGACGGCTCTCTGGCTGGAGAAAACGGCGAAAAAGCTTGGACCGCGCGGCTGACGGGCAAATCGTGCCTTTCGGGCGACGTGATCGGCGAATATTCGTTCGGCGAGCCGCTGCGGCCCGGCGACACGCTGCTGTTCATGGACATGGCCCATTACAGCATGGTCAAAACCACCACCTTCAACGGGCTTGAACTGCCCGCCATCGCGAAAATAACCCCGCAGGGCGAGCCGGTTCTGGTCCGGCGTTTCGGGTACGAAGATTTTCGCACGAGGTTGTCATGAACGCCGACCTGCCCCGTTTTCTTGCATCCGAACTGCCGGACCTGCCGCCGGAACAGTGTTTGTTCCACGTCATCCCCGTGCCGCACGAAGCCACGGTTTCGTATGGCGGCGGCACCAAAGACGGCCCGGCAGCCATTCTGGAAGCGTCAAGCCAGCTGGAAGTCTGGACGGGAGAGGCCAACCCCGGCGATGCGGGCGTTTACACCTGGCCCGCCGTGGATTGCGCCGGCGATGACGCGGAGGTTTTGCGGCGCATTGAAAGCGCGACGGAAAAGGCGCTCAGCGTCACCCGTTCCGGCGGGATCATCCCCGTGCTGCTGGGCGGCGAGCACAGCGTGACCTTGGGGGCGCTGCGCGCCCTGCATGCCCGCTACGGGCATTTCGGCGTCATTCAGTTCGACGCCCATGCCGACCTGCGCGACAGCTACGGCGGCACCCCCTACAGCCATGCCTGCGTCATGCGCCGGGCCGTGGCCGACCTGGGGCTCGGTCTTTTCCAGATCGGCGTGCGCAGCCTTTCACCGGCGGAAGTGGCTTTTCGCATCGAGGCGGGCGTGCAGCATCTTGATGCGCGCGTCTTCGCTTTTTCCGGCGGCCTTTCCCGCCTGGCGATGGACAGCACGCCGCTGTTGCCCGAGGGCTTTCCCGAGCAGATTTTTCTGACCTTTGACGTGGACGCGTTGGATGCCTCGCTCATGCCCGCCACCGGCACGCCGGAACCGGGAGGACTGACCTGGTGGGAAGCCCTGGCCCTGACCCGGCGGGCCCTGCGCGGGCGCAAGGTTTTGGGCTTTGACGTCACGGAGCTGGCCCCCATGCCGGAATTGACGGCGCCCACGTTTACGGCGGCCCGCCTGACCTATGAGTTGATGGCAGAGGTTTTGCGTACACGGGGTTAGATGCCGCAAAAAAATAAAAGGGGCCATATGGCCCCTTTATTTTTTTGCCTGCGCGGCATACCGTCAGCCATGCAGCCCGTTCTTGATCAAGAACAGCTCCACGCTCTGGCTGTCATCTCCGGCGGGCGCGGCAAGCGGCGGCAGCAAATCGCCCGATATGGCCGTCAGGCGGTGCTCTCCGCCGCCCTCATCCGGCCCGGTCAAGAGATCGGACAGTCCGATCTGCCCCAGCGCGAAGCTGTGCCCGGCCGAGGGCGGGGGCAGGCTTTCCGGGTCCAGCACGAAAACCAGGTCTTCGCCCGCCACCACGTCGCCGGAAAGCAGAATAAACCGGGGAAGCTGCCCGGCGTGTTCCGGACGGCAAAAATCGGATAAAATCAAGGTGCCCGTTTTGCCCGAGCTGATGACAAGGTCCGCCCCCGAGCGGTCAAAGCTCGTCGCGGCTTGGTCAAAGGTAAGTTTCAGGTCCTGATCCGTTGAAAACGGTACGCGCTCGGTCTCGCCCGCCGCGGGCAAAGACAATATGCGGACCGGCCTGTCTTGCCCGGACGGGGCGGTGTTGTTCACGGCCATGTTCCCCCCGCTGTTTCCCCGCATGTACCCCACTTTCAAAAAAAACGATACCCTCCGAACTAAGCGCAGCGGGCCAGGTTACTTTCGATGGTCGCATACAGCTTGTTGTTTCTGCCCACCCGCGCCTCGACTTTTTCCAAAGCCCGGGTGAAGTGCGGCACTGCGGCCGACCCCTGCCCGCCCATCAGGCAGACCACGCCCAGCGAGTTGAGTATCTTCGCTTCAAGCACGGGGGAAGCGAGCGAACGCGCCTGGCGCAAGGCCTGATGCAGCATGAACTGCGCCCCTGCCGCGTCGCCGCCGTTGGCCGAAGCCATGCCGCACCGGCAAAGATCTTGAATGCTTTTCAGCGCGCACATACGGCCCGCTCCTTGCCCCGGCGTTCGGCCATGATGCCGGTCAAGCACTGACGCAAACTGCTGATGCCGCTGGAATGCAGAAATTGCACGGGTATGCCCAGGCTGCGACTGCGTTGCATCACTTCCGTACGGGCGTTGTGCGAAACCATGCTTGTAAACAAAATCGCCATATCCGGATTGCCCATTTTGTCCACCAGGCAGGACTCTTTGCCGGTGAACACCTTCAGCGTCACGCCTATCTTTTGGGCCGCGCTTTCATATTCCCGCTTCAGCCTGTCCAATCCGCCGACCAGGGCCACGCACATACCGTCCTCACTTTATTTGAAAATCATTATCAATATGAAGGTACACTCAAGTCTGTTTTGTGCTTTCCATCTCTTTTATTGATTTTGATTTTCAAAATCAAGTCCTTTTCCGATATTTTTTATTTTCCCTCCTTCGCCTTGCCCTGGTTGAAATCCGGCTGTATAGGAAAAGGTTCCTGCGTGGAGGCTTCATGACCCTGATAACATTATTGGCCCTTTCCCTGGCGCTGGCCATGGATGCATTCGCCGTGGCCTTGTGCACCGGCATTCAGCTGCGTTGCGTGACCGCGGCCCACACCATGCGCATGGCCGGGGCTTTCGGCTTTTTTCAGTTCAGCATGCCCGTCATCGGCTGGTTTTTGGGCATCGGCGTGCAAAAGTACATAGAAGCGTATGATCACTGGCTGGCTTTCGCCCTGCTGGCTTTCGTCGGCGGACGCATGCTGCGCGAGGCATGGAACAACCGGGGCAAGCCGCCCGAAGAATGCTGTACCTGTCCCGACCCCACCAGGGGCGGGACAATCTGGCTGCTGGCGATCGCCACAAGCATCGACGCGCTGGCCGTGGGCCTTTCCATGGCGCTGCTCAACCTTGATGTCTGGTACCCTGCCCTGGTCATCGGCGCGGTCTGCTTCGCCGTCACCGCCTGCGGCATGCACCTGGGCCGCCTTGTCTGCGCCCTGGGCAACCTGGGCAATATCGGCAACAAGGCCAACGCTCTCGGGGGCCTGGTGCTGATCGCCATAGGCATCGGTATTTTAAAAGACCACGGCATTTTTTCATGACCCGCCACCGTAACGCAGGAAAAACCATGCAAGAATCCGGCGTGTCCGCGCGCAACAGGGGCGGCAAACCCGCCCGCACGATTCTTATTTTGTACGCGTTTTTCGCCGCCCTATGGGGTTTGGGGCTTGTTCTCGGGCTGCGTGAAGGCATCGGCCAGGCCCTTGTCTGGGGCCTGCCGCTGTGGTTCTCCATCAGCTGCATCATCGCCTATGTCGCCGTTTCTCTGGCCCTGGTCCTGGCCGTCAGGCGGCATTTCCAATGAGCGGCTTTTGGGACGGCGTCATTGCCCGGCCCGGCATGTTCGCGGCCATCGGGCTCTATCTCGCGGCCATGGTCGCCATCGGCCTGTGGGCCAAACGCGCCGGGGAGGCCGCCCATAAGGGCGGCAGCGCCGCCGGGTTCATGGAAGAGTATTTTCTGGCGGGCAGAGGCATGGGGGGCTTTGCTCTCGCCATGTCCATCATCACTACCTACACCAGTGCCTCAAGCTTTATCGGCGGGCCGGGCATAGCCTATTCCCTGGGCCTGGGCTGGGTGTTGCTGGCCATGATCCAGGTGCCCACGACCTTTCTGACCCTTGGCATCATGGGCAAACGCTTCGCCGAGTTCGCATCGCGCACCGGGGCGGTCACCATCAGCGACTTTTTGCGCAGCCGCTATAATTCGCCCGTGCTGGTGGCCGCCACCAGCACCTTCATGATTGTTTTCTTCATGGCCGTCATGCTGGCCCAGTTCATCGGCGGGGCCAGGCTGTTCCAGGCGGCCACCGGCACGCCGTATGCCGTGGGCCTGGCCCTTTTCGGTCTGACGGTCACCGTGTACACCACCATCGGCGGTTTTCGCGCCGTGGTGCTGACTGATATGGCCCAGGGCCTGGTTATGCTTTTTGCCTCCGTAGCGGTGCTGTGGGGCGTCATTCACGCCGGAGGCGGGTTGACCGCCATTACCGCCAAACTGCACAGCATCGACCCGGGACTCTTGACCCCCACGGGCGCAGGCGACAAAATTTCCGTTCCCTTCCTGCTCTCTTTTTGGATTTTGGTGGGGCTGGGGGTGCTGGGCCTGCCGCAGACCGCCCAAAAGTGCCTGGCCTTTCGCGACGGCAAATCTTTGCGCCAGGCCATGGTGCAGGGCACAATCATCATCGGTTTCATTCTGTTCTGCACGCACCTGACCGGAGTGCTGGGCCGGGCGGTCATACCCGATCTGCCCGCCGCCGACAGCGACCTGATTATGCCCACCCTTATCGTGCGCCTGATGCCGCCTTTTCTGGCGGGCATGTTCATCGCCGGGGTGCTGGCGGCCATCATGTCCACGGTCAGCTCCATGCTGATCATCGCCTCCGCCACCATCATCCGCGATTTGTACGTGGAATGGCACCTCAAAGGCCGGGCGGATATGGCTTCACCCCGTTTCGTGCGACGGGCCAGCCTGGGCCTGACGGGCGTCGCGGGCCTTGCGGTTTTCGCGCTGGCCCTGTACCCGCCCGACCTGTTGGTCTGGATCAACCTGTTCGCTTTCGGCGGACTGGAAGCGGTCTTTCTTTGGCCCGTCATTCTGGGGCTTTACTGGAACAAGGCCAACAGCACCGGCGCGCTGTGCTCCATCGGGGTGGGGGTCGGCTCTTTCGTGGCTGCCACGTTGCTCAAACCGCCCATGTACGGCGTGCACCCCATCGTGCCCAGCCTGGCCCTGGCGGGCCTGGCCTTCTGGCTGGGAAATAAACTACGATAACGGCCGCCCACACATCCTGTGTGGGACGGCCTGTCGCGCCGGGTTGTTTTTCCGGCATGACAGCCGCCGGGGCACAGCCCCGGTTCCCCCCTTCGCCTGCGCTTCTAGCTAGATCCCCACCGCTCCGCTACGCGGCTTCCCGCCTTCCCGGCGGTAAAAAACAGGCCGCGATCGAATAACGCAACCTTGCCTTGTATTCCCACGAAAAGTGCGTATGTGATGGTGTCAACCTATATGCATCAGGGGATACACCATGCAGAAAACACCCCGCATCATCATCGTCGGAGCCGGTTTCGCGGGCCTGTGGGCAGCTCGCCGCCTGTCGCGCGAAAAGAACCTGGATATAACGGTCATCGACCGCAATAACTACCACACCTTTCTGCCCTTGCTCTATCAGGTCGCGGCGGCGGAACTTGAACCCGAAGAAATAGCCTACCCCCTGCGCGGGGTTTTCCGCACCAGCCGCCTATGCCGTTTTTTCCACCGCTGCAGCAAGGTGAATACGATCATGGCGGAAGTGCGCGGCGTTGATACCGCCCGCCGGGTGGTCATGGCCGACGATTTGGAGCTGCCTTACGACCAGCTCATTTTCGCGCCGGGCAGCCTGACTTCGTTTTTCGGCACGCCGGGAGCCGCGGAAAACAGCTTCACCCTGAAAAGCCTGGAAGAAGCCGTCACCTTGCGCAACCACCTGCTGACGAACTTCGAGCGCGCGTCCATGCACAAAGGCCCCCCGCCGGAAGGCGAGCTGACCATCACCGTGGTCGGCGGCGGTCCCACGGGCGTTGAATACGCCGGGGCCCTGGCCGAGTTGATTCATACCCCGATGGCCCGCGACTTCCCCGACCTTGTGCCTTCGCATACCCGCGTGGTGCTGGTTGATTCCAGTGAAGAGCTGCTGGCCGGCTTTCCCATGAACCTGCGCGTATACACCCGCAACAAGCTGATCCGCATGGGCGTGGAAGTGCGCACCGGCGTTTCGGTGGCGGAGGTGCTTGCCTCCGGCGCGAAACTGTCGGACGGCACCTTCATCCCGTCGCGCACCGTGGTCTGGACCGCCGGGGTGCGCGGGCACGATGTGGCGGGGCATGTGGGCCTGCCGCTGGGCAAAAGCGGCCGGGTCACGGTCATGCCCACCCTGCAGGTCATGGAGCACCCGGAAATTCATATCGCCGGCGACCTCTCGCTACCCGATGGGCAGAACCCGCCCATGGTGGCCCCCAACGCCACGCAACAGGGGCTGCACACGGCGGGAAACGTGCTGCGCATGATAAAGGGCGAAGCCACACAACCCTTTGCCTATCGCGACAAGGGGTCCATGGTGACCATC
The DNA here is from genome assembly GCA_031551515.1 of Desulfovibrionaceae bacterium. Taxonomy (GTDB): domain Bacteria; phylum Desulfobacterota; class Desulfovibrionia; order Desulfovibrionales; family Desulfovibrionaceae; genus FLUQ01. Next base: position 18,636 of record JAVBNL010000075.1, read on the forward strand.
GGCCGCAAGGCCGCCGTGGTGCGCATAGGCGAGCGTACATTTTCCGGCTTTCTGGCCTGGGTGCTGTGGCTTTCGGTACACCTGACCTATCTGATCGGTTTTCGCAACCGGGTCTTCGTGCTTATCAACTGGGCCTGGGATTATCTGTTCGCGGAACGGGCCGTGCGGCTCATTCTGCCCAAAAAGGACTGGGACCCCGACCTCTGTTTTGAAGAGAAACCGGAGCCGCCCGCCGAACGGGAAAAGGAGAAGCAATCATGATCATCGACTGGAAAGATTTTCTGCACAAGGCCAAAGGCGCCATGGGTTCGCTGGGCAAAGGCAACCCGGAACTGATGCAGGGCTATGCCGCCCTGGCCAAAGCGCCTGACGCGAAAAACGTGCTGGGGCCCAAAACCCGGCAGCTCATCGCCCTGGCAGTGGCCGCGACAACGCGCTGCGACACCTGCATCGCCGTGCACGCGGCCGAAGCGGCGAAACAAGGCGCCACCCGTGAAGAAGTGCTGGAAGCGCTCTCCGTGGCTGTGGAACTGAACGCCGGAGCCGCCCTGGTCTATTCCTCGCGCATTCTGGAGGCCTACGACCAGTTCAAAGGCTAAAACCCGTTTCAAAATCACAGCGTTTGCCCTCTGCCGAGAAAGGCGAACTCCGGGCGGAGCGAAGCGTATCAAGACATACTTGGGCTTCGCACGGGGCGAGCCTTACGCTGGCAAAGGGCAAACGTCCTGTTTTGAGATGGCTTGTCCCTCCCTCCGAGCAACGACACCTGTATGTTATGTTTAGCGGCATGCCGTAATTTTCTTCCACTGCCTCGGGGAAAGAGGTATAGTGTTCTTTAAAGCGCCATACCGCCAGCCGGCATCGCCGATGCGGCGACTGTGGCAAAAGGGCCGCCGCGCCGGGCATCCGTGTCCGGGTTTGGCGGCCGAACTAAGGAGGCAGATGTGAGTATGCTTACTAAACTCTTTGAACCAATTTCCATTCGTAACGTGCGGATCAAAAACCGCTATGTGATGGCGCCCATGGGAAACGTCGGCCTTGCCGACAGCCGTGGAGCGTTCACGCAACGCGGCGTTGACTATTTTGTCGAACGGGCCAGAGGAGGCACAGGGCTGATCATTACCGGCCTTTGCCCGGTAGCTCCCTGGATAGAGCAGCTTAGTCCCGGCCGCCTGCCCACGCCGGCTGTGGACCCGGCGGCTTTCATGCGTAGCGGACGGGAACTGACGGAGCGAGTTCACGCCCATGACAGTAAAATTTTTCTGCAGCTCACCGCGGGGTTCGGCTATTCGCTCCGCACGGCTTCAGGTTCCACGTTGGTGGCCCCTTCCCCCATATCTAATCGCTGGAACCCTTCCCTCATGCACCGCGCCCTGACTCGCACTGAACTCTATGAATTTATTGAAGCCTTTGCCAAAACCGCCAGGATCGCCCAAAGCTGTGACTTTGACGGAGTGGAAATTCACGCCGTGCACGAAGGGTACCTGCTCGACCAGTTCACCATGGCTTTTTACAACCACCGCAGCGATGAATTCGGCGGTGATTTGACCGGGCGGCTCAAATTTCCGACCGAGGTGGTCAAAGCGATCAAGGCGGACTGCGGAGAACAGTTCCCGGTGGCGCTTCGCCTCAGTGTGAAAAGTTTCATCAAAGGCCAACGCCAGGGCGCGCTGCCGGGTGAGCAGTTTGCGGAGCAGGGCCGCGATATCGAAGAGGGGCTTGAAGTGGCGCGCCGGATGGTTGCCGCCGGATACGACGCTTTGGATGTGGATGCGGGCACCTATGACTCCTGGTACTGGAACCATCCGCCCATGTACTTCGACAAGAAAGGGATTTATCTGGAATTCTCCCGCAAAGTCAAAAAAGAGGTGCCCGTGCCGGTCATTGCCGCCGGCCGTATGGATGACGCGGCCATGGCCAACCAGGCACTGCTGGATGGCGATTGCGATCTTGTCAGCCTGGGGCGGCCGCTTCTGGCCGACCCTGAGTTGCCGAACAAGGTGAAAGAGGGCCGCGAAGACCGTATACGGCCCTGCCTGTCCTGTCATGAAGCATGTATGGGCCGCATAGGCAAAGGGCTGCCGCTCTCCTGCGCCGTCAACCCCGCTTGCGGACGCGAGCTCTCCTATGGTCTTGTTCCCGCTTTGCACCCCAAAAAGGTCATGGTTGTTGGCGGCGGCATCGCCGGCATGGAGGTGGCGCGCGCCGCGGCAATCCGCGGGCATCATGTGGAGATTTACGAAAAGAGCGACGCCCTTGGCGGGGTAGTCATCCCGGGCGGACAGGCCCCATTCAAATCAAATGACCGCGCTCTGTTGCAGTGGTACCGGAACGAGATGCGCCTGCATCAGATTCCTGTGCATTTGCGAACGGAGGTGACGCGTGAAACCGTGGAACAGGTGAAGCCTGAAACGGTCATCGTGGCCACCGGCTCAACCCCCATTCACCTGCCTATACGCGGTAATGACCGGGTGAGCCTGTATACCGCAGCTGATGTGCTGATGAACACGGATCTGGCCGGCCCGCGCGTCGCGATAATCGGCGCGGGACTGGTGGGCGCCGAATTGGCCCTGTGGCTGCGTCGCCTTGGCCGTGAAGTGCTCATCGTGGAAGCCACCGAGCATATCCTGGGCGGCGAAGACAGCTTGCCGTTCATGAATTACGACATGCTCAAAGATCTGCTTGCCTTTGAGTCCATCGCCATCCACCGCAAGACCCTGCTTCAGGAAATCAGCGGAGACAGCATCATCGTCGAATCAGAAGGCGCAAAGCGCGCCATTGCCGTGGATACAGTAATCACTTCGGTGGGATACCATTCGAACGACAGCCTGTACCAGGAACTGCGGGAGAGCGCCAGAGAAGTCATCACGCTGGGCGACGCCAAAAAAGTGCATAACATCATGTATGCCATCTGGGATGCGTATGAAGTAGGCAGAACGCTTTAGACGCAGGGCCTGGCCGCGTGATGCGCCCTGCCAGCAGAAAAGTGGATCGAAACGGGGCAGGATGCGCCGAATCAACGATGCGACGCGGCAATCCACGCCTTTGGCAACAAACTAAAGGGGGCTTTCGCCCCCTTCAGACTGCTGACAAAGTCCCTGTTTGCAAGAGCAGGGACTTTGCTTTTTTTTATTCTTATGTTATGTGAAAGTATGATAAAAAAGAAGCAACAACGCCAATTGAAAATGGAATTTGTCTGTCTTGATGATCTTATT
>JAVBNL010000055.1:0-14881 GCA_031551515.1 Desulfovibrionaceae bacterium
CAAGATCTATATCGCCATCATTCTGTCCGTCATTGTTCTGTACTGTATCGGCAAGCTGCTGCTGCGTTTCTTCGTCAGGCTCATCGGCATTCGCAAGTCCATTTTGCTGCCGTTCATTTTCATCCTGTGCGTGCTGGGCACCTACGCGTCGCGCGGCAACCTTTTCGATCCCCTGATGATGGTCACCTTCGGCGTGGTCGGCTTTGCGCTCAGAAGCGCTTCCTTTCAACTCACTCCGGTGGTTATCGCGTTTATCCTGGGTCTGGAACTTGAAAGCAGCTTCCGGCAAAGCCTGCGCCTGTCCGGCATGGACCCGAGCATCTTCTTCACGCGGCCTTTCGCTCTTTTCTTCCTTGTCTGCACCGTGCTTTTCATTGTCGTGACCTTGCGCAACCGCCGGAAAGAAGCGCGCAAAAAAGCCGAAAGCGCGGCATGAGCATGTTTTTCCGAAACCTCGGTTAGCGAGCGGGGCTATCCGTCCATGATCGCCAGCTGGCGCGGAATAATGCGGGCCAGAGCAACCACTTGTGAACAAACACGGCGTTTCACCCCGGATTCGGGATGAAACGCCGTGTTTTTTTGTATTATTTTTTTACTGTACGCGTTTCGCGGCAAGGTTGAGTTCGCCGCCCGCCATGACGCTGGCGTGTTCGCGTTCGGAAAGGTCGTTGCGAACGGCAATTTCCGCGCCGTCCACGGTGATGCGCATGGCGCCGCCGGGAACGAGGTTTTTCAGCGGTATGTTGACCTTTTTGCCCTGCGCAAGCGTGCCGTGGTCTTCCGGATTTTCCAGAATCAGCGGCAGGATGCCGAAGTTGAGCAGGTTCGCCCTGTGAATGCGGGCGAAAGATTTGGCGATGACCGCCTGAACCCCGAGATACCGGGGAGAGAGCGCCGCGTGCTCGCGCGCGGAACCCTGGCCGTAGTTTTCGCCCGCGACGATAATGCCGCAGCCGGCGGCTTTGGCCCGTGAGGCGAATTCCGGGTCAACGCGGCCGAAAATGTGGTCGGAAACCGCCGGCAAGTTGGAGCGCAGCGCCATGACCTCGGAACCGCCCGGCAGGATGTGGTCCGTGGTGATGTTGTCGCCCACCTGAATGAGCACCGGGCCTTCCAGAAAATCACCGGGAGCGGCCATGACCGGAATGGGCACGATGCTGGGACCGTAAAGAATTTCCACGCTTGACGCATCAGCCGGGGGCATGACGAACAAATGGCGCGTATGCGGCGCGTCTTTGGGCAGCACGGCGGCTTTGGGCGCATCCCCCCAGGTGGCGGGGTCGGTGATTTTGCCGTTGAGGGCGGCCATGGCGGCGACGGCGGGGCTGGCAAGATAGACCTGCGCGTCTTTGGTGCCGCTGCGGGCCTCAAAGTTGCGGTTGAAAGTCCGCACACTGACCCCGGCGGAAACGGGAGAGCCGCCCACGCCCACGCAGGGGCCGCAGGCGCATTCCAAAAGGCGCGCGCCCGCCATGAGGATGGGCTCGATAAGCCCTTCGCGCGCAAGCAGGTTCACCACCATTTTGGAGCCGGGGGCCACCAGAACGTCGACGTTCTGCGCCGTTTGTCTGCCCTTGAAGAGCTCGGCCACCAGCTTGAGGTCCGCATAGGACGAGTTGGTGCACGAGCCTATGCCCACCTGCTGCACCGCAAGGCCGTCATAATCGGCCACGCGCGCGACCTTGTCGGGCATGTGCGGGACGGCGAGGAGCGGCTCCAGGGCAGAGAGGTCCACGCTCAGCTCTTCGTCATAGGCGGCGCCTTCGTCCGCGCATAGGGGCGCGTAATCATCCGCACGGCCCATGGAGGTCAGATACGCTTTGGTCACCTCGTCGCTGGGGAAGATGGAGGTGGTCGCGCCCAGTTCCGCCCCCATGTTGGTGATGATCGCCCGTTCCGGCACGGTCAGTGTGGCCACGCTCGGCCCGGCGTATTCAAAGACTTTGCCGACCCCGCCCTTCACACTCAGGCGGCCGAGGATGTGCAGAATGATGTCTTTGGCGGAGGCCCAGCCGGTGAGGCGGCCCGTCAACGTGACGCGCACGACCTTGGGCATGGAGATGTAATAGGGCATGCCGCCCATGGCCATGGCCACGGAAAGTCCGCCCGCGCCGATGGCCAGCGCGCCTATGCCGCCCGCCGTGGGGGTGTGGCTGTCGGCCCCGAGCAGCGTGCAGCCCGGTTTGGCGAAGTTTTCCAGGTGCAACTGGTGGCAGATGCCCGTACCGGCCGGGGAAAACACCATGCCGTATTTCTGCGACGCGGTGCGCAGATACTGGTGGTCGTCAGGGTTGCGAAAGCCGACATACAGGGTGTTGTGGTCCGCATAGTTGACGGAAACCTGGGTTTTGACCCGATCCAGCCCCATGGCCGCGAAAGAAAGACAGGCGGGCACGCCGGTGGTATCCTGGGTCAGGGTCTGGTCGATGACGAGGCCCACTTCCTGGCCTGCGGACGTGGGCATGGACGCACCCGGCTCAAGATGGGCCGAGATGATTTTTTGCACGATATTTTTGGACATGGCCATCTCCGCTGTTATTCAAAAACTTTCTTGGGCACGTAGACGTAGCCGTCCATAATGCGGCGGGCGGTGCGGCCCACGCCGACGCGCTGAATGGGTTCTTGTTTGTTGGCGGAATCAACGGTCACCTTCACATCCATCACGCCGTAGGGGTGCCCGATGCGCAAGGTGTCGTTGGCGCGGGATTCTTCTTTGACCACTTCCCAGACCACGGAGCCCTCGACCTTGGACGCGGCGCCGGTGGCCACGCCGCCGGTGACCATATAGGCGCGGTGCATTTTCTGCATGGAGGCAAGGCGCGCGACAAAGTCGATGTCGCCGGCGGAGATGGTTTTGCCGTCCGGGTTGAGGTAATCCTGCGCTTTGGAAACAAAGCCGATTTTGGGGATGGCGGGGCTGACCTTGGTAGCTTCGGCCGCGCTTTTCACGATGCCCACGCGGGCGGCCATTTCAGAACGCACGGCTTCAATCTTTTTCAGCACTTCCGGCATATTTTCAACATCCACCGGCAGTTCCGTGCCTTTCAGGCCCAGCTCTTCGGCGCGCATGAACACCGTGGGGTTGCCCGCGTCCACAAAAGAAACCGTGAACACGCCCAAGGGGCCAAGGTCGACGGTGTCTTTGACGTTGCCTGTGGGCAACAGCTTTTTGGTGACCGAACCGGCGGGTTTGTCAAATTCCAGCAAAATGCGGGCGCCCGTGCCGGGCACGCCGTCAATGGCATAGTCGCCTTCGGAAAGGGCTCTGCCGTCTTTCACCGGCACTGTGGCGAAGATGAGCTTGTCCGTATTGGTGTTGTAAATGCGTACGGTGGTATAGGGCTCCACGGCTTTCACAAAGCCTTCGTCTACGGCGTAATGCCCCACGGCGGTGGAAAGGTTGCCGCAGTTGCCCAGCCAGTCGATGACCGGCGCGGCGAAAGAAACCTGGCCGAAGGTGTAATCCACATCCGCGTCTTCACGCAGTGAGGGGCCGATGATGCAGAATTTGCTGGTCAGCGAGTTCGCGCCGCCCAGGCCGTCGATCTGGCGCAGGTCGGGGCTGCCCATGATGCGCAGGATGAATTTGTCGCGCAGCTTTCCCGCGGGGGGAAGGTCGTGCTCTTTCATATAAACGCCTTTGCTGGTGCCGCCGCGGACGATGGCGCAAGGAACGCGCAGCCATTCTCTATGCATGGGTATCTCCTTGATATTTTTTGAAATCCACTGTTGCCCGAAACCTGAGAGAGCAGGTCCTAACTAATATGTTTCACCAGGGGGATCACGCTGTCCAAAGAGTGCAACGAATCCACACCGGCCTCGATTTGCTGTAATTTTTCAGCGCTGTAGACCGCGGACAGGGCGTTTCTATACTTGCGCCGCACTTCGGCATGGTCGCCGTCCATGCCGGAAAGCTTGGTGGTCTTGTGCACGATCACCTCGCCGTTTTTCTTGATGATGCGCAGTTCCGCGCCGCGAATGTCAGGGTAGAGGTCGTTCCATTCTTTGGTCGAACGGCAGGTGAGTTTTGCGCCCAGTTCGGCCATTTCGGGCCGGGCGACGGATTTCGCGGTGAAGTCTTCAAGCCCCACAAACCCTTCGCGCAGGGCGACCGCCGCGAGATAGTGCATGCTGAACCTGGCTTCCGCCGGGCTTTGCGGCCGCAGGTTGGGCGCGGTCGCCTCATACGCGATGTCAAAGGTATTGACTTCGACGGCCGTGATGTCGGTGATTTCTCCGACTTTGGAACGCAGCGCGAAACAGGCCTCAATGGCCGGGTGGGTATAGCGCGCGCAGGGGTACAGCTTGGTATAGGTGTCGTTGATAAGGCGCGTGGAGCCGAGATCGTTCACGCAGTCCGCTATGGCCTGCTCTTTAGGCGCATCCGTCAGGATTGAGAACAGCCCGCTTTTGCCCTCAAAAATCTGGAGCGGCGCTTCCATGCCCTGCGCCGCGAGAAGAACCGATACGATGCCCCGTTCCGCCGCGTAACCGACCTGCACGGGTTTGGACATTTGCCCTTCGGCAAGCGGCTGGCGATAGCCCGAGCAGGCAAGCCCGGCCAGCCCCAGCGCGTATGTCAGTTGCTTTTCCGTCAAAGAGGCCAGCATGCCCGCGGTAATGGCGGAACCGAAAACCCCGCAGGTGCAGCTGCCGTGATAGCCTTTTTGGATATGCGACTTGCCCAAGGCTTTCGCAAGGCGATATTCTATTTCATATCCGGCGGCCACCGCCTGCAACAGGCGAAAGCCCGAGGGATTGTAACGCGGCGCCAGGGCGAAGGCCGTGCCTATCACCGGCCCGGCGGCGTGCACGCCCGCCCAAAGATGCCCGTCGTCATAGTCGAGAGCGTGCGAGCGGGCCGCATTAAGAAACCCGGCGATATTTATGGGATATTCGCCGTTTTTGTCTTTGAACGTATCGGCATAGGCCGCGATCTTGGGCATGAAGTCCGAATAGTGCGATGCCGCGCAGGTGACCGTTATGTAGTCCAGAATACGCGATTGCGTTTCGGCCACGGTTTTTGCGTCGCCTTTGTCCAGCAGCGCGCCGAGTGCATAGGCGGCGAATTGCTCGGAAACAGTCATGTGTTTCCTCCAGGTTGCGGCGGGGCGGTTTTTGCGGCGCGCGTTTGCTGAAAATTTTCGGAGCCCTGGGATATGTCAATTTCAGAACAGACAAACTTTCATGTAATAAAAAATGAAACCGACAAATGAAATGTACTAAAAGCCAGCATGTCTGGCAAGTTCCGAGTGAATTTTATCTGCAATTTTATTGTAGAAAAATTAAATAATTACAAGGCGAATTGCGCCAGCCATCATCTTTTTTTACGGCGGAAAATGGAGAAAGGAGCGAGTCCGGTAAATATTTCATGCACTGGAATATTTTTAGCCGCGTCTGCGCGCTCAAGCGTTGGGTCCGGGCGTCGCCCGTTCATGCCAAGACGAGCGCGGACCCCCATTGAGGCCGCGCTCGTCTTGCGTAGGCAGCTCGTCGTTGTCGATTCTTGTGAACCGGTAAACTTTGCGCCGGCGGGTTACTTGTTCTCTTGCTTTTTCGCCTTCTGGGCCACCAGGTCGGCGCAACGCCCGGCTTTCAGCACGTAGCTTCCGCCTTCGCGCTCAAGCAGCTTTTGGGCCAGGCGGCCGGCATCCATCGCTTTGACCAGGTCAACGCCGGTATCCACGCCCATTTCGTGCAGCATATGGATAAGATCTTCCGTGGCCACGTTGCCCGCGGCGTCGGGAATGAAGTTGCAGCCGCCGAACCCGGCGAACGCGCCGTCAAAAATGGTGATGCCGACCTGCAAGGCCGCGACGACGCAGGCGAGCGCCATGCCGCGCGTGTTGTGCAGGTGCAGAACCCAGGTCACCTGCGGGAACGCCTTGCGCAGATAGCCGCCCATTTCAGAGATGTGGCGCGGGTTGGCCATGCCCGTGGCGTCTGACAGCGAAAGTTCCGTTATGCCGAGGTCAAGGAAGGCGCGGGTGATTTTCTCGATCTGCGCCGTGGGGATTTTGCCTTCCCAGGCGCAGCCCCAGGCGGAAGACAGCGCGCCCGATATGGCCACGTTGTTCTTGGCGGCGAACTCCACGCAGGGCTTGAAGCCTTCCATCATCTGCAGCGGGCTTTGGTTGAAGTTGGCCATGCAATGGGTTTCGCTGACGCTGACCGTCAGTTTGGCCTTTGTCAGCCCGGCGTCATAGGCGCGTTCCAGGCCTTTCAGGTTGGGCACCAGCACGCGGTATTCCACGCCGGGGGCCTTTTTCATCCGTTTGGCCAGCTCTCCGGTATCCGCCATTTGCGGCACGGCCTTGGGGTGCACGAAAGAGCCTATTTCAATGACCTTAATGCCCGAAGCGACGACTGAATCGAGCAGCTCCAGCTTTTCTTCAACGCTGAGGAGCTTTTTCTCATTTTGAATGCCATCCCTGAGGCCTACTTCGCAGATTGTGGCCTTGGGCGGCCATATCATTTCACCGTTCATGCGCGGTCTCTCCGTATTAGATGGTCCCTTCGGATTGAAGCTTGGCGATCTCGCCTTTGCTCAGCCCCAAAAGGTTGCCGTACACATCTTCATTGTACGCGCCGAGTTCGGCGCCGGGCCACTTGATTTCGCCGGGCGTTTTGGACAGCACGGGCGTCACGCTGGGAATGCGCAGCGTGCCGAATTTTGGGTGTTTGACCTCCACCAGGTTGCCCCTGGCGGCGTAATGCGGGTCTTCAAAGATATCTTCCATGGTGTAGACCAGGCTGATGGGCGCGCCGGCTTTATCCAGCAGGTCTTTGATGTATTTCCAGTCGTGCTGCTTCATCCAGTTGACGACGACTTCTTCTACCAGCGCGTTGTGCTTCACCCGCGCGCCGTTGGTGTTGAAGCGTTCGTCCGCCAGCATGTCTTCGCGGCCGATGGCCTTGGCGAAATATTCAAAGGTTCTGTTGGTGCTGCACACCAGCACCGCCCACTTGCCGTCGCGGGTCTGGAACGTGCCGGAAGGGCTGGCGGAACCGGCGATGGTGGGCGCGCGGTCCCGGTTCTTGCCGGTTTTGTCGAAATAGCCGATGTGCCCTTCCAGCCAGCGGAAAAGGCCTTCGTACAAGCTGACGTCCGCTTCCTGGCCTTCGCCCTTGTTCACGTCACGGTGGTACAGGCACATAAGCGCGGCATACGCGCCGTAAAGCCCGGCCACATAGTCGGCGAGAGAGATCGGGGGGCTGACCGGCGCGCGGTCGGGAAAGCCGGTAATGGCGGTCAGGCCGGAAAAGGCCGTGCAGGGCGTGCCGAACCCGGCCAATTGAGAGTAGGGGCCCGTCTGGCCGTAGCCGGTAACGCGAATCACGATGATGCCGGGGTTGTGCTTTTTCAGCGTTTCGTAATCCAGGCCCCATTTGTCAAAGGTGCCGGTGCGGAAGTTTTCGAAGATGATGTCGCTTTTTTCCACGAGTTTCAGGAAGAGGTCTTTGCCTTCTTCTTTGCGCAGGTCGAGGGTGATGGTCTTTTTATTCCGCGAGAACGTGGACCAGCGCAGCGACTCGCCCTCAAGCAGCGGGCCCATGCCGCGGCCGGAATCGCCGCTGCCCGGCATTTCCACCTTGATCACCTCCGCCCCGAAATCGCCGAGCATCGCCGCCCCAAAGGGGCCCGCTATCACAGCCGATGCGTCCAGAACGCGTACGCCTTTCAAAGGTCCTGCCATTTCCGTCTCCTTGTAAGCACCGTGGTGCATTGTTTTTCAGGGGGCCGCGCGTGTGAACGCCGCCCTGTATTGTTCAGCTAACGGAACGAAAACCATTAATAATTCCATATACTAAAATCATATTTCATTCAATAGAAGGAAAAAAGAACAGTGTCAACCGAGGCCGTCCGGGCATGGCAGAGTGAAAATGCGGCGGCAGGGCTGTCAGGAAGCAATACCGGCTGCTTGCATTCGCGGTTGGAGCCGCCTACCATGTGGGACACCTCAGGAGCTTTTCATGGATGCGGGAACCGCCATCGTCGTATGTTAGCTTTTCACTTCCTCGTTCTTCCTGTTCTTGTGCTTCTCTTTTGGTTGTTTCTTCGTGAACGCAAGGGGTTTGCGCAAGCGCCGGCGGTCGCCGTCAGTACCCTGTCCGGCGCCGGGCTGGCAATATTTTTCTTTAATGCCGTTTTGGGCTTCCATTATGGCGGAAGCAACGCGGCCTTATTTTTTGTTGATTTATATCTGAATCAGATATAAATATGGATCAACGAGAGCGAGACAGCCCCGAAGGGTGGGCGGGCGGATCAAAGGGCGAAAGCCCGGGCTGCCAAAAGACGCTTTCGAAAGGAGGTACACAGCTTGACCGTGAGCACGTTTCAAAAGCTGGTCAAAGCCACAAGGCTCTGAGCGGCGAAGAGCGGCAACGGCGGGTACTGCGCATCCTGCGCAAGCACCAAAAAAAGCGGACTGCCCCTAGCGGCAACTAGAGACAGCCCTTAACCCTCAACCGGGGCTAGGCCCACGGCTTGCGAGAGCTAAAGCTTAGCCCCCCTTAAAAGAAAAGACAAGAGGTGTTCACATGAGCAAAGAACCGGCCCGCATGGGCCGACCGACCAGCACGCCCCGGGGTGACAATATCGTCGCTCGCCTGCGCAGGGCGAAAGGCTGGGACCAAAAACAAACGGCCGAGGCGCTGGGTGTCGGGCAGTCCCGTATCAGCGAATACGAAACCGGCAAAGTGAATATTCCCGCACCCATCCAAAAACTTGCGGCCGTGCTGCTTGGAGAGTCCAATGTCTGAGTTTTCTCATTTGACCCGCGACGAGGTGTTCGCCGCCCTGGGGGATGATTCCAGCCCGGTGCCCATCGAGGTCGAACGGCTGATGATCTGCTATTCCGACGCCCTGGCCAGCGGCGCGGATCCATATGAAACCATTTTGCCCGGGCCTGATACTCCGGCCATAGAATCCGTGGCCATGTTTCTGCTGCACGAGGCCCTGGGGCTTGGCGACGATGGCGAAGAGAGCGTGGCCGACGTGCACGGCGGAGCTGAAGATGCCCCCAGCGACGGCGGTATGGACGCCGCGATCGCAGCCGCCGACAAAAGGAGCTGAACCCGGGAAAAAATCACTCCTCCGCCCCAAACCTTCGCGTTTTTTTTCGCGTGAATTGCAATCCAGGGTAGGGTGGCAAGGCTGGGAGAAAATAAGCGAGACAAGGCGCGCGATTCCGATGTATGAATTGCGGGCATGGCAAACGAGTGCAACACTCGGCAAATCAGGCAGCCGGTTCGCCGAATTGTTTTTTTGCTACTACACTGATATTGTAAGTTTTATTTCTGCGAGGGCAAAGGCGGTGAAGAGGATGTGTATCCTTTTGTGTATCCTAAAAGAAAAAGGGCTGCGGTTTTAATCCGCAACCCGTTGTAATCTCTGGTGGGCCATGCAGGAATCGAACCTGCAACCTCCTGATTAAGAGTCAGCTGCTCTACCAATTGAGCTAATGGCCCGTGCGTTTAAGCAGGGGATGATTGTTACGGCCAATGGCGTGTAAAGGTCAAGTGGAAAATGCCGCAGTCGGGAAAAAAATGGATGCTCTTCGCCGCGCTCTGGCTGCTGTGCGGCGTCATGGCGCACGGCCCGGCCCTGGCGGCCGAGATAGCGGTAAAGCCCTTGGGCGGGACCACGCAAGGCGGGCTTACACAGACCGGTCCGGCGAAAAGCGGCCCGGCGCAGGGCGGCCTGCCCCAAAGCACGTCGCCGCAAGAGCCGCGCGCCGTGGATGTGGATCCGGCTTTTTTTACACTGCAGGACGGCGCTGAAGGCCAAAGCCGTTTGCTGCTCAGCGTGCTGCTGACCCCGCGCGCGCCGGGCGGGTATTTTTACGCCAACACGGCCAAGGGCGTGGGCTTGCCGCTCAAACTGTCTCTCGTCGCCCACGGTGGGCCGCTCGGTGCGCCTTTGCCCGCGCGCGTGCTGTACCCGGAAGGGGAGCTGAAACAAGACCCCTTCAGCGGCGGCACGGTGCCCGCGCACGGCAAGGCCGCGCGTTTTTATCTGGAAGTTCCCCCCGCCGCGGTCGCATCCGCCGGGGGCCGGGCGGAATTGGCGGTTTCACTCCTTCTGTGCACGGCGGCCAACTGCACGCCGGTGAACATGCGCGTGCCGCTGCATATTCCCGCGCCTGCCGTGCCCGGCGTGCCCGCGGCGAACGCGCAGCCCTGGTGGCCCGAATACCAGCGCCTGTCGGCGAAATCGCCGCCCGCCGCCACGGGGCCGCTTTCCGTGGCGCCGTCTTTCGCCACGGCCGACCCCGCCGCTTCCGCCGGCGCCGCCGGAAGCATGGCGCCCGAAGATATACGCCCCATTTTCTTCGCCCCCGCGCTGGAAGTCACTTCGTTAAACAAAGCCCTGCTGCTGGGGATTTTTGCGGGCCTGTTGCTGAATCTCATGCCCTGCGTGCTGCCGGTTCTGGGCATCAAACTCAGCAGTTTGCTGCAAGGGCATGAGGGCGGGGAGCCCTCATACCGCCGTTTCCGCAGGCATCAGCTCTTTTTCGCCGCGGGCATCATGGCCTGGTTCACAGTCATGGCGGGTATTTTCTCGGGCCTGGGGCTGGCCTGGGGGCAGATTTTCCAGTCCACCGAAGTGGTGCTGGCGTTGGCCTTGCTGCTCTTTTTGCTGGCCCTCAACCTCTTTGGGGTGCTTTCGCTCCCGCTGCTGGATTTTCGCGCGGGCAACACCAAAAACCCCGATGTGCAGGCGTTTTTTGGCGGCTTGACCGCAACGCTTCTGGCCACCCCGTGCAGCGGCCCCTTGCTGGGCGGCGTGCTGGGCTGGGCGCTGATGCAGCCCGTGGGGGTTTTGACCATAACCCTTGAGAGCGTGGGCCTGGGCATGGCCCTGCCTTACCTGGTGCTGGGCTGGCGGCCTTCGCTGGCGGCCAGACTGCCCCGGCCGGGGCAGTGGATGCGGGTGATGGAGCAGGTCCTCGGCTTTTTGCTGCTGGCCACCGTCGTGTATCTGCTGACCCTTTTGCCGCTGCCTTTGCTGCCCCGCGTGCTGATGGCCCTGGTGCTGACCGGCATCGCCGCCTGGCTGTGGGGGCAGATCGGCGGACCGGCGGCCGGGGCGGAGTTGCGCCTTGCCGTGCGCCTGATCGCCGCGGCCCTGGTGGTTTTCGCCTGCATTTGGCCCTTGCGCGCCGGCCCGGCCGGGTTCGTGTGGCAAAGCTATGCGGAAGAGGATTTTCGCGACGATTTCGGCGTCAAGCCCATGCTGGTGGAGTTCACGGCGGACTGGTGCCCCACCTGCAAGGTTATGGAAGCCACGACGTTGTCTTCCGACAGGATGACCGGCTGGCAGGCGCGCTATAACCTGACGGCCGTGCGGGTGGACCTGACCCGCGACAACCCGGCGGGCCAGGCGCTTTTGCGGCGCATCGGCGGCTCCAGCATACCGGTTTTGGCCATTTTCCCGGCCGGGCCGGGGGCGAAAACACCGCTGGTGCTGCGCGACATCGTCACGCCCGGCCAATTACGCGAAGCTTTGGAACAGGCTTTAGGTGAAGGAAAGTAGGCAACAGCTTGGCATTCAATCGGGCGATGTTTGATGATGCCTGACAAAGCATCACGCCAACCTGAAACGCTGCCGATAAGAGTTCTGTATTTGCCATTAGTTGTCGTGAAGGATACATAGCGAAAAATGACCACGGAGGACGATCATGAATCCCACGGATTCCATGCTTCGCGCGCTGTTCCCCAAAATCCGCAGCATCGCTGTCGTGGGCGCCAAAGACGCGCCCGGCCAACCTGTGGATTTTGTCAGTCGCTACATGATGCAGGCCGGGTATACCGTGATCCCCGTGCACCCCAAGCGCAAAAACGTCTGGGGTCTGCCTACCTACGCTTCTCTTGCCGAGATTCCTGAACCTGTGGATATGGTGAACCTGTTCCGGGCGCCGGAATACTGCCCCGGCCACGCCAGAGAAACGCTGGCCCTGCGCGAACGGCCCTTCATTTTCTGGATGCAGCAGGGCATCAGCAGCCCGGAAGCGGCATCCATGCTCGAAAACGAAGGCATCATCGTCGTGCAGGACGCCTGCCTGATGGTGGAACACAGACGTATCATGGGGGCCGCGTGACTGATGGCCGGGCGGATGACGCGGCAACGGTTTTCGTCTGCCGCCGTTGCGGCGAGTGCTGCACGGGCCAGGGCGGCATCGTGCTGCGCGGCCGCGATCAGAAGCGCCTGGCGGACGCGTTGAAGCTTTCGCTGGCGGAATTTCAAGCCCGCTGCACCGAACGGCGGGGCGGCAAGCTCCGTTTGCGCAGCGGCGTGGACGGCGCCTGCATTTTTCACCGCGTCGACGGCGGCTGCGGCGTACATGGCGCGCGGCCCGATATCTGCCGCGCCTGGCCGTTTTTTCGCGGCAACCTGATTGACTCATACAGTTTCGCCCTGGCCAAAGAGGGCTGCCCCGGTATTTTGCCCGAAGCTTCTTTCGAGCGTTTCGCCCGTGTGGGCAAAGCCTGTTTGCTGCGCGAAGGCCTTGCCGTTACGCGTGCCGACGGGCAAAGCCCCAACGCCCTGATTATTGACGGAGACGGCGCGCCATGACCAGAAAACAAGCTTTGGCGGTATTGGGCCTGGCCGAAGGGGCCAAGCCGGAAGATATCAAGCGCGCTTATCGCCGACTGGCCTTTGCCCTGCACCCCGACCTGAACCCCGACAACCCCAATGCGGGCAAAGATTTCCAGCGTTTGAACGAAGCCTATGTGCTGCTCAGCACGCCGCCTGAAGGGGCGGCGGGCAAGGCCAGAGGCCGCGCGGCGTCGGGTTCCGGAACCGGTCGCGGCGATCAGGAAGCCACGGAAAAGGCCCGGGCGGACGCCCGCAAAGCCTATGAAAAAGCCAAGGGCCGTTTCGATACGGGCCAGGCCAGACCGGCGGGTGCGAGCGGAACGGCGGGTGCGGCGGGAACAGGCGCCTCGGCAGGGCAGCGCCCCGAGGGCGAACGCCGGGCCTCGGACCGCGAAGAAGTGTTGCGCGATTTGCTGCGCGACCCCTTTGCCCGCCGCGTGTTCGAAGACATCTACAGCCAAATTCGCCATGACGCCCGGCGCACGGGCAAAAGCCCGGCCCGGCCGCCCCGCCCTTATGCCGGGGCGAAAGATCCCGGCCTTGTGGGCAGCATGGTCGAAGGGGCCGGGGCTTGGCTGCGCCGCCAGATCGACGAGGAGCAGACCGTGCATTTCGCCGGGGCGCTGATTCCCGGTTCGCGCATCCGCCTGCAAATCAGTCACGGGTTTATGAGCAAACCGCAGACCATAGAATTGACCCTGCCGCCGGAATTCCAGATCGGCCGCCCCATCCGCCTTAAAGGCCTGGGCAAGCGCATCGGCAAGTGGCGGGGGGACTTGTACCTGAAAATACTGGCTCGCTAGGAGCTGTTTCGAAATTTTTATACAAGGAGCGTATCCGCATGTCTGACGCAGCTTTTCCCATGATTAGGCCGGTGCCGTATATGGGCGTCATTTGGGTTGTGCACGAAGCTTCGAAGCTCGGGTTCTGGAACGGCAACCCCGAATGGTGCAACCTGGGCCAGGGCCAGCCGGAAGTGGGCGATATGGCGGGCGCGCCGCCGCGCATAAACGAGGTGCGCCTTGAGGGTTCGGATCATGCCTATGGCCCCCTGGGCGGGTCGCTTGAAATGCGGACCGCCATCGCCGACATGTACAACCGCCAGTACCGCAAAGGCATGAAGTCGCAATACACGGCGGACAACGTCAGCTTTGCCGCCGGAGGCCGCCAGGCCCTGACGCGGCTTTTCGCCATTGTGGCCGACGGCACGCGGGTTTTGTACAAAACGCCCGACTACACGGCCTATGAGGATTATCTGGCGTATCACAAAGGCCGCTGCACCTTGGTGCCGCTGGCGGCGGAAGAGGCGGACGGCTTTTCCATCCCCGCGGACAGACTGGCGGCGAGCGTTCACGGACAGAAGATCGGAGCTTTCATCTTTTCGAACCCCTGCAACCCCACCGGCGAAGTCATGGCGGGGGATGAACTGGCCCGCTATGTGGAGCTGGCGCGCGGAGCGAAATGCCTGCTGGGCTGCGACGAATTTTATTCCCACTTCATTTATAACAGCGACGGCAGCCCGGCGGCCGGGCCCGTATCCGCGGCCGCGTATGTGGAAGACGTGGAAAAAGACCCTGTGCTGCTGGTGGACGGGCTGACCAAAAGCCACCGTTACCCCGGCTGGCGCGCGGGCTGGGTTGTCGGGCCTTCCCATTGCATCGAGATGCTGAACCGCGCGGCCAGCGCCCTTGACGGCGGCCCCAGCCTGATGGTGCAGCGGGCCGCGCTGGAAGCGCTGGAACCCGCCCGGGCGCAGCAGGAAACAACGGCCCTGCGCACGGTGTTCGCGCAAAAACGCGCCCTGATGCTGCGCAAACTGCGCGGTATGGGCATCACCCCGGCGGCCGACCCGCAGGGCACCTTTTACGTCTGGGCCTGCATCAGAAATTTGCCTTCGACACTGCGCGACGGCGACGCCTTTTTTCATGCTTGCCTGTCGCGCAAGGTCATGACCGTGCCGGGCCGCTTTTTCGACGTGCGGCCCGACGGCGTGCGCCCGGTGCACGAGCCGTTCGGCTCCTGGGTGCGGTTCTCATATGGGCCTCCCCTGAGCGTGGTCGAGGAAGGCTTGAACCGGATGGAAAAACTGGTTAGCGAAGCGCGGTAAGCGAAAATAAAGGGCCGGGGTAAACCCGGCCCTTCAGACTGCTGACAAAGTCCCTGTTTGCAAGAGCAGGGACTTTGCTTTTTTTTATTCTTATGTTATGTGAAAGTATGATAAAAAAGAAGCAACAACGCCAATTGAAAATGGAATTTGTCTGTCTTGATGATCTTATT
>JAVBNL010000031.1:0-80228 GCA_031551515.1 Desulfovibrionaceae bacterium
ACGCCAAGCTGGCTCTCGCCTGTTTCGAATCGACTGAACCCCCGCGCGGCGCGCCCGGCGATGCGGGGGAACTTAAGCGAAGATTGGTTCTGGTGCGGGATATGCTCGATCGTTTTGAAGGTGACGAAGCGCTGGAGCTGATCGAAGAGCTGCGTAAAACCGACTACGGGGAAACCTGGACAGGCCTGTTGCGGGATATTGCGAACCTGACGGAAGAGTTCGAATTTGAAAAGGCCCTCGCCCTGATCGACGCGAATCTGTGACGCGGACGCCGCTTTCGGAGATTCCCGCAAGCGCGGTCATTTGCGCGTTCTCGCAAAATAAAAAAGGCCCTTGGGGAAAATCCGGGGGCCTTTGTGTTTCGCCTTACGGCTGTATTTCGTCTTGTCCTTGTGGTGTTGAACCGCCTTTGCCGTTTTCTTGCGCACCTTTGCTTCCGGCAGGTGCAGAACCATGATGGTCTTGCTCATGACACACTCCTTATCCGTACAAGATAAGGCATTTCCGCGCCCGGAGCAATCACTCCGCCTCTCCGGCCCTGCTTCCGGCATGCCCTATCGCAGACCGGAAACCGATTGCAGAACCTTTTCCGCGTCGTTCACGCAGGCGCAGCAATCAATCCGTTGTATGGCGCCCGCATCGTCAAAATAGCAGATATCGACCTTTGCTGCCTTCACTTGCCGCACAAGAGGCTGCGGCAGACAGAACGACTCGCTCAGCTCTTCCAAAGACGGAGGGGGCAGCGGCTTGTGGCGTTTGTTATGTGCGCCGTGAAAGCGCAGCCAGTTGTTCAGCGCCCAGCCCCACAGCAGTATAACAAGCCCCAGAATTTCCGGCGTATATATGACCATGGCCGCGTGCAGCACCGTGCCGGGGGGCGTATGCCCGACAATGGCGGAAGAAATGCCCCAGGCGGCTCCCCACCCTATAGCGGCCAGAGAAATCCGGATGACGCGGGCGAGGTGCCACCAAAAGCCCAGAGACAGCAGCCAGGATATAAGCTTCGCTTCGGCGGTTTGCGCGCCGGGTCTTTGTATGATGAGTCTTTTCGGATCGGCGATCATCTTTTTATAGCTCCTTTATCTCCTCGCGGGCTTGCAACGGGCTCGCGGCGTTATCAGCGTATCCCTCTGTCCGTGGTGACCCACAGCCCCCGTTTGCCTGCGCGCCTGAAAAACATGGCAATGGGAAAGGCGGCGACGGAAACCAGCCAGTTGACGGTCCAGTAAAAGAGCGGAAACCAGATGGTGTAGAGGTAAATGCGCAACAGGCCGTGATCGTAGCGCCGGTCGAGCAGCAAACTGACGGCGATCTGCAAAAGACAGGTCAGCCCCAGCACCAGCCCCGGCCAGTGGGGCGCCCAGGATACGGAAGCGAGCTCGAGCGGAAGATTGAAAAATCGCCCCAGAAACCATACGCCCACCAGAATGGCCATGGCGTAACTCCAGGCCACGCTGGTGAGGTATTCGATATATATTCCCCACATCCTACGGGATTTCCAGGAGAACATTTGCCAGAAATATTGCTTTAGGGCTTCGCCGCCGCCCACGGCCCAGCGCAGCCGCTGCTTCAGAAAGCCGCGCAGCGTTTCGGGCATGAGAATCCAGCACAGGGCCCGGGGTTCGAACCGTATATCCCAGTGCGCCAGCTGCAGCCGCCAACTGATGTCGATATCTTCAGTCAGGGTGCTCACGTTCCAATAGCCCACATTGTGCAGCGCGCGCGCCCTGAACGCGCCGATAACGCCTGAAATCGTGTAAATCCGGCCGTAAATTCGCTGCGCCCGTTTCAGCAGGCCAATAATAGCAGAAAATTCGCCTACTTGTAGACAGCCAAGCAGAGTGGAGCGAGTGCGCACGCGGGGGTTGCCCGTCACCGCGCCCACCCGGGAGCTTTCCAGAAAATGCCGCATGATCCAGGTGACGGCATAGTGGTCTAAAATGGCGTCGCCATCGATACAGACCAGAAATTCGCCCGTGGCGGCCAAAGCGCCGCTTGTGAGCGCCAAAGCCTTGCCCTGGTTTGTGGCCAGGTGCACCACCCGCATGCGGGGCGTGGCCGCGGCCATTTCGTTCAGCAGTTGGGCGGTATCGTCTGTGCTGCCGTCATTGATCGCCACTATTTCATAGTTGGGGTAATGCATATCGGCCAGCGCGCCAAAGGTGCGGGCCACATTGAGCCGTTCGTTATAGCAGGGCACCAGGATGGATACCGCGGGATATGACGGAAGTTGCGGCGGTTCGGTATAGGCGGGCCCCCGGAACTCGAAGCGGAAATAATACAGCAGGCCCCCGGCAAGCCAGATGTAGGCCATCAAAAGAGGGTAAAAGAAGGTAAAAGCAGATAGGTACGCCATAATGAACAACCTGTGGTCATGCGTTTTTCCGCAAACGGCGCGGTCAGCGCAAAAAGGGGTTTTCCTGCGTTGAAAAGAACGGGCGGATGACAGAGACATCCGGATGCCCGGCAATGGGGTTTTCCGGGTAATAGCCGATATTGCCGATGCCGTGCTGCTCCAGCAGGTCCATCTGTCCGGCCAGCGTTTTGCTGGGGATGGGGCCTTTGTGCCCGGTCCGCCAGTCCACTGCCTGCAACTCAAAGATGGTCTTTTCCGCCCCCAGGGGGTATTTTTTTATCGTTTTCGCCATATTTCCCAGCCAGGCCATGGGATCATCCACGTTTTCCATATAGGGCATGGCCATTATGACAGTATAATCATAGGCAGCGAGAAAGTCCCTTACGTTCTGCGCAAACCATTCTTCCGAGCCGGGGCCCGTCACCGGCCCGGCGTAAATGTTGCGGGCGGTTTTTATGACCGGACTCCAGGTTCTGACGGTTGCTTGCAGCTCTTTGGTGAAATCCACAAGGGCCCGGCTTTTGGCGCGCATGAAGCGGCGGCGCAGCTCCGGACTCTGCCGGATGGCCCCTATGTCCTCCGGCAGGCCTTGGCTGCGCATCCAGGCAAGTCCCGCGAGGCTGGCGTCTTCATAATCGCCGAGCAGTGCGTCGTCATGGAACAGCAGGCCCAGCACGCTGGCGTGCATGGCCAGGTCCGCGTAGATTTCCCGAATGATTTTGCGGTTGCCGGGGTCAAAGGGGCTCAGGCGGCGGTAGTCGCTGCCTGCTTTGTCCAAAGGGTCGGATTGCACCAGCGTATGTTTCCCTTGCAGTTTGAAGCCCAGGACGGGCATCCAGGCGTATACCCTGGCGCCAAGGCGGGAGTAAATCTGCCAGGATACGTAGTTGAAGAGGTCCGCTTTCATGGGCAGGTGCCGGTTGGGAAAGTACAGGGCGTCGGCAACGCCGTCGCCGTCCGGGTCGGCAAAGGCCTGCAAATAGACGGCGCTGGGGGCCAGGGCTTTGATGCGGTCGAACAGCGCGGAGATATTTTTATATTGCTGCTGCGGGTCGGCGTCATACACCATATCCAGATCGACCTGCATAACGCGCTGCACCGGGTAGCGCTCGCGCAGGGCTTCGCCGTCGCGGTAGGGGGAATACGCCGTGCCGTTTCGGGCCTGTTTGCCCCACAAGCCGTCGGACAGGGCGGCCGGGGGCGTGTGCCGGTAATTGCCCGCGGCAAGCTTGTTCATCACCTCGTTGAAGTCCATCTTGGGGTAGGCCATATAGCGGCTGAAGGTGGGCCAGTCGTCTTTAAGCCCCAGTGAGGCTGTCAGGCTGTAGCCGGCATCCAGTGCGGCCTTGACCCCCGGTCCTTTGTACCAGCCGTAAGGCCAGACCAGCACGCGGGGACGGCGGCCGGTGTGTTTGGCGATGATGTCGGCATTGCGGGTGAGGTCTTTTTTGACCCGTTGGTAAAATTCTTCCGCGCTTTCATAGGTTTTGCGGGCAGGGTCATAGGCCAGGGTCGCGGCGGCGGGCTGCGGCACCCCCTGCGGGTTGCTGCGGTGCCCCCGGTGCAGGTTGTGGGTGTGCCCGGCAAGTTCCACCAGGCCTGAATCGGCCATTTCTCTGATCTGGGCCCAGGTCATGAAATAGGAACGCGGCAACTGGGCCGTGCCGCCGTAATCCACCGGTTTGTTTGCGGGCGTTTCCAGCCAGCCCGTCTCAAGGGCCAGCATGGCGGGGTATTTGTAGGCGCGCAGCAGGGGATAGACCAGGTGGTAAAAACTTGCGTACCCGTCGTCAAAAGAGAGCAGCACGGCCTTGGGCGGCAAAATTTTAGCGCCTTTCGCCGCCTGCAGGACGTCTTCCACGCTGACGGCCGTGTAGCCGTTGTCCCGCAGCCAGTCAAAGTGGTTGGCCAATTCTTCCAAAAGGACGGAAATGGTGGCCGGCGGGGCCATCGAGCCGGGCGCGGGCAGCACGTTGTGATAACACAAGGTGACGAATACGGGCTGTTTTCCCGCCGGTTCCGCCCGTGCGGGCAAAAAGGCCAGCAGCATGACCAGGCAGAGCCCGGTGCAGGCTGCGCGAATATATGATGGATTGTGCCGCTGCATATCAAAACTTCCAGTTCAGGTTGATGAACACGTTGAAGTTGTTCTCCTGGTCGCCGTCGTAGGGTCTGCGTTCGAACCCCGCGCCGTAGGTGACGAAAAATCTGTCGGTCCACTGCAAATCCTGGCTGTATGCGACGTTGAACACGGGTCGCACGCCGTAGTTTTGCTGCGCATAGCCGCCCAGCCCCACGGTGACGACGTGGCTCAAGGATTTGTCATAGCGCCGCCAGAGCACCGATCCGTAGGTCAGAGAAGCGTCGATTTCCGCTTCGGTCTTAGGGTTGAAATAGGGGCGGTCCTCGTCTTTGCTGTTGCCGCCGAGGTATACGCCGCCGGTGAAGTCCACATAGCGGGTATATCCCTGCCACAGGCGCTGGGTAAGGCCGGCATCAAGGCCCAGGCGCTGGTTGCCGTCGGAAAAGCTCATGCCCTGAAAACTTGCCTGGGCTGAGCGGCTTTCATTCCAGCGGTAGTTGGCGCCCACGCCGTAGCTGTCGGCGGTGATCCCCTGGTTACGGGCGCGCAGCGGGGTGTCGCGGCTGTCTATCTCAAAGGCGAAAGGAAAGGACCAGTGATCGCCCGGCGTCAACGTGCCGCGCAGGGCGGCGCCCATATCATTCGAGCCCGCGTCGTCGTATCCGGCCTCAAGGTTGGCCGTGACCCAGGGAACGCGGTATTCCACCCCCAACAAATACAGAAACTGCCGCGCAAGCCCTTCGTCGTAGCGGGCCCTGGCAAAGGCCGAACCCGCGTACAGACGCCAGTCATAGGCCAGCGGCGGGCTGTACAGCCGCGCTTCCAGGGAGGTCGTTTGCGTGCGGCTGGAGCTGCCGGCGGGCATGCCGCCCAAGGGCGAGGCCCAGTTGCCTTCCAGTCGGAACTCATGCAGGGAGTGGGTTTCCCAGCGCCGCTGCAACCGCCGGATGTCGTCGGAATAGGGGGCGTATTCTTTCAAATCGTCTATGATTGCCTTTGCCGCGCGCCAGTCTTTGATATCCATGAAAGCGTCGGCCTTGTGCGCGGCCAGGTTAATGTCGTCAGGCGAAAATATCTGCGCTCTTTTGACGGTTTCCAGGGCTGCGCGCGGCAGGCCGCGCAGCAGATATGTGGCCGCAAGGCCGCTTTGCGCGTCACCGGCGGCCGGAGCCATATCAGTAATTCCCCTGAAGTGGTTTTCCGCTTTTGCGTGCGCGTCGGTGTACAGATAGGCGTAGCCGAGGGTGGTGTACGCATCCTGCTTTATCCAGTCCGTATCTTCCACGTACGGCTCTCCGCCCGTGGGGTGCAGAATGGATTCCCACGTGGATTCCGCCTGCCGCCTTGCTTCGGCTAATTGTTCGTTTTCAAGCCGGGCCCAGAAAAGGCCGCTTTGCGCCCTGTACAGGACGTTCCGCGAGAGCGGCGGAGCGTATTTGTCTTTGGCCGCGATGACGGCCGCGTATATATCCGCGGCCTTGCCTGGCTGTTTGAGGCGCATATACGCCCTGGCCGCCGCCAGTTGGGCGGAAGGGGGAAGGGGGGCGCGGTTCTTCACGGCCTCATACTGCTCCGTCGCTTCTTGGGCCAAACCCAGATCGGACAGAGGTTGAATTCTGGCGATGTCCCGTTGCAAAAGGCAGTCGGATCCCGGCGGGCATTCCGGGCCGGCTAGGCTGTCGAGAAGGGCAAGGGAAGCGCGCAATTTGCTTTCCCGCTCCGCCAGGTCGCGCGGGACAGAGGACTTTTCGCCCCAGAAGGCGCTTTCCAGCGCGGCTGCCCGGGTGATGGCGCTCAAACGTTCAGGGGCGGCAAGCGGAGGGCCTTTGCCGCCCGGCACGCCCGGCGCGTTGGCGATGCTGTATGCCTCCCAGGCGGCGCCGGCGCCGCTCAGCCCCAGGACAACGCCCCTGCGCGAGGCCCGGCCGTTGCTTCGCGCTCCGGTTTGCGTGGCGTCATGCAGGTCGCGCATGGACACGATGCGCCTGTAGCCCATGCTTTCGCGCACGGCCGCGATCCTTCCGCCCAGCCCCGGGGCGCGGCTGCGTTCCGCCTCCTCAAGAAGGCGGGCGGCCGTATACGCATCACCGGCATCGCCAAGAACAGAAGCGGCGGTGACAAGCAGCTCCGGATTGCGCCTTTGGGCGGCCAAGGCCTTTTTCAAAAACGTCTTGCAGGCATAGATGCCGCCCGCTGTGGCCAAAGCCCGCGCTCCGGCTTCGACGGCGTAAGGAGGCGCCGTGGCAAGGCGCAAACGGCGGGAATATTCGACGGCCTTGTCATTTTCTTTGTTCCATTGCAGCAAGAAAAGATAATCGCCAAGCAGGTACTGATCGTCAGGATGTTGCCGGTACAGTTTTTCGATGACGGCCAGGCCATTGGGCACGTGCCCCTCACGAGCCTCTGTCACGGCGGCGTCTTGCTCGGCGCGGTAGGAAGTCTCGGGCCTGGGCGGCGTGACGTGGGGTTTGGGGGGCGCGACCTGGCGGCGTAAATAGGCCTCGCCTGCGGCGATATTTTTGGCGTCGGCGCCGGAGAGCTCGCGGGCGGGGAACTTGCCGGGCCAGGCCGTCAGTTCCTTGAGGCCTTGCGCGGCGAGCCCCCGGTCGCCCAAGGTCAGAGCCCGGCCCAGGGCGATATCCGCGTTGCCGGGAAAGCGCGCGGCGCCCGCGTCATACCAGTGCTGGGCTTTTGCAAGGTTGCCGCTTTTGCGTAAAGCAGCGGCCACAGCCTGTAAAACGTACTCCGGAACCTGCTCCGGCTTCAGGCCGGAACTCAGGCCCGCCGCTTCGGCGTAGCGCCCGGCCCAGCCGGTAACCACAATATAATCATAGAGGATGGCGGAATCTTTCGGCTGCGCCTCGTGAAGCCGCTTCAGGACCGCCAGGGCTTCTTTATAGTTTCCCTTGCGGGCTTGGGCCACGGCTGCGGCGCGGGCATCTTCGGGCGTTGCCTTTTCCGCTGCCGCTGCCGGCGGCAAGAGCAGGCAGCCCAGTGCCACAATGCATATAACGACGCGTAACAAGCCCATTATCATACCCTTTTGCGATTTGGGGCGGGCGGCGCGGACTTTGCAGGTACGCTGGCGGAAAACAGAACAAAGAGGCCCTTATCGCATATATATCCGATAATTTTGGCGGGAGCGAGAGAAATCGTTTTTTTTTGGAGAAAAAACGCAACATCAAACGCGGAAAAAGAGAGCGGATGAAACGGCGGGAAAAAAAGGTGGAGCGGGGGCGGCGGCAGGCCTTTGGAGGAACTCGGATTATTTGTTCCGGGCCGTCCATTGCTGCCGGGTAATGCGATAAAGATAGTGAGGCCTGTTCGGGTCGCCAGGCGGCATCAGCAGCAAATCGAAAACTTTCTCCCGTTCCATGCCAAGGCGTTCCATAACGGCGAAGGACCGGGCATTGGCCACAGCCGTGAACGACACCAGTTCATCAAGTTGCAACGTGGTGAAAGCAAAGCGCGTCACTTCGCGGGCCGCTTCCGTGGCGTAGCCCTTTCCCCAGAAGGCGGGAGCGAACCGCCAGCCGATTTCCACACAGGGCCGCCCCACGCCGAACTCGGGCCCCGGCTCGTGCATTCCCGTTGTACCCATGAACGCGCCGCATTCTTTGCTCTCCAGAGCCCAAAATCCCCAGCCGCGGCGGGAAAAATCTTTCCGAAGTTTATCAACAAAGGCGTTGCAGGCGGTTTTATCGGGAAAGGGAGGAAGAAATTCATATACCCTGGGGTCGGCGCTCATTGCGTAGAACGGATCGTAATCGCGGTCTTCCCAGGGGCGCAGAAGCATGCGGTCTGTAGAAAGCCTAGTGGTCCTGAACATTTTCGCCCCGGCTGTTTGAAGCTTTTATTCGTTGCCGCAAGCTTGCCATGTTGCGAACCCGGCAGCAAGCACGCTATCGCGCCATCGAAAAAATCCTGATACAAGAAGCGGCATCTCACCACGCATGCCCTAAGGACCTGCCATGAATCTTGATGCGGTTATCAGAAAAGTGCCCGATTTTCCCAAGCCGGGGGTTTTGTTTTACGACATCACCTCAGTTTTCATGAACCCGGAAGCCATGGATTTCGTTTCAAAAAGGATGCTTGAGGCGTTTGCGGATACTGCGATCGACGCTGTTATCGCCATTGAAAGCCGCGGGTTCATTCCGGGGGCGATTTTCGCGAGCCAACGAAAGGTTCCGCTGCTTCTGGCCCGCAAGAAAGGCAAGCTCCCCGGCGAAACCATTGCAGAGTCCTACGACCTGGAATACGGCCGGGAGACCCTGGAAATGCACAAGGCGGATATGGCGCCGGGCAAAAAGTATTTGATCGTGGACGACCTGATCGCCACCGGCGGGACCATTGGGGCGGTGGCGGCAATGGTGGAGAAAAGCGGTTCAGCGGTTGCTGGAGTTTTTGCGATGCTTTCGCTTCCGTACCTGGGCTATGCGGGGAAAATCGGACGCTACAAAACGGTTGTGCTGCACGAATATCGCGAAGAATAGCAGCGCGGCCGCAGCGGCCGTTTAATCCGGAATTCGCCGCCGTACAATTCACGGCGGAGCGCGGAAGTTGCCCCGAAGAGTTGAAGAACACGGATTTTTCAGTCTGACGGAGCCGTCGCGAAAAGGTCCTTTATGAATCGAACCACTTGGCCCGCCAAATACCGCTGGCTTCATGAATACGCGCTGACCAAACAGGATGCCGTGGCCGACTATAAAGAAAGCTGGGACGCCTGGCGCTATTTCGTGCACGGCAAGATATTCGCGCTGCTGGTGCGTAACAAAGATGAAACGCTGTTCAACCTCAAGTGCGACCCCTACCTGTCGCTGGAATACCGGGGCCGGTACCCCACGGTGCTGCCCGGCTGGCACATGAACAAGCTGCATTGGATATCGCTGTCGTTGCAGGGCAAAACGCCTGAAACCGTGTGCAAAGAGCTGGTGGATATCTCGTACGGCCTGGTCTGGAAGGGCCTGCCCAAATATATCAAAGAGGATATGGCGCGGAATTCCCGCTGAGGCGCGCGGCCGTTTCCCGCAGCAGGGCGAGTTCTTCGGCGTGTCCGTGCAGGTCCAGCGGGGTTTCGGTGATGAAGGGCAAATGGCGCAGGGCAGGGTGGCTGATGATGCGCGCTATGGCCGCAAGGCTGATATGCCCTTCACCTATGGCCGCGTGCCTGTCTTTGCGGCTGCCCAAAGGGTGCAGGCTGTCGTTAAGGTGAAAGGCCCGCAGTTTCTGCAGGCCCACGGTTTTGTCAAAAGCCGTGAGCACGCCGTCCAGATCGTTCACGATATCATAGCCCGCCGCATACAGGTGGCAGGCGTCGAAGCAGACCCCGGTCTTTTCCGGCAATTCCACTTGCTCCAGCACGTTGCGCAGCTCGTCGAAACTCCAGCCCAACTCGCTCCCTTTGCCCGACATGCCTTCAAGCAGCACAGTGGTGGCCTGCCGGGGGCGCAACACCGCGTTCAGCGCCGTTGCCGTGAGCTTTGCCGCCGCCTCAGGCCCTTGGCCCACATGGCTGCCGGGGTGTAGGCAATAGAGGTTGCCCGGCAGGTACTCCATGCGGGCGAGGTCGTCCGCCAGCATGCTGACGGCCTGTTCGCGTACGCGCTCGCCCGGCGAGCAGGGGTTGAGCGTGTACGGCGCGTGCGCCACCACGGGGGCAAAGGCGTTTTCGCGCAGCAGGGCGGCCAGCGCCTCAAGATCGGCCGCGCCCGCCGCATCCAGCGCTTTCACGCCCGCGCCCCTGGGGTTGCGCAAAAAGAACTG
This sequence comes from Desulfovibrionaceae bacterium, assembly GCA_031551515.1. GTDB lineage: Bacteria > Desulfobacterota > Desulfovibrionia > Desulfovibrionales > Desulfovibrionaceae > FLUQ01. The sequence goes on from JAVBNL010000031.1 coordinate 10,203, forward strand.
CATGGTGGCGGCGCCTATGGCGACGGCGTCCGCGCCCGCGCGGGCGAAACCTTTGCTTATGGAAAGATGCGTGCCCAGGGCGGGACGCGCTTGCGCGGGGCGGTTGCCGCTCGGCATATTCGGTCCTAGCCTTTCAGGTATTTCTGATCGAGTTCTTTGTAATAGTCCTGCCCGATGAACTTGAAGTAATCGGCAATGGATATCATGGCGTTTTGCACGCCTTCGTCCGTGCCTTTTTCCTTCACGGTTTTCAGCACGTCCAAGGTGGCTTTGACGTTGGCAAACAGGCAGACAAAGGCGAAGGTCACGATTTTATAGCCCATCTTGCCCGCATCCCAGGCGGTCAACCCGTCGGAAACGCCGTTGCCGGTATAAAAACCGAGATGGATGGGAGCCTTGATGCGTTTGGGAAATTCTTCGAGGTCCCTGCGAGATTTGGGGATGACCTTCACCATGTCCGCGCCCGCTTCCGCATAGATGTTGCAGCGTTCCACCGCTTCGTCGAAAGCGGCGTCCGTACGGGCGACGATTACGAAGTCGGTGTCCACGCGCGTATCCACGGCGGCTTTAATTTTACCCACCATCTCGTCAATGCTGATCATCTGCGTTGCTTTCAAAAAGGGGCAGTTGGGCGGCAGCTTCTGGTCTTCGATGAACAGGCCGCCAAGACCGGCCTTTTCAAACGTGCGTACCGTGCGGATGGTGTTGATGGCGTTGCCGTAGCCGCCTTCTGCATCGGCCATGACCGGCACGGAAACGGCGTCGACCATCTTGCTCAGCGCGTCGGCCATTTCGTTGAAAGCCAGAAGGCCGTTATCCGGGGTGCCCAACATGGCGCCGTGCATGCCGTAGCCGGTGGTTCCGATCAGTTCGAACCCGGCCGCTTCTATCATTTTCGCGCTCAATGCGTCATAAGCGCCGGGAGCGATGATAACTTCGTCTCTTGCCAGCAGTTCGCGCAGTTTTCCCGCTTTGGTCATGCGACTCTCCTTATGTTTTGCCGCCGTACGGCCGGGCTGTAGTGGTGAGATTCACCCTGCGAGCATGCGTGATTGTACAGCCGGAGGCAAGTACAAGTTGTTTGCCCTAAAAGCAAAATAAAAGTCTTTTTTTGCCTATTTGGCAATTTATATGCAAAAAGCGTATTTCAGTCTTTTTTCCGGTACTAGAGTGCATGGGCCGTAAAATCGGACAAGGGGGGAGCATATGCATTCGTCACGCGCGGAAGCGCAATTTGCCCGCGTGTTAGAGGTTGCCGGCTGCCGAACGCAGACGGAACTGGCCGTTGTGTTGGATATTCAGCAGTCATCCATTTCCGACGCCAAAAAAAGAGGCAGCATTCCGCCGGACTGGCTGCTCAGGCTGCTGCGCCTGCGCGGGGTGAACCCGGACTGGATTATGCTGGGCAGCGGTCCCAAGTTTCTTGCGCCGGTGGCGGGCGGCTCGCCAAGCGATCCGGCAGACGGCGCGGAAGGCGGCGCGCCTTCAGGGGCTTATTTCGCGGCCTGCGTTTCAGACGGGGCGACTCTGCGCAAGATATTGCACTGCTTTACCGTGCGTGATTTGACGAACGAGCTTTTGCGCAGAAAGAAAAAACCGCCGGAAGAGGCGCTGGAAGACGCGGCGGCATATGTGCCGGATGATCCGGCGTAACGCGCGCCGGCATGCCGCCCGAGGCACATAAGAAGAGGATCCGGCCTGGCCGGATCCTCTCGGTTTTTGCGATGCGCGCCTTCGCTTAGCGGAAGCGGCGGCGGGCGTACAGGCCGGCGAGCACGAGGCCCACGCCCATCAGAGCGAAAGAGGCGGGCTCAGGAGTCGGCACGGACACGCGGGCGGGGTCGTGCACTTCAAAGTGGGCTCCCCTCCAGAGCAAGGTCGCCTGGATCAGGATGTCATATCCGCCGTAGATCTTGTCGGAGTCGAAGAGCGAACCGTCGGGCGCGTTGCCGTTGAACGTGGCCACGCCCTTGATGGCGCCATCTTCCATAGAGACGTTGGCGGAGCCGGTATGGCCGTTGCTGCCCGCGAAGTCGAAGGTGGCGAAGGGGGTGTACGCGCTGAGGTCGAACACTTCGCCGACGCCGTTCACAAGGCCCTTGCCGACTTCATAGGTCAGGTCGCGGATCTGGGAAAGCAGCCCGTCAGGCGCGTAATACCAGTCCACCGCGCCGCCGGTGAAGAAAAGCTTGGGATCTTGCGCCTCGCCCAACGCACCTGCGGTGTCCGATGCGTACAGATCGCGCAACACCGCGAAATACAGCCCGGGTGAGCTCTCGTTATAGATGTTATGCTGCGAAGGCGTGGACCAGGCGGCGTCGGTGGTATAAATGTCGGTGAAATACATGATGGCGCTCATGTTGAACCCGGTGGTCAACTTGCCCCCGGGGCCGACCAGGTCGGCTTCGGACAGCATTTGGTCGGCGCCCAAATTGCCGGATATGAAGTTGCTGTGCGAACCGTGATAGACATACTCGATGCCGCCGAATTTTATCAAATAGTTCCCGGCGTTTTCAAATACGTTGGCGTGGGCGGTCATGGTCAGGCACAGAGTGATGAGCGCGGCCGAAAAAGTGCAAAGGATACGTTTCATGGCATACCTCGGTTGGTAACGGTTGCTAAGTAAATAGCAAAAGGTGTTCCATTATGTATCTTGTTTAAATAATTAAAAAAATATTCACAAAGCGTTATTTGAAGCGTAAAGAAGTCCGACAAAACGTACAATGAATCCGACAGATCGGCATGGGTTGCCCTTTTGCGGCGGTCTGTTGGTTTTTAAAAGAAAAGAGGGTGAAACGGCCCATACCGTGCAGCGAGGCGGCAAAAAAAAACGGCGGGGCTGTAAATTTTCCCGACACGCCGTTCTTTGTGCCGCCTCGCGTATGGCTAAGCAGTAATTATATCCTAGGGGGCGAAATTAGGTGTGGTTTCAAACCCCAAAAGTATCTTCAAGAAAAAGGTAACTACGTGATTTTCCGGCGTGACGAGCGCCCCGCCCATGCTCAGCGCCCTGCCGCGGCTGATGTGGCGCAGGCGGCACAGGAAACTGACCGGCCTGTTTTCATGGCCCGCGCAAGTTGTCAGTTCGAATTGCCGGGCCTTTTTGACGAGATGCTCTTTTTCCCCATACTCGTCATCAACAACCACCCGTACACCGAATAACGAAATATCGGCAAGCAGCCCCGGCAGGTAATAAATTTCGTTATTCTCACTGCAAAGCTTCACAAAACACTGAATATCCGTCTTTTTCCGCATGGCCCGGGGGATTTCATGGGACCCGGCTTTGTGTTTCTTTTCACGGCTGTTGAAGATAGTGTTTATCAGCAAAGGGATCATGCATTCGGGGTCAAGCCTGAACTCTTTGGAAACGTTTGTGATCATGTTGACATATCTGGCGTCGAGCGCAATGCGTGATCTTTCGGTCTGGCAGCCCATAGGCACCTCGGGGGAAAAAGCTCGTGAGATCGGCGGGCGAAAGCGCCGCGCAATTGCGCTCCGCAGGGGGGTAGGGGATGGGACGCTTTCGTCCGGCCGCATTCGATGTAATTGCTAATTTCGTGCCACGATGAGCCGTTTGAACGTTTTTTTGGCATGATTCTGGCTTGCCCTTCAGCAAACAAGGAGGCACTCCATGACAGACGGAGCGGAACGGCGCCGGACCATCCGAGTGAAGCGCAGCCAGCTGTTGCAGTGCAAACTGGGCGAAATGGACAAGCCGGCCATCAAAATGGCCGAAAGCATAGACGAGTACGGCAAGGCCTTCAAACTTGTTTACGCCGAATACCTTCAGTCGGGCTACATCGGCGCACAGCACAGCAAAATGTACTACAACATCTGGTCCATGCTGCCGACGACCAATGTTTTTATTTTTAAATCCTATCTGAACGTGGTGAGCACCATCTCGCATATTCTGGACACGGAGCTGTTCGGGCTGCCCCTTGATGTGGTCTATAAGGATAAAATAGACGAGTTGCGCGGCCGGGGCCGCAAAGTGGTCGAGATCGGCGGCCTTGCCATGCAGCGCGCCCGCCGCTGGTCCAACGTGCTGATGTTTCTTTTCCGCGCGGTGTATCAATATGCGAAATTCGCCGGGGTGGACGACCTGGTGATCATGGTCAACCCCAAGCACGTGCGGTTTTATTCGCAGGTGCTTTTGTTCGAGCCTTTCGGCGAAGAGCGCTATTACGCCAAAGTGAGCGCCCCCGCCGTGGCGCTGCGCCTGGAAGTGGCCAAGTTTGAGGAAAACCTGGAAAAAGCTTATGCGGACGGTGACTTTGAAACCGACCTGCACAGCTTTTTCACCCAGTTCGGCGACCCGCTGCTGCAGGGGCAGGAGGCGCGCGGCCGCAAGCGGCGGCAGCTTGACCCGTATTCCGCCTATTTTTTCTTTCGGCAGCGGCCGGACATCTTGCGTGCTCTTTCCGAGGCGCAGCACGCGTATCTGACAAGCATATACCGCTTGGGCCTGTTTCAAGATGTGCCGTTCGGCGAGGCCAAAGAAGAGATCAGCCGTTCCATCACCCCCGTGCTGGAGCAGCTGCACCTGGAAAACCCCGATGAATATACGGATACTGCTTTCGCCCGCAACCTGGGGCTTGTGGATTACGCCGGGCAGCGCAAACTGCTTAAATCCCGGGTAGCCATTCCCGGCTTGGGCGGGGTGGGGGGCACGCACCTTATGACGCTTGCCCGCACCGGCGTCGGCGCGTTTACCATAGCGGATTACGACAATTTTTCTCCGGTCAACGTCAACCGCCAGTACGGCTCAGGCCTTTCCGGTTTCGGCAGGCCTAAGCTTGAAGTCATGGCGGAACGCGTGCTGGGCGTGAACCCCTTTCTCGATTTGCGCGCCTTCCCCGAAGGGGTGAACCACGAAAATATGGATGCGTTTCTGGCCGACGTGAACGTGCTGGTGGACAGCCTGGATTTTTTTGCCCAGGACATACGTCGCGCGCTTTTCAACCGGGCGTTGGCAAAAGGCATACCGGTGGTCACCGCGGCCCCGGCGGGTTTTTCGAGCTCGCTCCTGGTCTTCATGCCCGGCGGCATGAATTATGACGAATATTTCGGCGTGAACGACGCGACAGACCCGCTGGAACGGCTGATTCGCTTCGCTTTCGGGGTTTCGCCCCGGCCGACGCATTTGCGCTATATTGACCGCTATTTCGTGGACCTGGCGGAGCGGCGGGTGCCCTCGCTGGATATCGGCTGCCATTTATGCGCGGGCATGGCCGCAACGCAAGTGGTCAAACTGCTTTTGGGGCAAAAACCTGATACGGTGGTGCCCAGCTCTTGCCAGTTCGACGCGCGGCGGGGCCTGTGGCGCAAAACTCGGCTTTTCAAAGGCATGAACAGTCCCTATCAGCGGTTTAAAGTCGCTGCGGCCAAGCGCCTTTTGGCGCCGCCGCAAGCGTGCGGCGCGCGCGCGCCTGAAGCGCCGGACCTGGTGCCCGCGGACGAGAGCATACCGGGCGAAACCATGGCCTATATCGTGCGCGCGGGCATACAAGCGCCTTCGGGCGACAACGTGCAGCCTTGGCGTTTCACCATCGGGCCGGGGCGTATAGATATCCGCCCCGACAGAGAGGCCGATCCCTCTTTCTTCAACGTGCGCCAGACGGCCACGCTTCTTTCTTGTGGGGCGGCCATTCAGAATATGGAGTATGCCGCCGGTTCGCTGGGCCTTGCATGCCGCACGGAGATCCGCCCGGACAGCGGCAACGGCGGCGACCGCGCGGCCTCCTTGCGCCTGCACGCCGGGGGGCAGCCCTATCACGAGCTGATGGCGGCGGCCTTGTGGCGGCGGACCACCAACCGGCTGCTTTACTCAAGCAAGCCAGTGCCCGAGGCGGTATGGGAAAGACTGGCGGGCATGGCGGATGCCGAAGGCGCGGCCATGCTGGCGCACACGTCGCGTTCCGCCGACCTGCGCCTTTTGGCACGGGCCGTGTATCTGGCCGACCGGGTGCGGGTGGAGCGGCAGGACCTGCATGAGTACCTGATGGATACGATCATCTTCGAATCGTACCCGCAGGACCCGGAAGCGCCCGTGCCTGAACGCTTCAAACGCGGCATGCCGCTGAAAAACCTTCAGGCCGGCGCGGCCGGGGAGCTGTATCTGAAAACCGTGCGCCCCTGGCGCAACATGCGCTTCGCCAACGCGATCGGCCTGGGCCGGGCCATGCCTTTTTACAGCTTTCTCTCCATGCTCCGCTGCGGCGGCGCCGGGCTGATCTGCGCGCCGGAAGGCGGCGAAGGCGGTATAATTATGGCGGGGAAAGCCCTGCAACGCGTCTGGTGCGCTTTGGAACATTTCGGCTTCGCGGTGCAGCCCATGGCCGCGCTGACCCTGCTCAACCTGCGCCTGGACCAAGAAGGAGAAGCGTCTTTCGCCCCCGCCCATGTGAAGATGCTGCGTGAAGGGCGGGACATTATGCAAAAGGTCTTCATGCGGCCGGCGGAATACACGCCGCTCTTGATGTTCCGCACGGGAAAGGCCGGGCGCATACGGCACCGCACCTACCGCTGCGAAGCGGCTGACCTGACGGAGGCCTGATATGGCGGAGGTCCGAGGCCGACCGCAAACAGAGCGCTCCAAAACCTGTCACGTTTTCTTGAAAAAGAGAAAGCGCATGGATTTTTTACGTAAAAGACGTCTGATGAGGCCGTAAGGTCCGCGCATGATGCGGTCGTAGCGGTCCATGAGCGTGAAGTTGCGCTCGTCGGCAAGAAGGCGGGCCATGCGGGCGTGGATTCGCGTTTTGAAAGGAATAAACCCGGGCAAAAAATACAACACCGGCGCGTGGGATATGCAGCCGCCGACAGGCAGCAGGCCGTGTTTTCCGGCGGTTTCGACGTACCAGGCAGAGTCGCGGTACCATTCAAAATGCTTGTCCTCTTCGATCACGTACGCGTCGCCCGGGCGGTACAACTTCCCGTTGATATTGATGACGCCGCCGGATTGCATCGGTTCGCGCAAAACAAGCATGCCGCCTTGCGCCAGCGATTGCGCCGCTTTCGCCAGGATGGCCTCGGCCCCGGCATCAGTTGCGTACATCAAAACCCCGGAAATGAGGGCGATGGAGCAGGGATCAGGAATGACGGCGTCCTGAATGGAGCATTTCAAGCAGCTAATGTTGCCGAAAGGCGCGGCATTGGCCGTCAAAACCTCATGCAGCTGCGAGTGTTCCACAGCATAGACGCGCCTGACGAGGCGCGCAAGGGCCAGGGAAAAGCGCCCCCCGCCCGCGCCGAAGTCCGCCGCGCAATCCTCCGGCCCGGGGCGGCAGCGTTCAAAAATGGTTTTTACCTCAACCCGGTGAACCCATTCTGAAAAGGCTTGGGGGTAGCGCGAGCCGGATTCCGCCTGATTCGCGGCAAAGATATCCCGTTTGCCCGACCAGTAATCGCGCCAATAGTTTTTTAAGCCGTCAGGTTGTTTCATGCCTTGTTTCCCCTGTTTTTCGGGCGGCGCCTCACAGCCCCGGCTTGTCCGGCGCCGGTCCAACCCAGACCCCGGCCCCGAAGGTCGTCACATAAATCAGTTCCGGGTTTTTGGGGTGAAAGGTCACGCTCTGGGCGACGCTGAAAGGAAAATCGCGATACTGCCACCAGATGCGCCCGCCGTCCAACGTATACAAAATGCCGTGCAGCGTGGTGCCCACGATAATGCGCCTGGGGTCTTTGGGGTGCACGGCCACGGCCATGCTGTGGTCATAGCGCGGCATGCCCGCGACCCTTCGTATGGCCGGGTCGTCGAGTATATGAAACCAGGTGCCGCCGTTGTTGATGCCCTTGTACAGCCCCCCCACGCCCGCGCCGCCCTGGGGGCTGGCCGCGGTGACGTATATGACGCCGCTGTCGGCCGGGTCAAAGGCGAAGGCGGTGGCCCAGCGGTTCAGTTCAGACTTAGCGCTGATATGCAGCCAGGTTGCTCCCTTGTCTTTACTCATCCAGATCCCCCCGTTGGGGTTGCGGAAAAAAGTTTCGCCTGTGGCGCCGCGCAGGCCTGTGATCAGGCAGTACATATCGCCGGTTTTGGGGTGCAGGCGCAGACGGTATATATGCAGATTGGGCGGCGCGCCGGGGCCGGGCGTAAGTCTGGCCCAGGTGACGCCGCTGTCCGTTGATTTGTAGACCCCGGCCTCGTCGTCATCCCCTTCGCCGAAAACCCCTGCGTACAGGGTACGTTTATCCGGCGGGGATGAAGGGTCAAGGACAACGGTGGTGCAGACCTGGTTGGGCAGGGCCCCCGGGCTTTTACGGTCATACGGGGTTTTCCAGGTGGCTCCCCAGTCGTCGGAAACTACTACCCCGCCGGTATGCACACGTGTTATGGAAGGGCTGGTTATAGAGAGTTCCAGGTAATGCGGAATGTCGTGGCGCAAACTGGCGGCCGCATACATGCGGCCGGGTTTCGCCGGGTCAAAGGCCAGGTCGTAAAAGGTGTTTTTCCAGGGGGAGCCTGTGGCGGACCAGATCCAGGTTTTGCCCTGGTCAAGGGAGCGGGCGAACCCCACGTCGGTATAGGTGATGTATTCGCGTTTGGCGTCATGGGGGTCGAAGTGGTAGCCCCAGCAACTGGTGACCTCAAGGCCGATGCTGCGCTGGGGTATGGAACCGCCTTCCAGCGGCGGCAGCATGACGTTGATTGCGGGCTGCCAGCTTTTGCCCCCGTCGCGCGTGATGTACATTTCCCCTTGCGTGGTGGCTATGGCGAAATCCGGATCGGAAGGAGAAAGCGCGAACCCCCCGAGGGTGAAATAATAGCCCCAGTGCAGGCTGGTTTGCAGCCAGGAAAGAGCGGCGTTGCCGCCTTTGCGCAACAGGAATACCGGCCGCCAGGTCAGGCCGCCATCTTCGGATTTGAGAATCTGCTGGGTTTTGACGCTGCCCGTTTGTTGGGCGTAAGCGATGCGTAAATTCCCCGGCTGCATGTACAAGCCGGTTTCGTTGGCATAGGGTTCTTTGACCGCAAGCCAACTTTTTCCCTGATCCACGGAACGCATGATGCCCCGGTTTTCAACGCTGGCCAGCAGCACGCTGTCTTTCTCTTTCGTCGCGCCGGTCAGAGCCATGATGCGGCCCGGCGCCCGCCAGACTTCGCGCCAGCTTTCGCCGCGGTCGTTGCTTTGATAGAGCAGGCCGTTTTGAAAGGCGGCATACAGCGTGCCTTCAAGTTGCAGCAAGGGGCCGCCGCCCACGGCGTCGGGGCCGGGCGGGTTCTGCCGCCATTCACGCCCGCCGCCCAGCCACAGGCCTTTTCCCGTACTAATGAGAAATGTCTCGCTTTTGCCCGGCAGCGGCAGGAAATCGAGTATGGGGTCTTCTTTCCAAAGCCCCTGGGGCAGTTTGGTCCAGGTCTGCCCCGCATCGTTGCTGCGGCACAGGGTGTGGCGGCCGGTCACCCAATAGACGGATTTCGGCGTATAGCGCGGCGGCGGGGCCCAGCGCATGCCGCCCAAGCCCTGGGCGTAATGAATGAGGACCCAGCTGTTGCCGCCGTCGGCGGAGCGGTATGTGCCGCCCATGTCGCAGGTGACCAAAAGCGCTTTCGGGTTATAGGGAGAAATGGAAGGGCGATACAAACCGCCGCCTCCGCCCAGTCCGCGCACCGAGAAAAGTTTGGAAAAAGCGGGTTCGGAACCCGGCCGGGGCGGCGGGGCGCTTCGCGCGGCCTGGCTTGCCGCAAGCGGCACGAGGGTCAGCAAGGCTGATACGGCCAGGCGCAAAAGGAAAGAGTGCATACGCATATGGTTTGTCTCCTCAGACTAGAGCCGTTGCCGCGTGAAATGCTTTAGGAAACGGCGATGTTGTGCTTGCGCAAGAGGTCGTAAAAGGTCGGGCGGCTGACCCCCAGCGCCAGGGCCGCCTGCTGGATGTTGCCCCGGCACTGGTCCAGCGCGCGCATGACCATTTCGCGTTCCACGCTGTTGCGGGCCTCGCGCAGGGACAGGCCGGATGCGGGCCTTTCTTCGCCGGGCGCGTCCTTTTTTTCGTCCAGCCCCAACTCCTGGGCGCTGATATAGGGGGCGGCGGCGAAAATGATGGCCCGGCGCACCTTGTTTTCCAGCTCGCGCACGTTGCCGGGCCAGGAATAGGCGCGCATGGCCCGTTCCGCTTCCGGCGTGAAGCCGAGTATCTTGCCTTTTGCGTCGAATTTGCGGGCGAAATGCTCCGCCAGCAGCAGCACGTCGTCTTCCCGTTCCCGCAGGGCGGGCAGGGGGATGGTCACCACCCCGATGCGGTAATAGAGGTCTTCGCGAAAGGCTCCCTTGCGTATGGCTTCGCCGATGTTGACGTTGGTGGCCGCGATGATGCGCACGTTGACCGGTATGTTCTGGCGGCCGCCCACGCGCTGGATGACCATTTCCTGCAAAAAGCGCAGCAGCTTGACTTGCAGGTGGGTGGGCAGCTCCCCTATTTCATCCAGAAACAGGGTGCCGCCGTCGGCATATTCCACCTTGCCCTGTACCCGCTGCGTGGCCCCGGTGAAGGCGCCTTTTTCATGGCCGAAGAATTCGGCTTCCAGCAGATTTTCCGGTATGGCCCCGCAGTTCACGGTGATCAGAGGGCCCTCCTTGCGGGCGCTGATGCGGTGTATGGCCCCGGCCACCAGTTCCTTGCCCGTGCCCGATTCGCCTATGATCAGCACGGGCGCGTCGGAAGCGGCGACCTTGGCCGTGGTTTCAAGCAACTCGCGCATGGCCCTGCACTTGCAGATGATGCCGTGGTCGGGCAGCGCTTCGGGGGCGCTTTCTTGCGCGGCCAAAAGGTCGTAGAGAAAGAAGCCCCGCCGCACGATGACTTTCAGCTCTTCAAGGTCCGCCGGTTTGCGGCAAAAATCGTAGGCCCCGCAGTTGACCGAATGCAGCGCGTTATTCATGTCGTGATGGCCGGTGACCACGATAATTCTGGCCCTGGGGTCGCAAGCGAGCAGCTCTTTCAACGCGCGGAAGCCTTCGGTGTTGCCTTCGGTATCCGGCGGCAAACCCAGGTCCAGGGTGATGACCTGCGGTTTTTCGCGGCGCTGTATTTCCAGCGCTTCTTCGACGGTGCCCGCCAGCAGCACGCTGTCGACTTCTTCGGCAAAGCCCCAACGCAACTGGCGGCGCACTTCTTCGTTGTCTTCGATCAGCAGCAGTTTTTTGCTCATGCGCCGCTCCGTGCTTCTTCCGGCTCGGAAAAAGCGGTCTCGCGTTCTTTGTCAAACCGTACCACAAACGTGCAGCCGAAACCGGGGTTGTTCTCCACCAAAATCGTGCCGCCGTGGGCTTCCACAATTTTGCGCGAATGATACAGGCCGATGCCCATGCCCCGCTCTTTGGTGCTGTTGAAAGGGGTGAAGAGGCCTTTGCGCAGTATTTTTTCGGCAATGCCGCCGCCCTGGTCGCTCATGCGCAGCACGGGCACCTCTTCGTGGGTGATGCGCACGTGAATGGGTTTGTCGCCGCTCGCCTCAACGGCGTTCAGGCACAGGTTGGTGAAGACTTTGCTCATCTGTTCCGCGTCGGCGGTCACGGTCAGATGATCGCCCCCCAGCACCAGGTTGGCGCCGGGAACCTGGGCGCAGGCGCGCCGTGCAAGGTCGTGCAGGTCCACTTTTTCCAGGCGCAGGTTCGATTCGCGGGGCAGCTCGTTCAGCTGGGTGATGAGAATACGCATGTTGGCCACGGTGTTGCCCAGCGTTTCAAGCATGTCTTTTTGAAACTCCGGCTGCGCGATAAAGCGGCGGGCGTTGCCCAAAAGCAGGGAGAGGGCGTACACCTGATTTTTAAGGTCGTGCAGCACGAATGCGCCCAGGCGCCCCAGTGTTTCCATTTCCCGCGCGATGACGAGCTCTTCTCCCAGGCGAAAGCTGCGCACGCACAGCCCTATCTGCCCGCCCATAGCTTCCATCAGCTCGTAATCCTCGATGTCATAGCCTTCTTTGCCGTCTATGGGGCGACCCATGACGATCACCCCTTCCGGGCCGTCGGCTGTGCGTATGGGTAAGAAGAGGCTGGCCCCGGTTCGTTGCAGGTAGGGGGCAAGGCCGGGGGGCGCGCAGCTGACCGGCGCGGGCACGGGCGGCAAGCCCAGCAAGGGCGCGACATTTTCAGCAGCCAGTTCTTCTTCGTCCAGGGTCTGCATTTCATATGACACGGCCTGGGCGGGGCGGGCGGGGTCGGAACCTTCCAGCGAGAGGTAGGTCGCCCCCACAAAGCCGAAGGTGTCGCAAAAACGCAGCAGCACGGCGCGGATAAGCGATTCTTTGTCTTTGGCTTGGGCCAGGCGTTCGCTGAATTCGATCCATTGGCCTCTGTAATCGTATTTTTCACCGTAAAGGTTGCGTTGCAGCCAGATGGAGAACTTGCGGCGCACGGAGTGCGAAAGCAGCAGCAACAGCGCTACCAGTCCCAGCAGCAGCACGAAGGCGATAATTATTTGCGAATCAATGGCGCGGCCGAAAAAGCGCGCCGCTTCGCGGGTGATGCCCAGGCCCAAGAGGTACAGCCCGGCCACGACCACCGCCGCGGAGCGAAAGGCGATGCGCCGCGAAAGGCTTACCCCGCCGCTGCCTCTGCGCCATTCGGCGAACAGCAGCAGGCACACCCCCAGCAGCAGCCCGCAAGAACGCAGGGGCAGATAGCGCATGTCGATGAACCGGCACGCCAGGCCCTGGCTGTAAAAGAGCGCCGGGGCGATGATGCACAGCCCCGCGCCCACCAGGGCCAGTTTGATGCGCCAGCGGTCGCTGTGCTGGCTGCCGCGCAGGGTGCTTTCAAGGTTGCCCAGCGCCAGCAGCAGAATCAGCACCAGATACAGGTAAAAGAAGAAGGCGCGCTGTTCCAGAAAGAGTAAAGGCTCCAGGCCGAAATCCGTTTGATAATAAAAGGAACCGGGCGGCAGGATCAGCAGCAGCAAAAGCGGCAGGGCGGAAAGAATGAGCAGGAACCTGTTCAAGTTGCCGAGCGTTTTCCACGAAAATGTCCGGCCGTAAGCGAGGCTGAACAGCAGCCAGGCCGGTCCCAGCAGAAACTGGCTGAAAAGGAGCGTGCGCATGCAGGCGGGTAAAAGGTCCGGCCGCGCGACGAGCACGTTTTCAAGCAGCAGCAGCCAGCCGCTGCTGACAAGGGCCGGGGCCAGCACGGGCAAAGCGCCCGGCTCGTGCAAACGCCGCAAAGAAAAGAGGTAGGTAAGCATAAGCGCTGTGGCGAGAGCGGTCAGTGTGGCTTGCATCATAATAACCCCCGGTCAGGAAGGCAGATATTCCTTAAGCGCGGGATACGCCCCGCGAATGAAATCCGTCACCAGGGCATCGGCCTGCCCTCCAAGTTCGTTGGAAATATCCAGGCGAATGAAGGCCGCGTCTTTTCTCTGGTAAAAAAGGGCGTTCTTCAATTCCGTCAGCTTCATGCCCCAGTCGCTGGTCAGGCTTTGGCCGCGTATCTGGTACCAGTAATAAAAGATCACTTCTTCGCGCTCTTTGGCGTACACGGTGCGCACCATGCGCACGGTGTCGCCCCCTGCCGCGACGGTCATTTCTTTGCTGTTCAGAGCGTGCCAGCCGGAGCCGGGCAGGCAGTTGCGCGGCGAATGGATGGGCCCCGCGTCTTTGCCGCCGTCGTGGTAGCCCACGTACATGCCGATTTGCCGCCCTTGCGGGTCGGCGTATGAGCGCATTACGTAATCCGAAGGGCGCAGCACCTTGAGCACGGGCGCGCTGAATACCGTGTTGACGGCCATGCGCCACGTTCCCACTTCGACGGGGAAGCTTTGCAGCCCCTTGGTCGGCGGCAGAAAGAGGTCTTTGTGCAGGTTGGCGGCGGCCGCGGCTACGCAAAGCAGAATAAGAACGGCGATATATTTACGACGCATTATCGTTCCCCTCATCGTTCACCCTGTCCAGCGGGAGTTTGCTGAGGATCCAGCCCGTCAGCAGCGTGAGCAGCATGGCCACGGCAAATACGGCGAACCCTGCGAAGTCGTGAAAAAAACCTTCCGCCGCTTGGGCTCCCACATGCCGGGCCAAAAGTCCGGTGATGAAAACCCGTGAAATATTGGTGATAACCGCGATGGGCACTGTCGCCAGAATAAGCAGCGCGCGGCGCGTATTGCCCCGCAGAAAGACGAAGGCCCAGGCCGTGCCCAGGGCCACGAGGCTGACCAGAGAGCGCATGCCGCTGCACGCTTCGACCACTTCCAGGCTGATGTTGGGAAAGAGGATCATGTTGCCTTCGCGCAGCACGGCCAGGCCGCATGCTTTCAAACCGCCGGTGGCGACGAAGGTCACCAGCGAGCGCAGCGGCAGGGCCAGCATGTCGTAAATCGTATACGGCAGCGGGATCATGAAAAAGAGATAGGCCAGCGGCAGCGCCAGCAGGCGCAGGATGCGGCCGCCGCAGAAAATATGAATCAGCCCCGCCAGGATGAAAATGAGCGAAGCGCGGCTGCTGTAGATTTCTTGCAGGGTGACCCCGACGGACAACAACGCGATGCCGAAAATGAGCAGCAAAAAGCCCGCGTTACTGGGAACGACCTCTTCCTGCCGCAACCGGGGCCACGCGGCGTGGATGAACCATGCGGAAACCAGGGGCACGAGAAAGCCGTGTGAATAGTTGGGGTCGCCCAGCCAGTCATTGACGATCATGCGCGGGTATACCGGGGCATAGGCCAGCGCCAGCAGGGCCAGCAGCGGCAAAAGCCAAAGCCGTTTGTCGCGAATGGTTTGGGCCAGGGTCATGGTGTTCTCCGGCGCGCAAGGCGGGTCAGGCTGCCCCGGACAAGGCGCGCAACCGGGTTTTTCGCGCGCTGCTCCTCAAGGTGCAGCAGGTTGACGAAAGGGTGCAGGTAGCGGATTTCAGGCTCGCTTCCCGCAGTCAGCGGGCCGAAGCGCCGCAGCCGGTAGCAGCCGGAAGCGTCTTCGCCGTCTTTGACGGCGCGGTCATGCGAAGCGACGCTGGTGCCGGCGTAGCGCTGCCCGGCCAGCGCGAACAGTTCGGGCGAGTAGCCGCCACCGGGCCAGCAAAGCCAGCGTATTTTCTTGCCCAGCGCCTGCTCCAGAATGCGGTCGGATTCCGTCAATTCCGCCTCCGCCCGGGCCAGGTATTCCTCCCGGCTTTCCATGACGCCCGGCGGCATGCGGCGTTGCAGTTCGGCCGCCAGGGTAAAAAGTTCGTCCTTCCAGCCGGGGCGTTTGAAAAAATCCTCGCCGTGCGGGGCGACATACGTGCGCAAAGCTTCTTCCAGTTCTTCGCACGGGTAATAACGCGGCCCGGCAAGCGCCTTGCAGTGCTCATAGACCGGCTCGCCCCAGCATTCCGGCCGCCCTGGCGGCGTCAGACTGCGCCATTTTTCGCCCGGGTCGGCATTCCAGTCCATCCAGCAGTACCCGTCGCCGGGGCTGCGAAAATCCACAATACGCGGACCGCAGGGGTACCAGGTATGGGTCGCGGCGTGAGATTGCACGTCCAGAACGCCGCTTTGGTTCAACAGGCGCAGTTCGGCCGTGTTCAGATAGCCCGAAGCGGCAGGGCACGGGCCGGAGCCGCCGTTCCATTGGGGGCGGGGTTCGGAACCGGGGTCGATAAAGTCGGTGCTGACGAACACCGTGCCGGTAAAGCCGTATTCGCGCAGCACAGGGGCGGCATAGACCCAGTTGTCCAGATAGCCGTCGTCGAAGGTCAGGGCGAACAGCCGTTCTTTGGCCAGGCGGTTGGCGCGGGCCGCTTCGCGGTATTCGTCCAGGGTGACGCTCACGTATCCGGCCCGGCGGGCCAAGCGCAGAAAACCGGTAAAGGAATCCAGCGGCATGGTCAGGAAATTCCAATGCCAGGCCGGGTCGGGCACGCCCACGGAATGCAGCATCATGCAAGCGGATCGGGTGTTCATAGGGCCGCCTTGTTCATTCTTCCACCTCGCAGATGACGTGGCGGTGTTTGCCGCCCGACGTGCGCGGCACCTCGTCCACATACCTAAGATCAAGATGCATGCCGGGGCACAGGGTTTTGGCGAAATTTTCCTGCAGGTTTTCGAGCTTGTTCGCGGAAATTTCGGAAAAGCGCTTGCCGCGCACCACATAGAGTTCCACCTTGTCCAGGGCCGTCTGGCGGAACTGGAACGCGCTTATGCCTTCCAGGCCATACATCTGGCGGACGAAGAAGGTGCTGTACATGCGTTTGCCGTCGGGAGCGCGCAGGGTGGTGCCGATACGCCCAAGGCTCATCTGCATGAGCGGAAAACCCCGGCCGCAGGGGCAGACGCCTTCCCTGGGCGCGCCTATGTCGCCGATTTCGTAACGTATCAGCGGCATGGCCCGGTTGGTCAGACCGGTGAGCACTATGCGCCGCATGCTGTTTTCTTCGCCGTCGAGGCTGTCCGCGCCGTTATCTCCCGCCGCCAGGGGCAAAAACTCCGCATAGGCGGAATGGGTCAAAAGGTGCATGCCGCCTTCGGAGCATTCGGAAGCCACGCCCGGCACTTCGCGGCTGCCGTACTGGTCGTGCACCCGGCAGCCGAAAGCCTGCCCGATGAGCACGCGCCGGCTTTGGTCCAGGATCTCGGCCGTGGTGATGACCCCCCGTACGTTGGGGGTGCTGTAGTCATTGTCCAGCATGAATTCCGCCAGATCGGCCAGAGCGGAGGTGTAGCCGTAAAGAAAAACCCTGCGGTACCGGCGAATGGCCCCAAGCCAGTCCTGCATCTCGGTCTTGCCGTATCGGTAGGCGTTGAGAGTCAGCTGTCCGGCCAGCCAGGGCCTGAGCCCGCCGGGGATTTGGGTGGAAGCGGTGTCGCGCGGGTTGCCCCAGACGCAGACGACCATATCCGAAGGCGTCCAGCCGGCGAACGAGAGACAATGCAGCCAGTGCGACTCCATGGTTTCCCGCAGGCGCATATCCTGGTAAAAGCGTACCGGCCGGCCGGTGGTGCCGCCGCTGAAATTGAGATAGCGCATGTTCTCGAGCATGGAACCGGAGAGGAGTTCGCTTAAATTTTCCTCGATATCCTGCCGGGTCAGCACGGGAAAGGCCGCGAAATCTTCGAAAGAGCGAATGTCTTCCGGTGTGATGCCCAGCTTTTCAAAGCAGCGGCGGTAATAGGAAACATTGGCGTACGCATACCGCAGCAGTGAAGACAGCAGCCAGAACTGGCGCTGGCGCAGCTCTTCGGCCGGCAGTTGTTCCAGGGCTTTGCTTTCCCGGAAATGCGCATAGCGGTTATGTCCCCGCATTTGGTACAATGCCTCGCGCAGATAGCCGATCATGGTAGGCCTCCCGTATCGTGATACAGGCGGAAATAGCGTTCCGCCATACTCTTGCCGCTGTATTCGCTCTCTACGAGCGCCCGGCCCCGCGCCGCCCGATCCCGCGCGTTTGCTGCGTCATCCATGCATGCGGCCATGGCCGCGGCCAGAGCTTCGGGGTTCTCCGGCGGAACAAGACGCAGGTATTCTCCGCCCGCATTCAGGCTGGCGATATCACCCACTCTGGTGCTCAGCGTCGGCAGGCCGCAGGCCATGGCTTCGAGCAGGGCCATGGGAAAGCCTTCCCGTTTGGAAGAGAGCACGAAAATATCCATGGCCCGCAAATGGTCCGCTATGTCGGAGCGCGTGCCGGTCAAAAATACGCAGTCCGCCAGGCCGAGTTCGGCGACGAGCCGCTCCAGTTTCGGCCGTGTCTCGCCGTCACCCACGAGGAGCAGGCGCGCGCCGGATTTTTTCCGCCGCAGCAGGCTGAAAGCTCGCAACAGGGTGCCGTGGTCCTTGGCCTCGGTCAGCCGGGCCACGGTGCCGAACACGGTCAGGCCCGCATCAGGCCACGGCAGGGAAGCCTTTTGCCCTTGAGGCGAGAAGGCCTTCAGGTCAACGCCGTTGGGGATGACCCGCACCCGATCGGGACTCAGGCCCAGGTTGGCGGTGAAATAGTCCGCCACTTCACGGCTGACGGCGGTAACGGCATGCGCCAGGGGCGCGGCGAATTTGACGAAAAAGCGGAATCTGGGTTTGGTGTGCAGCGAGTGCAGGGCGTGTTCCGTGTAAACCAGAGGAATCCCGGCCGCTTTGGCGGCGGGCAGGGCGTATTGCAGCAGATAGCCTGCCTGCGCGTGCAGCAGGGTGACCTTTTCGCGGCGTAGCGTGCGGTACAGGTGCAGCACGGCGCGTAACCGCCCGCTTTGATCCGCTCTGAGCGCCAGGCAGGGTATGTCTTTTGCCCGCGCCTGCGCCGCGAGTTCGCCCGGCTCATGAAAGAGCCCGGCCACGAGACCGTGAAAGCGGCCTTTACCCGCGGCCAAGAGGTCAAGGGCCAGGCGTTCCGCACCGCCGGGGTTCAGAGTCACCAGAAGTTGCATCACGCGGGCTTTCATGCTTGCGCTCCTCCGCCGGCCGCGTTCCGGTTCTGCCCGGAGCCGCGCCGGCCCACAACCTTGGCCGGGTTGCCGGCAACGATGCTGTGGGGTGGAACAGGCCGCATCACCACGCTGCCCGCGGCCACGACGCAGCCTTCGCTAACGTCCGCCATGATCACGGCGGAGTTACCTATCCAGCAGTCGCGGCCGATGGTGACCAGTTCGCTTTGCCCTTCCTGCAGGCGTATGGGCGTTGCCGGGTCGGCAAAGGCGTGCTGGCGGCGGCCGCTGGTGATCGAGATGTGCGAGCCCAGAATGCAGTGCTCGTTTATGGCGGCCCAGCCTATATTGCAGCCCGCGCCGATGGAAACGTTCCGGGCCAGAGAAGCGCCGGGATTTGAAAAGACGGTCAGAAATTCAATGACCGTATGCTGCGAGGTGGAAGGCAAGGCCAGACGGTAAAAGGCCGCGCGCAGCCACACGCCCGGCAGCCCCGGCCAGAGGGCCAGAAACTGCGATATGCCCATGAAGGAACGCTGCCGGCCGGAAAAAAGCGCGGCAAGCTTCCACCATGCGAAAAGGCACAGGGCGGGCGCCAGAAAGGCAAGCTGCACAAGGCGTTTCATCATCGGGCTTCTCCATGGGGCTGCCCGTGTTTTTCGCCCGCGATGCAATAGTCGCCGACGGTCACGCTTTTGGCCATGTCGTGCAGGCGCGAATGAAAGGGCGTTTCCCTCCGTTTGACGGATAATTTAAAGCGAACCCACGCGTTCATTGCACACTCTCCTTCCGACATTGTCTTGCAGCAGGGCGGTATACAGATTCAGAATGCGTCCGGCCCGAACGCGCGGCGTGAATTCCGCCAGAGCTCTCGCCCGCCCGGCTTCACCCAGGCGCTCGCGTAGCGCCGCATCATTAGCCAGCCGCAGCAGGGCGGCGGCCAGCGCTTCTTCATCGCCGGGGGGCAGCAAAAGGCCGTCCTTTTCGTCGCGCACCACTTCCGGCACGCCGCCGACGCGGGAAGCCACCAACGCCTTGCCCAGCAACATGCCTTCAAGCGCGGCGTTAGGCATGCCTTCGCTGAACGAGGGCAGGGCCTGTATATCCATGGCCCGGTAATAGGGGCCCATGCCGTTGACCTGGCCGGTAAAGGCGCAATGCGCCGTAAGGCCCAGCGCATTCGCCTCTTTTTGCAGTGTTTCCATTTCCGGGCCGCCGCCGACAAGGAGGCCGTGCAGGCGGGTGTTTTGCATGCGCGCCCGCGCCAGCGCGCGTAAAAAGATATGCTGGCCCTTTTCCGGGCTGAGGCGCCCCGCGACCCCCACGACCAGGGCGTCGGGCGCGATGCCGAACTCCGCCCGGATGTCGCGGCGCGGTTCGCTTTCGGCCAGTTCAGCCGGGTCCACGGCGTTGGGAATGACCAGGCATTTGGCCCTGGCCGGCGCGGGGATGCGGCGGCGTAACGATTCGGATACCGCCACAACCTTGTCCGGCAGCAGCAGCATTGTTTTTTCCAGGGTGTTGTACAGGCGTATCTTCATGTCTTCCGCGGTCCAGCCGTGCACGAACGCTATCCAGGGCAGGCCGGTTTTACGGCGCAGCAGCCAGCAGAGCACGTGGCTTTTGTACCCGTGAGACTGCAACAGCGTGATGCCGTGTTCGCGCACCAGCCTAAGCGCCTGATCCACCAGACCGGGATCAAGAACGCGGTTCTGGCGCAGCACGGCCACCGGCGCGCCCGTGGTCCGCATGGCCCGGATGTATTCGGAATCTTCTCGGTCAGCCTTGACGAGGTACGCGGCCATCAAAGGGTAGCAGCCCTCAAGCCCGCCGGAACGCAGAAATTGCGCCAGACCCTTGCCGGGCCCGCCCAGAATGTCGGTGGCCAGCGCTATGAAGACGCGCGCGTTCATGCGACCGACCTCCTTTGATTTTGCTTTTCGCAAAGGCTTTCCTCTATCCAGGCGGAGAAAAAGTCGGCCTTGTCCGCCCAGGTCTCTCCGGCCAGCAGCGAGCGGATTTTTTCAGGCCGGGGGCCTTCGCGCAGGGCTTCGTCAATGGCGGCGACGAACGATTCCGTCCCTTCGGCGATGCGGATGTGTCCCTCAAAGCGGAAGACTTCAGGCATGGGCGTGGTGACCACCGGTTTGCCGGTGGCGATATATTCACGCAGCTTGAGGGGGTTTGCCGTTTTGGTATGGGCGCTGAGCACGTAGGGGATGATGGCCACGTCAAAGTGCGCGGCCGCAAGAGGCAGTTCGTTGTATGGCAGGGCCGGCAGCCAGCGGAAGTTGGCGCGCTTTTCCAGCTCCCCCAAGTCGATGCGCTTGGTGCCGATGCAAAGGATTTGCCAGTCGGGGCGCGCATCCATGATGCGCGCCAAAAGCGGCACGTCAAAATGACTGTCGATCAGCCCGTAAAAACCGATCAGGGGGCGGCCCAGCCCGCACAGGGCAAGGGGCAGGGGCGTATCTGCCCCTGTGCGGTCAAAATGTTCCAGGTCCACGCCGTGGGTCAAAAGGCGTGTGGGCGTGCGCCCGTTATGCCGCGTGGCGGTCAGGGCGTCGGAAACGGCAATGACCAGGTCCGCTTTCGCCAGCAGTTTTTTTTCCAGCTCTTTGACCAGTTCCGGCTGGTTCATGCCGGGCCAGAGGGTAAAATCGTCCACGCAGTAATACACGGTCAGCTCTTCACCCAGGTGCCCGGTGTAATCGGCGGCGTTGGGCACGGTCGCAAGCAAAATGGGCGAGCGCATGTCCATCTCGCGCATGGCGCGGCGGACGGTGTGCAGCACGGTGCGCCGGTTGGCGGCGCGCACGGCGGGAATGGTGTTGAAAGGCAGCATGACCGGCGAGAGCACGCGCAGGTTTTCGGGCAGCGGTTCCGGCCCAGGCGTTGGTTTGGGCAGCACCCAGGAACGGATTTTTTCCGCCGCGCGCGTGAGGTCATACCAGCACAGCCGAGGGCTGCGCAGACCGATGGTGTTGACCCACAGCAAGCGGTTGCCGGGCAGGAAATGCCGCATGATATGCTGGCAGCTGAAGGGGTGGCGGCCCCAGTCATCGGAGAATACGATGAAATCTCTTCCGCTCAGCATGCTTGTTCCTCCGTGCCGCGTCCGTTCAGGCGGCGGCGCGAGCTGCGTTGCAGCATCGCCAGGTAGGCCAGTGCCCGGCGGCTTTCAGCCAGGCGCGCTACGTTGCTCGCGCGGCGGGAAAAACGGTACCAGCGCCAGCCGGGTTTTTCAGGGTCTTTGTCTATGCCGATGAAGTGCGGCAGGGGCCTGACAAGGCCGTTGCGCTCCAGCACATCCAGGAGGTCATGGGGATCGCCGTTGGCAGCCATGGCAAGAAAATCATTCGCCGCCGGGCCGAGTTGACCGCGCAAAACCGCAGACGGGGCACACAGCAGGGGGCGCAAAAGGTCCAGGCAGGCGGCCAGATAGGCGGGAGCTTCCGCTTCGTCGGCCTGGGCCACAGCATGCAGCCGGAACAGCCACTCCGGCAGGAAATAGTTCTCCAGATAGGGGACGATCCAATTCCTCTTGCCGTGCTTGGAAAACGTATCCAAAGCCAGAAAGAAACGGCGGATGAAAGCCAGGGACTTCGCGGCGCCGGGGCGCTGGGGCTTGTGGTTGATGCGATAGAGAAAGACGGATGCGTCGGTTCGCGGCGGCGGCTCGTGCAGGCGGGCATACACTTCGGCCAGAAAGGCGGAATCTTGCGAAATGATAAGGTCTTCGGGGAAGTTGATGCCGTGTTCGTGCAAAAAATTCGCCTGGAACAGGTGTTGGCAAAAGCTGAACCCCATCGGGGCGAAACTCTCTCCGGGTTGGTCTGCGGCGTGGTTCATCGCCAGCCAGCGTTGCTCGCAGAAAATCTTTTTGCCGCCCAGGGCCACGGGTTTACCGTCACGTTTCAGCGCGGCGTGCAAGCTTTCTAGAGCGCCGGGGCAGAGTGCGTCGTCGCTGTCCAGAAACAACACGCTGCGGCCACTCATGCTTTGCAAGCCGGTGTTGCGCGCGCCGCCCGCGCCTTTGACGCCCTGGTTGTCCAGCATGCGGATGCGCCCGTCCAGGTATGCGTAACGCGCGGCCAAGGTTTTGGTGTCGTCGGACGAAGCGTCGTCAACGATAAGCAGTTCCCAAGCCGGGCCTTCCTGCAGCAGAATGGATTCCACCGCTTGGCCCAACCAGAGGGCGCTGTTATACGCGGGCATGATGACGCTGATTTCAGGAGTATGCATCGCTTGCCGCCTCTTGCCGCATGCCGCGCGAAACGCGCATGGTTATGGCCAGCGTCAGGGCGGTTACGGCGAACTGCCCCGCGCAGGCGAGAATGATGACCATATAGTCCGGCGTCAGCCGGTTAATAATGCACAGATAATAGAGGCCCTGTACGCCGGCCTGCACGGCGACGGTGCCCAGGCAGGCGGCGTGATAGACCCGCAGCCTGATGCCCGCTATGCGGCAGACTTTCAGGGGCAGAATGCCCAGTTGCATGACAAGGGCGGCCACGCCCATGACCCAGACGACGCCGTTGAGTCCGTACAGCAAGGCCGCCGGAATGCTTGCCAGGGTGCTGCAGGCGCCTTCGCTGATGCTGAGGGCGGCCAGAATGCGGTGTTCGCCCAGGCCGAACAGAAAACCCACCACAACCCCGCTGCCGAAGGTGATGATCGAGGCCGCGCCCAGCGGCAAAAGCAGGTCGCCTGTTTCGCCGAAGCGCGGGCCCAGCCAGCGGGTCAGAAAAAGACCGCCGTAGAAAATGGCGCACAGCCCCATATAGGTAGAGACGGTAAAGCTGAGGCGCATGGCCTCCAGCAGTGATTTTTTGCATGATTCCATGCCGTCGGTGGCCTGCAGGCGGCTGAAATAGGGGTTCATAATGCCGAACGCGTTCAGCATGACGGAATTCATGTAGTTGAGAAGCTGTTGGGCCAAAGAAAAGAGCGTGACGGCGGAAAGACCCAGAAAAGAAGCCACGGCAAAGATCTGGGTGCGTTGCCGAAACAGCAGGCCCAGCGTGTCTACAAAAGCCGGCGCACCGTACCGCAGCAGCGCTTTGGCTGTGGCGGCGGAAACGGCGGATGGGCGCAGTATTCTTCTGTCGCCGCGCAGCGCCAGGCAAAAATGCCAGCCGAATTCCAAAAGGTTGCCGCAGGCCATGATCACGGCGACGCGCAGCAGGTTTTCAGCGACGGAAAGAACCGGGTCGGCCAGATACAGCACCAGCGGCGTGGTGAAGACGGCACGCATCATGTTCAAAAGCGCCAGGGTGTTCCAGCGCAGCCATGCTGCCAGAACGGCGTGCGAAGAGCGAAAGAGCAGCTGCACTGCGATGGAAGCGGAAAAAATGCCCAGGGCCGCGCCGGTGGAAGGGATGTTCGCCGCGTCCGCGGCGATGCGGCCGACGCAAAGAGACAAAATCCCGGCCAGCGCCAGCGTCAGGACGCAGGCCAGAGCGCCGGCGGCAAAGGCCGTGGAATAGATGCGGGCGCATTCTTCTTCGTCGTCGGTGGCGCAGGCCGCGGCGGTGTATTTGCAGACGGCCTGGAACAGGCCGAAGTCCAGCAGCATGTAGTACCCGGCAAGGGAGGAGATGAGCGCCCAGACCCCGTAGCCTGTCTGCCCCAGGCAGCGCAGCATGTGCGGGGTGACCATGAAGGCGGCGATCAGCGCGACGCCGAAAGAAAACAGGCGTAGCACGGAGTTGCGGGCGAAGTAGCGAAGCGCGCTCATGCTCCTTCCCCCTTTGCCGTGCGCCGCTCGTCGCCTCTGCGCAGCAGGGCTTCGCGGGCGGCCCGGGCGGCTTCGGCCCGCATGGCCAGGCTGGGTTCCGGTTGCCGCTCCGACTGTTGTCCAGGCTGTCGTATGGCGCGGTCTGGGGCCGGTTTTTCCGGCTTTGGCGCATGGCTGTGCGCAGGGGCCGCTTCGCGCTCGTGCTCCACGCTCATGGCGCAAACCAGGGCCAGCAGGGCGTACAAAATGGCGCCGTAAGCTTGCGACAGAAAGAAACTGCCCACGGCGAAGCCGGTCAGGGCAAGCCGCAACGCCTGCCAGCGCATGCGGGATGCGCCTGTGCCGTTCACGGCCGCCAGAGCGGTAAGGCAAATGCGGCGGGCGCGCAGCAACATGGCGAGATACACGCAAAAACCGGGCAGTCCCAGCTCCGCGCCGATCTGAATATAACTGTTGTGGGCGGCTTTGAAGACGCCGCTGCCGATCATGCCGAGAGCCGAGGAGAACTGCCCTATACCCACGCCGAAAAGCGGGCGCCCCAGCATAAGCTGCAGGCCCTGCTTCCATATTTCAAGGCGGCCGGAGCGAGCGTCAAAGTTGTAGTCGCTCTGGCCGCGCAGTTCCTGAAAGCGTTCCCATAGTTGCGGGTCGGAGTAAGCGAGAAAGAGCACGCACGCCGCGCCGATCAGGGGGATGAGCAGCCAGGCGCGCTTTCCGGCCAGCAAAATGGCATGGACTGCGACGGCGGTAAGGGCGATGACCCCGCCGCGTGACTGGGTCAGGGCGATGGCGGCCACGGCGGCCACAGCGGCGCCCCAGACGGGAATGCGCAGCATTTTATGCCCGGCCAGGGCTTCTGCCGTGACCAGAGGCAGAAAGGTGACGAAAAGCAGAGCGATATCGTTGGGGTCATACGTTTCGCTGACCTGAACCCTGCCCGTGCCTTTGGCCGCCAGCATCAGCGCGGTCAGCATGGCCACGGTGACGATGGCGGCGCGGCGCAAAGAGGGCGCGAACTTGCCGTCGGCAAGCGCGCAAAGCAGGGCAAAGATGCAGATGGTTTTCAGATAGGCGCCGAACGACTCAAACGCGCCGCCGCGCCACACGCTGAACGGCACGCCGGCCGCGGCCAGCAGAACGAAAATCGCAATATAGGGCATAAAGGGGTTGTTTTTCAGATTGCGGGCCAGCGACGATGAAGCGAACAAAAGCACATAAAGGAGCGACGCGCCTATGGTGACCTTGCCGAGCTGCAACGGCGCAAGGGCGGGAAAGAAATCCAGCGTTCTGCCCAAAGTGATGAGCATAATCGCGTATATGAGAGCCCGATTAGCCATTCAGCACCATATCCCCGGTAATGCGTCCGCTTTGAGGCGCAGCAGTTTCGCCGCGCATTGCCGTGCGGCCCAGGCCGCGAAGGGCAGGGGGTCCGCAAGGCTCCAGTCGTCATGGGCGTGGGCTTTTTCATGCGCGGGCGCGCCGCGCAGCAGTTGTAAGCGGTTCGGCCCGCGCCGCAGGCCCGCCGCCAGGCGCATAAGGTCGCCGCCCAGCCAGCGCGTGCGCACGCCGGGTACGCTTTGCCCGGCCGTAAAATTCAGATCGTTCGCGGCCAGGCGGCGGTAATATTCGGGGTAATCCACCCCGGCCGCGATATTCTGGGCCAGTGCCCCCCAGAAGCGCGGATTCACGTCCAGCAGAAATACATTGCCCGCGGCGTCTTGCAGAAAATCGGCTTCGCAGACTCCGTTCCAGCCCAGGTGGTCCAGCAGCGCCGTGAAATGGGCAAGCGCCGCGCCGCCGGGCACGCTCTCGCGTAAGGTCGCCTGGCCGTATGGGTGCGGGTAGGAACGCAGCGTTTTATACGCGTCGGAGGCCACGCGGCGGCCGTCTTTGTAAATGGCGCAAACGCACAGGGTTTCACCCTCGATTTCCTGCTGCGCGATGAACCGCTCCGTCGGAAAGCCCGGCTCGCCGAGCGCCAGGGCCATTTCGGCCGCGTTTGCAAAGCGGCGCATGGCCCACCCGCCGCCGCCCTGTTTGGGTTTGAGCAGGGCAGGGAAGGGAAATACGTCCAGGCACGCGGGGTCATCCGCAATCACCGCCGCTTCCAGGGCCAGGGGCGCGGGTATGCCGAGCATGGCCGCGAGAGCGTGCAGATTGCCCTTGTCGTGCACGGCCAGAACGTGCTCATAGCGGGGCAGCAGCGTGTGTACCGTCTCGGGTAGGCGCTGGGGCGTTTTGGCCAGGCAATAAGTTTCTTCCAGCACGGGAATGAGCACGTCGATGCGTTTTTTGCGCAGAAAATCAAGCAGTTCGTCCCAGAACCGTTCTGTTTGCGTAAAAGGCGAGGGGTAGCGGAAAGAGCCCGCGCAGTACCGCGAAAAAGCGGTCATGGGCCAAGCCGCGCTGTCGCCCGCGTAGACGCGCATGCCCTGGCGGGCCAGGCTTTTGCACATGGCATAGGCGATTCGCGTTCCGGCCGAGGTGATGAGGATGGTGCGCATGGCTATTTCCCCCTCGGCGACCAGGTTACGAAGCGCTCGCCCTTGAGCAGGCGGGCAAGGCCCAAAAGCGCGGCAAGGCCCTGAACCATGAACAGCCAGGCCAGCCGCCCCATGCGGCCGCCCTTGCTTTGAGCCCCCAGCCACGCGGCGAGAAGGATGGCGACTGTTCCGGCGAGCGTCAGCGACGCAAGAGCGCCGGGCAGATACAGCGCGATAATAACGGCCGCGCCCAGGGCGGGCAGGGCCAGCCAGCGCAAGATTTTGTGCGAGAAAAATTGCCAGAGAAAACCCCAGCGGCCTGCGCGCAGCAGCAGGGGCGCATAGCGCATGGCGATGAGCCAGGATTGGGCCATGATGCGGGTCTGCCGGGCGAGTTCCGAGCCGCCGTCTTCGTCGTTTGCCGCCTCCGTCGCCAGGGCCGTGGGCGCGGCAACGGTTTTTTTCCCTGCCAGCACGGCCTGCACGGGGTGCAAAAGGTCGTTGATGCATTCCGGCGGCAACGGCGCATACAGCTCGCGCCGCAGGGCGTACACGGCCCCGTCCGCCCCGACTATGCCCCACAGCCGCCCTTCGCGTTCTTTGATCCATTCTTCGTACCGGCGGTACAGGCTGCCCGCGTTTTCACGGCCGTTTTCGTCCAGGTACAGACTGCGGCCCCCGGCCAGGCCCGTTTCGGGGTCGGCGAAGGCCGCAGCCAGTTGCTGGACGCAATCAGGACGCAGCATGGTATCGGCGTCGGTGAAGAAGAGAATGTCGTTTGAAGAAAGCGAAGCGGCCAGATTGAGGGCGCTCGTTTTGCCTTTGCGCCCTTCCTGGCGCAGCAGGCGGATGCGGCCGCCCAGATAGGGGGCGGCCAGAGTTTCGGTGGCGTCTGTGCTGCCGTCTGAGACGAGAATAAGTTCCAGCTTTTCCGGCGGATAGTCGAGTGTCAGGAAGTTTTCGATTTTCGCCGTGATGGCGGCTTCTTCATTGTAGACGGACAGCAGCATGCTGACGGAAGGCAAGAGCGTTACGCCTTTCACAGGTTGCGGCGCGGGCCGGGTCGGAGCCAAAAGGGCCAGCACAAGCGGGTAGAGAACGAAGGCATACAGCGGCAGGCCAAGGCAAGCGCAGAGCAGTATGGTCATATGCCCTCCTTTTGCCGTTCGGCCCTCGCCGCCGCGGGCGGGGAAATGTTGTTCAGCATGGCGCAGACGGCGCGGCAATCGGCCTCGTTTGCCTGGTCGTGGGTGGGCAGGGTGATAAGCCGCCGGGCCAGCAGCCGCGCGCCGGGGTAGCCGCCGCCGTCCAGATGCGGGCGTAGCGCGGGCAGCGCGTCGAGAGAAAGGGGAAAGCCCCGGCTTATGCCCAGGCGGCGGCAGGCGGGAGATGCCGGGTCAAGGCACGCCCCTTCATCTTCCGATCCTTGCGGCAGGACGGGGTAGCGCAGATACAGGGGATTCGCACCCGGCTGCGGCGTGATGTGCCGCCACAGGGCGGGGTCCAGGTTATTTTGATACAGGCCGGCTTTTTCTGCGCGCTGCCTGTTGGCGCGGGGCAGTTCCGTCAGGGCGAATGCCGCCAGCCCCGCCTGAAAAGGCGTGAGAGGGGCATCGCGGAAATGGGTATCGAAAATAGAGGCCCCAAGCCCCAGAAAAGGGAGCGATGCGGGCAGGCGGTACAAAGACGGCCTGCGGAGCAGCCAGAGGGCCAGGGCTTTCGCTATGATGCGCTTTTCCGCCGGGCGGGGATTGCTGTCCGCGAAAAGGGGGCGCAGCAGTTCGGCCAGGTTCGGGTCGCGGGTGACAAGAATGCCGCCGTCAACCGCGGTCAGCGGCTTGGCCCGGCCCAGGCTGAAAACGCCCGCGTCGCCCATGGTTCCGGCCGCTTTGCCGTTCACGCTCGTCCCCAGAGCCTGAGCCGCGTCATCCACCAGTGTGGCCCCGGCCTCACGGCACAGCGCGGCCAGGGTCGCAAGGTCAAAGGGGTAGCCGAACTGATGCACGGCCACCAGCGCCAGGGTTCGCCCGGATAGGGCCCGGCGCAAGCTTTCCATATCCGGCGTCAGACTGTGGGGCATGACGTCGTACAGGCTGACCCGGCACCCGGCGCGAACCACGGCGGCGGGCAGGGAATAGGAGGCGTAGGCGGGCAGCAGCACCTGGTCCCGCTCCGGGTTTTTGCGGCGCAGGGCGGTGAGCAGCCGGGCCAGGGCGGCGCGGCCGCTTCCGGCGAAAAACACGTACGGCACGTCCAAAAGGCGAGCCACTTCGTCCCGCAGGGGCGCAAAGGCGCCCTCTCCCGCCGTGCGGGCGGCCAGCCCCCGCCGGATGCCGGTGGGGCTGATGGAAGCTCCGCCCGGCGGGAGCATGCGCCATGCGTTCAGGGGATGCATCGCACTATCCTCGGGCCGAGCAGCCTTGTCAGGCCCAGCGGCAGTTTTTTCCAAACGGCGGTTGCCAGGCGGAACTTGGGGTTGCTGGTGGTCAGGTCGGGCAATTGGCGGCCCGGCGGCAGCAGATAATCCCAGCACAGGGGCTTTTCGTGCGCGCCCCATTGGGCCTTGAAGCGTAACGGCCCGCTGCCCGGGCTGGAACGGCCGAAATCGAAAAGCGACAGCCCTTGCAGGGCGGCCTGGCGTATGGCTTCCCAATACAGCAGGTTATTGGGACACAGCTGCCGGAAAGCGGGCAGGGAAGAGGCCCAGGGTATTTCCATTGTCGTGCCGTGGGTATAGGTGATCCCGGCGGCAAGTGTTTTTTCGCCCTGCCGCACGCTGATGATGCGAACGGCGCCGGGCAGGCGGCGCAGCACGGCGGCGAAGAAATTCTTGCCGTACACCGGCGTGCCCAGCGCGCGCATGTTGACGCAGAAGACTTCGTAAAATTCGTTCAGCAGATCCGCCCCGCCCGTTTCCGTTTGCAGGCCGTTTTTTTGTGCTTTACGCACCTGGTTGCGCACTTTGTCTTTAAAGCCGTTCCACATGCTGTCTGGGTCGGGGGCAAGTTGCAGCAGCATGGTTACCTTGTGGCCCCGGCCGGGCATATCCACCCGGGCTGCGCCGAAGCGGCGCAACTCGACGCTGCGGGCCGAAAGATCGCGCATCAGCTCTTCCGCCTTGCGCAGCAGAACGGCGGTGCTGTGGGCGTCTTCAGCCAGCACGCCGCCGTAGTTCACAAAGGGCATGGAGACCAGAAAACGGCCGAACAGTCTGCCCGCCACCAGCACCAGAGGCAGCACGCCCCGTATAACGCCGTCCCTGTAAGCGGCCAAAGGATACGCGGGGTGGCCGAACGCGTCCTGAATAATCGCGCACCAGACCATGCCGTGGTAGGCGCTGGCCTCCGGACGCGAGGCGACGAAGGCATCCCAGGCCTTGCAATCGCTTGCATCGGCGGCGGAAAGAACGCGCACGGTCGTTTCAGGCATCCGCTCTTACCCCCGTCAGCACGGACCCCATAGAGGCGAAGCTGTGCCGGGTGAAAAGGTGGCGCAATTTCGCTTCCGTGGTTTCCAGGTTCAGGTAGTGGCGAAACCGGGACTTCAGGGCGGCCTTGATGCGCGGTTGGTCCGGGTCTATTTCCCAGGGGTGGAAATAGAGCATGCAGGGCCGCCCTTCGCCGTTGAGTTTGCGAAACGCGGCGGAGATCCACTTTGCGGGCAGCAGCCGCAGATACCCGCCCCCGGCCACCGGCAAATTGACCCGTTTGCCCGCGATGCCTATGGATAAGGTTGTGGGCGGAAATTCCATGATGGAGCCGCCTTCCCGCTCAATGCGGTGGGGGAATCGCTTGGCGCCGGGCATGCCGTAGATGTCGTGCTGAATGGGAAAAATGCTGGAGTCGTAAGAAAAGCCCGCGTTAATCAGTACATCCAGTGCCCACAGCGTTTTCGCGGTGATGGTGTAGCTGGGCGCGCGGTATCCGTCCACCGGCTGGCCGGAGATGTCTTGCAGCAGCTTTCGCGCGCGGGTCACGTCGCGATTGAACGCGCGCGGGCTCATGCCCGTTATGCGCTGATGCGAATAGCCGTGGCAGGCGACTTCATGCCCGCTTGCCGCGATGCGCTTCACCAGCGCCGGGTGGCGCCTGGCGATCCAGCCCAGCACGAAGAAGGTGCCGCGCAGACCCCAGTAATCCAGAATATCAAGCACCCGGCCGGTATTGCGCAGCGCCCGCTGGGGCAGGTTTTCCCACTGGCTGCGGCAGATGTGTTTTTCAAATGCGCTGACGTGGAAATAATCTTCAACGTCGATGGTAAGGGCGTTACGCATACAAACCTCGGCTGTAAAACGACGACCTAAAATTGCATATAAAATTCAAGCATCACTCTGTTGACGCTGTATGATCCGCCGCCGTAGTGATCGCCATAATATTGCGCGTCGGAACGTGAAACGTCGGCGTACTTGTATCTGTAGGACAGACTTATCCAGGCATTTTCATCCAATTGATACTTGAGCCCCGCGTCGGCATAGGTCCACGAGCTTCCCGTGTCGCGGTCTTCGGCCATATCCATGCTGCCGCCGGCATTGAAGGTCAGGCGGTCGGAAAGGCCGTAGGTGTACCGGATATAGGGCCGCCACGCGTTGCTGCGGGAAGAGGAATCCGCCCCGCCGTCATAGATGTGGTACGAGATGCCCACGGCAAGCAAAGAACGGTCAAAGGTTTTTCTCCAGGTGACGCCGTATTCGGTGTGCCGCAGGCTGTCTCCCGTATAGGGGTCGTCCGTGAAATCCATGAGTGCCTTGAGGCCGAATTCGCTGCGGCCCACGCGCTGGGTGAGCTCCAGCAGGGCATAGGGGGCCAGGCTGTTTTTGCCGTCGTCGTAAGCAGTATATGCGGGACCGGCCAGCGCCTTGACGCTGAGGTCTTCGGTCACGGCGTAACTGCCGCCTATCTGGACCTGGTAGCGGTAGAAGCTGTTGTCCTCGCCGCTGACGTCGGATTCGCCCTGGTTGCGGGTCACATCGGCGTTGGCCATCAGCGCCAGTTTGTCCGTCAGCTCGTGCATGAGGTTGGTGAATACGGTGTGCTGCTGGCTGGCATTGGTGTTGAAGTCGTAATCGCTGCCGGAACGCGGAAAAAAATTGTCTCTGCCGCGCCCGTCGTCGTTTTTGCTGTAGCGCAGGTCGGTAAACCGGTAACCCACGCGCATGTTGAAACGTTCCGTGGGGTTCAGGGAAAAGTAGGGGGAAACCGTGAACCGGTTGCGGTTCACCTGGTTGCGGGTGGAATCGCCTTCGTACACCTCGCCGCGCCGGGCGCTGCGGTATACGGGCTGCAAGTCTTCCTGCACGTCTATGAAAAAGAGGTTTTCCACTATTTCACCCAATACGGAGGCGTTCAGATAGTGCGCATAGTCGTCATAATCCGTGCCCTTCACGTGAAACTGATAGTCGCCTTTGTAGCTGACCTGGCCCTGCACCCTGCCGCCCGCGTGCCGCAGCAGGAGTGACGGCTTGATGTGCGTTATCAGGTCCGATTTCGGGTTTTTGGCTGTTTCTCTGACGTTGTCGTTGAATTCCGCGCCGAAGCCGATTCCGGCTTCCCCCTGGGTTTCGCCGCACAGCGCCGGGGGGGCCTGCAAGAGGGCAAGGCAAAGGCAGATGCAGAAGAGTGAACAGCGCATAAGAGCTCCGTGCATAAGTAAGCGTCGCGTTTCATCCGCCGCCGGAAACGAAAGGCGAAAAGCCCGTTCCGTTTTGCGTCCCGTTTTGCCGCGCATGTGTTTGACCGGCCGACTGTATGCCCGCCAGGTCGGGGGGGGGCATTCCCAGACCTTTCATCAGGCACAGCAATATTTTTTCCACATGACCCAGCCCCGCGCGCAGCGCGGCCAGTTCACGGCGCTGCCCCGCAGCGCTTTTTTCAAAACTTTCCTGGCGTTGCCCCAACCCGGCGACGGCCGTCATCAGCACTTCGATTTTGAGTTGCAGCGCCGCCAGTTCCGCGTCATCCGCTTCCCGGCGGGGGTGGTTTTCCTCCGCCGGCCTGGCCTCGGGCCAGAACTGAGCTTCAAAATCCAGGTGGACCAGCAAATCGCGCAGCTGTTGCGCGGAGATTTCGCGCCCGCCGGAAGTGAAGGCGTCCAGCAAGATGTAGTCGCACAAAATGTTGATCAGCCTGGGAATGCCCCTGGCCGCGGCGTGAACGATCTCGAGGCTGCCCGGCAGCCAGGCCACGGCGTCCCGGTTTCCCGCCAGTTCCAGGCGGTGCAGAATGTAGCCCGCGCTTTCTTCCGCGCTGAGAGGCAAAAGATGGCAGTGCACCAGAATGCGCTGCCGCAACTGGATAAGCTCGGGCGAGCACAGGCGGTCGCGCAGTTCCGGCTGCCCCACCAGGATGATTTGCAGCAGTTTCGCGTGATCCGTCTCCAGGTTGGAGAGCAGGCGTATTTCCTCAAGCAGGTCCGGCCCCAGGTTTTGCGCTTCGTCGATAATCAGTACGGAACGGCGCCCGGCGGCGTATTGCTCTATCAGAAACGCGTTGAGGTCGCGCAGCATCGCTGCTTTGTCGCCGCCGGAATGGGGCAGGCCGAAATCGTCGTTGATCAGCCGGATGAGCTGCTCGGCGTTGACCCGGGTGTTGAAGACCTTGGCCATGGTGACGCGGCCGGGCAGTTTGCGCAGCAGGCTGCGGATCAGCGTGGTTTTTCCCGCGCCCACTTCGCCCGTCAGCAGGATGAAGCCGGAATGCTCCTGCAGGCCGTATTCCAGATAGGCCAGCGCTTTCTTGTGCACGGCGCTGGGGAATAAAAAGCTGGGGTCGGGCAGAAGCTCGAACGGCTTGGCATGTAAGGCGAAGTGTTGCAGGTACATGGCGGCCTCAATAGCTGTAGCTGAGGTTGAAGACTTCTTTTTCCGGCCCGTAGTTGCCCACATCGTTGTAAACGAGGCCCAGCAAAGAGCTGCTGTCGAGGCATTGCAGCGCCGATTCCAGGTGGTTTTTGCTGGTCACGTTTTCGCGCACCACCAACAGCGTCCCGTCCACCGCGCGGCTGAGCGCGCGCGTTTCCGCGAAGGGCAAAATGGGGGCGGTGTCGATGATGATGATGCGGTCCGGGTAGCGCCGTTTCATTTCCAGCAGCAGGCTTTGCATGCGGTTGGAAGAGAAAAGCTCCGGCGGGCTGGCCACGGGATTGCCGGCGGGCAGAAAAGACAACCTGCCCAGGCCCGTGCGGATAAGCGCCTCGCCGAAATCCAGATCGTGCAGCAAACAATCCGCAAGGCCCGGTCCCCGTTGCAGGCTGAGCATGCGGTGGCAATTGGGCGCGCGCATGTCCGCGTCGATAAGCAGGGCGGTGTGGTCGAACTCATAGGCGAGAGCCAGCGCCAGGTTGCACGAGATCAGCGTTTTGCCTTCGTTGCGCATGGGGCTGGTGACCATGAACAAATTGATGCCGTTTTTCTTGCTCAGGCTGAGCAGGCGTTCTTTAAGCAGGCGGTATTCTTCGCCCATCAAACTGTCGCTCAGCCCCGCCGCCAAAAGCGGCGCGGGGGCCGCGGCCGTCTTGTTCGCAGCCGGTGCGATCGGCGCGGCCGGGGGCGTTTGAACGGCCTTTTCCGGCGCGGCCGGTGCGACCGGTGCGCTATTTTCGCGGCAGGCTTCCTGCCGGGCTTTTTCCAGGGCTTTTTCGATAACGCTCATGGGTACTCCGGCGGCCTCAGGCAAAGACCCGTTCCGCATAGTGGATGACTTTTTCCACGTAAGGCAGATTCAAGAATTCAAGAAGCGCGATGCCGCAGGCGGCAAACAGCAACGCGGCCGTGGCGTATACCACGCCGCGCCGGCGGCGTTTGCCGCGGCGATACGCGGGCATGGAAAGGCGCGGCAAAAGGGCTAGCACTTCATGCCCGTAACCCGTCACGTCGTGACGGGACCGGATCGTGCCGCGTGCCAGATCGGCCAGAAACAAGATGCCCGCGGCCAACCCCAGCCCGAGGCAGATGCCGCCCACGATGATCAGCGGACGCTTGGGCGAGACGAAGCGCACGGGCAGAACCGCGGCGTCGATGACGTTGAAGGTCACGGCTTTGTCTTGCAGTTCCATCTGCTTGGAGACTTCCGATTGTCCAAGCCGGGCGACAAGCTGGTGGTAAATGGCGGTTTCGTTCTGTTTGCGCTGCTCAAGCTCCGCAAGTTCGGTGCGTATGGCGGGCAACTCCTGCAAGTCTTTGACGCCCAGATCAAGCTTGGCTTTCAGGTTTTTTTCGGTCTCTTGCAGTGATTGCAGCTCCACCTGGATTTTTTGCTGTTCCGCGCTGTATTCCGCTTTCGCCGCCTCGCCGTCGCCGTTTTCGGCAATGCCCGCTTTCAGCGCTCTGATTTCTTCTTTCGTGCGCGTAACGGCGGGGTGCCGCTCGGTATAGGTGCCCAGCAGGGTTTGCAGGCGCAGTTCCTTTTCCTGCAACTGTATGCGCATTCTGGAACCGGTTCCGGCCAGTTCCAGCTTGGCCAGGCGCTCGTCTTTCTGAATGCGGATAGATTCAAGCCGTTCTTCGGTTTCCTTTATCTGCTGGCGCAAAAGCTGTTCGTTCAGGCCGAGGTACATGCCCCTGCGGGCTTTGAAGGCGTCGATATCCTGCTGGGCCTGCTCAATACGCTTTTGATAGACCAGTATCTGGTCGGAGAGAAAGGAAGTGGCCTCAAACGATTCTTTGCGTTTGGATGCGGTGCTTTCTTCAATGTACTGGCGGATGATGGTGTTCACGAAATCGCGCGCCAGCGCCGGGTTGTCATCGGTATAGCTGATGAAAAAGAGGCCCTTTTGCTCTTCGCGGGTGATGGTGACGTTGGCCCGCAGGGCGGTCACCAGCCGTTCTTTCTGCTCGGGCGTCTTCGCGTTTAGGTCCATGTCCAGCATGGAAGCGACGGAGAGCAGCCGGTTGCGGCTGAGGAGCGAAACATTGAGAATGCGCAGCTTTGCGTCCATGGACGGGGTCACGGCGATGCCTTTGACCAGGTCGCTGACAACGTTCTGTTCCACAGAGACCGTGGACGTGGCCTGGTATTTTTTAGGCCAGGCATAGCTGCACGCCAGCGCCCCCAGAACCACGGCCGCCGTGATAAGGCAAAAAGCCGTGGAATGCGACAGGAGCAGGCTGCGATAGCGGCGCAGGTCCATGCCGCCTTCATTGGGGCGCTGCGGACCGGGCTTGGGTGCGGACATCTCAAAACCATCCCTTTTTGACGATGATCATATCGCCCGCCTGCAAAATCAGGTTTTGCTCCAATGCGCCCTTTTCAGTCAGGTCTTTGCCGCGCACCAAGAGCGTTTCCGGCTTGCCGTCTTTGCCGCGGCGAATGACGGTGGTGTCGTTGCGGTCGGCGAATTTGGTGAAGCCGCCCGCCTGGTGAATGGCCTCCAGCAGGGTCATGCCCGTGTAAAAGGGCAGGCTGGAGGGTTTGCCCACTGCGCCGTCGACATAGACGAAACGGTTTTCGTTCAACGGAACGTAAATGCGGTCACCGGCTTTCAGCTCGATATCCTTCGTCGCGTCGCCGCGTTCATACAGGTCGCGCAGCCCCGTCAGCAGAATTTTTCCGTCCCGTTCGACAGTGGCTTTATCCAGGTCGGCATTGGCGTCGGGGCCGAGTCTGGCCAGAATGGAGAGCAGCGTGCTTTTGCCTTCCAACGCGAACACTGCCGATTTGACGCCCGGGCCGTAGACGATCACCGTGTTGCTGCCGGGGGCGTAAACCATGACCGTGACCATGGGGTCGTTGACCAGGTTTTTCAGCCTGGCGGCGAGGCGGCGCTGCAACTGCACCGGGGTGAGCCCTTCCGCCGTGAGGTTGTCCACGCCGGGCATGGATATTTTGCCGTCCGGCCGGACTTTGACATCGACGTTCAAATAGTCTTCGCCCCAGACCCTGATGGAAAGAGTGTCGCCTTTGCCTATGACGTATTCGTCTGCCCGGGCGAACCCGGCAAGGCCAAGGATGAGGATGAGCAAACTTGCGGCAACGAGTCTTGTTTTCATGGCTACCGGCCCTTGCGGATTGAAGTTATCTGGCGCCGCGTCCCAGCAGGACCACCAGAACGGTGCGAAAAACTATTTCCATATCTAACCAAAATGATTGATTTTTAATGTAGTATAAATCGTAGCGCAGCTTCTCCAGAGCATCTTCCACGCTGGAACCGTAAGGGTATCGTACCTGCGCCCAGCCGGTGACGCCCGGTTTCATGCAGTGGCGTTCGGAGTAAAAAGGAATCTGCCGTTCCAGCTCGCGGGTGAATTCCGGCCGCTCCGGCCGGGGGCCGATCAGGCTCATTTCGCCACAGATGACGTTGATAAGCTGCGGCACTTCATCCAGCCGGGTTTTACGCAAAAAGCGGCCGATCTTGGTCACGCGGGGGTCCTCTCGCCCGGCCCAAACGGCGCCGGTGCCGTTCTCCGCGTCGAGGCGCATGGTGCGCAGTTTGAAGAGCATGAAGGGCACGCCGCCAAGCCCTATGCGTACCTGACGGAAAAAGACGGGCCCCGGCGAATCGCGCTTGATGCACAGCGCCACGATGGGGACGAAGGGCAGGGCCAGCGCAAGGCCGATTCCGGCAGCCGCCAGGTCAAAAAGCCGTCTGGCCGCGCGGCGCATGCGGGAAACGCAAAAGCCGGAGGAGAAAATGAACCAGCTGGGCGTTATGCTTTCGATATACAGTTTACGGGTGGTTTCTTCATAAAAGCTGGGCACGTCCATGACCCGCACGCCCTGCATGCGGCAGCGCATGATGTCGGTGGCGGGCATGGTGCCGCGCCGCTCGGGGAAAGAAACGATCAGGTGGCGGGCGCCGGTTTGGCGGGCCAGGTCCACCAGGCTGCCGAAGCGTTCTTCTTCCCCTTCGCCTTCGCCGTGAGCGATGGCCGCGGTCAGGCGATAGCGGCCGCGGCTGCTCTCGATCAGTTCTTTGGCGGTTTTCGCGGCATGGCCGTTGCCCAAAAGCAGCACGTTGCGACTCATGAACGAGGGGTAGCGCCAGCGCGGGGCGCTGAGAGCCAGGGTGCGCAGCAGGGCGAAAAGAATCAGAGTGGCCAGAACGATGTGGGCCGGGGGCACGAAGGGGTCTTTGGGAAGCGAAAGCAGGCAGAGTACGAAAGACGCGGCGAGAATGACCGCGATGCTCTGTTTGAACGCGGATAGGCGTGTTTCGCGCGAATCCAGCATTTCCACGGTCACGGCGCTGCCCAGCACGGCGAGCGCCAGCACGGCAAGATCACGGATGCTGGCGGACCCCGGCGGGTAGGCGGCGAACGGCGCTACGCAATAGGCCAGGGCAAGAGCCAGCCAGAGGCCATTGCGCGCCAGGCGGGTAATGAGCATGCTCATGGGGGCCTCACATGGTTTGCAACAGCTTGCGCGCCTTGTCCGCATCATCAAAATTGCCCAGCTCCAAAGATTTGCGCAGAGCCGTCTTTGCTTCTTCCGGTTTTTGGGCTTGCGAGAGCGCCGTGCCCAGGCGGTAGTACAGCTGGGCGGATGTGGGGTGCATGGCCACCGCGTCCGTCAGCAGCTTTGTCGCATCATTCGTCCGTTTGTTAAGCAGCAGGCAGGAGCCGAGCGTATCGAGAACCTGCGGGTTTTCCGGCTGCAGCATGAAAGCCATGCTGGCCATCTGCAGGGCGCGTTCCGGGTTTTGCCCGCTTTCGGCGTAGGCCATGGCCAGGTTATTAGAGACCATGGCGCTGGCAGGAGCCAGACGCTGCACGCGCTCGTAATACTCCACCGCTTCCGTGTACCGGCGGCGTTGCATCAGCAAGAGAGCCTTGCCGCTAAGCGCGCCCTGGTCTTTGGGGTTGAGATTCAGGGCTGTTTGATAGTAGGCGTCGGCCTTTTCCCACTCGCCGCGGCGCTGGCAGCTTTGGGCCATGGCTGTCAGCAGGGCGGGCTTTTGCAGCCTGCGGTACGCGTCGTCGAGTTCTTTCATCGCTTCCTGGGGTTTGTTCATTCTTTCCAACACCTCGGCGGCGCAGAGCGCGCCCAGGAACGAAGAGGAATCGATCTCGGTCAGGCGGCGGGCTTGCTTCAAGGCATCTTGCTGTTTGCCGGTAGTGAAAAGCAGGCGGAATTTGCCCAGGGCGGCTTCAGAGGCAGAGGTCTTTTCCAGGCTTTCGTACAAGGCCCAGGCGGCGTCGAAGTTTTTTTCCGCCAGGTACAGCTTGGCCAGCGTGTCGCGCACGACGGGCGTGGGGGCGGCTTCCAGATCTTTTTGCAGCAGCGTTTTGGCTTCGGTGGGGTTTTTGGCCGCAAGGGCCCGCTGCATCAGCACGAACAGAGCGCGTTTTTCACCCAGGGCGTAGGCCTTTTGCAGCGTGGTGGTCGCTTCATCGCGTTTGCCCGCCATATCCAGCAGGGCCGCCGACGCTATAAGCTGCGCCGTCGCTTCCGGGTGGCGGGCAAGATAGGCCTGGCAGGCTTCCAGCGCCTTTTCCTTTTGCCCGGCCTGGATGTGCAGGCGCATCTCAAGGTTCAAGGCGTCCAGCATGTCCGGGTCGACCTCGCGGGCCTGGCGCACGGGGGCCAGCGCTTCGGCGGTCTTGTTGCGCACCGCGAACAGCTGCGCGCGCAGGGTAAGCAGCACAGCGTTTTTCGACTGTTTTTCAAGCCCCTCGTTAACCAGCTTTTCGGCTTCGTCGTAATTTCTGCGACCGAGTTGGAACTGAAAAAGCGCTATTCGGGCGCCCAGGTTGTCCGCGTTTTGCCGCACGGCGGCGGCCAGGTCTTCTTTCGCTTCCTGATACCGCCCTTCGGCAATGAGTATGGACCCGCGCCGCAAAGAAGCTTCAGACATTTCGGGGTTCAGTTCCGTCGCGCGTTTGAATTCCGCGAGCGCTTTCGCGTTTTCGCCTGCCGCGGCAAGGGCCATGCCCATAAGGTAATGAGCCCCCGCATCGTCGGGGTAGAATTGCAGCAGTTTTTCCGCCTCAAGGCGGGCGTCTTCCGTTCTGCCTTGCTCCAGCAAAATTGTCGCCATCAGGCGCAAGGAAGCGGCGTGGCGCGGCGAAAAATCAAGAACCTTGCGTAATTGGCTGATGGCCGACTCGCGGTTGCCCAGGCGGTTTTGGGCCAGACCCAGGCGATAATAGCCTTCAAGGGAAGGGGAGAGGTCGATGCTGTTTTGAAAAAATCCCGCCGCTTCTTTAAATTTTCCGGTCTGGTAGGCATACATTCCTTCCAGCATGAAAAGACGCGCGCTGCTTTTGTAGTCGCTCCGCATGCTTGCGATAACCGCTTCCGCTTCAGAGTTTTTGCCCAGTTGCAGCAGGAGGGAACCCAGCATGTAGCGGATGTTTTCGTCTTTGGGCGAAATTTCCGCGGCCTTGCGGTACAAGTCGAGGGCCCGGCCTGCATCGTTCATGCGCTGGGCCAGTTCAGCGCGCAAAATAAGGGCTTTAACGCTTTTGGGGTTGGCGGCCACCATCGCATCGCACAGTTCCAGGGCTTTGGCCGGGTCTTGCTTTGCCAGATAGACGCGCACCAGAGAGATGGAAGCGCTTTCGCGCCCCGGATCCAGCTCCAACGATTTGCGCAAGCTTGCTTCGGCCGCGTCGTTTTTACCCAGCATGGCATAGGCCGCTCCGGCCATTTCGCGCGTTTCAGCCGTCACCTTGCCGCCGGTTTCGGCTTTCTGCAGGTATTCCAGCGCCTGGGCAGGTTTTCCGTGCAACAGTTGGAAAGCGGCCAGTTCCACGTTAAGGGCGGGGTCCGCCGGGCGCTGGCGCAGGTTCTTTTGCAGTTCGTCTTCCGCTTGCGGCAGTTTGCCCAGCTGGATATATGCCTTGGCGAGACTCAGGCGGCTTTCGAAATCCGCGGGATCTTTTTCCAGGGCGTTTTTGAAGAAAACGACAGCGCCGTTGGCGTTGCCTTCTTTGAGCAGTTTTTGCCCTTCGGCCCTGAATTCCGCAGCTGAATCGCCGGAGCAGGCGGGGATGAGTATGAGAAAGGCGCAAACGGCAAGAAGATCCGGCAGGCGGCGCAACCATGAAAATGACAAGGCGGCCGGCCGGCCAGGGAGCCGGCTCTGCAATTCGCGGTTATTCATGCAATTACTCCGGCGTGTTGGACGTTTTTTTGCGGTGGTGTCACTACGCCGAATGTAGCGAAAAATGAGCCAGTTTGTGATATTCTATGGTATTTTAGCTCGTTACATTGATATGTGCGTAATTCCGACACGAATCGGATTGAAAAAGCATATTTTGTCTTGCTTGAAAAAAATACATACAATACAGTGAATTATATCATATTCGCGATTTTCTTTATGTACTTTGCTGTATTGAAAAACAATACTAAGCATGCAAAGAGAGTGAAAAAACCAGACAAGGGAAAATGTTGACTTGAAAACAAATACAATGGTATCTTTATACATAATGGAGGAACCGTCTCTTTGTGAAACGCGTTCATGACGGAGCGCGATTTATATTAATACATACGCAAGACTGTCGATCAAAATAGTTTTTCGGATTGCAGTTGCGGCATCGCGCCGAGGGAGAAACCGGCGATGCCATAACCCAAATCATGAAAAGTGAAATTATATGGCTACAGTACTTCTTGTTGGCACACCGTCCGAGTATCGAGAAAAGTTCGAATATAACGCCAAAGCTTGCGGGCATCACTGCATTCCTGTGGACGACCTGGAGCAGGCTTACGCCTGTTGCGTCAATACCTATTGCGATCTGGTGGTGGCCGCCGCCGACCAGGTTCCCGCCGACACCGACTGGGTCGCCCCGTTCATGGATAACGGCTCGACTCCGAATATCGTCGTTGTCGCCGCCGACTATGACCGCGCGTACGGAAAAAGGATGCTGGAGCAGGGGGCCTTGCATTATCTGCCGCTCGATCACGCGACGGAAGCGTTGAACGTACTGCTTACCCAGATGCGTGAAAGCCGCAAACCGGACGCCGATCAGCCGTCTCCCGCTTCGTACAACATCGTGGGGGCCGCCCCCAGTCTGCTGCGGGCCTTTGACCAGGTCTACCGCTATGCTTCGTCCGATGCCAGCGTGCTTATCAACGGTGCGACCGGCACGGGGAAAGAATTGTTCGCCAAGGCGCTGCACAAAATGAGCCCGCGCCGCAACGGCCCCTTTATCACCGTGGACTGCGCCTCACTGCCTGAAACGCTGGTCGAGAGCATGCTTTTCGGCTATTTCCGCGGTGCGTTCACCGGCGCCAGCTCCAATAAAGACGGGCTGATCAAGCTTGCCAACAAAGGCACCTTGTTTCTTGACGAGGTCGGAGAACTGAACCCTTCGATTCAGAAAAAATTCCTGCGGGTGCTGCAAGAACGGCGTTTTCGCCCCGTGGGCGGCGGCCAGGAGTGCGAAAGCGACTTCAGGCTGGTGGCGGCGACAAACCGTGA
The DNA here is from genome assembly GCA_031551515.1 of Desulfovibrionaceae bacterium. Taxonomy (GTDB): domain Bacteria; phylum Desulfobacterota; class Desulfovibrionia; order Desulfovibrionales; family Desulfovibrionaceae; genus FLUQ01. Next base: position 52,107 of record JAVBNL010000031.1, read on the forward strand.
TCTGGCCCAGATGGTGACCGACGGGCTGTTTCGCGAAGACCTGTATTACCGCCTGCATATTCTGCATATAAAGATTCCGCCCTTGGCGGAACGTACGGAAGACGTGCCCGTCATCGCGCAGGACCTGACCAACAGGCTGTGCGACAAGCAGGGCATGCCGCGCAAGAAGCTTTCCAGCGACCTGGTGCGTTGCCTGTGCATGTATTCTTGGCCGGGGAACGTGCGCGAACTGGTCAGCACCGTGGAAAGCATGGCCGCGATGGCCTGGGACAAGCCGGTGCTGGAGTTTGATCATCTGCCGCGCAGCATTCACGCCCAGATTTTGAAAGAACTGAAAGACAGAAACCCAGGCGCGGCCGTATTGCCCCCTCTGCCCGAGCTGGAGCGGCGCCGAAACCGGGACCGCCGAACGGTCGCCGCCGCCCGGCGCGATGCCGCAGCCGGACGCCCGGGCGGCGCGGGTGGGCCGGAGCAGTTCCGCGAGGCGCGGCGCCGCGTGCTCGATTTGTTTGAAAAAGAGTATCTGCTCAGCTTGTATAAAGAGTCCAAGGCCGACATTCAAAAGGCCTGCGCCATGTCACAGCTTTCTCGGCCCAGGCTGTACGAGCTGTACCGCAAGCACAAAATATCGACCCCGTCGCCATGATCGCCGTCATAGCGTATCGCAACCTCTGCCATGACCGGGCGCGGCTGCTGGTTACGCTGACGGGCATCGTTTTCGCCGTGGTGTTGGTTACGCTGCAATGCGGGTTGTTTCTGGGTTTTTTGTCCACGATTTCCGGGGTGATCGATAACAGCCGGGCCGATGTCTGGGTGGCGTCGCGGGGGGTGAAAACCTTTGATATAGCCATGCCCATGCCGGAATCGCGTTATTATGAGGTGCTTTCCGTGCCGGGCGCGGCCAGGGCGGCGCGCATGGTGGTCGATTTCGCGTTCTGGAAAAAACCCGGCGGCGGGCAAGAATCCATAGAAATCGTTGCCGTGGACCTTGATTCAGGCATGGGCGGCCCGTGGAATCTGGTCAGAGGGGACATCCGCGTCCTTGACGCGCCCGATTCCGTCATCGTTGACCAGCTTTATCTGGACAAACTGGGCATCGGCTCCATGGGGCAAGAGGCGGAAATAATCGCCAGCCGCGCCAGGGTCATGGGTTTTACCCGCGGCATCCGTTCGTTCACTACGTCGCCGTATGTGTTTACGGCGTACCGCAACGGGCAGCGTTATTCGCGTTTCAGTCAGGCGGAAATCACCTATGTGCTTGTCAAAGCCGCACCGGGGGTCGCGCCGAAGGAGCTCGCCCGGCGCATCAACGAGCGCGTGGCTAATGTGGACGCCTACACCACCGCGGATTTCAGCCATAAAACCCGCATGTACTGGATGATGAGCACCGGCGCGGGTGCGGCCTTGCTGCTGGCCGCTGTTCTGGGGTTTATCGTGGGCATGGTTGTGGTGGCCCAGACCCTGTACGCCACCACCATGGACCATCTGCCCGAATTCGCCACGCTGAAAGCAATGGGCGCCCCTGATGCGTATATAACCCGTATTCTGGCGACGCAGGCTTTGATAAGCGCTGTTTTCGGCTACGGTCTAGGTATGGGCCTGTGTTTGCTGCTGACCGAACTGCGTAAATACGGCGATGCCGTCGTCATCCTGCCCCTGCCGGTGGCCTGCGGCATCTTTATCCTGACACTGGTCATGTGCCTGGGCGCTTCGCTTCTTTCCATACGCAAAATCATGCGCATAGACCCGGCCGTGGTCTTCAGGGGGCGTTGATGCAATCCGTCCTTTCCGTTCGCGACGTCAGCATGACCTTCGGCAGCGGGGCCTCTTGCCAGCACGCCCTGCGCGGCGTTTCGCTGGATGTGCGGCCGGGTGAAATTCTGATGCTGCGTGGCCCCTCGGGCAGCGGCAAAACCACGCTGCTTTCGGTCATGGGCGGCATTCTTACCCCCACGGCAGGCGAGGTCAGCGTGCGGGGTGAAAGCATGGTCGGCCTTTCCCGCAAAGAGCTGGCGGCGTTGCGCCTGCGCCATCTTGGGTTCATTTTTCAGGAATACAACCTGTTTTCAACCCTGGACTGCCTGGGCAACGTGCTGGTGACGCTTGATCTGCGCGGGGTGCGCGGCAAGGCCGCTGTGGAAAAAGCGCGGGAAAAGCTGGCCGCCGTGGGCTTGGGCGAAAGGCTGCACGAGGACCCGGCCCGGCTTTCCGGCGGGCAGAAACAGCGCCTGGCCATCGCCCGGGCTCTGGCGGGCGACCCGGCCGTGTTGTTGGCGGACGAGCCGACAGCCGCCCTGGATTCGGAAAACGGCGCGATGATCATGGCGCTGTTGCGCGGCCTGGCGGATGAGGGCGGGCGCTCGGTGGTCATCGTGACGCATGATTACCGAATTAAAGACGCCGCCGACCGCGTTGTTTTTATTGAAGACGGCACGCTGCGGGAAACGCCCTGACCCGTTTTCGCCGGCCCTGAACACGAGGAGCTATGATGACCGCCCGACGCATCCTTATTATATGCATTGCCGCGCTGGCGGCGCTGGCGCTTGCCGTGCCGCTGCGCGAGAACGCGGCGACCGAACGGCGCGTTTTCTCCCTGCCCATAAGCCACGCCGCCTCTCTGGTTGAAAAACGCGGGCCGGATCAGGTTGTGGCGCCCGGTTTTGTGGAACCCGTGACCAAAGAGCTGAAGCTGGGCTTTGACCTCAGCGGCGTTATCGCAGAGGTGCTGGTCAAAGAGGGCGACGCCGTGGGCAAGGGCCAGGTTCTGGCCCGGCTGCACCTTGGTGAGTATGCGGCCCGGCTGGAAGAAGTCAAAGCGGCGGAGCGCCGCGCCCAGGCGGATTGGGAGATGCACCAGGCGGGCTCGCGCCAAGCGGAACGCGACAGAGCCGTGGCGGAGTTGGATAGAACCACGGTGCGTCTGGAACAGGCAAAAAAAGAGACGGAGCGGCGCATACCCATGGCACGGGCCCGTTCCATCGGCGAAGAAGAGCTGGAACGGGCTCGGCGGGACCAACTGGTGGCGGAAGCGGAATATATCGCGGCCAAACAAACGTTGTCTCTGGTCAATGAAAAGTACCGCAAAGAAGAGATGGATATGGCCAAAGCCCGTCTGGCCGAGGCCAAAGCCGCTGTTGCCGAGGCCGAGGCCGTGCTGGAAAAGAGCGAGTTGCGCGCGCCTGTGGCCGGAACGGTTTTGCGAATATACAGCGACCCGGGCGTGGCCTATTCCATTTTCACCCCTTCGCCGGTTCTGAGCATGGGCGACATCTCGGTCCTGAACGTGCGGGCAGAGGTTGACGAGCGCGACGTGGGCCGCGTCATGGCCGGGCAAAAGGCCTTTGTGGCCGCGGCTGCTTTTGCGGGACGCGCTTTTCCCGGCGTTGTGCTACGGCTTGAGCGAAGCATGACGCCCAAGAAAAACCGCAGCGGCGATCCTTCCGAACCTGTAGACCGTAGCGTGCTGGAAGCATTGGTCCGCCTGGACGAACCCGGTCCGCTGCTCTGCGGGTTGCGGGTTGACGTATACATAGAAACCGCCCCCGGTGCGGACGGATCCGCCCTGCGCGAGCGGGTGGGTAATGAGCCAGAGACTCGAAACACCCCCGGTTCATAACGGAGAGCGTATGTTCGCCCGCCACCCCGCCTTGCCCCGCGTTTTGCCTTTCGCCGCCTATATGTTGGTAGTGGGCGTTGCAGAACTGGCGTCTCTGACTGGGCTTGTCACTATTGGCCCCGCATCCTCGGCGTTGCTGTACCCGTTGAAAGCCGGGTTGCTGCTGGCGGCGCTTATCGTCAGCTTGCCGCATTGTTTCGAGCTGCGGCTGCGCGATCTTTTGAGCGGGCGGGACATGCTGTTTTCAGCACTGACGGGGCTTGCCGTCTTTGTAGCCTGGATCAACCTGGACCAGCCCTGGGCGGTTTTGGGTTCCGCCGCGCCCTTTATGCCGGAGGCGGCGCCGGAAGGGATCTTTCGCGCGGCCTTGCTGGTTTGCCGTTTTCTGGGCGCGGCCTTGCTGGTGCCCGTGGCCGAAGAGCTTTTCTGGCGGTCCTGGCTGATCCGGGCGCTGGAACACAAAAACTTTCTCGCTGCCGAGCCGGGGCGGGCAGGGCCCTTCGCGTTCATGGCCACGGCGGTTCTTTTCGCGCTGGAGCATCACCTCGTCCTTGCCGGGCTTGTGGCCGGCGTCGCGTATAATCTGGTGCTGCGGCAAACCCGCAGCGTCATGCACTGCGTTTTTTCCCATGCCGTGACCAACGCCGCTTTGGGCGTGTGGGTGCTGTGCACCCGCCAGTGGCATTTCTGGTAGAACCGCTGCCTTTTTCTCCTTCTTTGCCATACCCGTTTCGCCGTCCGTCTTGTCGGCGTTCTTTACAGTTGTCGGGAGATTTTTCTTTTTTCAAGGTAAATTAGTATGAAATGCTATACGTGTTTACCTTATCTGCTTGTTCAAAATGGACATTTTTTCGAACTCTTTGTAGGCACGCTAGTTGCAAATCTTCAGCAGTACGAGGCGGATGCGAATTAGCGATCTGTTCCAGCAATCACGAAGGGGGTTTCCATGAGAAAATATCTCGCAGCCATTGCCGTCATCGTGGGCCTGGTGCTCAGCGCGCCGATGGCCAACGCCGCTCTGGTCACGGAATGGAGCTATAGCGTCAGCGGCATCTTCGGCACCGACTATAAAAACGACACAAACGGCACCCAGCAGGGAATTCAATACCTGAATGGCGGCAAAACCTTACGCTGGGGCGGCAACCCATACAGCTCCATCAGCCTCGCCGACAAGTCCGGCACGGTCTATACCGACGGACCGCAAGCACGCGGGCTGGATCTGTTCCACGAGAACAAGGCCATCGCCGGCGGCTCGGCCGCTCTGCGTTCCGGCAGCGCGCAGTTGACCCTGAACCTGGCGCCGCTGGCTCCCGCCGGCCCTTCGCAGCCCACGTTCGATACGGTTCTGCAGTTCAGCTTCTTCGAAACGAACAACACCGGTGACTACCAGAATGACATTTTCGTGGTGCTCGACATCTCCAGCGCCACAAGGACCTTTGAGTACGACGGCCATATCTATGAATTCTCCTTCGCCGCTTCTTTCAAGAATCTGGCGACCGATTATGATGTCTGGTACTACAATTACGCTCTGGACAAGCTCGGTCTGCCCCGCGGAACTCCGCTGTACGGCTGGGTTACCGACGAAGGCGCCAGCACGACCCTGCCCACCTGGCTGCAAATCAAGACAGTCGGCAATGTTCCCACGCCGGAACCCGGCACCTTGGTGCTGATGGGCGCGGGCCTTCTGGGCGTCGGCCTCATGAGCCGGAGACGCGGCAGAAAGTAGCGCCGCCTCTTCTCCCCGCATGCAAGAACCCGGAGTGATCCGGGTTCTTGCATGCGGGGTGTCGGTTTTTTTTACAGTGCGCAGGATGCTCTTTGCTTTTTACTCGTCATGTTGTATGATGACTTATGTCCAGACGATGATGTGAGTGGAGAGCAATTATGAGTGCAACGAACGGAGCATACGGCAACGGATTGCGCGACAGGCCGAAGAATCTGGCCCAGCATGTTGTCGACGAAATTACGGGCCGCATACGGGCCAGGAATTTGCGGCCGGGGGACAAACTGCCCACGGAAGCCGCACTGATGCGTGAGTTCGGCGTGAGCAGGACGGTGGTCCGTGAAGCCCTTTCCCGGCTGCAGGCCAGCGGCCTGGTCGAAACCCGGCACGGCGTCGGGACCTTCATTCTGCCTGAAGAGGAACTGGAAGCGGTTTTTCAGGGTAGCGGCCAGTCGCCGGTCACCATCAGGGACGTGATCGCCATGATGGAACTGCGTATCAGCCTTGAGACAGAAGCCGTGGGCATGGCTGCGTTGCGGGCCGCTCCGGAACATGTCGAAGCAATCCGCGGCACGATGGATGAATTCGCGAAACTGGCCGGGCAGCAGGATTTTGCCGTCGAAGCGGACAAGGCGTTTCACATGGCCATAGCCAAGGCCACAAAAAATAAGTATTTCGTCAAAATATTCAGCTACCTCGGTGACGTGATCCCCCGTTCGCGGCTGAACACCCCGAAGATCAGCAGCGAAAGCCGAAAGGATTTTCTGGCCAGAACCTACCGGGAACATGAGGCCATTTTCAACGCCATCGTCAATAAAGATCCGGAAACGGCCCGCGCGGCCATGCGGCTGCATCTGAACAGCAGCCTGGACCGCCTGGTCAAGGCCCTCGAGGCGGTGGAACGCCGCCAAACATAGGCTCACGTAGGTCGCGGCGGAACGCCGTCGAGCATAAGCCTGCCATGACGCGGTGGAACGCCGCCGGATGGAGAGGTGCCACAGAGCAGCGGCCCGGGCGGATGCGTCCGCCCCGGCCGCTGCTCGTCCGCACGGCTGCGGATCAGGCGGCGTACTTGTCTTTCAGGGCCTGGGTCCCGGCCCGGAACACGCCGAGATCGCTGCCCACGGCCACCATGCTGATGCCGAGTTCCATATACTTGCGCGCATCGGCTTCGAGGGGCGCGAGAATACCCACGGATTTGCCGTGTTTTTTCGCAACGGCAACCACACTCCGGATGGCGCTCTGCACTTCGGGGCTGCCCGGGTTGCCCAGGTGCCCAAGGCAGGCGGAGAGATCCGAGGGGCCGATGAACACCGCATCCACGCCGTCAACGGAACATATGTCGTCCAGGTTGGCCAGGGCTTCGCAGCTTTCAATCTGCACGGTCAGGCTGATCTGCTCGTTGATGACCTGGAAATAGTCAGGAATGGCGCCGTACATGTTGCCCCGGTGCGATACGGAAACGCCCCGTACCCCGTGCGGGGGATAGCGCAGAGCCCTTGCCGCTGCCTCAGCTTCTTCCCTGTTGTTGATCATGGGCAGCAGGAAGTTATGGAAACCCGCGTCGAGCAAGCGCTTGATCAGGGCCGTGTCGTTGCAGGGGGGCGTACCAGGGGCGCGCTGGGGCTGTCTTTCAGGGCCATAAGCTGGGGCGCCAGGCTGAGCACGTCATTGAGGGCGTGTTCGGCATCCAGCACCAGCCAGTCAAAGCCTGCCAGGCCCAGCACTTCAGTGGTTACGGGGTTGCCCAGGGCGCACCAGCAGCCTATTACCGTTTCCCTGTTGCGCAAGGACTGTTCGAAAGAGTTGGGAACCGGGCGATATGGTTTTCTGTCTGACATTGCAAGCCTCATATGTGATATTTTGATGTTGCCTGACGCTGGGCCTGATCCATGCATTCGCCGCGCTCAGGTTATGGGCGCCGGGTTGAACAGGGCCAGCGAGTTGGCATAGCCCCAATGTTCGCCCCAAGTCTTTTTGCCGCTTGCCACATCCAGAATCAGTTGGAAAATTTCCATGCCCACGTCCTCGATGCCGCGTTCGCCGGTGGCGATGGTGCCCGCGTTGACCTCCATCAGGTCATGCCAGCGCCGGGCCAGGTCGTTGCGCGTGGCCACCTTGATGACCGGCACTTCGCGCAGGCTGTAGGGCGTGCCGCGTCCTGTGGAAAAGACGTGCACGTTCATGCCCGCCGCCACCTGCAAGGTGCCGCAGACAAAGTCGGAAGCGGGGGTGGCCACGTAATACAGCCCCTTGCCGCCTTTGGGGATGCGCTCCCCGGGCGGCACCACGCCGACGATGGGCGCGCTGCCGGATTTGACGATGGAGCCCATGGTCTTTTCCGTGATATTGTTCAGCCCGCCTTTCTTGTTGCCCGGCGTGGTGTTGGCGCTGCGGTCCACGCCGCCTTTGGCCAGATAGTTGTCGTACCAGCGCATTTCGCGCTTCAGGGCTTCGCCCACGTCTCGCGAGGCGGCTCTGGCCACCAGTATTTCGACGCCGTCGCGCACTTCCGTATTTTCCGAAAAATACACCGTGCCGCCCGCCCTGACGATGAGGTCAGCCGCATAGCCGATGGCAGGGTTGGCGGTCAGTCCGGAAAAGGCGTCGCTGCCCCCGCACTGCAGGCCCACGCAGAGGTCCGAGGCCGGGCACGTTTCCCGTTTGCGTTGATCCAGCACGCGCAGCTTGTTCTCCGCCGCGGACAGGATGGCCCCGAGCATGGCTTCGCAGCCGACCAGTTCTTCATCTTGCAGGCAGACGGAATCGGTCCCGTGGCCTTGCAGCGGCAAACTGCCCTGGGGCAGCAGTTTGTCGGGGGGCAGTTTTTCACAGCCCAGGCTGACCATCAGGGGCATGCCGCCGAAGTTGGGGTTGGCCATGATGTTGCGCAGGGTGCGGATGGGGATATAGGCGTCGGGAGCATCAATGGCCACGCCGCAGCCGTAGATGTGCTGAATGGCCACCACGTCGTCCACATTGGGGAATTTGGGCAGCAGCTCCCGCTTGATGCGGTCCACGGCCAGGTCCACGATGCCCGCTACGCACTGCACCGTGGTGGTAAGGGCCAATATGTTGCGCGTGCCCACGCTGCCGTCCGCGTTGCGGTAGCCCTGAAAGGTGTATCCGCGTTCAAGGGGAGCGAAGCGTTTTTCATAGACTGACAGAGGGATGTCGTCGAGTTCAGGCGAGGGCGGCATGCGCAGCAGCTCTTCCGTCACCCAGGCGCCGGCGGGGATATCCTGCCGGGCATATCCGATGGGCACGCCGTAGCGGAGAACGGGCTCGTCTTTGGCGATGCGTTTGAGCGCGACCTTATGGGCCTGCGGGATATCCTCCGTGAGTACGGGGCCGCCGGGAACGGCCGTTCCCGCTTTAAGCCCGCCGTCATTGGCGATGACGGCCACGGTATCTTGGGCGTGAACTTTGATGCAAAGCGGGGTGGTCTGCTTGGACATAGTATGCTCCTTAATTCTCAGGTCAGGAAGAAGGGCGGCTTCGTCACGCTTTCAGCTGCAATCGTTCAATTTTGCCGACCATGAACAGATAGGCGATCATCGCGCCCACGGCGTGCAGGGCGACGTAGAGCAGCGCGCCGTGGAAAGAGCCGGTGACGGCCACTATATAACCGATGGCGATGGGAGTGAGAATACCCGCTATGTTGCCGCACATGTTGAACACCCCGCCCGCGAGCCCGCTGATTTCTTTGGGCGCGGCGTCCGAAATGACCGCCCAGCCCAACGCGCCAAAGCCTTTGCCGAAGAAGGACAGGGACATGAAGAAGACCACCAGGGCGGTGGTGTCGACATAGTTGCACAGTACGATGCTGGTGGAAAGCAGCATGCCCAGAATGATGGGGGTCTTGCGGGCCAAGGTCAGGGAACCGGTTCTGCGGATCAGCGCATCGGAAAGAGTAGCGTCAACGGCTCTGGGCTCGCCGCCGCTCACCGGGGCGTCGATCATGCGGATGCCCTTGGCAGCCAGACTGCTATGAATTTCCCTGGCCGCCAGCGGGACGATGGAACTCATGTCGATAAGCAGGGCTCCCGCTGCCGCGTTGTCAGACAACCCCTCGGCTCCTAATGCCACTTCCCGCACCTGGGGCGAGTTGGGCAGCATGGTGATGATGATTGCGCACTGCCGGGCAAGTTCGGCAACGGATCCGGCCGCAATGCCCCCGGCGGCGGCCATCGCATCCACGGCGGCTTTTGACCGGTTGTAGCAAACGACAGAGTATCCCGCTTGCAGCAGGTTTTTGCACATGGGTTTGCCCATGATCCCCAAGCCTATGAATCCTACCCGCATGGCGTTCTCCTGGCCGTTTCGCTGTATCCGCCGAGGCCTTGCCGTGTTGAGACGGCCTTTTCGGAGGAGGTCAATTACGTCATGTTGTACGATGTCTGATTTCTAGCGAAAAGCAAAAGCATTAGCAAACATTAATTTTCACAAAACTCAATTTTATGATAATACGGCGTTATTTAATGCTTTTTTACCTGACGAGAGCGATCGGAAGGCTCCACTGAAATATCATGTTGCTTTTATAGATAAATATATATTTATATTTGCACATGCGATGCATCTTGTTGTTCATACTGATCCTTGCCGCCACGCCCGCCTGGGCTTGGCCCGCCCGCTCGCCGTCATGGACGGTGACACCATAACCGTGGAGCCGGACAAGGGCGGAGAGCGGGTGAAAGTGCGCCTGCACGGCATCGACGCACCGGAAGCGCGCCAGCCATACGGCCGGGCGGCAAAAGATTTCGTTATCAAGGCCGTGTTGTTTCGCAGCGTTGAGCTGCAGGAAAGTCCGCAAAAGCGTGACCGCTACGGCCGCACGGTGGCAGTTGTGCTGTTGCCCGGCGGAGAAAGCCTGCAAGCGGTTTTGTTGCGGGCAGGCCTGGCCTGGGTCTGGCCCCGGTATTGCGTTAATTGCGCCGCATGGCAGGCCGCGCAGGATGAAGCCCGGCTGGCCGGGCGCGGCCTGTGGGCGCAGACTGCACCCGTTCCTCCGTGGGAATGGCGCAGGCGGTGATGCGGGTAAAGGGTCACTGCCGTTTGGAATTGTCTTTGCGCGTCTCGTGAATATGCTGCTGAAAGCGGACAAAGCCGTCCAATACATGCATGCTGATGATCTCTTCCACCTGTTTACCGGTGAGGGCGCTGTCGGCGAAGGTCTCGTGAATATGGCGGTGGCTGTTCAGCGCCGCTGTGAAATGGCTGTCGTGATAACTGAAATAAAAACGGTGCCAGTTCGTCTGGCGGCGCAAGGTGTCGAGCATGTCGATCAGTACACGGTTTTCGCTCTGGCGTATGAAGGTGTCGTGATAGGCGTCGTGATGTTTCATATACTTGCGGGTGTCGCGGTTGCGCGCCCCGTCTTCCATCCCGTCCAGTTCATAGCGCAGTTCCTGCAGCCGTTCCGGGGTCATGTTCTCGTGGGCGAGGCGAGCGGCCATGCCTTCCAGGTTGACGCGCACGAGGTACACCTCACGCACGTCACGCTCTTCTATTTTTTTAACGAAGGTCCCACGCCGGGGAATGCTTTCGACGAAGCCCTGCCGTTCCAGTTCACGAAAGGCTTCACGCAGGGGGGTGCGGCTGATGCCGAAATATTGCTGCAGGTCCGCTTCAATCAGTTGGGCTCCGCTTTCAATCCGCCCGCTGAGGATGGCATCCACAAGAACGCGGGCGATTTTTTCGGGCAAGAGCTCCGCGTTGAGATGGCTTTGGCCTGAAGGAAAGTTGTCGAGTATCGGCACTGGATTCTCCCTGGTCTGGCGTACCCGTAAACCGGCGCTTCGCCTTTTGTCACCCACAATCATAGTTTTTTTTCCGCTCTTCGACAACCGCAACCCGTGAATGGCGGGCTGTTCGCCCGGATATCATTCCTGCGTAACAGGCTTGCCGATTGTCCTTGTCGCTTTCTGTGCAGCACACAGAAAACGTTTGACAGTGAGTTGTAAATAGCACATTGTCGACCAAACACAAAGTACAAAATATCAAAATTTAGTATTTTTTCACAAAGTTTTTGGACCACATGCCACCAAGGCCCCCGCGGGGGAACAATTTGTTTACCTAAACCGAGAGGATGGTGTTGTATGTCGCTGAAAAAAATTTCTATTTTTATCGCAATTGTTATGGCGGCCGTGCTGGCGGCCGGGACGCCGACGGTTGAGGCCGCGCAAAACCTCAAGTTGCGCCTTGGCCATGAAATGCCCGAAAGCCATCCCTATCACGCGGGCGCCAAAAAATTCGCCGAGCTGGTGGCTGAAAAGAGCAAGGGCGCCATTGCCGTTCAGATCTTTCCCAACGGCAACATCGGCAAGCAGGGGCAACTAGCCGAAGGGCTGACCATGGGCACGGTGGATCTGGCCCTGACCAACACCATGGTGCTTGAAAAATACGAATCCCTCGTCAGCGTGCTGGCCTTGCCCTATCTCATGCGCAGTTGGGAGCATCTGTACAAGGTCGTGGACGGCCCCCTGGGCGAAGAGCTCAATGCCAGGCTGGAAAAGAAGGGCCTCAGCGTTCTGGCTTACTGCTCCGTGGGCACCATCTATATCAACTCCATCAAATTGGTGAAAAATCCTGAAGACATGAAAGGCCTGAAGCTGCGGGTGCAGCCCGGCCCCAGCTATGTCGAAGCGGGCAAGGCCATGGGCGCGGTGGTCACCACCACGGCGTTCAGCGAAGTGTATACGGCCCTGCAACTGGGCACCATCGACGCCCAGACCCAATCCGTCAGCAATATCCTGAGCAACAAGCACTATGAGGTGGCGAAATTTATCGTGCTGAACGACTTCGGCTATCTGCTTGAGCCCCTTTCCGTCAGCAAGATGGTTTTTGACCGCCTCAGCCCCGAGCAGAAAAAAATCTTGAAAGAAGCCGCCTATGAAGCCGCCGTGTGGCAGCGCAAATACATGGCGGACGAAGAAAAGAAAGGCATTGTCACCCTCAAGGGTTATGGCGTCACCGTGTCGGACTGCGACATGGACAAGTGGCGCGCCACTTTGGAACCCATTCAGCAGAAATTCCCCAACTGGCTTGAATTCATCAACAAGATCAAGGCTGTGAAATAGCACGGCGAAACCCGCCCCGGCCGCGTGACGGCGGCCGGGCAAGCCTCAAGGGAGTTTTGTCCATGCTGGAAACGTTCAATGACAGACTGATGAAGATTGTGAACGTGGTCATCGTCATTTCCTGCGCATTCCTTGTGCTGTGCATCACCTTGCAGATTCTGACCCGCTTTGTGCTGAAAATACCGATGCCCTGGACCGAGGAATACGCGCGCTACGCCTTTGTTTGGCTGGCCATGTTCGGCAGCGCCAAGGCCGTGCGGGAGCGTTCGCACATCTTCGTGGATATTCTAGAGGTGGCGGTCAAAGGAAAGATTTCGCGGTTCTGCGGCATATTGGCCGACTGCATCAGCGTGATCTTTTTCTGCACCCTGCTGTATGTGAGCACGCCCTGGGCGCTCAAAAACCTGGACGTAAGCACGGAAAGCATTCCCGAGGTCAGCCTTGGCCTGTTCTACCTCTGCATCCCCGTCGCCGCGGCCCTGATGCTCGTCTTCAACCTGGAAATGCTGCTGAAACGCCTGGCGGCGCAACCCGCGCAAGCGACGGGAGAATAGCCATGTCCATGCTGCTGCTTATATCCTTTATCGTCTTCGCGGCCGTGGGCGTGCCCATTGCCATATCGCTGATCATGACCGTGGTGACCTATTTTCTGGCCGCGGACGAGCTGTTTTACACCCAGGTCATCGCCCCGCGCCTGTTCGGCGGCATGAGCTCTTTCGAGCTTTTGGCCATTCCCATGTTCATTTTATCCGGCGACCTGCTTTTTGCGGGCAAGGTTTCAAAATCGCTTGTGGATCTGGCCAACGCCCTGGTCGGACACGTGCGCGGATCCATGGCCCTGGTGACTACCATGGCCTGCATGTTTTTCGGCGCGGTTTCCGGTTCCGGCCCGGCCACGGCCGCGGCCATCGGCTCCGTCGTCGCGCCGGAGATGGAGCGCTCGGGATACGACAAAAACTTCACGGCCGCGGTCATCACCGCCTCCGGCCCTTTGGGCGTGCTCATTCCGCCCAGCATCCTGATGGTGGTCTACGGCGTGGTCACCAACACGTCCATCGGCGCGCTGCTTGTTTCCGGCATCGGGCCGGGCCTGGTGTTCGGGGCGTTTTTGATGTCCTATGAATGGTATATCTGCAAAAAACGCGGCTACGGCCTGACCGATGCCTCGTTTTCATTGTCCCGCGTCTTCACCGCATTGAAAAACGCCGTGTGGGCGCTGCTTATTCCCGTCATCATTCTCGGCGGCATTTACAGCGGCATGTTCACGCCGACGGAAGCGGCGGGCGTCTCGGTGGTTTACGCGCTGTTTGTCGGGCTTTTTGTACTGCGTACCCTGACCTTCAAAGGGCTGTTCGGCATCTTTTTAAACAGCAGCGTGACCACGGCGACCATCATGTTTGTGGTGGGCGGCGTCTCGTGCCTGAGCTGGGTGCTCTCGCGCGAGCAGATACCGGAAATGCTGACGGAAGCGGCCCTGGTCAGTGTGGCTTCGCCGCTGATGTTCATGCTTATCTGCAACATCGTTCTGCTGTTCGCGGGCATGATCGAAAACGGTTCCGCCTGCATTTTGCTGCTGGTGCCGCTCATGTTTCCCATCTCGCAACAGTTCGGCATCGACCCCATCTTTTTCGGGGCCGTGGTCGTGGCCAACCTGGCCGTGGGCATGATGACCCCGCCTGTCGCCACAACGCTGTATGTGGCGGCGCGGGTCACAAACACCTCGTTCAGCAAGCTCATACCGGAGGTTATACCGTTCTGCTTTGTATTGCTGGCGGCGCTGGCGGTTATCATCGCGTTCCCCGCCATCGTCATGACGCTGCCGAACCTTCTTTTCAAAAGTTAGCCTGAGCGGATTGCAACCACAATTCAACGGAGAGTTTTCCCATGCGTATCAAAGAGATCAAAGCAATTCCCATCCACTATCCTCTGGAAGAGGTGTTCAGAGCCGGCACGTACAAGGTGACCAACCGCGACACCATCGTCGTGGTCGCGGTGTTTGAAGACGGCACCAAGGCGGAAACCTACGGCGGCGACGAAGATATGGAGCAGGCCCGGGTCGTCGGCCTGATCAACGGCGAGTTTCAGCAACTGCTTGTGGGGCGCGACATCGATAGCCCCGAGGATATCGCGGCCGCTTATGAAGCCATGATGAACCTGCCCGTGGATTTGGGGTACCGTGCGTTGGTGGACCTTGATATGGGCCGCCACGGCATACAGCAGCAGGCGCTTTCTCTGGTGGACATGACTTTGTGGGACGGGCTGGGAAAACTGAAGAAAAAACCGGTGCACGCGCTCTTGGGCGGCGCCAAGCGCGACTGGATCAAGGTCATCAGCATCGGCGGCTATTATCACGATAACGACCCGCTGGGTACGGCGGATGAAGCGGCCAGCCTGCGTGATTTCGGCGTGGCCGGGTTGAAGATGAAAGTGGGCCGGGCCACCTTCGAACAGGACGTGGCCAGAATCGAAGCGGCCTGGAAAGCGGCGGGCAAGGACTTTTTGCTGGCCGTGGACGTGAACCAGGGCTGGACCGTGGCCCAAAGCAAAAAGTTCTGCAGGGACGCGGCCGATCTGGGGTTGGCCTGGTTGGAAGAGCCGGTGCGTTGGTATGATTGCCTGACGGGGCTTGCGGAAGTGCGCAAGGAATCGAAAATTCCCATCGTCAGCGGCCAGGGTGACATTTCGGAATTCCGCAGCTGCGATCTGGTGCGTTACGGCGCGGTGGACCAGCTCAATACGGATATGACCTTGGTCGGCGGCATCACCGGCTGGATGCGAGTGGCCCGCTTCGCGGCGAAGCACGGGGTTTCCATGGGGCACCACGAAGAGCCGCAGGGTTCGCTGACCACGCTGGCTGTATGCGAAAAAGCCGGCCCGGTGGAAATATTCGCCAATGAAAAGCGCGATCCCCTGTGGCGCAAAATCATGGTCTCGCCGCCGAAAATAAAGGACGGCATGATGGAAATTCCGCAGGGGCCGGGCCTGGGCATCCCCCTGAACTGGGAATTTATCAACAAGTACAAAATCGTCGGCTGATCAATCCTTGCCGTCTACTTGCGGAGGAACAGCGCAAGACCGTCTTGCGTCTGTTCCTCCACTTCGTTCAGGGTCACCAGGCGGTCCAGGTGCGAAAGAGCTTCGCCGGTGGCGAACCATTTCTGCGGCGTGGGAAAGTCTTCCCACGAGCTGTACCGCATGGCCCAGGTCATGCGGGAAGCGACGGTATAAGCGTTAAGCGGCCCTTTGGCCAGAATGGACAGCACTTCGTCCAGCCGCCGCTCGTGGTGCTGCATAAGTTCTTTGATTCTGCCCTGGGTGTCCTTGATGAGCGAGCGGTGCCCCGGCAGCGTCAGTTCGACATCCAGGCGGGATACGGCCGAAAGGCTGCCGAGATAGTTGCCCAAAGAATCGGGCACCCCCGGCCAGCGGGTGATATTGGGAGAGATGTTGCCCAGGATATGGTCCCCGGCGAACAGCAGTTTACGCGCGGCCTCATACAGCACGATCTGGTCAGGGGTGTGTCCCGGCACGCGGATGACGCGCAGAACATAGCCGCCGTAGCGCAGCTCGTCGCCATCCTTTACCACGGTGAAATCAAGGGCTTGGGGCGAAAAGCGTATGCCGGGGTGGGCGCCCACCAGATCGTCCAGCTGCCGGGTTGAAAAGCCGTGCGGCAGCATGCGGCGGGCAAGGCGTGTGTGGTGGTCTTTTTCCAATGCATAGGCGTTGATGGCCGCGCCGTCGCCCGCGCTGCACCAGATGACGGTTTGCGGTCCGGCAAGGCCGGCTGCCAGGCCGGAGTGGTCGGCATGCAGATGAGTAAGGCAGATATCCAGGCGGTCTTTGTTCACGCCCAGTTCACGCAGGCCCGCATCCAGCGCTTCGCGGCATTCCGGCCGGTTAAAGCCTGTATCGATCAGCAAGTGTCGGTCCCCGCCCGTAATGCAATAGGCGTTCAGGGCTTTGAGCGGGCTGCCGGGCAGGGGCACTTCAATTCTGTGGATGTTTTCGCGTATGGTTTCGATCATGATTCCTCGGGAAAAAAGAGCGCGGCGTCAGGGTAAAATAGGCTGGCAGCCATGTCGATGCGGCCGTCGGGTTTAAAAAACACGCCTTCAGATTCCAGCAGTTCGCGTTGTCGCGCGGCGCCGCCGAAATGATGCCCCCCGGCCATCTTTCCGGCTTTGTTGACAACCCGGTGGCAGGGCAGCCCCAGGTGATCGGGGGCGCTGCTCATGGCAAAACCTACAATTTTGGGCGAACAGACGCCGCCCAGGCACAAGGCGATTTGGCCGTAAGTCATGACCTTGCCGGGCGGAATTGTGGCGACCAGGGTGTAAACCCGGTTGAAAAACTGTCCTTTGTTCGGGCGCATGGCGCGCAGTTTCGCACAGGGGCGCTCCGCGGGCAAGAGTAATAGTGTGCCGGCGCGGTTATGACGCTTCCCATGATAAATTTATAGGTCAAAAATCATATTGCTTTGCTGTGAAACTATGCGGTAATATCCATATCAGTAAAAATTCCCTTAGGGCGCCTTAACCGGCGGTATGGTTATATGACTGTGATGCGTAAACAAAGAATAGGTGTTTTTTGCCTTGCGGCACTGCTGCTTTTTCCCTGCGGCGCGTTCGCGGCGGAAGACGAGGCGCAGCCCGAAAAGCCCGGCGTGGTGCAGCGCATTGAGCAGCGTTTGAGTCAGGTCTGGCACTCGTCGTCGTATGATCTGTATGTGCCCTTGTACACGTGGCACAACCGGGCCATGTACGACCAGAAGCACATCGACAGGTATAACGAGAACCCCTGGGGCCTGGGGCTGGGCAAGTCGTTCGTGGATGAGGACGGCGACTGGCACGCTTTGTACGCCATGGGCTTTATGGATTCGTACAACAAGTTCGAACCCATCGTAGGGTACGGGTTTTTGAAGATGTGGCGCCCGTTCGGACCGGACGGTTTCCGCCTGGGCGGGGGCTTCACCCTGGGCATCACCGCCAGGGAACAGTATGATTACATACCGATGCCGCTGCCCTTGCCCATGGCGGGCATAGGGTACAAGCAATTCGACATCCAGGCGGTATATATTCCCGGCACGTACAACAACGGCAACGTGTTGTTCGCTTGGTTCCGCTGGAATTTCAGCGAGTGAAGATCGGCGCTCCCGGCTGTTTACGGGAGTGGTCCCGGTGTGAAGTTCTGTTTTTCTCTTTTCTTAGTTGGCCTCGCCGGGGAGGCGGACCAACTAACTCAAAAAAACAACAGAATTTCTCACCGGAACCGCTCTCGCCAAAAAACCGGGAGCATAACTCTTAAACAGAAGCCCCGGCTTGCGCCGGGGCTTCCCTGTTATACCGTAACCACATCCAGCCAGTGAAACACATCCACACCGGCCCTGCCCGCCGCCGCAAGCTGCATGGCGCAGCCCGAGCAACCCGTCAGAACCTGGGTAACGGCCGTGGGGAACGCTTCCATGCAGGCTTTGGCCATGTTCATGGACAGATCCGGGTCGGTCATTTTCAAAATGCCGCCCATGCCGCAACACAGCCCGGTCCCTTTTTTCTGGCCGCTGAAAATGCCCGCCAGAAAAGGCATATCCTTGTCCGTCTCCCAGTGGCAGGGCTGATGATAGCCATAGATCTGCGGCTTGGCCGCGGTGGCTTCAAGCTTTGCCCCCACCAGCAGGGCGGAAAGCGGCGTCAGCCGTTGCTTCCACAGCGTCGCCTCTTCGCCCTGCAAAGGCGCGTCCGCATGGGTGGTATCGGCGTATTCCGCCAGGCCGTGATGGCACGAGGCGCAGAACGCCGCGATGCGGGGCTGCCCCAGCTTGCGCCAAAGCGCGATGTTGTGCTGGCGCATGGCGTTCATGGTTTTGTATTGCCCAGCGTGATGCATGGTGCCGCCGCAACAGGTGAAGTCCTTGCCGTCCGCGAGCGTATAGCCCCAGGCCCGCAGCAGCTTCTTCGCCTTGTCCGTCCATTGGGGCCGCACGTTGTTCGCGGTGCAGCCGGAAAAGAGCAGCACCGGCGTTGCCGTGTCCACGGCGACATCCGGGTCGCGGGTCAGTTTTCCCCACAGGGGGATGTCTTTGCGGTTCATCAGCGCCTTGGCGGGCGCCACGGACGATTCAAGAATCTTGGGAATAAGCGCGTCCGGCGTCATGGAGGCCAGCCGCCCGATGGTGGGCCAGACCGGGCCCATGCGCTTGATCCACAGCTCCCACATATACTGGGTCCAGTGCGGGTGGCGCGAACGGGCGTCAGCCAAAAGGTCGGCCGTGGAAAGCTTGCGGGCGCAAGCCTGCTTACAGCGGCCGCAGCCGGCGCACAGCCGGGCGAGGTCGCGCATCACTTCCCAGGGCAGGCCGCCGTTCTTGTCGGACGAATATTCCGGATCGTCGTTTTCCAGCAGCAAACGCTTGCCTTTGGGCGAATACTCCTCGCGCATGTGCTGCTGGAACACCGGGCAGACGTTGAGGCATTCGCCGCATTGGGTACAGCCGCGTTTCACGTCAATACCCCTTGTTCGGGTTAAGGATGCCGTTGGGGTCAAAGACCTTGCGCACGGCGCGCATCATGGCCTGTTCCGCTTCACCCAGCTGTCTGCCGACATCTTTCAGGCAGCCGCCGCCATGTTCGCCGGAAATGCTGCCGCCGAATTCAAGTACGGCCTCGTCCAGCTCATGGTGGGTCTTCATCGTTCTTTCGGCGTCATCCGGGTCGGAGGCGTCGTAATGCAGGTTCGCGTGGATATTGCCGTCGCCTGCGTGGCCGAAGGCGATCAGGCGCTTGCCGTTTTTGCTGGCGATTGCTTCAAAACGGCGCACGGCATTCAAAAGCTGCCCGCGCGGAACCGCCATGTCGCCGCCGATGCGGTCCGGCCCCATGACGTACGAGGCGGCGGAAACCCGGCGCCGGTGCGACCAGAGCACGTTCTCTTCCGCCGTGCCCACGCCCTGGGCCTGCCACAGCGTGTCGTCCAGCTGTTTGCCCAGGCGGGCGACTTCAAGGGGAACGGTGTCTTTGCTGCCGTCCACCTGAAAGAGCAGGAGGGAATTGACCGTGTCCGGCCAGGGCACTTCGCCGGTCTGTTTCAGGATATCCAGCACGGTTTCGTTCATAAACTCCACGGCCGCGGGCAGAATGCCGGCCGCGAAAACTTTGCCCATGCTCGAGAGGGCCGCATCCAGCGAAGGATAGCCCGCCAGCACGGAGGCGGATGATTCGGGCCGGGGCAGCAGTTTCAGAATCAGTTTTGTGATAATGCCCAGCGTGCCTTCGGAGCCGACCAGAAACCGGGTCAGGTCAAGGCCGATGACATCCTTGTGCGTGCGGCCGCCCAGTTTCAGCAGCTTGCCGCCGGGCAGCACCACTTCGCAGCCCAGCACATAATCGCGGGTGACGCCGTATTTCACGGCGCGAAGGCCCCCGGCGCAGGTCACGGCGTTGCCGCCGATGGAGGTGGCTTTGCCGCTGGCCGGGTCAGGGGGATAGAAAACCCCCAATTTGTCGCATGCCTCCTGAAAGGTCGCCGTACAGAGGCCCGGTTCCACTTCGGCCACGAAATCGGTGACGGAAATATCCAGAATCTTGTCCATGCCGAGCATGGAGACAACAATGCCGGGCAGCGTGGGCACGCACCCGCCGGCGAGGCTGGTGCCCCGCCCGCGCGGATGGACTACGACTTTTTCCGCATCGGCCCAGCGCATGAATTCTTGCACTTGGGCGGTGTTTTGCGGGCGGACCATGGCCAGCACTTCACCCTGGATCAGGCTGGCGTCGGATGAGTAAACCCGCAGCACTTTGGGGTCGAAGCTGACGTTTTCCCCGAAAAGATTTGTGAGAAACGACTGCTGTTCGGGCGTCAGCTTGGTAACATACGTCATAATGCTTTCTCCTTGCCGGGCGCGCCACGCGCGCGGCTTATTTGAACAT
Organism: Desulfovibrionaceae bacterium; assembly: GCA_031551515.1. Taxonomy (GTDB): domain Bacteria; phylum Desulfobacterota; class Desulfovibrionia; order Desulfovibrionales; family Desulfovibrionaceae; genus FLUQ01. Next base: position 72,450 of record JAVBNL010000031.1, read on the forward strand.
GCCGATCCAGGTCCAGTACGTATAGACCATGACGGTCATGAACCCTGCGCCGTAAATACTCATTATTGCACCGGTTTTTATCAGCTCGTTCGGCGTAATTTCCTCAGTCGCCAGACCGATGATATTCGGCAGGTTGGATACCGGCAACAGATACTGGTGCAGCATGTTCATACCCACAAGCAGAACAAAGGGCGTGGGGTTGAGGCCCGTGGCAATGGCATAGGCGATGATGACGGGGGTGAGCGCCGTGGTCTTGGGGCCCGCACCGGTAAAGAGCACTTGCAGGGCCAGCATCAACCAGATGAAAATAACGACCTGCAGCTTCATGTCAATGCCGACAAGGCCGTAGAAGAACGTTTCGGCAATCCACTTGGCCGCGCCGGAACTGACCAGCACCGCGCCCATGGAAAGACCCGCGCCGTACACGATGAAGATGTTCCAGGGCACTTTCTTTTCCGCTTCTTTCCAGGTCATGACCTGCTGCGGGCCGGGGGCGATAAGGGCGATGACCGCCATCATGGCCACCAAGGTACTGTTGATCTTGTGGAAAACGTCCGTGGCCCAAAGCGCCAGAGTCAGCAAAAAGACGATCAGGGTGTACTTTTCAATGGTCGTCATGGGGCCCAGCTTTTCCAGTTCCCCCCGCACATAGTTTTGGCCGGCGCTGATGTCGGTGACGTCGGGCGGCCACATCCAGCGCAGGATGGGCACGGCCAAAAGGCCGCAGATAAAGGCCGGGGGCGCGCCGATGAAGAACCACTGACCCCAGCTGACCATTTCTTTGGTGGCCTGGGTCAAGAGGTTGGCGGTTATGGGGTTGGCCGCGTGGGAGGTCAGAATGGCGATACAGAACATGGTGCCGGTGATGGTCACCACAAAGACCAGGCCTTTGACCAGGCTGCTTTGGCCTTTTTCAACGCCGAAAGCGTGCCCCATCTGGGCCAGAATGGGCATCAGGAGCAAGGTTTTCGCGCCCAAAGAGGGAATGAAGAAAGTCATGACCAGGGTGATGAGCGCCACCATCCAGTACAGGCGGTCGGGCGACGACCCGGCCATGGCCACCATTTTCAGCGCCATGCGGCGGGAGAGGCCGCTGCGTTCCATGCCCGCCGCCATGACCATGCCGAGCACGACGATCCACACGCCGGTGCTTGCAAAGCCTGAAAAGGCCGGCCCTATTTTGGCCCCGCCGAAAAGGACGAGAAAACAGACGATACAGAAACCGCTCTGGGCATCGTCAAGAGCCTGGGTAACCCAGACGATAATGGCGAACACGCCGACGCCGAGAGCGACTTTGCCCGCATGTTGCAGGCCTTTCATTTCGGGGGTGAGAAAGATGATGGCCAGCATGGCCGCCAAAGCGATGAAAAGACACAGATACTTTTTGTTCATGGGCAGCGGCTCCTTCGCGGTTACACTCTATTGTCGCGCTGTCGTATGTGGATCGACAGTCCGTAGCCTTGTAATAAGTATGTCTATGGCGGGCGTGGCTGGCTCCTCCAGGCAGCCGGGTGATAAAAGAGATGATGAATAGTGGAAAAACCGAAAATAATAAGTTTGTATGATAAACCGATTTTCAGCAAAAAATATGACAAAAATGGCGCCGTGTCAATCCGGGTAGCCGCATAATCGGCGAAGCCAGAGCGGATGAACATTTCCGATGTTCATCCGCTCCGTAACGATTTGCGAACAAATGAATATGCTTCAGGAGGAAAAGGTGCCGGTCAAAAAGCGCTTGTCCAAGATAACTTTCTGGCGGGCGGCGCTGTTCATCATGTGCTGCTGGGCGGCGGCGCGGGCGCGGTGGGGGTCGCCCTCGCGTATGCCCTCGTAAATGGCCCGGTGTTCTTCCAGAACGGCTTCGGCCGTGGCCTTCACCAGGTTGGACATCCAGCGGGCGCGGTAGACGCCCAGCCAGATTTTGCTGGAGAGATATTTGGTGAATTCGCCGAGGTATTCGTTGCCCACGGATTCGGCCACCAGGCAGTGGAACAGATAGTCGGGCTCTATACCCGATTCTTTGGTGCTCTCGCCCCTGATGGAGCGCTGCATTTGATCGATATATCCGCCAAGGGTCTGCAATTGCTCCGGCGTGCGGCGAAGCGCCGCCAGGGCGGCGGCTTCGCCTTCCATGATCATCCGGAACTCGAAGAAGCGGTGCCGTTCCGCCTGAGTCAGGCTTTCTTCGGCCTCAATGTTCAAACTGAAGCCGCGGGCCGGCCCGGCTTCGCAGACAATGGGGCCGCTGCCCCGCTTGGATTGGATAAGCCCTTCATATTTCAGGCGGGCCAGCGCTTCGCGCACCACAGTGCGGCTGACTTCAAAGGTGTCGGCCAGCACCTGTTCCGAAGGCAATACATCACCGGGCATGAATTCACCGGATTGAATGCGACGGCTAAGCACAGCAGCCAACTCTTCCGGTAAACTCTGCCGCTTGCGAAGGGCGAACCGCGTATCAGGTACTATTTTCATAATATCTGTATGTATACTGAAGCGGCGTTAATCGCAAGAGCGGCTTCTTGACGTGTTCTCGCGATAGACATACGTATAGTCTATGGGCAAAACCCTCAGACAGGGAGGGGCTATGGCGTATCTACACGCTTGCCGGTTTCGCAACACGACGCTGATCATTCTCTGGAGCACGTTTCTAGTCGGCTATTTCGACAGAGTGGTTATGGCCGTCGCGCTGCCGGTTTTCGGCGGAGCGGTTCCCATGACGGCGCTGCAACGGGGCGCGGTTCTCAGCGCGCTTCTTGCGGGGGCTTTTTTGCTGCGTCCTTTGGGCGACGTGCTGGCAAACCGTTTGCGCCCGCGAAATACACTGGCTCTGGGGCTGGTGCTGTGGTCGGCTCTCACCGCGTTGACCGGCATAGCGGCCGGTTTCGTCCAGCTTTGCCTCGTGCGTTTGCTGCTTGGCGCGACGTTCGCCCTGGCGCCCGCAGCCTATTGGAAGCTTATGGACGCCTGGGTGCCCAAAAACGAGTGGGCGCGCGCGGTTGCCGCGAATTTATATTGCGCGCCGCTTGCCGCCGCTTTGGCGCCGGTTGTGTTCATCAGCCTGCTGCATTACGCGGGCTTGCAGGGGGCCTTCTTCTTTTCGGCGCTGCCTGGGCTAGCGCTGGCCTGGATCGTCTGGAAAAATCTGTACGACAGCCCCGCTGGCCATCCCGCCGTGACGCCGGAAGAGGCACAGCGCATCCGGGCCGAATGTGGCGGCGGCGACGAATGCAAACCGCCTTGCGTGTCGCTTCGTGAGGTGGCGGCAGGGCCGCAGGCGCTGCTGCTGGTTCTGGTCTATTTTGTGTTCAGCCTCGCCCTGTGCGGCATTATCGCCTGGCTGCCGTCCTATCTGGTGGATGTGCGCAAATACAGCCCGGAACAGATGGGGCTGGCAGTGAGCATTCCCTTTTTCGCCGCCTTTGTGGCCATGTTTTTCGGAAAACCGTTGTGCGAAAAAGCTTTTCGCGGCGCAACGCGGCTTTTTCTCGCCGCGTTCTGGGCGGTGGGGGCGGTGTTTTTGCAGCGCGCCTATAACGCCACCGGTGAAACGGAATGCCTGGTGTATCTGTCGCTGGCCACGGCTTTCGGCATCTTCATGCTTCTTTTGCCTTTCTGGGCGCTGCCCGCGAAGCTGTTGCCAGCGCAAAGCCTGGCGCCCGCCTGCCGCCTTATCAGCGCGGGCGGCCAGGTAGGCGGCCTTGTGGCGCCGCTGCTTATCGGTTTTCTGATTGATAACGAGCCGGTCAGCGGTTCGTACGACATGGCCTTCATGCTGATGGAAGGCTGCCTGCTGCTGGCCGCCGCCCTGGTTTTGCTGGTGCGCGCCGGGAAAGCGGAATAAAGGCTTGTCAGGAACGGAAAATTCTATAGGGTATGTCCCGCGCCGGTTTTTGGGCGCGGGACATTTTTTTGAGGCATAACGCATGATTGAAGCGGGAATTGCCGGTGTTTTCGGGCAAGTCGGCGATCTTTTTTTTACGGTGCTTTCTTTTCTGCTGCATGTGGACAAGCACCTGTTCGAGCTGGTTGAGGCGTATGGCGCGCTGGTCTACCTCTTTTTGTTCCTCATCGTTTTTTGCGAAACCGGCCTTGTGGTCACGCCCTTTTTGCCGGGCGATTCTTTGCTGTTCGCCTCGGGCATGCTGGCCGGCGCGGGCAAGCTGGACCTTTTCGCGTTGATGGGCGTGCTCCTCGCGGCCGCCGTGCTTGGGGACGCGGTCAACTATCATGTAGGCCGGTTTTTGGGGCCGCCGGTTTTTGAGCGCGATTACAAGCTGCTGAATAAAAAACACCTGCAACGGGCGCAGGAATTTTATGAGCGCCACGGCGGCAAGGCCATTATCCTTGCCCGTTTCGTACCCATTGTGCGTACCTTTGCCCCCTTTGTGGCCGGGGTTGCAACCATGCGTTATTCCAGGTTTTTCAGCTTCAATATCATCGGCGCCCTTTTGTGGGTGGGGCTGATTACGCCCGCGGGGTACTTTTGGGGCAATCTGGCCTGGGTGCAGAAAAATTTCAGTTTGCTTATTTACGTCATCATTATCGTTTCTTGCCTGCCCATTGCCGTTGAGCTTGTGCGCGCGCGGCTGCGAAGCGGGCAAAAAAGCGAGTGAAAAGTATTGACGCGCGGCCGGGCGCTTTGTTAGTAGAAATTGATATGGCTATGCACGTTTTCTTTTCTTTTGCCGCGCCCGTTGCTTGCAACGGCCACGCTGGTCTTGTCGACCTGCTGCTACGCTGGCGGTCAGGGGGTTGCCCCTGTCTGCACCCGGCGAGCTAGCTTTTTCTTTGCCCGGCCCGCTTGCAGACAACGCTTACGTTTCGTAAGCAGGCCCCTCGGACCGCCGAACTCACGCCAAAACTTTCCGTTGTCGATTGTTTCCTTTTGAATTTTAGTATGCCGCGCATGCGCGGCGGAGGATATACCCATGACCGCTCTTGAAAAAATAGGTTCCCGCGTTCGCAAATTCCGCGAAGCCCAGGATATGACCCGCGAAAAACTGGCGGAAATCACCGGCCTCAGCATCGCCTTTCTTACCGCCCTTGAAGAAGAAAGCGTCTATCCTTCCATCGGCCCCCTGCAGAAAGTGGCCCACGCCCTGCACGTGCGCCTGGGCACCTTCATGGACGACGTAGCCTGTCAGGACCCCATCATCGTGCACCGGCACGCCCGCGAAGCCGACCTGACCATGCAGCACGCTCAGGGCCGCCAGACTCTGTACCGCTATTATTCGCTGGGCAAGGGCAAGGTCGACCGCAACATGGAGCCTTTTTTCATCGAAGTGCTGCCCGAGCCGGAAGAAGACATCAAACTTTCCTCGCACCAGGGCGAAGAATACATTATAGTCTCCAGCGGCAAGCTGCTGGTGATCTACGGCAACGAGCGCCGCATTCTTGAACCCGGCGACACGGCCTATTACAACTCCATCGTGCCCCATTACGTCGGCGCGGCGGAGGGCGAGCCCTGCACCATTTACGCGACCTTCTACCATCCGGCATAAGGCGGCTCTCATGTACCAAGAACCTTTTGTTTTACAAGAAATGACGCTGGGGCAGATACTTGACCGTACCATTGCCAAAACCCCGGATACCGACGCCCTGGTGTATGTGGACCGCGATTATCGCCTGACCTGGAAAGAATTCGGCGAGGAAGTGGACGTTCTGGCTAAAGGCCTGATGGGCCTCGGCATTAAAAAGGGCGAGAAGGTCGCCATCTGGGCCAGCAACGTGCCGTTCTGGGTGGGGCTTATGTTCGCCACAGCCCGCATCGGCGCCGTGCTGCTTACCGTGAACACCAGCTACCGCGAGAGCGAAGTCGAATACCTGCTCCAGCATTCGGAGGCGGAAAACCTGGTGGTCATCGACGGTTTTCGCGATCACGATTATTTGCAGACCGTGCACAAAATCGTGCCCGAGCTGCGCATGCAGCCGCGCGGCGAGCTTAATTCGCCGACCCTGCCGCATCTGAAGCGGGTGATCTTTTTAGGCGTGGAAAAACACCGGGGCATGTATTCCATCCCTGAAGTGAAAAGCCTGGCCGTCATGACTTCCGACGCGGCGTATGAAGAGCGCAAGGCTTCCATTTCGCCTTCCGACGTGGTGAACATGCAGTACACCTCGGGCACCACGGGTTTTCCCAAAGGCGTCATGCTGACTCACATCAACATCGGCAACAACGGCTACTGGATCGGCTATCACCAGGCGCTTTCGCCCAAGGACCGGGTCTGCCTGCCGGTGCCGCTCTTCCACTGCTTCGGCTGCGTGCTGGGGGTCATGGCCTGCGTGAACCACGGCGCTTCCATGATTATTCTTGAGGCCTTCAACCCCGTACATGTTATGACCTCGATTGAAGAAGAGCGCTGCACCGCGCTCTACGGCGTGCCCACCATGTTCATCGCCGTTCTGGAACACAGAATTTTTGACCGCATAGACTTTTCGTCCTTGCGCACCGGCATCATGGCCGGTTCCGTCTGCCCCGAGCCGCTGATGCGCCGGGTCATTGAGAAAATGAACATGACGGAGCTGACCATCTGCTACGGCCTGACCGAAGGTTCGCCGGTCATGACCCAGACCCACGTGGATGAAGAGTTCGTCCGCAAGGTCAGTACCGTGGGCCGATCCATGCCGGGCATCGAAGTCATCGTGGCCGATCCGGAAACCGGCGAAGAAGTGCCTCGCGGTGAACAGGGCGAAGTCATGTGCCGGGGCTATAACGTGATGAAGGGCTATTACAACATGCCCGCTGAAACCGCCGCCACGGTCACCCCGGACGGCTGGCTGCATTCCGGTGACCTGGGCGTGATGGATGAAGAAGGCTATCTGGTCATTACCGGCCGTATTAAAGACATGATCATCCGAGGTGGTGAAAACATTTATCCTCGTGAAATCGAAGAGTTTCTGTCCGGAATGGACGGGGTCATGGACGTGCAGGTGGTCGGCGTTCCCAGCCGTAAATACGGCGAAGAGGTTGGGGCGTTCATCATCCCCCGGCCGGGCGCGGAAATTCTGCCCGAAGACGTGCGCGATTTTTGCCGCGGCCGCATCGCCTGGCACAAGGTGCCGCGCCACGTGCACATGGTGGAACAATACCCCCTGACCGCCAGCGGCAAGGTGCAGAAGTATCTGCTGCGCCAATTGGCCGCAGAAGTCTTTCCCGAAGCGATGAAATAAGAAGCATCCGGGGCTCTGCTCCGGATGCTCAAACTTGCTCCGGCAGCGGGCTTGCGCTACAAGCGGTAAGAAGCGCAAGCCGCGTACCGGAGGTTTCATGCCCGTTCCTTCCCGTCAGTTTTGCATCCACGGCCATTGTTATCAGCCCCCGCGCGAAGACCCCTGGCTGGGGCGCATCCTTATCGAGCCTTCCGCCGCGCCCATGCGCCACTGGAACGAGCGCATCACGGCCGAAAGTTACGGCCCCATGGGTTGGGCCCGGCGGCTGGGTTCCGACGGGCGCATCACCGACTTGCTCAACTGTTATGAATGGATGAGCTTTAACGTGGGGCCCACCCTGATGACCTGGATGCGGCGCCACGCCCCCGATGTTTACGCCCGCATTCTGGAAGCCGACGCCGTGTCGCTGCGGCGCTGGGGCCACGGCAACGCCATGGCCCAGGTCTATCACCACCTGATCATGCCGCTGGCAAGCCCTTTGGACAAAGAATTGGAAGTCCTCTGGGCCGTGGCGGATTTTGAAGCCCGCTTCGGCCGCAAGCCCGAAGGCATGTGGCTGGCGGAATGCGCCGTGGATACGGCCAGCCTGGAAGCTTTGGCCCAGGCGGG
>JAVBNL010000017.1:0-58405 GCA_031551515.1 Desulfovibrionaceae bacterium
ACGCCAACCAAGGAAGCTGTTGTCCGAGCGGTTGCACCCGCTATGAACAACTCCAACAGCTTATTCTGTTTGTATTTGCTGAGACGGCTTTTCCTCATGGGAGAATCCTAGACGATTAGCCTTATCTAGGACAGCCCCTAATATATTTATCGGGACGGTATTTACAAAAAAAACGATTCTTTATTTTATATGCCATGTCATATGCAACAAAAATATTGACATGACTATTTATAATCAATAATTGAGTTACACTGAATAAATAGCTGCGATTAATACTGTAACCGCGCGTTTTACGTGAGAGCTTGGGGGAAGTTCATGAAAAGGCAATGGACGTTGGGCGTAAAACTGTTGGTGCCCATCATCGCCGTGGTTGTTATCGGTCTGGGGGTGTCGGGCGCGTTATCCTACAGGTCGGCGGGAGACGCATTGCGCGAAGCGGCCGTGCGCGAAGCCAAAGCCAAGGGCGAAGGGCTGACCAAGATCATAGGCATGGTTTTTTCCGACACGCATAAAGCGCTGGGCGCTGTATCCCTGCGCCCCAGCGTCGTGGCTTTGCTGGAGGGGGGGGCCACACCGGAAGAGCAGAAAGCGGCCAATGAGGACCTGGAGCGGATGCGTCGGCAATACCCCTTGTTCCAGCGTATCGGCGTGCTTACCCCCAACGGGGTGACCCTGGCCAACAGCACGCCGAGCGCCGTGGGCACCAACCTCGGCGAGCGGGATTATTTTAAAAACGCCATGGCAGGCAGGCCGTTCATCGCTTCCGTCGCCGTAAGCTCCATTTCCGGCAAGCCGTTCACCGCCATGTCCGTACCCATCACCGTGGATGGGAAAGTCGCGGGCGTGCTGTACGGGGCCATAGATATTCCTCCTTTTGCGGAGCAGTACGTCACGCCGGTGCGGCTGGGCAAAGAAGGGTACGCTTTTGTTCTGAGCCGCGAAGGCAACGTGATCATTCATCCTGACAACAAGCTGATCAGCAGCAAGGAAGGACGCGAAAACCCCGTGATTCAGCGGGTGGCGCGGGAAAAGACCGGCTCGTTCTTTTACGCTTGGGGCGACACCAGCAAACTGTGCAGTTTTTTTGAAGAACCCGTTACCGGCTGGGTTGTCGCCATTTCCGGCACGGAGTCTGAAATGCTGGCGCCGGTGGGCCATTTGCGTACCGTTAGCCTGCTGACCGGCGGCATAACCATCCTTTTGACCATAATCATAATCTCCCTGCTGGTGCGGGCGGTCATTACCAGCCTCAACAAGGGGGTGCATTTTGCGCAGGCCGTGGCCGCCGGCGACCTGAACCAGACGCTGACTCTTGAACGCAATGACGAGTTGGGCAAGCTCGCCGTTGCTCTGAGCACCATGGTGACGAAACTGAAGAGCATGATCGCGGAAGCGGAAAGCAATTCGCGCGAAGCCGCCCTGCAGACGGGAAAAGCCAAAACAGCCACGCAGCAGGCGGAAGAAGCTCTGGTTAAGGCTGAAAAAGCCAAACGCGAAGGCATGCAGCAGGCCGCCGACCAGGTCACGGCCATTATGAGGGATGTTTCCGCCAGTTGCGGCGTCTTGCAAAAGCAGGTGGACAACGCGGCGAAAGGAGCGGAAAGCCAGCGCGCCCGCGCCAGCGAAACTTCCACGGCCATGGGCCAGATGAATGAAACGGTGCTTGATGCCGCGCGCAACGCCGGCGTTGCGGCGGATTCATCGGAAAAAGCGCGGCAAAAGGCCCTTTCCGGCTCTACGGTGGTGCGTGATGTGCTCGGTTCCATCACAATTGTGAGCGAGGCTTCGGATAAACTGCAACGGAATCTGACCCAACTGGGCAACCGGGCGGAGGGCATCGGCGAGGTTCTGGGCATTATCACGGATATAGCGGACCAGACCAACCTGCTTGCCTTGAACGCTGCCATTGAAGCCGCGCGCGCCGGGGATGCCGGCCGCGGTTTCGCGGTTGTTGCCGACGAGGTCCGCAAGCTGGCGGAAAAAACCATGCAGGCTACCCACCAGGTGGGCGAAGCCGTGGGCGCCATTCAAAGCGATGCTTCTTCCAGCATTCAGGATATGGGCGCGGCCGCTCTTTCCGTCAAACGCAGCAAGGATCTGGCGGAAACGGCCGGGGCGTCGCTGCAGGAAATCGTGGCCATAGTAGATGAGACCGCGGGCCAGGTCAGGGCCATCGCCGCAGCGGTGGAGGAACAGTCCGCCGCCAGCCGCGAAATCAGCCGCAACACCGAAGCCGTGCAGGCCACCGCGGAAGCGACGGCTGAAACCATGGTCCAGTCGGTGAAGGCGCTGTCCCAGTTGACGGCGCTGACCCGTAAGATGGAAGGGCTGGTGGAAGATTTACGAAAGTAACAGATGGAAATGAAAAGCAAAAAAGCCCCCTCCAAACCGGAGAGGGCTTTTTTCAACGTTTTGCTTCGGCCGCCGCTTTGGCGCGGCGCACGGTGATGCTCTCACCGCCCACGCCCCAGTTGTCCATATCCAGCTCGTCGATGATGACCACGGTGGTGGCCGGGTTTTTGCCCAGCACATCGACCAGCATCTGGGTGGCCCTTCTGATCAGTTCGGCCTTCTGTTCAGGAGTGGGAGCTTCTTTGCCGCCGGTAACCTTGATGTTCACAAAAGGCATGGCAGTTTCCCTCCGCTAGGCCCGGTTATCTGTTGTTGGGGCGGTGCGGGTGTTTCCGGGCAAAAACAGGCATCGCGCAGCATGTCTTCCAAAGAAACGGCGTTCAGCGTATCGCGCATGGCATGCAGGGCCCGGGCCCAGATGGACCGGGTGGTGCAAGTATCCACGCGCTCGCAGTTGTCCGGCACGTCAAGGGTCAGTACGGATTGCTCGCCGTTTTCCAGCAAAAAGACCACGTCGCCCATGAGGATACTTGAAGCGTCCCTGTGCAGGCGATACCCGCCGCGCGAACCGGCGATGCTTTCTATATACCCGGCCCGGCGCAAAATGCTGCTGAGTTTTTCGAGGTATTTCATGGAAATGTGCTGACGCTTCGCAATGTCGCGAAGTGAGACCGGCCCGCCTTCCTCATGGAGGGCGACATCCAGAAGCATGCGGGTGCCGTAGCGGCTGCGGGTCGTAAATTTCATGGCTAATGGCGGGGCGGTTATTCGTCGCCGCCTTCGTCTTCCTCTTCTTGCGGCTTCAGGTTCTCGGGCACAATGACCATGCTGAGGATAAGCGGCTTGAGAAAGGACCACTTGATGCCGATTTCATATTCTTCTTCCAGGTCGCGAATGGCGTCCCAGCAGTTGTGGCAGGGGGCGATGACCATTTTGGCCCCGGTGGCCAGAATCTGGTCGCGTTTGGTCATCAAAGCCTGGTTGCGCTGTTTGCGGAACTTGCCGATGCCGTTCAACCCGCCGCCGCCGCCGCAACAGTAGTTGTCTTCGCGGTTGGGGCACATTTCGCGAAAATCGTCAGCAATATAGCTGATGATCTCGCGGGTGTATTTCGCCAGGCCGTGGTTGCGCACATAGTTGCAAGAATCTTGCAGCGTGACCGGTTCTTTGATGCGTTTGGCCGGGTCGATTTTCAGCTTGCCCGTGCGCAAAGCTTCGGCCAGCCATTGCACGTAATGGATGTATTCCGCCGGAGGCTGGCCGTCGGGCCGCCCGGCCCAGTACGGTCCTTCAATGACCGTGGCCCGGTGGGCGTGGCCGCATTCGGTGCCGATGACGCGCTTGGGCTTCAGGCGTTCGATGGCTCCGTACACGTTAAGCACGTTGTTTTTACACGCTTCCCAGTCGCCGGCGAACATGGCCAGAGAGGTCTGTTCCCAGCCTTCGCTGGGCACGGTCCAATTTTCGCCCGCGATATGGAACAAAATGGCGGCTTCCGCCACGTCTTCGGGGTAGTGCTTGGGTTCGCGCGCGTTCAGGGTGTACATGATATCCGCGTTTTCAACATCCACGGGAATTTCTAGCTTGGGCCATTCCTCGCAGTTTTCTTCAACCATCCATTCGCAAGTGTCCACCCAGTCTTCGCTGGTGACGTCCATCTGCGCTTTGTACACCCGGTGCATGCCGGAACCGATCTTCAGTTCCCACGGCACAAAGCCCTGCGAAAAGAGAAGGCCGCGCAGATAGCTGAACATGACCCCCATGTCGATGCCGTGGGGGCAATAGGTGCCGCAGCGGTTGCAGCATGTGCATTTGGCCCAGGCGACTTCCATGGCGTTACGCATGAACGCGCCGTCGACCTTGCCTTTTTTGCGCACGATCTCGCCGAGGGTGGACTGGATTTTATATGCCGGAACCTGTTTCGGGTCGCGGTTGGAAACGCGGTAGAAAAAACAGCTGTCGGCGCACATGCCGCAGCGGGCGCAAATTTCCAGCCAGGTCATGGTGCGCGACTTGCAAGATTTCTGGACGGCAGCCCAAAGGGCTTCCGTATCCACATCCAGCTCTTCCATTTCCGCGTAATACTGTTTGCCGCCCTTGTCCGCCAGGAGGGCTTTCAGGGCTTCTTCGCTATTTATGGGCGTTCTGTTGCACAAAATGCCTTCAGGCATGGGAAGCTCCTTTTACCAGGGGAAACAGGGACCGCGGAACCGGCCGCCGCGTTTGATGCTGTAATCCATGCCAAGCTGCCCGCGCGACATGAAAAAGAGCGCGATGTGCGACAATTTGGTGAAGGGGGCCGCGATAAGCATCACCTCACCGCTCAGCATATGCAGAATCAGCCAGAAATCATACCCGGGGGCGTTTGAAACCGCCAAAAGACCGGTGATGAAAGGTACAAGCACCAGCGCCAGTACGGCCCAGTCTTGCCGGGTGGTCATGATGCGCACCTCCGGCAGGGTCAGGCGGCGCAAAACGATGCCCAGGGCGGCTGCCAGGGTGGCGATGGTCAGTATGTCGGCCAGGCCCTGCGGCATGGAGGGCAGGGAAAAGCCGATCGCCTGGTACAGCAGCGTGTTGTGCCCCAGCAAAAAGAGCGGCACGAAGATGACGCCGAGGTGGAACACGAAGGTACAGAGAGTGAAAAACGGGGACGAGCGCCAGCCGTGCGTGCCGTAGGGCACAAGCCAGCGGTACACGGAGTGGACGGCGCCTTTGAGCCCCAGGTTCAGAAAGGGGCGGTAGGCCACCCTGTCGAGCTGCCAGTCAAGGCCGCGCACATACCACACGCACCGCCAGATCAGCCCGCCAAAAAAGACGAGCAGCGACAGCACAAGGCCGGGTCCGGACAGAAAAGCTTGCATGGCGTTCTCCTAAAATTTCCTGATGTCCTCGTCGCGGTCGCTCAGAAAAAGCCAGAAGCAGGCCAGAGCCGCCAGCCCGACGCCCATCAGCACATAGGTGATGGTCTTGGTGTGCAGCATGAAGTCCTGCAGGGAGTAAAAGACGCCGTCCATAACATTCTCCTAATGCGTTTCGCGATATTCAGGGTGCTCGTAAAGCACCGGCATCAGCGAACAAACGATGCGGTACGCGGTGATGATCAAAGTGACCACGAAGATGGAGATGCCGAATTCCATCAGGCTGGGGAAATACCGTTCGTCGGAAGGCAGCTGCCAGTTAAAGGCCACCAGGCAGATGATGAAGCGGTTCAGAATGATGCCCGCGATAGCTAGAACCGACCCGGCCTGAATGAAGCCGAGGCGCTTCTCGCGAGTGCCCATGGCGTACAGCAGGGCGGGCAGGGCCACGAAACCGACGAGTTCCAGGAGATACAGCGCGCCGTAGCCGGTGGAGAGATAGCCCCAGTTGTTGTTCATGGCCAGGTCGAACACGCGCATGCACAGGTACCCGGCCATGATGAAGGAAGCCCCGCGGCCGAAGCCGAAAGCCACCTCGTGCGCGGCGTGCAGGTGATGCTCGTCCATTTTATGGTGCAGGCCCTTGTGCGCCAGCATGCCTTCGAAAATGACCATGGACAGGCCCGCGAACATGCTGGAGACAAAAAAGAACACCGGCAGGAACGAGGAATACCACAAGGGGTGCAGCTTGCCGGGGCTGGTCAGGAACAGCGCGCCCAAAGAGGACTGGTGCATGGTGGACAAAATGACGCCCAGAATGGTCAGGGGCAGCGTCAGTTTGATCACGAAATTGCGGATGGATTTCAGCCCCAGCCACTCAAAGGCCGCCGGGGTCCATTCGATGAAGAGCACGGTCAGATAGATGAACACGCACAGGCCCACTTCGAACAGGACCGAGGTAGTGCCCTGCGAGAGAAATATCGGATACACCAGCCGCCAGGGCTGGCCCACGTCGTAATGCAGCGCCACGACCACGAAGAGATAGCCCAGAAAAGCCGTGGTGATGGCGGGCCGCACGGCCGAATGATAGCGCTTGAGGCCGAAAAGATAACAGGAGGCCGAGGTGGTGTACCCGCCCGCGGCCAGCGCCACCCCGCAGAGCAGGTCAAAAGCGATCCAGATGCCCCAGGGGTTGTTGTCGTCAAGGTTGGTGACCCCACCCAGGCCGATGGTGAAGCGCAGCACGGTGATCACCAGGCCCACGGCCAGAATGACCAGGGTCAGGATGTTGGCCGGGGTGCGCGGGATGGACGGTATGGATTTAATTGCCGTCATGATGGTTTGCAAAGCGGCGCGCATCAGGCATCCTCCTCACCGGCGGCCGGCTTTTTGGGGGCCGGCGCTTTGGCCTTGGGAGCGGCGGCTTTTTTTGCGTCAGTGTCGGTTTTTTTAAGCTTTTCCGGTTTTTCCGCCTGCTTGGCCGCTTCCGCTTTCAGCGCTTCAAGTTCGGCCACGGCCTCTTCTTTGGCTTTCAGGGCGGCTTCCTGCTCTTTTTGCACTTTGGCCAGCGCCGCTTCCTTGTCTTTGCCCGCCTTGGCCAGCGCCGCGCTGAGCGCCTGGGCGGCCTTTTCTTCCGTCTGTTCGACGGCTTCGCGAACCGCTTCCGCCCGTTCTTCGGCGGAGACTTTTTCTTTACGTTTGGATATGGCGTAAGCCCCGGTCAGCAACACGGGCCACAGCCCCGCCACCATGGGCACGGAACCCAGCGCCCCGGCGGTCAGTTCCGGCACGGAAGCTTTGCCCAGAACGGGCTGGCCGAGCTGTTCATGCGGCACGGGCGAAAGATACAGCCAGTTGGTGCCGCCCATTTCCGATTCGCCATAGATGTGGTTCACATAGCGGGTGGGGTTTTGGGCGATGCGGTCTTTGGCGACCTGCAACAGCTCAAGGCGTTTGCCGAACAGCAACGCGCCGGTGGGACAGGTCTCCACACAGCCGGGCAGCTTGCCCTGCAACAGGCGCGGCTCGCACAGGGTGCATTTGTGCACCAGGGGGTAGAGCACCTTGTTGTAGTCATAGGCCGGCACGTTGAAAGGACAGGCGATCATGCAGTAGCGGCAACCCACGCACAGCGAGGCGTCATAGGTGACGGAGCCGTCTTCGTTCTTGCGGAACGCTTTGACGAAACAGGCGGAGGCGCAGGCTGGTTCCAGACAGTGGTTGCACTGCTGTTTGCGGAACATGGGCCGGGCGCCGCCCGGCTGGTACTTGTTGACGACAGTATAATTGTCGACGGAGGTGCGGCGCTTTTTATCCAGCACGGAAAGGTCGTCAAACGGCGTTTTGGGAGCGGGCCGCGCGTTGACTTCGGCACAGGCCGCCTCACAGCGGCGACAGCCTATGCACAGGCTGGAATCGTGCAGTACGCCGATGGCGGCGGGGTTGGGCGCAACGCCTGCTCCCGATGCGGCCTGGGCCACGCCCGTTGCCGCCAGGGTCGCGGCGCCGCCGGTAAGCCCAACAAGTTTCAGAAAATCTCTGCGATGCATGGGGCAGGCTCCTTAGACCAAAGATCAGCTATCCGCAGGGCAGTGTGCCACTTGTGTAACTCCCCCTATTAAAGGAGGATTTTTTTGTATAGCTCCCGTGCCCTATATTAGTCAAGCAAGCAGGAGGCGCTAACGGTAAATTGACCCATTCGCTATTGCATAACTGCGGTTTTGATTACTGCAATGTTTACCGTGTCGATATAGTTGGTGATATTCTTCCAGATGGAGTGAAACCCGTAGCCGCCTTCCAGCATTTCACGCCGTGCGTCTTCGCGGGACCAGTCCTGCACAACCATGCGGTACATGGCGATAGTCAGGCCGGTGCGGTCCGCGCCGTGGCGGCAGTGCACCAGCACGGGGCCTTTGGCCTGGGCCGCGCGAATGGCGCGCAAATTGGCGATGATCACGGCATCGTTGATGCTCCAGGTGTTCACGCCGAGCTGCGCCGGCTCGATGCCGCTGTCTTTCAACAGAGCGCTGTCTTTATCCGTCTTGCGCAGAGAAATGACGGTTTTGACGCCCAGCGTTTGCAGGCTGGGCAGGCTGTTTTTTTCCGGCTGGGCGGAGCGGTACAATTTTTCATCGACTTTGTGCAGGTTGGGCAGTCCGGGAAGAGGGTAGGGCACGGCCCAGCGCGGGTCGCGTTCGGGCTGCTGCGCCGCCGGGACGTTCCGCGCCCCGGTCGTTTCCTGTCGCGCAAGGGCGGCGTCGGGAAGGGCGAAAAGCAGAATGAACAAGAAAGCGAGGAAGAACGGGCGAGTACGGAACATGGTTTCTCCGGCGCGGAAATATGTACGTACGGAACCCTACCACCCGCTTTGTTCGCCTGCAACCCGCGCAGAAGCGGCCTGGATTCCCTGCCTCCGCAGGGAATGACGGTTGCCTTTACCGGTAGTGACGCTTCCAACACACGTCATCCCCGCGCAGGCGGGGATCCAGTGCCTTTCAAGGCCTTGCGACACAACAAAATTTGATGTGCTCACCCCGTAAACCAGGCACTGCCCATTGATAGTGAAAGGCGTTTCGGCTATGGTGCCCCTCGCGGTTTGTCATGCCGCTCAGGAGGATTGTATGCGCAAATGGATTTTTCGCGGCCTTGTTCTGGCCGCCGTGCTGACCGTGGGCGCCGTTTCCGCCCATGCGGCCGAACGCAGCCTGGTCAAAATGGAGACCAGCAAAGGCGATATCGTTATTGAGCTGTACCCGGACAAAGCCCCCCGCACCGTTGCCAATTTTTTGCAGTACGTACAGGCGGGCGCGTATGACGGCACCATTTTTCACCGGGTCATCAAAGGGTTCATGATTCAGGGCGGCGGTTTTGACCAGGATATGAGCCAGCGCCCCTCCAAAGCGCCCATTCGCAACGAAGCCGACAACGGGCTGAAGAACGACCGCTACACCATCGCCATGGCCCGTACCGGCGACCCGCATTCCGCCACCAACCAGTTTTTCATTAACGTGGTAGACAACGCCTTTCTGAACTACAAGGCTCCCAACCCCAACGGCTGGGGCTATTGCGTGTTCGGCAAGGTGGTGGACGGCACAAGCGTGGTCGACGCCATCAAGGCCGTGCCCACGGGCAACCGCGCGGGGCAGCAGGACGTGCCCAGAGAGCCGGTGGTGATTAAAAAGGCCTACGTGTTCAAACTTTCGAAATAAATGCGCGCCGTCGCGTATACAAAGGCCCTCCGGTGAAGACCGGAGGGCCTTTTCTATGGCAGAGAAGGGTGTCAGGCCAAGATCGGCGTTAACGCCACAATTATAATCAGCAGTATCACCAGACAGACGAAGGGCAAGACCAGCAGTTTAGGATACATTTTCTTGGCTTCTTCTTCGGAGGTGATAGTGCCCAGCATCAGCGCGCCGCCGGAAGAAAATGGAGAGAAGCCCGATACGCCGGAGCAGACGGCGATGACGGAGAAGAGAAAGGGCGCTGATACACCGGTGGCCTGGGAAACGCTTCCCACAACCGGATAGAGAGTGGGGTAGACGACGCCGGTGGTGCTGCTGAACAGCGACATGAAGCTGGCGATGATGCCCATAAAGGCGGCTACCAGAGTGCTGTTGCCCGAGGCGCTGACCATTTTCGTCAACATGGTGATGGTGCCGGCCTTAACCGCCAGACTTACCAGAATACCCACGCCGGAAATCATGATGATGACGCCCCAGGGCACTTTGGCCAGCGCTTTGTTGGGGTCCCCGAGTTTCAGAAAGGTAGCCGTGATGGCCAGGATGATGGAGACGAAACTCACGTCGACGGATTTTCTGGCGGAGGTGAAAACCGGGTTGCCGGGGAAAAAAGTGCTGAGCAGGTAAGGCAGAATCATGCAGGCCATGAAGACAAGAATCAGCCCCATACTTTGTTTTTGTTGCTTGGTGTATGGTTCCGGCTGTTCAATGGTCATCCCTTCGGTCGTGATCTTGTAGCCTCCGAGCGAGAGGTAGAAGATAAGCAGCAGCACGAATTCCACGATGCCGCAAAAGACCCATTTGTACAGCGCGTATGTTGTCGCCTGTTCCGCATAGCCGGAGCTGCCGATCAGATTCATGGCCACTATGCCGGTGGGACTGGTGATGAAGCCGCTGCCGGCGAGAGAACCCAGCATGACCGCTATGCCGCCAAGGATTTTGCTGATGGATGCTTTTTCACACACCAGAAAGGCCAGTGGGCACATCAGGACCATCACGCTGTAAAAGCCGGCGCCTATCATGGAGGTGACGGCGGAAGCGAAGAAAAAGACGAAAGGCAGCATCCGGGCCGATTTTTCGAAGCGCTTGAGAATGTTGAGCGCCATTTTTTCCAGCGTTCCGTTCTGGATGGGGAAGTTGTAAAAAAGCGACACCGCCACAAGGACGAAAAAGATGTTCAGCGGCCATAAGGCCAGCACCGCTCCCGGCCGCATTTGCATGACGAAACAACCTAGAATGTATGCCGCGGCGAGCGCCCAGTAACCCGTATTTATTTTTGTGATGAAGCCCAACGCGATGACGAGAACGAATGCTATCAACAACACTATTGCCATTGATTCCATATCTTTTTCTCCCTTTTCAGGCTCTGTTATAGATCCAGGGGCGAGTGACCTTGTCGCGCGCTACAAATTGGTCGATGGTATCTTTTTGTTTCAGGGTCCGGCCCACGTCATCAAGCCCTTCAAGCAGGGCTTCTTTGCGCAGCGTTTCTATGGTGAAGCTGGTGACAGTCCCGCCCGGCGTGGTTATGGTCTGGGCGGGCAAATCCACCACGAAATTTCCGGCGCCGCACTCCGCCGCCATGGCGTTTACTGCTTTTGCCGGTAACGAGATGGGAAGGATGCCCTGTTGGTAACAGTTTTTGAAAAAAATGCCGCCGAAACTGCTGCCGATGACGCAGGAAATTCCCATACCCGCTATGGCCTGAGCCGCCGATTCGCGTGAACTGCCGCAGCCGAAGTTTTCGCCGGTTATGAGAATTTCCGCGTTTTGGTAAGCGGGTTGATTGAAAGGAAAATCGGGATTCGGCGCGCCCTTGTCACCGTCGCCGCCTACAAACCGGAACGGTTCGAAGGCGTATTTGCCGATGTCGTTGTAATTCGCCAGAATACGCTTCATGGGGGCAATGATGTCCGTGTCGATGTTCGGCATCAGTAACGGAACGGCAGGGCTTGTGATGATTTGTATTTTTCTCATGCTTCCATCCTCCCCGCCACGGTGATTTTTCCAGCTATGGCTCCATAAGCGGCCGTGAGCGGCCCCACGAGATGCACCCGAGAATTGGGGCCCTGACGGCCTATGAAGTTGCGGTTGCTGGTGGAGAGGCACCTGCTGTAAGGGGTTATTTTTTCGCCGCTGCTGCCTGCGCAGAGAGAACAGCCCGGCGCGCCCCACATAAACCCCGCTTCTTTGAAAACGGCGTCCAAACCCAGAGCTTCCGCTTCTTTTCTGGTTCGTTCCGAACCGGGGATGACCCACGCTTCCACATGGGGGGCGACTTTTTTGCCTTTGACGGCTTCCGCCGCTCGCCGCAGGTTGGAAAGCCTGCCGTTGGAGCAAGAGCCGATGAACACGCGGTCAATGGAGACTCCCTCCAATTTCTGTCCGGGTTCCAAGCCCATGTATGCTAGAGCGTTGTCAAAAGCGTCCTTGTCTTTGCGAACCATATCCTGTTCCGAAAGCGGCACGCGGCCGTCCAGGTCAATGGTGTGCGACGGCGATATTCCCCAACTGATCTGAGGCTTCAATCCGGTCACATTCAGGGTGATTTCCCTGTCGAAAGCGGCGCCTTTATCCGTGCGCAATTCGCGGGCATGGCTGATCAGGCGGTCCAGCATTTCGCCTTGAGGGGCGTACTTTTTGTCTTTGATGTAGGCGAACGTTTTTTCGTCGGGCGCTATGAACCCGTATTCGGAGCCGAATTCGACCGTCAGGTTGCACAGGGTCATGCGGTCTTCCATATCCATGGCGGTTACGACGCTGCCGGCGTATTCCACCGCGTGCCCGTTTCCGAAATCAGAGCCCATGGCGGCGATAAGACGCAGAATGATGTCCATGGCGTCTATACGTTTGGCGTCATACTTTCCTTCAATAAGGACCCGCATGGTTTTGGGTTTTTTTACAAGCAGGGTTTGGGTGGCCGCGGCATGGTACAGCTCGCTGGAGCCGATGCCCCAGGCCAGCGAGCCCATGGCCCCATGTGTGCAGGTATGGCTGTCGCCGCAGACAATGGTCATGCCGGGGAGGGAAAGCCCCAGTTCCGGGCCTATGACATGAACAACGCCCTGGTCGGGGTCGTCAATGCCAAAAAAGTCGACGCCGTATTCTTTGCAGGCGCGTTCCAGCGGCGGAATCAGGCGTTGTCCGGGTTCTGTGGACGTTACGGTTCTGCCCGGTTTGGAGGAAATGGTGTGGTCGCAGGTGACGGTTATCCTGCGGTGGTCATAGGGGGCGATATCCGCCTTTTTGATGGCGTCGAACACCCGCGCGCCGTTAAGGTCGTGCATGAAGCAGCGGTCAACGGCGATCAGGCTGTTGCCGCCTTCCATGGTTTTGATCGTATGGAGTTGCCATATTTTGTCGAACATGGTTTGCGGAGGCGTCATATTTTTCCTCCACATGGTTCGCCGGAGATGAACTGTTGTTCCCGCGCCCGCTCTTCAGCCAGTCCGCCGATCTGGTTCATGGAAACGAAATCCATCATTTTGTTCTGGTATACGCTGGTGGTGTCGTGTTGTTTCAGCGAGTCCAGCATTTCCAGAATGGCGTAAGTGGACGCCATGTTGCAGGACCCGGGGTAGATGGCGATTTTGTAGCCTATGGCCTCCAATTCCGCGCCCGCAAGCAGGGGCGTTTTTCCTTTCTCCACCATGTTGGCCAGGGTGGGCTTGGGTATGGCCTTGGTTAAAGCCCGCATCTCTTCCACTGATTGAGGCGCTTCAAAAAAAATCACGTCGGCGCCCGCTTCCGCGTATGCCAAAGAGCGGTCCAGGGCATCGTTAAAACCGGTCACGGCTCGCGCGTCCGTTCTGGCGATGATGACAAGGTCCGGGTTCTTTCTGGCTGAAAGCGCCGCCCGGATTTTGTAGACCATTTCCTCTTTCGGGATGACTTCTTTGCCGTCCATGTGGCCGCACCGTTTGGGAAAGACCTGATCTTCCAACTGCACGGCAGCCACGCCGGCCCGTTCAAACTCTTCCACAGTGCGCGCGACATTAAGAACGCCGCCGTACCCGTTGTCCGCATCGGCGATAACGGGAACCGACACGGAAGCGGCTATGTGTTTTGCCACCGTCGCCATCTCGGTCATGGTGATGAGGCCTATGTCAGGGCGGCCTATGGCCAGCCGGCTAACGTTGGCGCCGCTCATGTACACGGCGGGAAACCCCGCGCGTTCGACGAGTTTGGCCACCCAGGGGTCGCCGCAACCCACGGCCCGGATAAGGCCCGGAGCGGCCAAAAGTTCACGAAGCTTTTTGCTTTGCATCAGCAGACTCCTTTGCGATGGTTTAGAGTTTTTTTTCAAATAAATACATCATAAGTATATTAAAATTTTATTATAAATTCACATGTTATACATAATATATCTTTATTAAAGTATACTATGAGTATACTTTTGTTTTGAGCCTGTCAATAATTTTCCGGCATGAATCTTGTGCGTCTGCGGCGGAAGGATGCTTCGCTTTCGCTGTTGTCAAGGAATGCGGGGGGGAGTATACGGGCAGGATACTTATTAAGGAGCTTTGCTTGGCCAGACGGAGTAAGGACGTTAACAGGGCATTGATTCTGGACTCTGCCATGGAGCTGATAGCCAAGAACGGCTACAACAAGGTCTCCATGGATGAAATCGCCGCGCGCAGCGGTATCACCAAGCGAACGCTGTATAAGTATTTCCCTTCGAAGTACGCGCTGCTGCTCCACATATTCGAGCACTATCTGAAAGCCATTTACGACATGTCCACCTTGCGCGCTTCTCGCATGCTGCCGGCTGAACAGTTCGTGCAGGAGATGCTGCGCGAGCTGTTTCATTTTTCCACGAAGAATTTTACCTTCATGAAGCTTTTTTGGATGCTCGACAGCAGCGAAGCCGAAGGTGACGCTTTTCCCGCTCTTAAAGAGCATATCCGGTTGTGGAACAGCAATATTCTTCAGGTGAGCGCAGGCGCTTTACGCAGGGCGGGCATGACGGGATGGTTCGCCAATTTCACGCCCGAGGAAGTTGTGGAGATGACTTCGGCCCTGAACAAGGGCATGATGATTCAGTTAAACAAAGACAGGCAATTGAATCTGAACTCCGTGAAAAGTGAGCGTTTTGTTCATTTGTTCATGGGGTTGCTGGAACTGGCGGCGAGGGCGGATGTTCCGAAACCGAAAAGGTTGGCCGCGCTTCTTGCTGAGGGTGATGAAGATTCTGCCGGTAAAGCGTAATTTGTAATATACGAAGAGCACTCGCCCGTTGACCGCCTTTCGGCTAGCCCGGAAGGCGGTCCTGATTTTTGCCGGGCCTTACGCTAGCCTTTGATCGGCTTCGGCCTTGCCCGCTTCCGTTTTATTCGCCCCCGTTTCCCACAAGGCCAGATCGGTTTGCAGGGCCAGGCCCGGCTGCACTGTGTAGGTCGCCGCAAGTTCAAGGCGGCACCAGAATCCGTTGTCGGCAATGTGCACGTGCACGGGCGCGCCGCCTTTGTGCCGTTCGAGCAGCGCTTTCAGTTCCGCCAGGCGCGGCGCGGTCACGTCCGCCGCCTCCATGTGCAGGCAGACCGGTTCCAGACTGCCGCGGCAGGCGTCTTCAAGCGGAGTGGCTTTGGACCCCAGCAGCTTGATTTCACGCACCGTATCTTCATCGTCGTCATCCGCCATACGCGGTTCGTCGCCCCGGTCGCTGGGGCGGCATTCCAGAAAGATGGGCTGGTCGGAATTCAAGAGGTCGCGATACGCGGAATACGCCTCGGGAAAGAAGGTGCACTCGCCGGATGCGGTCAGGTCTTCAATCTGGCAAAAGGCCATGCGCGCGCCTTTTTTAGTGATGTATTCTTTGACCCCGGTGACCAGCACAGCTGTTTTGATATTGGTTTCGCCGTACAGGTCGCGGCAGTCTTCAAGCGCCGTCAGCCCCAGGCGGGCCATTTCCCTGCGAAAGGGCTGCAAAGGGTGGCTGGTCAGAAAGAAACCCAGGGCTTCTTTTTCAAAGCGCAGTTTATCTTTATCCGGCCATTCCTCGACATCTTTCTCTTCGCACTCAAGGCCCACGCCCGGCGTTTGTTGCACGGGCACTGATTCCATCATGGAGAACAGCGAAACCTGGTTTGAATCGCTTTCCTTCTGGCGTTTCTGGGCCCGGGCCACCACCAGGTCCAGGGCGGCGAAAAGCGCCGCGCGCGTGCAGCCCAGACAGTCGCAGGCCCCGCCTTTGATCAGGTTTTCAAGCACCCGTTTAGTGACCTTGCGCAAATTCACCCGCTGGCAGAGGTCGAAAAGCGAAGCGTAGGGCCCGCCGGCGTCGCGGGCTTCGATAATCTCGCGAATGGCTTCGTCGCCCACGTTTTTGACGCCGCCCAGGCCGAAGACGATGCGGCCCTCACGCACGATGAACTCGCGGCGGCTGTCTTGCACCGAGGGGCGGTCCACGGGAATATCCATATCCTTGCAGGCCGCGATGTATTTGAGCAGCTTGTCCTGGTTGCCCATGTCAGAAGTCAGCAGGGCGGCCATGAATTCTTCTTTGAAATGGGTCTTCAGATAGGCCGTGTGGTATGAGATCAGGGCGTAGGCGGCGGAGTGGGACTTGTTGAAGCCGTATTTGGCGAACTGTTCCATCAAGTCGAATATTTCGTTGGCCTTTTTGGTGGGAACGCCGTTTTCTTCCGCCCCGGCCACAAACTTCGCCCGTTCCTTGGCCATGGCCTCGGGGTCTTTCTTGCCCATGGCGCGGCGCAACAGGTCCGCGCCGCCGAGAGTGTAGCGGCCCACGATCTGGGCGATCTGCATGACCTGTTCCTGATAGACGATGACCCCGTAGGTGTCTTTCAGGCAGTTTTCCAGCTCCGGCAGGGGGTAGCTGATGGCCACTTCCCCTTGCTTGCGCTTGATGAACTCATCCACCATGCCCGATTCAAGCGGGCCGGGCCGGTACAGGGCCAGCATGGCGATGACGTCTTCAAACACCGTGGGCCGCAGCCGCCGCAGGTACTGGCGCATGCCGGAACTTTCAACCTGAAAGATGCCGTCGGTATCGCCCGCCGCGTACAGTTTATATGTATCCGCGTCGGTCAGGGGCAGAGTGTCCAGGTCCGGCGGCGTCTTGCCCTGCAGGGCGATGCCGTCAAGCGTATCCTGAATCAGGGTCATGGTGCGCAAACCCAGAAAGTCGAATTTGACCAGCCCGACTTTCTCCACCATCTTCATGTCGTACTGGGTCACGGTTTCGTCGCGTTTTCCCCGGTACAGCGGCAGATAATCAAGCATAGGCTTGTCGGATATAACCACCCCGGCCGCGTGGGTGGATGCGTGGCGCGAAAGCCCCTCAAGATTGCGCGAAATGTCGATCAGCTTTTTGGTGACCGGGTCCGTGTCGTACAGGGTTTTGAGGTCCGGCTCGGTTTCCAGCGCCTTTTTTATGGTCATGTCCAGCGCGCCGGGAATCAATTTGGCGATGCGGTCCGTTTCCTGAAAGCTCATGCCCATGGCCCGGCCCACGTCGCGCACCACGGCTTTGGCCTTCATCTTTCCGAAAGTGGTGATCTGGGCCACGGATGCTTCGCCGTAGCGTTCCCCCACATATTTGATAACCTCGTGGCGTTTGCGTTCGCAAAAGTCCACGTCGATATCGGGCATGCTGATGCGTTCGATGTTCAAAAAGCGTTCGAACAGCAAGTTGTACGGAATGGGGTCCAGGTTGGTGATGCGCAGCGACCAGGCCACCAGCGACCCGGCGGCGGAGCCGCGCCCCGGCCCCACGGGTATGGCGTTGTCTTTGGCCCAGTTGATGAAGTCCTGCACGATAAGAAAATAGCCGGGAAACTGCATCTCGCAGATGACTTTCAGCTCCATTTCCAGGCGTTCTTTATACGCGGCCGCGTCAACTTCATAGGGCAGGGCGGCCAGGCGTTTATCCAGGCCCTCACGGGCCAGGCGGCAGAATTCCTCTTCGGGGTTGAAGTCTTCGGCGTGCGAATAAATGGGGAAATGGTAGGTCTTGAAGTCGAACTTATAGTCTTCGCACAGCTCCATGGCGATGCGATAGCTGTTTTCCAGCGCGCCCGGCACGGAAGAAAAGGACGATTCCATCTCTTCCGGGCTTTTATAGTACAGCTGGTTGGTCTCAAAACGCAGGCGCTTTTCGTCGTCCACTTTGGCCTGGGTCTGAATGCACAGCAGAATGTCGTGCGCTTCCACGTCGGTTTTTTCAAGGTAGTGGCAGTCGTTGGTAGCGACCAGGGGCAGCCTTGCCGTTTCCGCCAGTTCCATTAGTTTCGCGTTGACTTCGTCCTGTATTTTCAGGCCGTTGGCTTGCAGCTCCAGAAAAAAGCGGTCGGGGTAAATGGAGGCGTATTCGCGGGTGATGGCAAGGGCCGCATCCATGTCGCCCTTGCGCAGGGCTTTGGGTATTTCGCCCGCAAGGCAGGCGGAAAGGGCGACCAGGCCTTCGCTGTGGGCTCGCAGCAGGTCTTTGTCCACGCGCGGGCGGTGATAAAAGCCGTGCATGGCCCCGTGCGAAACCAGTTTGACCAGGTTGTGGTAGCCGGTCAGGTTCTGGGCCAGCAGAATGAGGTGGTGGCGCGAACGGGCCAGCGGGCTGGTTCTGTCCGTATGGTCGTGGCAGACGTAAACCTCGCAGCCGAGAATGGGGCGAATGCCCATATCTTTGGCCGTGACGTAAAAAGGCATGGCCGCGTACAAGTTGCCGTGATCGGTCACGGCGGCGGCCTGCATGCCGAAATCTTTGGTGCGGGCGCACAGGTCTTTCAGGCGGATGGCGCCGTCCAGCAGGCTGTACTCCGAATGGCAGTGTAAATGAACAAAGTCAGACATGGTAGGCTCTTATATGTGAAATATGGCGAAGTGGGCAGTATACCCGAAAGAGGGGCAGGTCTCAATGTGAAAGCCGCGCCCTATGCAGGGGGCGAAAGTGCTGGTAAGAAGACACCACTACGGCGGTGCGCGGAGAAAACAGGTATGCAGTTTACGGAATTTTTATTGGAAATGGCCGGAAGGGTCATCGTCGATTGCATTTTGGAACTTGGCTGGGCTGTATTCTCCGACAAAAACAGGGTGCTGCCCGTGGAGGCGGACCCCCATGCGCTGCCCGGCGCTGCGTTGTTTGCCGTCTCTTCGGCGCCGGCTAACGCGCCGGACCTGAAAGGGCATATTCGGGCTTTTTTGCGCTATTCGCGTTTTTTCAAAACCCATGACCGTGATTACAACAAGCACCTGCGCCTGAAAGAGTGGCATACTCTGCGGGTATTTCGCAACGCGCAGCGCATCGCGCGGGACGAGGCCGCTTTTGCCGACCCCGCCATGACGCGTTCCTTGCTGCTGGCCGCCCTGTACCATGATATCGCCCGCTTTCCCCAGTTCAGCCGGTACAAGACCTTCAGCGACGCGCATTCCTGCAATCACGGCGAGTTGGGCCGGGAAGAACTGCTGCGGCTGGGCTTGCTGAACGGTGAAGACGAGGCGGTGCGCGGGCGTGTTTTAGCCGCCGTGTGCCTGCACAACCGTTTCGCGTTGCCGGAAGGGCTGCCGGAAGACGTCCGCCTTGTGGCTCAAGCCTTGCGCGACGCGGACAAGCTGGATATTCTGCGCATCATGGCCAAGAATTTGGGGCCCGGCAAACGGCCCGACCCGGTGATCGTCATGAATGTGCTCGATTCAACGCAGTATACGCCGGGGGTGCTGGAAGCGGTGGCCCGAAAGCGGCTGGCTTCTTTCGCCGACATGCGCACGGTCACGGATTTTCGCCTGCTGCTCTGCGGTTGGCTGTATGATCTGGGGTTTACCTCGTCCCGGCGCATCGCCGTGCGGGCAGGCAACTTGCTTGCCGTGGCCCAAGGCTTGCCGGATACGGCTGCGCTTGTGGAATTTAAGGACCGGTATATCCGTGACCTGCGGTACTGACGCCTACGCCGTGGCGGCGCCCTGGTACGATGCGTTGACCGCCCGCGCTTTGCGGCGCGCCCGTTCGCGCATCACGTCATTGTGCCTTGAGCGTGGCTGGCGAAAAGTGCTGGATATCGGCTGCGGCACCGGGTTGCAGGTGAAAGAGCTGCATGCGTCGGGCATCGTATGCTGTGGCCTTGACGCTTCCCCGGCCATGCTGGCCGTCGCCCGCAAACGCCTGCCGCCGGATGTGGAGCTTGTTCAAGGGGATTCGCTTCTGTCTTTTGTCGACAATGCTTTTGACGCCGCGATCTTGTCTCTCATTCTGCACGAAACGGATGATGAGCCGGAAGCGCTGCTGCGCGATGCGCTGCGCGTCGCGCCTGCCTGCATCGTGCTGGAATGGCGCATGCCCGAGCGCAACCTTGATCTGCCCGGCCAGCTGATAACGCACGCCGTAGAGCGCCTGGCGGGCAAGCGGCATTACGCGCGGTTCAGAGCCTATGCTGCGAAGGGCTGGCTGCGCGGCCTCGCCGCCAGGGCCGGAACGGCCATCCGCAGGGAAGAGGCGCTTTGCGGCGGGCTTCTGACGCTGGCTGTCATCGGCAGCGCCTGAGTCGTGATCGTTCGCTGCTATTGAAAAAATACGCCGCCGGCTCGTCATGCGAACCCTGCGGCGTATTCGGGCGGTTCTACAAGGCGGCTCAGGAATAGCGGCCTTCACCCATTTTCGAAATATAGCGCATGGTCAGGTCGCACAGGCCGTCCCAATCCTGGTCCTCAAAAAATTCCCGGCGCACCAGGTCAGCCCCGACGCCGATGGCCACAGCCCCGGAGCGGAAGAATTCGGCCGCTGCATCCACCGTGATGCCGCCTACGGCCATGAACCGTATGCCCTGCAAAGCGCGGCGCACGTCGCGGATATAGCCCGGCCCCACGGAAGAGCTGGGGTATATCTTGATCACGTCGGCGCCCGCGCGGTGAGCCATGAAAATTTCCGTGGGGGTCAGCGCGCCGGGTATGGAGATCATGCCCGCCGCTTTGGTCGCCTTGATGACGTCGTCATCGGTATCCGGCGACGTAATGAACGCAGCGCCCGCTTTGGCGGCCCTGCCGACTTCCTCCACCGTGAGCACGGTTCCCGCGCCGATGGCCAGATCGGCGCCGAAGCGTTGAACCAGGGCGGCGATGATCGCTTCACCTTCCGGTTCATTAAAACTGACTTCGACGATTTTGACGCCGCCCTTCTTCAGCGCCTCCACGGCGGGCAGCGCGTCTTTGGCGTTCACCTCGCGCAATATGGCCACCAGCCCTGTGGAGTACAACGTATCGACAAAGCTACCCATGAAGTTCTCCCGTCGTGTAAGGGTTATGAAAGGAGGATCGGATTCTGATTTTTTATACGTTTTTCTTTTGTGTGATTCCAGCTGAGAAAACGATATCCGCCGAACGCCCTCCGAGGCTCGCAATTTTTTTTAAAAAAAGCCCTAAAGTTTCCCTAACGAATCGCCGATAAAAGAGATACGCGGTGTTTTGGACGCCGTTCGCAACGTTGTGCGAGAAAGGAGAACGACGATGCAGGTTGCAGCATCAACCCCGATGCAATCCGTATTCGGGTACGGCCCGTCAGGCCGCGCCGCGCCGGTGAACCCGGCGACCGCGGCGCGTCAGGCGGAGTCCGGCAGTTCCTGGAGCCTTGAGGATCAGGCTTTCGGCGCGGCGCTGCTGCGTGAAGCCCGCCGCGAAGAGGAGCCCGCGTTGTACGGCGCGGATGCGAAATTGAAGCAGTTCGGGCCGGGGGATCCCAAGAGTAAGACGGAAATGAGCGCCGAAGACCAGGCGCTGCTGGACAAGCTCAAAGCCAGAGATTCTCTGGTGCGCGGGCACGAGACCGCCCACATCATGGCCGCCGGCGGGCAGGCGACCGGCCCCGCGCAATACACCTATCAGACCGGGCCTGACGGCAGACAATACGCCATCGGCGGTTCCGTGAATATCGCCGTGGTTTCGTCGCCCAGCAGCGATGAAGACGCCGCGAACCAGGCCGCGACAGCCAGCCGGGCGGCCATGGCCAACAGTGAAATGTCGCTGTGCGACATGCAGGTGGCCATGCGCGCCTCGGAACTTTCGGCCAAGGCCAAAAGCAGGGCGCTGGACGCCTATGCGGAGCAGGCCGAGTTCGAACAGGTCTAGCTGCCGTTTCACGGCAAGGCTGAAAGGGGCTTTTTCATGCCGGTCCGCCCGGCGTGAAAAAGCCCCTTCGCGCATCTGAAACAAAGGCTTCAGGCGCGGCGCCGATTGCGCTATGCTGGCGCAAAAGGAGCTTTGCCATGCGCGTGATACTCTGCGCTTTTCAGCCGGAATTGAAAGCGGCCTGGGATGACGCCCTGCGCGCTTTTGGCGCGGCTTTCGGCCAACACAGCCTGGAAACGGCAGCGGGCGACATTACAGCCTTGACCGTGGACGCGGTGGTTTCGCCCGCCAATTCAGCCGGGCATATGCGCGGCGGGGTGGATCTTGCCTACACGCGTTTTTTCGGAGAGCGGGTGGAAAGAGACCTGCAAGCCATGATCCGCGATTTGCCCGGCAATACGCTGCCCGTGGGGCAGGCCCTGGTGGTTTCCACCGGGCACGGCCGCATTCCGTATCTTGTCAGCGCCCCGACCATGGCCCGGCCCATGCGGCTGGACGGGCCGGAACCGGTGTTTCTGGCCTGCCGCGCGGCCATGCGCGCCGCCGTGGAGCGGAATTTCGCGCTCGTGGCCTTTCCCGGCATGGGCACGGGCACGGGCGGGTTGTCTATGCCTGTTGCGGCGAAGGCCATGCTGGAGGGGATAGCGGAAGGTTTGCGCTAGGAGGGGAGTGAGGGACGCTCAGACCTTGCCATGGCGTCGCCCGCTTCGGCAGCGGTGTTGCCTTGGTCATAGCGCCCGCGCCCGTCTGAGGCAGCCCTAAAACAGGGTCGAGCCTGACGAAGCATCAAGCCAAATAGTGCATGACCAAAGAGGTTGCGTGGAGGGCACGAAGGGCTTACATCTTTCAAGGACCATCCGCCGCCCGTTTTTCCGTTCGCGACGTTCAGGCGGATCGTCCACGCAATACGCTTCAGGAGTTTTACATGGCAAAAGATTACGATCCGCAAATGCACACGGCGGAACACGTGCTGAACCAGACCATGGTCCGCATGTTCGGCACCGGCCGTTGTTTTTCTTCACATCTGAACCCCGGCAAATCCAAGTGCGACTATCGTTTTGACCGGGATCTTTCCACCGAAGAGGCGGAAACTCTGGAAACCATAATCAACGCCGTGCTGGCGAAAAATATGCCGGTTACGGAACGTTCTCTTCCCCGTTCCGAGGCGGAAAAGTTGGTCAACCTGGGCAAGCTGCCGCCCTCCGTCGGGCCGGATGCGCCCATTCGTCTTGTCTCCGTCGGCGACTACGACCTTTGCCCCTGCATCGGCGCGCATGTGGCCGCAACCAGAGAGGTGGGCGAGTTCTGCCTGATCTCGCACGAGTTCAAGCCCGGCGATAATGGCGCGCAAGGCGTGCTGCGTCTGCGCTTCAAACTGGAAGCACTGTAAAGGCGGGGCTCCGCCCCGCACCCCGGCAGGGGCATGATGCCCCTGCACCCCCATATTGCAAAAAACCCGCGCAGTTGCGCGGGGTTTTTGCATATAGCAGGGTCAAGGGGACTCAGTCCCCTTGCGGGGGCGAGGGGGCAGCGCCCCCTCATAATCACTTCATGTTCAGCATGTTTTTGGCCGAGGCCAGGGTTTGGTCGAACTCTTTTTGCAGGCTGTTCATCAGCTCGCGCACGGACATGATGCTGTCCACCCGGAAGGCGTTGGCGCCGGAAAAGGCGAAACCCCGTTCCAGGTTGCCTTTCATGGCGTTCAGCAGGGCGGCGGCGATACAATAGGGCGATTTGGCCGGGTCGCAGGTGCTGATGCATTGGAAAATGCAGCGGAAGTTTTTTTTGCCTTCTTCCAGCGCTTCGAGAAACTTGCTGTTGATGGCCCGGCCGGGCAGTCCCACAGGACTTTTGATGATGGTGATATCTTCGGGCCGCGCGTTCACATAGCTTTCTTTGAAGCGGATGTCGGCGTCGCATTCGTGGGTGGCCACGAAGCGGGTTCCCATCTGCACGCCGGCGGCGCCGAGATCAAGGTAGCGCTTGATATCTTCACCGGTATACACGCCCCCCGCCGCGATGACGGGTATGGCGCGGCCTTTCTGGTCTTCAAAGACTTTCATGGCTTCGACGGTTTCAGGCACGACAGTTTCCAGCGAGTGGCTGGGGTCGTTGATGTCTTCGGGTTTGAAACCCAGGTGGCCGCCGGCTTTGGGGCCTTCGACCACAAAGGCGTCAGGCAGGGTGCCGAAACGGGACGCCCATTTTTTGCAGATCAGGCTGGCAGCGCGGGCGGAAGAAACGATGGGCACAAGTTTGGTGCGAAACTCTTCTTTTTTCGCGTCGCAGGCTTCCTGCAGATAGCGGGGCAGGTCAAGGGGCAGGCCCGCGCCGGCGAAAATGACATCGATTTTTTCTTCGATGGCGGTGCGCACCAAGGCCTGAAAGTCCGTGAGCACGACCATGATGTTGACGCCCAAAACGCCGTTGGTCAACTCGCGGGCTTTTTGAATCTCGTTGCGCAGCGCGCGGATATTGGCCCCCAGAGGGTTGGTGGCCACGTCAGGCTCGCGCATGCCGATCATCGCGCCGGCGATGACGCCTACGCCGCCTTCGTTGGCCACGGCGGAAGCCAGGCGGTGCAGCGATATGCCGACGCCCATGCCGCCTTGAACTATAGGGGTTTTGGCGATAAGGTCGCCTAATTGCAAAGACGGAAAAGCCATCTTTTCGATTCCTCCGGATAGAGTCTGGGTGAGAGTGTGTATCACTCTCGATAGACGGCGCTCACTATACACATATTTATGTAAGGACACCAGTCACAATTTTTAGTCTCCCGCGGACGCAAAAGCGAGGTGTTCGCCATGTGGCGAAGCAGAAAGCCGAGCAGCGCGGGGATCTTCTTGCACAGAACGGCGGCGCGGTCGTCATCCGCCATGTCCGGGCCGATCAGCGCACTCTCCGTCAGGCCGCTTTTCAGCGGCACATAAAGGGCGTCGTGCACGTCGCGGCCCGTACCGTAGAGAAACAGGTACAGATACGCGGGCAACTGCACGCTGGCGAAATGCCCGGCCAGCTCTTCCAGCAGCGCGTCGCCATCAAGGCCGGAGGCGGGAGAGCTCTCGATTCGCCGCCACAAATCCTCGTTTTCCCACACGCCCTTGCCGATCATGGGCAAGGAGCCGGTCTTGTAATCCAGAATAAAGAGCTTGCCATCCGCCTCGTCCACCCGGTCCACGGTGCCCGCCAGAGTGCGCGCTTTGCCGTCAACCATGATCTGCGCCTCCATGCTTTCTTCCAGCATAAGGGGGATGCGGCCTTCCTGCTCGGGTAATAGCGCCGCAAGGTGCAGGGGGCCGGCTTCTTCAAGCATGATGCGCTCGTCGACGGGCAGGGTAGTATACAGGCTTGAAGCCGCGAATTCTTGCAGAAACAACTCGCGCAGAGCGCGTTTGTCCGTATCGGCCGCGCCCACGGGCTTGCCCAGGCGCGCGGCGAAATAGTCGCGCAGCACTTCGTGCAACAAGGTGCCGGTGCCCAGCGGGTCTTCGTGTTCGTTCACGCCTTCCACGGGTTTGATGCGGCCGATGCGCTCGTAAAAGAAGCGGGCCGGGCAGCGCAGATAGCCGTCAAGCAAAGAGGGGGAGATGCCGCCTTGTAAAATGCGCTGCATGCGGCCGCGCACGGCCTGGGTCACCGGTATGGCGCGTTTCTCGCCGGGCACGGGCGGCAACACGCAGCCGATGCGGCGCAATGGGCCGTCTTCGCCTTTGTTTTCCGGCTTTTCCGGCGCCAAGAGGCGCCCCCGGCGGCATTCTTCATCCCAGAGCAGCTCTTCCACAAAACGGCTGCGTATTTTCTTGCCGTCCGCCAAGCCTTGCGGCTCGACCCCTTCCTGCCAGAGCAAGGTGACCTCTTTGGCCCCGGCCAGCAGGCGGAAAAAGGTATAGGCCGCCACCCGTTCCCGCCCGCGTGAAGCGGGCAGCCCGGCAAGCGGGCGCAACGCGTCGGGCAAAAGCGGGTCGTGGCGGGCGGAACCGGGCAGCCTATCGTCCGTCAAATCCAGCACGATCAGGCGGTCAAAATGCAAAAGCCTGCTTTCCAGAAAACCCATGACCTGGGTGCCGACTAGGGGGTAGGCCTCAAAAGGCACGCGCTCTTCGCGTAAAAGCTCGCGCAGCACGGCGAACAGGGTCGGGGCGGGCAGGTTCTCTTCTTTCAGTTCGGTATGCGCCAGTTGGGGGATCACCGATTGGGTCAGGCGGTACAAACATTCGGCGTCGATGGGAAAGCGTTCCCACAAGCCCTGTCCGTATTCGTGCAGCAGTTCCGCCAGGCCTTGCAGCGCTTCGGCCAGGTCCGCCGGGCTGCGTATGTTTTCCCAGGCGGCATTTGTCGCATGCAGGATGCGGCTGAACAGGTCGCGTAAAGCGGCTGCGTCCGCCTGACTCGTGTCTGTCCGGCGCGCGCCCGCCGAATCCGCCCTGGTCTTCAGGGCCTGTTCCGCCAGCGTGGGCAGGGTTGCGAGATCCAGAAAACGCTGCCCCGCGCGCACGGCGAGTTCCGCCTGATGCAAAATGCGCCGTAAGGGCGGCCCTTCCGGCCCGGCTCCCAGCATTTTCAAGTACGGGTGGCGCAACAGCTCGATGACGGCTTTCCAGTGATACAACGGTTTCGCGCCGTCCCGCCGCGTCTCTTGCAGGCGCAGGATGGATTCGATCAATCGGAACAACGGGGAGCGGGCAAGCGGGTAGCCCATGGAGATGTTCACCGCCGTATCCGGCAGGTGGTGCAGCACGGGCAGCAGCAGCCCGGTGTCGGGCAGCACCACGGCCGTGCCCGAAAGGCCCGGGCTGGCGGCGTTTTCATCAAGCTCGCGGCGCAGCTCGGCCAGTTGCGAATGCACGTCGTATCCGGCTCGGAAGCTGACGCGCGGCCGCTCATCCTCGCCGGGTTGTGGGCCATAGGGCCGTATGGACGTGCGCCAGCGGCTCGCCCAGCGGGCCAGGTCCGCGCAGCTCCAGTGAGGCGAGCCTTCCGCCGTGGCCGGGTCGGCATGCAGGCAGACCAGCGCGCCGTTTTGCCACAAATGCCGGAAAAGCGCCTCTTGCGCGCCGGTCAGGGTGTGAAACCCGGCCAGGATCAGCGTTTTTTCCCGCATGCCGGGCAGCTGCGGCACGCGGCCGTCGGCCAGTGCCCTGGCGGTGCAAAAAGCGTCATAGCCCGGCGTGGTCCAACCGCGCGCATCCAGGGCGGCCTTGTAGCGGGCGTGCAGCCCGGCCAGGTTTTCCAGCAAGGCGGCGGCAAAGGGGCTGACCTGGCCTTCCATGTGCCCGTAGTCTTCCGGCACGCGGTTGTGCAGAAAAAAGTCTTCCATCAAATTGGCCAGCCGCACGCCCCAAGGGAAAAACCGGCGCGAATCGTCAAGGGGCAAATCGCGCAGCAGATTGCCTTTGCCGCCATCCTGGTCGCGCGCTTCGCGCACGCAGCGCAGCAGCAGGGCCACCTGGTCCAAAAGCCCGGCGGTCATGGCGGGTGAACCGGCAATGCCCGCGCGCATCAGGCTGAACAGGGCTGTCACCGCTTCCATGCGCGGCAAGATGCAGGGCTTGGGTATGCGCGCGTCTTGCGCCAGCAGATCGGTCATGTACCGGGCGGGCCGCGCGTGGGGAAAGATGAAGCAGGATTCGCCGATTCGGCCGTTCGTGCGTTCAAGGGCCAGGTCGATCAGGGCGGGCAGGAATGGCCGCTGCCAGGGCACGAGAAGAAAAGGAGCGCCGTTCATGCTGACGCCGCCTTGTGATCGTATGCAACCGGCATCAGTGCCCGTCCGTCAAGATAGACGATGACGCCGCGCACAGGGCGGCCGGGGCAGGCGGCGGCCAGCAAACCGAGATAGCGCATGACCTGCGCGCGGTGCTGGGCATCCGGCTGGCCGGTCTTGTATTCAACCGCCAGCAAGGGAGAGCCGGGTTCGTCAACCAGAAGGTCCACCCGGTGCAGCGCGCCTTGCCCGTCCAGCAGTGATTGTTCCGCCCTGCCGTGGCGAATCCACGTTGCCGCTTCCGGCAGCGCGGCGTACCAGGTCAGCATGGCCGTCATGTCGCGCTCTACCGCTTCCGGGTCGGGCAGCGGCAGAGGGAAGACGCGCATGGCGTGGCGCACCGCGCGTTCGGCGTCAGCCGCCGGACCGTTTGCCGTCAGTTGCAGGGCCTCAAGGCCTGCATGGGCCAAAAGGCCGCGCCGTCGTTCGGAAAAACCCCTGTCTTCCGCCGGGTTGCGGAAAATCTTCAGGCGCGGCAGCCAGCCCATGGGCCGCTGGGGAGACGGCGATGGAAGAAGAGATTCGGCGAGAGCAGGGCTCCGCCCTGCACCCGCCAGGGAGCTAAGCTCCCTGGACCCTGATATGGCAGATGGGGGCGTTGTTCCGCTTTCATGCACGCCGTCGGTAAAAGGCAGATCGCGCAGCAGCACGGCCAGGGCCTTGGCCAGGGCGGAAGAATACACGGAACGGCCCGTTTCGGTGATAAAGGCGTGCAGTTCTTCCACCGGGCGGGTCCAGGCGACGTAGAGCAAATTCAGGCGTTCCGCGGCGTTGCGCAGCAGCGCTTCATAATACGGGTCGCCCAGGTGCCGCGTGCGGTAGGTGATGAGCGGCAGGCCCAGCACTTCCGCCTGCACCAGGGGCGCGTCTGCCGGGTCGGCCTGGTGGTGGTAGGGCACGATGACCACGGGAAATTCCAGGCCCTTGGCTTTATGCATGCTGCAAATGCGCACGGCATCCATGCTTTCGGGCATGGGCACGCGCTCGTCCTTGCCGTTTTCCGCCCAATAATCGAGAAAGGAAGAGAGGGAACTGTGCCCGGCATTTTCCGCGGCGAAAGCCACCTCCGCAAAGCGGCGCAAGAAGGGAGCCTGCTCGGGCGCGCGTTCGTGCAGGCGAAAGTGGCGCGTCAGCTCCAGCACGGTGTCATAGGCGCTCATCAGCCCTGCCTGGTCCAGAAAAGGAGCGAGGCTAGCGGCCCAGCTTTCAGGGAAATCGCGGCGATAGGCCATGAACAGCGGTTCATTCGCTGTCGCGGCATCGGCCCGCACCCGCGCCAGCCAGTCGGTTAGTATTCTTTCATCCGGGCCGAAGAGGGGGCCGAACAGTTCCGGCCCGGAAATGCAGCTCCAGAAAGCGGCGTCGTCCAGCGGGTATTCCAGAAAGGCCAGGGTGTCCACAAGGCGCGCTATCAGCGGGTGCGCGCCCAGGCAAAAGCTGTGGTCCGTGACCACGGGAACGCCCCATTCCGCCAGCCAGCCCGCGATGCTTGCCGCGTCGCTGTTCTTGCGCACCAGCACGGCGATATCCCCGGGCGGCCGCCGTAGTAGCAGGTCGTCAAGCAGCAGCGCGCGCAGTTTTTCGCACACCGACTCGGCAAGTTCCGCCCCGGAAGGGGCCGCGATGCGGGTCAGCCGCACCAGGCCGGGGTTGGCGGCGTTTTTTTCGGGAACCGCCTGTTCGCAATCGGCAAAAGCGGCGCACAAAGCCACGCGGGCTTTTTGCATCAGGTGCGGCGGGCAGTTGGCGGGCAGCATGGCCGCAAGCACGGCGGCCGCTTGTTCCTGATCGGCCAGACGGCCGAAAAGGGCGTTGTTGAACGCCACGATGGCCGGGGCGCTGCGCCAGTTATTGGCCAGCGTGTTTCTGGCCGGGCTTTTTTCAAGCATGGCCGCCAGTTCCGGGTTTGCCGCGACCGCGTCAAACAGTTCGGCGTTGCCGCCCCGCCAGCCGTAGATGGCCTGCTTCACATCGCCCACATAGGTCAGCGAGCCGCCCTGGGCCAGGCAGTTGACGGCCAGCGGCAAAATGGAGCGCCACTGGTCGGTGCTGGTATCTTGAAATTCGTCGAACAAAAGGTGAGTCAGCGTATCGCCCATGCGGCAGAAAGCATCGGAAACGCCGTTATCGGCGCCAAGGGCGCGCAGGGCCAAAAGGGGCAGGCGGGCGGCGGGCACCAGGCCCTCTTCGCGCTGAATGGTTTCCAACTCGTCCGTCAAGGGCCGGGCCAGGTTGATGAAAGGCAAAATATCCAAGGCGGTGAGCAGGGCCGGGCCGTGGCTCACAAGGCCAGTGTAGGCCGTCAGCAAATCGCGGTGCGCCTCTTGCGCGTCTTCAGAAGCGCGCCCTTTGCTGGCCTTGGTCTGCCAGTCGTTGAAGTCGGTTTTATTGCCGAATTCCGATTCGCGTGGAATCTCCAGAGGGCGGCAGGCCTGGCAGCGCTCAAGAAATTTTGCGGCATAGGCGATGAGGGTCAGTTTTTCGTCCCGCACGAACCCCGCAAGGGCGGCCGCGCTTTGCGTCAAATCGCGATGCATGGCGGCGAGAATGCTCGCGGCGGCCTTTTCCGTTTCCGGCGGAGGCAGCGGGGTGCCTTGAAGAAAGAGTTGTATCACCTCCAGCAGCCGGGCGCGTAAAACCTTACCTGCTATGAACCCGGCGGACCTGCCGTGCCGCAAAAGACCGGCGCAGGCGCCGCGCAGGGCGGTTTGCACCGCGGCGTCGCCGTTTGCCGCCTGGTCCAGCATGGCGTCGTACAATGGGGTGAGGGTTTCCTGCGGTGAAAATACCGGCGTGAAGTCGGGCGGCAGCGAAAGGGCAAGGGCGTTCAGCCGCACCAAGAGGGTCAGCAGACTGTCTATGGTCCGAATGTTCAGCGCGTCGAGGTGGCGCAGAAAGACCCCCACCCAGTGGCGGGACTGTTCCGGAGTGAGCGGAAAAGCAGGGTCGGCGGCCAAATCGCGCGAAAGAGCCCGCGATTTGAGTTCGCGAATGACTCTGGCCTGCATTTCCGCGGCGGCTTTGTTGGTGAAGGTGGCCGCGAGAATGCCGGATGGGGGGTACGCGCCCATTGCCGCGGGGGCGCCGGCAGACGGCGTTTTGTGCGTGGCGCAGGCCGGGGACGCGGCATCCGGCGAGGCTTTGGCCAGGTGCGCAAGAAACCGCCGGGTCAGGGTGTAGGTCTTGCCGGACCCGGCGGAGGCTTTGATTTGTTCCAGCATCGCGCTCAGTATGCCGGAGACGCTTTCCGCCCGCCACAAGAAAATAGGGGCGGCGCGAGAAAGAAAATCAGGCGGGTTCCAGTTTGCCCTCGGGGGCGGCGGGAGGGGCCGCATCAGCCGGGCTTGACGTGACAACCGCGCCGGGGTCGGCTTCTTTCGCTTCAGGCTGGTCAAGGGCGGGGGCGGGGCCGCTGGATGCGGAACCCAGCACCTCGACGGTTCTGCGCAGCTCTTCGGCGTATGAGCGAATGCCTTTGGCCAGAACCGAAACGCCTTGCTGCAGGCGGTATTTGACGCGGCTGAGCAGATAAAATTGAACGCCGACCGCGCAGACCAGAATCAGGCCGATGACGGGCAGCATATCTTTTTCGTTGTACAGCCATAACGGCAGGCAGAGCAGGCCGCAGAGCAGGTACACCACAAAGGAGGCGGCGCTGCTGGTGCTCAGCCCCAACCACTGCAAGATGCTTTCCGCGCTGCCGGTCAGCGTGACCTTGCGGGTGCTGTGGTTGGCGACGGCCACGTACATGCCGCTTTTGGGGCTGCGAGCCTTGATAAGGCTGATCTCATGCCCCGCCTGCAACGGAATGTTGCCGTACAGTGTGATGCAGCTGTCTTTGTCGCCGCTATACATCCAGCATTCGGTGACGGTGTCGCCTTTCGGACCGAAAGCCGCGCTGGTGTCGGCATTCGCCGAATTGGCACGCAGATATTTGACGGAACTGATCCGCCCGGTATCGTGGTCCAATGCAAGAGGAGTGCCCAAAACGGTAATGTTCATTGCGGATCAGGTCAGGGTTTCGCCGGGGCAGCCGGCGGTTTCGCCGGGCACCATGCCCGCCAGATCCATTTGGCCCGTTGACTCCAGAACAGCGCGCCAGTAACCCGATTGCGGGTTCACCTTTTGGCGTTTTCTGATGATCAGGTCGATGGGCAGGTGCACGTAGCGGTCCATCAGTTTCGCCACCACCATGCCGGTTTTGCCCGCCATGGCGGCGTGCACGGCGTTTTGCCCCAGAAAGCCGCAATACACGCGGTCGTTGGCGTTGGCCGGAATGGAACGAATGATATAGCTGGGGTCGATGTATTTGACGGAATGATCGATGCCCTTTTCTTTCAGATACGTGTTGATCTCTTTACGCAAAAAGTCGCCGATATCGCCCAGAACAGGGTTGCCGGAAGCATCCGTCTTGCCTGAAAGCTGCAATAGATTCTGGCCCGCCCCTTCCGCGACCACAATGACCGCGTGTTTGCGCATTTTCAAACGCAGGGCAAGGGCGGGCAAAAGGCCGCCGGGGCCGTCAAGGTGGAAGGGCACTTCAGGTATCAGCACGAAGTTGACCTCTTTGAGGGCCATGGTGGCCTGGGCCGCGATAAAGCCCGATTCGCGGCCCATCAGCTTGACGATGCCGATGCCGTTGCGCGAGCCCAGCGCTTCGATGTGCGCGCACTGAATGGCTTCCGTGGCTTTGAACACCGCGGTTTCAAAACCGAAGGACTGGCTGATGAAATTGATGTCGTTGTCGATGGTCTTGGGTATGCCGATGACGGCGATACGCAGATTGCGTTTGCCCACCTCGACGTTGATGGCGTTCATGGCCTTCATGCTGCCGTCGCCGCCGATGACGAAGAGCACGCTGACATTCAGGCGCTCAAGCGAATCGACGATCTCTTCCGGCGACTGCGGGCCGCGGGAAGAGCCGAGTATGGTGCCCCCGAACTGGTGAATGTCGGAAACCGAATGCGGGGTGAGTTCCACGACCTCGTGCCCGTATTTGGGAATAAACCCTTCCAGCCCGTAGCGAATGCCCAGAACGGCCGGGACCTTGTAATTGTGAAAGGCCTCCATGACGATGGCCCGGATAACGTCGTTGATGCCGGGGCAAAGCCCGCCGCAGGTCACGATGGCGCATTTGGTTTTGGCGGAGTCGAAGTACATGAACTCGCGCGGTCCGGCGGGTTCAAAGCATGCGGCTACGGGGTCTTTGCCTTCCAGCTCGTCCAGGTATTCGCTGTCCAGAAAAAACGGCGTTACCCCGCCAATGAAGTTCGTATACGACAGGGGGGAAGGAATTTTAGCGGTACCCAGCGTGGGTATCGAGGTGTCGAACGAACAATCTTCAAGAGTGACGCAATGCGAAGGCATGGGCAAACTCCTTGCTGTACCATAACAAGCCTTGTAGTTTATCAGAAAATATATAAATGTGCCAGTGCCGCGCGAGAGCTTTTATAACGGCCTTCGGTTGTTCGCGACTTTCTTCTTTGCCCTTGCTGCTCGCTGTGTTATGCACCGGAAAAGCTTCATCTTTGTCTTTGCAACGCGGCCCATAAATAGCAACAGGGAATATGCCCGCCATGTCCGGTACCGACCAACGGCCCATCATTACATCGATTTTTGAACTGTTTAAAGCCGGCCCCGGCCCTTCCAGTTCGCACACCATAGGCCCCATGCTGGCGGCTCTTGATTTCAGGCGTGAGCTGGAAAAGATGCCGGAAGAAACGCTGGCCAGGGCGACGGGCGTCACCGTCCGCCTGTTCGGTTCGCTAAGCGCCACCGGCTTCGGACACGGCACGGATGCCGCCGTGGTGACGGGGCTTTTGGGGCACGAGCCGGCGAATTGCCCGGCGGACCTGCCCGCCGGGGTGTTCAGTCTGGCCGAAGAAAACCGCACGCTGGCCGTGGGGCCGCTACGCCTCACGCTTGATAAAAAAAACGTGGTCTACGACAGCGTGGAGCATGCATACCCGTTCAGCAACACCTTGCTGTGCGAACTGCACGGCTCCGACGGACCGCTTTTTCAAAAAACGTATTACTCCGTGGGCGGCGGCTTCATTCAATGGGAAGGCTGGAAGCCGCCGGAACGAGGAGAACTGCCGCACCCGTATTCCACAGCCGCGGAACTGTCGGCCCAGGTGCGGGACAAGGGGCTGAGCATTCCCCAGGTGATTCTGCAAAACGAAATGGCGCTGACCGGCATGAGCGCGCCTGAGGTGCTGGCTAAGCTGGACGGCGTTATCGAAGTCATACGCCGTGCGGTGGCCAGAGGCATCGCGGCCGAAGGCATGCTGCCGGGCATGCTGGGCGTGTGGCGCAAGGCCGCGCGTTTGGCGCGCAAAGCCGACGCCGTGGATGACCCGCTCAACCGTTTTCTCGGGCTGCTCAACGCCTACGCCTTTGCCGTGTCCGAAGAGAACGCGGCGGGCGGCATCATTGTCACCGCGCCCACCTGCGGGGCTGCGGGGGTTATTCCCGCCGTTCTCAGCATCATGGAAGGGTATTTGGGGCTGGGGCCGGAAGCGGTGCGTTCGGGCATGCTGGCCGCCGCGGCCGTGGGCTTCATCGCCAAGCACAACGCCGGCATAGCCGGGGCGGAAGTGGGCTGCCAGGGCGAGGTGGGGGTCGCCTCGGCCATGGCCGCCGCGATGCTGGCCCAGGCCAGGGGGTACCCGGCCCGGATAGTGGAAAACGCGGCGGAAATAGCCCTTGAACACCACCTGGGCCTGACCTGCGACCCCGTGGGCGGCTATGTGCAGATACCGTGCATAGAGCGCAACGCCATGGGGGCGCTTAAAGCGTACAACGCCTTCCTGGTGGCCTCAATGGAAGACCCGGAGCGGCACCGCATAACGCTGGATGTGACCATCCGGGCCATGGCCGAGACGGGCCGCGACATGAACACGAAATACAAGGAAACCAGTTTGGGCGGGCTGGCCGTCAGCATCACCGAGTGCTAGGCTAAATAAATCTTTTGCCCAAATACGGCGTCAAGCGGCCCTTTTTGCTTCAGTCGAGTACCATAAGAGTACACTCCTTCGCAAAAAAGGCCGCTTTCCTTGTCTTTGGGCAAAATCTTTTATTTAGCGAAAACGGCTAATCCACGGTACAGCGGCCCCGGCCGCTCTGCTTGCTGGAGTACATGTTTTTATCCGCCCGTTCCAGCAGGCTTTCCAGCGTGTCGCCGCAAACGGGCAGCGTCGCGCCGACGGATGCGCCCACGCTGAGCGTTTCATCGCTGTATTCAAGGCGCATGCCGGCCACAAGATCGCATAGCTTGTTCCCCAACGCGGTCAGGGCCCCCGCGCTCGTCGCCGTGGTGGTTATGATCAGAAATTCGTCGCCGCCCCAGCGCGTCAAGAGGTCCGATGCGCGTAAGTTCTGGCGGATGCGCTCGGCCACGTTGGCCAACACGTGGTCCCCGGCCTGATGCCCGTACGTATCGTTGATGGGCTTGAAACGATCCAGGTCCAACAGCAACAAGCCGAAACGCGCGCCGGAGGCGTTGAAGGAGGCCAGGGCTTTGTCCAGCACTTCTTCGCCGTAATTGCGGCGGGCCGCTTTGGTCAGCGGTTCCACATAGGCCAGGTTGTTCAGCTCGTGCAGCAAACCGGCCGCTTCATCCGCGCCGCCCAGTTTGCGAAAGACTTCGACGGCTCCCACGATATTGCCGTTTTCGTCGTGATACGGCAGCGTGCGCACAAAAATGGGCACCGAAGTTCCATCTTTATGCGTCAGCGAAACCTGTGCCTCGCGAATGGCTCCGTCCAGCATGGTTTGCTTCAGTGGGCACCCCACGGAACAGAGAATTGTTGAACCACAGTGGTGCGAAAGCAAGTTTTCGCCGCATTGCCCCCCAAGCACTGACTCAGCGGAATGGCCGGTCACTTCTTCCGCTGTTTTGCTCCAAAAAATGATCTTGCGTTCCGCATCGACGATATAGGTAGAGTCCCATAAGTTTTCGATAAATGTCTGGATATCTTTCTTTTTAAAAGAATTACCTGCCATATTGGTTCCCCCGAGAAAGTATATCGATTAACTCAAGTAACGAATGCTTTTCTGATATAGGTTTTTTAT
This sequence comes from Desulfovibrionaceae bacterium, assembly GCA_031551515.1. Taxonomy (GTDB): domain Bacteria; phylum Desulfobacterota; class Desulfovibrionia; order Desulfovibrionales; family Desulfovibrionaceae; genus FLUQ01. The sequence goes on from JAVBNL010000017.1 coordinate 35,361, forward strand.
AATAAGGCAAGTGAAAAAGAACGGGCGGCATACAAATGCCACCCGTTCTTTTTAAGGCTCGCGGGGCCGTTTATTCGACGGTCACCGTGCCCGGCGCGGTCAGCGCCCGCACCTCGGGCTCGTACATGGCCTCCGCCGAAACCGGCGGCAGCACGAAGGTGCCCTTGGAAACGGCCCGCAAGGTGTAAATGAACACCCCTGACCGGGCAGGCAGTTGATTGACAAAGAGCAGCAGTCTGTCGTCGCGCATTTCAGTGCGCGATTCCATGGAGCTGTTCAGCGAATACGCGTTACCGAACACCTTGGGCGCGGGTATGGGTTTTTTGGTTTTGGGGTCGATCAGCGTGCCCGCGGCCGCGCTGTTCGAGTCGCCGTCAGGCACCAGGTTGGGGTTGTCGATTTCAAAGCCGCCCGGCACGATGTCGGCCAGAACCAGGCTGTTCATGGAGGCTTTGGGCTGCACGTATAGCACGACCGTGACCTTGGCGCCCTGGGGGATCTTCAGGTTGCGGGCGGCGGTTGCGGGTTTGCCGTCTTTATCGAACTCCATGAAGTCGATGACTTTGCCGTCGGGCAAGATCCAGCGTCTGCCCACGAACAGGCCTTCGCTGAAAGGTTCCGGCGCTTTCACCGGCACGCCGGAGGTGGTCCAGGCGTAATAGGTAGCGCCTTCGCCGGTGACTTTGACTGTCAGCGGTCCCGGCGCGGCAGGAGCCGCCGGGGTCAGGTCTTTACGGGTAAAGACCGGGTTTTTGCCGTGGGTAAAAGCGGCGATCTGCGTCTGGCCGCTCAACGTCGCTTCATAGTTCTTGCTCTTGGTGGCCGTCTTTTCGGCATAGCGGCCAAGGGCCAGCACGGCGAGGGCGTTTTCCTGCGTGCTGCGCCAGCGGTTTTTATTGCCGTCTTCCATAACCCGCTTGGCCAGTTCCGCCGTTTCCGCCGCAAAGGGGTCGACGGAAGCCCACATGAGCAGGCGCAGGGCTTCGTTGCGGGGGGTGGATTCCAAACTCCAGCCGGTGTAGCCGAATTCCGGCAGGGCGTTGGTGCCCAGTTCCCTGAGGGGCGCCGATTTGCCCGTGGCCACGGCATAGGCGCCGGCCAGGAAAATGCGGGCCGAGGGGCTGAGGAACTTGCCCTGATCTTTCAGGAACTGCATCCAGCCCAGCGGCGCATCCCCGTTCAGGGTCAGCACGTAGGCGATATAGGCTTTGGCGCTGAGCGCGTCCATGATCTGCCAGTCGCCTTTTTCAGGCAGGGAACCGGCAAGGTAAGAGCGCAGCCAGCCCAAAGCCGCCTTGAGCGCGTCCGGCGGCACCAGGCCGGAGGATTTCGCCTCCGTCAGGAAGTGGGCCGCATAGACCGAGCCCCAGGCATAGGCGTTGTCGGAACGGCTGGCCCCGGGCCAGTAGTTGAAGCCGCCGTCGGGCCGCTGCATGGCCAGGATGCGCCGAACGGCGAAGTCGAGCGCCATTTTGAACTCGGTATCCTGGGCCTTTTCCGGGTCAAGGCTCTTCAGCATTTGCGGCACGGCCAGATAGGGCCAGGCGCTGGAGGTGGTCTGTTCCAGGCAGCCGTAGGGGTACGAGCCGAGGAAGCTGAGCGCCTTGACCAGGCTGACGCTGGGCGCGTCAGAGAAGGAAAGGGTCACCTTCTGCGTACCGGCGAAGAAGCCGCCGCCCACGTCGATGGTGGCGGATTCTCCGGCTCTGACGACCCCGCCGCCGCTTTTTGTCAGGCGCGGGAAGGGCGGGCGCACGGGTATTTCCAGACGCTGTTCAAAGGGCGCGTCTGATGTGCCTTCAATCTTGGTGATGATGCGCAGCGCCCCCATGTCGGCCGCGCTGCCCGCCTTGACCGGCAGGGAGATGGCGACTTTCGGGGTTTTGGCGTCCAGGCTGACCTGGAATTCTTTCACGCCTTCAACACTCAGGGGGCCTTCCGTGGTGAAGGTTATCTTGGCCTTTCTGCTCTTCTCGCCGTCGCCGAACACAAGCACGGGCGCGGTGAAGAGGTCGCCGGGCGCGACCATGCGGGGCACGGTGGCTTCCACGGTGACGTCGCGGGCGACGCGTATTTGCGAGCTGGCGGAGCCGACGCCGGCATCGGTCACGGCGACGGCCATCAGGCGGCCTTTGCCGCTGTATTCCGGAAGCGTAAGCGTCACCGCCGCCTTACCTTCGGCATCCGTGGTCACGGTGCCAAGGAAGATGGAGAGAAGCTCCAGCTTGCGGTTCATGGGAGAAAGGAGCGAGCCGTCGCCGCCTTCGCCGCCCGCCGGGTGCAGGCTGAGCGGTTTCTTGGTCGAAAGGGGCATCAGGTTGTCATAAAGGTCGTAGACCATGCCCTGCATGCCGCGTTTGGCCGTGAAAAAACTGAAGGGGTCGGGGGTGGCGAAGTTGGTCAGCGAGAGCAGGCCTTCATCCACAAAGGCCAGCGCCACTTCACCGCGCACGGGTTTGCCGCTCGCGTCTTTCAGCGCCAGGCTGACGGGCATTTCGCCCTTGGGCAGGGTCTTTTCCGGCGCGGTAAGCGTAATGCCGACCTTTGACGCGCTGCGGTCAACGGTCAAAGGAATGACCCCGAAGGCGCGGTGCGCGCCCCAGGTTTCGTTTTCACGCACCGGCCGGATGACCCAGGCGGAAACATAAGCGTTGGGCAGCATGCTGTTCAGCACGGGCACCCGCACGGTGGTTTCCGCGCCTTTCATGGGCACGACCTGGCGGTACACTTCCTTTTCGCCTTCCAGCACGATGAGAAGCTTGCCCGGGAAGGGCGAGCGCACTTTCAGGTTGGCGGTTTCCCCAACCGCGTATTTCTGCTTGTCCCACGAGAGCATGACCCGGTCGATCAGAGGGGAGCCGCCGTCGTCCGACGCGGCAAGCCCCGACCAGACGCTGAGCTGAGTGGTCATGGCCGTTTTGGCGTCGGAACCGGGCTCAAAGACGCGGATGCGGTACTCGGCGCGTTTGGGCGGGGTAAAGGTGAAGACCCCTGCCCCGTCCGTCAGCGGCACGCTGACCGTGCTTACCGGCGTATACTTGGTGGTGCGGGTGTAGCCCCTGTCGGAGCGCACGTAATAATCCTGGATGATTTCCGCCACCGCGGTAACGCTTTTCAGGCCGGAGGCTTTGCCGTCGGGGCTGACTGCCGCCACGCGGATGGAATAGGGCGTGCCCGCCTGCGGTTCCTGGCGGGGCATTTCATAGCCCAGCAGCACGGGGTTTTTGTAATAAGGGATGGTGATGTTGCGGGCCACCCAGCGGCCGCCGTCTTCACGCACGCGCACGGTCAGGGACATGGAGAGGGCGGAACCTTTCCATTCGCTGTCGGGGCTGACGCTGATGGAGGCCTGCCCCTTTTCGTCCAGGTTGCCGCTGTTTTCGACGTCGCCCGAAGGGGCGGAAATGGTGCCGGAGGGGAAGGTGAACGCCCGCCAGTCGGGGTGCGAGAAATAATGCGGCACGATGCGCAGCCTGCTTTCCCACGGAGCGCCGCCGGCCGGGGCGCCGAACAGGTATTTGACGTCAACGTTGACCGAGGTGCCGTCTTCGCCCACCACAAAGGGGGCTTCGGCGCTCAGTTTGACCTCGATTCTGGGCGGGGCGAAATCTTCCACCGCGAACTGGCAGAAGCCCAGCGTCTTTTTCTGGCCGGGCAGTGTGACGGACATCAGGTATTTGCCCGTGGGGGCGGAAGGCACCAGCGGCAGGTTGAAGGCCGCGCCGCCGTCGCCGGAAAGCATGGCCGTGCCCCGGCCCACGGTGCGGCCGGTGGAAGAGGTTACGGCCCAGGCCACGGGGAAGGGCTGCGGCGCTTTGAGCTGCGCGTCGCGCACCAGCACTTTGAAGTCCACGCTTTCGCCGGGGCGGAAAATGCCGCGCGGCATGAAGCAGAACGCTTCGTAACCCGCTTTGAGGTACTCGCGGCCGCCCGTGTCAAAGGCGCTGTCGGCGGCCAGGTTTGAATCAAGCTTCAAATAGGCCATGTCGGCGACGGAAGGTTCCGCCAGGCCCGCTTCGGCTTTGGGTGCTTCCGCCTTGGGGTCGCCGGCCACGGAAACCAGCACCAGGGCGGGGCGTTCGCGCCCTTCCCACGGGGTTTTGCGTACATGCTGCCACAGGCCGTCGTTGTCCGTTCGGCCTTCGGCCAGAAGGACGTTGTTGGCGGTAAAGACCCGCACTCGGGCGTTTTTGATCGCGTCCGTGGTGGCGATGGAGTTGGCCCACACGGTGATGCCTTCGGGCATTATTCTGGCGGTGATGCCGATGTCGGAGATGACCACCAGCTTTTCAACCTGCGAGGCCATGTCGTCATCGCCGTAATAATCGTCGGGATCGCGCACCTCGTCACTGCGCACCTTCTTGGGGTCGCTGGCATCGGCCACGGTCAGCAAAAAGACGCCCTTGGCCTTGCCCGCGATCTGGGTAAGGTCGATGCTGTTCACGGCAGCGCGGTTGCGCACGGCGTTCACGTCGCCGGTGCGCACGGCCAGCTTGCGCGAAAGGTGCTTTTTGTAGCCGTCGAAAAAGCCCATGCCCATAAGGGGTATGTTGCTTTCCGGCAGTTGCCACAAGGTGGCCTGAACCCGTTCCACGTTGATGGTGGACAAGGGAATGCGCATGGAGCGGTTGGGAGAGAGAATGGTGCCTTGCGTATCAAAGGCCAGGCGCGGCGAAAAGTCGTTGAAAACGACAGTGGATTTAAAATCTTCGGTTAACACGCCGAGAATGCCCGGCATGCCCTTTTTGAAGGTCAGGGAAAGGCGGGGCTTGGTGATGAAGTCGCCGGTGATGATGAAGCCGCCGGAACGGGCTTCGACCTTGATGTCGGTTTCCGGCGTGATATCCAGATACTGGCGCACGGTTGCGATATCAACGTCGTTGGTGGTGTTCACTTCGATATAGCGGCTCCAGGGCGGTGAATCGCTCTGCCGGGGCCGCACGGTGCGCACCGCGAACATGGAAGTGGCGTTGACGGTGCGTGTGGCCGCGTTTTTGGTGATGCCCTGGGGGCCTTCTTCACTGGTGAACCCTTCGGGCAGGGCGATGGTCAGCTCGCCGAACTGTTCGGGCTTGACCAGCAGCAGCATCTGAAACCCGGCGGCTTCGCCAGTGGCGGGCTCAAGCTCGAAGGGCAGTTTTTTGCCTTCCTTGGTGGTCACGCTGAGCGCGGTCTTGACCTTGGCGGGGTCCACTTTGCACTGAAAATACAGCCGGATGGTGACCGTGCCGTCTTTGGCATAGCGCACTTGCTGCGCGGTATACGTAAGGGGGTAGGGGGTAAAAGAAACGGGTTTTTGCTCCAGTTTCTTGCCGTTTAGCGCAGCCGTTCCCTCACGAAACGCAACGCTGATGCTGGTGGCCCTGGGTACCGCTTCATAGCTTGAAAAGATCAGCGTCTGCTGGTCGGCCCATTTGCCTTCGCCCGCAATGGCCGGGGTCACGGTAAAGGGCAGCTGTTCCGGGGCGATGGCCTGGCCCAGCGGCGTCTTGGCCGGATCGATCATGGGCAGGTTGAATTGAAAGCGAAGCGCCCCTTTGCCGCCGCCCATGTTGTTGTACCCGATGCGGACGTTCAGGTCTTGGGGTGCCGGGGGTTGGGCGGTTTTTGCGGTCGCGTTCTGGGAAGTATCCTGCTGGGGCGAAGTGCCCATGGCAGGGGCGCTTTGCGGCATGGCCAGGCAGAGGGCCAGGCACAAAGAGACGATAGCGGCGAGACGCGCGAAAAGAGAAGATGAGGAACGCATGATCATGGCCTTTCAGTGATAGAGATGGAAGTTACAGTGTATTATGTATGCGGGAAAAATACCGGACATACGCTTCGTAACTGCGACCCACGGGGGACGCGGGGTCAAAAGAGCCCATAAGGCCGCCCAGATGCTCCGGTCGGGGTGGGCGCGTTTCCGGCGGAGGCGGCCGCAGGGTGGAGGGTTTCGCCAGGTTGCTTCTGCCCATGCCGAGCTCTATCTGGATGCGGCTGAAAAAAGGGCCGTCCATAAAGGCGTTGACCCGTTCCAAAATTTCTTGGGCCTGCATGGCAAGGTCTTGCGCGGCCATGGGATCTTCCGCCGCGATCAGAAGCGTGCCTTTTCTATGCCCCAACGGGGCGCCCAAGGCGGCCAGGTGTTTGCCCATAACCATTTCCCAATGGTCCCACAAACGGGTCAGGTGCAGGTGTTCACCGGCGTCGCGCTTGTCCAGAAATGCGGAAAGGGCCTCGCGGATGCTCCGCAAGGCCATGACGCGGCGTGAACGGGGATCGGGTCTACCCATGCCGCCGTTAAACCACAGCTTGCAAAAAATGGCAATGATTGCGGCAAATACGGGCTGTCGGGTATTTTTTTGGCGCTTGCAAAATATTTATACGCGCATATTGGTACAGTAGAAAGAGTGCATGGATAATCACGGCCGGTAACGGCATTTAGGAGGAGACGTCATGCGATTCGATTTTCGGTCATTGTCGCGCGCCGCATTGGCTTTTGCGCTGGGAGCGGTGCTTTGCGCCCCTGCCGCCGCGAACGCGGCCGCTCCGGAAGAAACGGGCAGCAAGGTGCCCCAGGCCTCGGTTACGGCGGTTCCTTTGGTGCGCCTGAAACATTGGCGCGATTCCACCGAGCAGGAGCGTTACGGTTTTCTGGTCGGCTTTATCACCGCGCTGGATATGGAACGGGAATGGCAGGGCCCTAACCCTTTGCCGTTGCAGCAAAGTTTGACGGGCAACTGGGTCAAGGGCCTGGCCAACGTGACGCTGAAAGAAATGGACGGCAACATCAACGCCTATATCGCGACGCACCCGGACGACCTGGAGCGGCCCGTGGTGGAATATTTGTGGTTCACCTACGTGCAGCCCAAAGTGACGGAAAAGGTCACTCCGGAGCAAGTGAACCGCGTGACCAAAGATTTGCAGAAGAAAAAGAAGGGCAAATAGGGCCCTGAGGAGATAGCCATGAAAACACGGTTTCTTGCCATGACCCTGGCCGTGGCTTTGCTTGCCGCGCCTATCGCCTGCACCAACATGAGCAAAATGGAGCAGGGCGGCCTTTCCGGCGCGGTTCTGGGCGCGGGCGCGGGCGCCGGCATAACGGCCATCGCCGGCGGCAACGCGGGCATGGGGGCGATTCTCGGCGGCGTGCTTGGCGGCGTGACCGGCGCCATCTACGGCCACAACCAACAGAAATAATAGCGCTTCGCGCGTATACAAATGATAGGGAGCGGTCTGCCTGCGCGGGCCGCTCCCATCGTTCGCCCGGGTGTAAAAAGCCTTGCGCTTCACGCTCATGCGCGTAATAAGAGGGCCTTACGGCACGGATACCTTCCGCATGGAGCGATACATATGAGAGTTCAATTTCTAGGCGCGGCCCAGACCGTGACCGGTTCCTGCTATGTTATCGAAGCGAACAAGGTGCGTTTTGCCGTTGATTGCGGCATGCACCAGGGCAACGCCGCCATCGAAGACCGTAACGACGATACGGAAGCCTACCGGGCGGGGGATATCGCCTTTTTTCTGGTGACCCACGCGCATATCGACCATTCCGGCCTGTTGCCGCGCATGGTGAAGGAAGGGTTCAAAGGCCCCGTCTATTGCACGGAGCCGACCCGAGATCTGCTTGAAATCATGCTCATGGACAGCGCCCATATTCAGGAAATGGAAGCGGAGTGGAAAACCCGCAAGCAAAAACGCAAGGGCGCCAAGCCCATTCCTCCGCTCTATACGCAGGAAGATGCGGGTAAAGTGGTGCCTTTGCTTTCCGCCGTCAGCTACGACCAGACCTTTGAACCCGCACCGGGGATCACGGTGACCTATCGCAACGCGGGGCATATTCTGGGGGCGGCTTTTCTGGAGATTACGGCCCGCAACGGCGAGGGCGAGACCCGGCTGATTTTCTCCGGCGACCTGGGCCGCCCCGGCGCGCTTTTGATGGACGACGCGGAAGTGCCCAAACTGAAGGCCGACTACCTGTTTCTGGAATCGACCTACGGCGACCGCGATCATAAAAACGAAAGCACCAGCCGCGACGAGCTGGCCGAAGCCATTCGCTACAGCTACTCGCACGGCGAAAAGGTCATCATTCCCGCTTTTGCCGTGGAACGCACGCAGGAGATTCTGTATTCCCTGTTCCTGCTGCACAAGGCGGGCAAGCTGCCCGCGGCCCTGCCCGTTTTTGTGGACAGTCCTCTGGCCATACGGGCTACCGAGATTTTTCGCCGCTATCCCAAATACTTCGATGAAGAGCTGCGCGCGGTCATCGCATCGGGCGAAGATCCTTTCTCGCTGCCGGGCTTGCGCTTTACCCTGACCACGCAAGAATCGCAGGCCATCAACTCCACTCCCGGCTGCGCTGTGGTCATTTCCGCCAGCGGCATGTGCAACGCGGGCAGAATAAAACACCACCTGCGCCACAACCTCTGGAAACCCGGCGCCAGCATCGTCTTCGTGGGGTATCAGGGCGTAGGCACACCCGGCCGCAAGCTGGTGGACGGCGCCCAGTCCATACGCATTCTGGGTGAAGACATGGCGGTCAAGGCCAAAGTGTTCACCATCGGCGGTTTTTCCGGCCATGCCGGGCAAAGTCAGATTTTGCACTGGGTGGAGCAGTTCACACGCAAAGATATGACGGTCATTTTGGTTCACGGCGAAGACAAGGCGCAGAAAGTCCTATCCGGCCTTTTGAAAGAACGTTTCGCTCTCAAGGTGCTGATTCCTTCGTATCTGGAAGAAATGACCCTGGCCGCGGGCAAGGAAGTCATGATTCAGGTGGACGCCGCCAAAGCGACGCCCCGTGTGGATTGGGAACTGCTTATCAACGATACCGAGGCCAAAGTGGCCTTGCTGCGCGCCCGTATGGCGCAGTTGCCCCGGCACGAGTGGTCCGCCCAGGCCGAGCTGCGCGACCGGTTGGTGGAGATTAACAGTGAACTCCTCCGTTTTGTCGCACAAGTATAAGAAGCAAGGTTTGTGATGCGCATTCTTTCAGGTGAATTCAAGGGCAGAGCCCTGAAAACGACAGTCGGGCCGGGATACCGCCCGGCCATGGGCAAGGTGCGCTCGGCGCTTTTTTCCATGCTTGAGGCTCGCGGGGTCGTCTGGCCCGAAACGCGGGTGCTCGACCTTTTCGCGGGCAGCGGCAGCCTGGGTTTTGAAGCGCTCAGCCGCGGGGCGGCCCATACGTCTTTTGTGGAGGCCCATCCCAAGGCGGCCGCCCTGATTACCGAAAACGCGGAACGCTTCGGTCTTGCCCCTGAACGTTTTTCAGTGCACAGTACGCAGGCGCGCGTTTTTTTGAGCCAGCGCCGCGCGGTTCCTTTCGACCTTGTTTTTATCGATCCGCCTTACGAAGGCGGATTTTTGTCTTCAACCATCAAGGCCGTGCTGCGGGGCGGCTGGCTGCGCCCGGGCGGCATGGTCAACGCCGAAGTGGAACGGCGCCTCGCCGTTGACCCGGAAAATGATTTTTCCCCCCTGATTTGTGAAACAGACAGAACATATGGACAGACACGGGTGATATTATGGTCTCTGCAACAGAACGGATAGCGGTTTATCCCGGCACTTTCGACCCTTTGACCAACGGGCATGTCAGCCTGACGCGCCGCGCGTGCGAGCTTTTTGACACGGTTATTCTGGCCGTGGCCGAAGACGCCTCGAAAAAAACCTTGTTTACCGTGGAAGAACGCGTGGCAATGGCCGAAAAGGTTTTCAGCGACAACCCCCAGGTCAAGGTCATGGCCTTCAACGGGCTGACCGTCGATTTCGCGGTATCCTGCGGCACCAATATCCTGATACGGGGTTTGCGCGCCATCTCCGATTTCGAATACGAACTGCAACTTGCGCTGCTCAACCGCAAGCTGCAGAACAAAGTGCAGACTATGTTCCTGATGACCGACTATCAATGGCTGTATGTCAGCTCGACCATCGTGAAAACGGCGGCCAGGCTGAACGGCAACATCAAGGGCCTGGTGCCCGAGCTGGTGCGCAAAGGCCTGATGGAAAAATACGGGCATCCCTATGTGCCCATGCAAGAGAGTGAGTGGGGGGATTAGGCGCGCCTTTCTGAATGCTGTATGGATAGCAATATGGCAAACAACAAAGACGAAAATCAGTATGTGTTAGCGGCGGATATCGGCGGAACACACAGCCGTTTCGCCATATTCGAACTGCGCTCGATGCCGGGCGATACGCCGCGCGCATCCCTGCGGCTGGTACGTAAAGTGCGGCTGCGCACGCAAGAAAGCGGCGGGTCCGCGAACCTGATCCGCGCGCTTGCCGCCGCTTCAGGCGATGACGCGGGCTATCTCACGCCCGTCTCGCCGCGGCCTGTTGCCCTGTCGCTGGCCGTTCTGGCCGTGCCCGGACCCACGGCCGGATCTGACCCCGCCGAAGGCCCGTCGGATGAAGTCTGCCATTGCCCCAACATCCCCTGGCCCATTGTGCAGCAAGAAATCAGGGCCGCTCTGAACGGCGTCCCCGTGCGGTTGCTGAACGATTTCGCGGCGCAGGGGTTCGCGTGCGCTTGCCTGCCGGGGCCGCTGGATATAACCCCCGTGCGGCCGGGCGCGGCAAAGCCTTTTTCGCCGCTGGCCATCGTCGGCGCGGGCACGGGGCTGGGGCAGTGCCTGGTGCTGCCGGGCAACCCGCCCGCGATTTTGAGTTCCGAAGGGGGGCATTCGTTGTTCCCCTTTGTGGGCGAAGAAGAATTCGCCTACGCCGCGTATCTGGCCAACACCACAGGCCGCAAGGAAATCATCAAAGACATGGTGTTGTCGGGCAGCGGCCTGGCGCATCTATACGCCTTTCACACCGGCGAATCGCTTGACCCGCACGAGGTTCCGGCAAAAGCCGCGCGGCATTTCACGACACTGCAGTGGTGCGCCCGGTTTTACGGCCGGTCCTGCCGCGATTTTGTACTGAACAGCTTGTCTTTGGGCGGGGTGTTCATCACCGGCGGGCTTGCCGCCCATTTGCCTGGGCTGCTCGACCATCCCGCCTTTGCCGAGGCGTTTCAGGATGAACCGGCCATGCGGCATCTGCTGTCCGCCGTGCCTGTCTATCATTTTCGCAATCAGGATGCGGGCCTTTGGGGTTCGGCGGCTTTCGCCGCCTTGGCTTTGCGGCCGGGGGCGGAATTGGTCGCGAAAGACTAGACAGTGCCGGAAAACCAAAAATTATCACGCGACGGCACTGTCTAGAACTGCGCGGGTTCAGGTCGTTTTTTTCACCGAATAGGTGGAAAAGTCGGACGCAAGGCAATCAAAGCATCCGCCAAGCATGCCTTTGAATACCTCTTGGGGGGGCGCTTCAGGCGCATCCGGGCTGGAGCATTTCGCTTGGGTGCTGTTCAGCCGCTGCACTTCGCGCTGGCTTTTATATTCAACCTCACCGCAGTATTTGCAACGGAAATATGTGGCCCTGCGAGAGCAGTTGCAGTCTTCTTTGACGTATTGATGTTTTTTCATGTTTTTTTTGCCGTAGTCTATGAGGAGGCGGAAGAGAGGACGTGCACGGCGCCGATAATCACATTGTCGGCATTTTTATATGGCGTGATGCTGCATTGGATTTGCCCGGCTTTCGGGTTCAAGGTTATGCCGCCCGATTGCGGCGCGAAATCTTTCAGAAATCGGCCAAATGGAGAATCGGCGCCGCCGGGGTCCAAAAAATCAAGCCGCTCTCCTTCTTTGAGGGGCGATGTGGTCATGCCCCTGGCCGCGCTGTTGGCAATGACCAGATGACCGCCCAGATCCGTCACGATGACGCCGTCCTGCAAAGAGTCGATAGTCGTCCGAATCAGGTTGTAGGCCGTTCGAAACGCGTCTTCCGCGTCTTTTCTGGCGGTGACGTCGGAAACAATCCCTTCGTAGTGCACCAGTTCGCCGTCAGCCGACAGTATGGGCGTACAGCATTCGGATATCCACAGCATGTCGCCGTCGCGCCCGAAAACCCTGGATTCGAAATTGCACACCTCGCCCTGTTCTTGCAGCAGGGCAAGCAGCAACCGCCTGCGGTCGGGGTCGTCATAGAGCTGCTCGTCCTGTGAACGGAGTGTGGCCATGAGCTCTTGGGGACCGGCATATCCCAGTATCGAGGCGAAAGCTTGGTTGCAGGTGAGGTAATAGCCGTCCGGGTGGCTGATATAGATGCCCATGGCCGCGTTGTTGTAAATGGCCCGATAGCGCTGCTCGCTTTCCGCAAGCGATGTCTGCAGCGTATGATGGTGCATGGCTATACGCAGATTCATCCGCAACGGAACGATATTGACGGGCTTTTGGAGAAAGCTCAGAGCCCCGCTTTCGGATACGCCTTCCAGTATCTCTTCTTCCTGTGACCCGGAAATAATAATAACGGGAAGTTTCGCTTCTCGTATTATATGGCGTGTCAGGTCAAGCCCGTTTGCTCCATCTTTGAGATGAAGATCCATAAAGACGAGGTCGTATTTATCTTTTTTTATAGCGTGTAGTGTTTCTTTGCTGTTTGTTGCCGTGGCTACGACGGTATGACCTTCTTCCGTAATAAGTTGTTCCAAAAGCATGGCTGTAAGCGGATCGTCTTCAACAATTAATATGCGTAAATTGTTTTTTTTCATTTGCGTACGCTTTATAATACGACTTTTTTATTATTTTGGGTTGTATAAATTGTATAATAAATTGTTTATCTATTATATACTATCGAATATAAAAAGGCAATATTTGTTTATGCATTGCGCATATCCATCGTATTTAATTGATAAAAATTTGCATTGAATCTTGATTGGCCCTATAGGATTTGCTAAGAATGCCGATCTAGCTGGCCATATCACCGTACGGGGGGCATATGCGTATTACGATCTTCGCAAAAATAGCATTAATGACGACATTTGCAATTTTATTAGCGACGCTTTCCATTCTGTATATAGTTAATGTGAAATCTTTGGCCAAATTTGACCAGGAAGCTGATGATTCCCTCAAAATTTCCGCCGGCGTCGCTGTGGAATTCTTTCGGGATTATAGCCGTACCATGAAAGGATACGCTTACCAACTTTCGACGAACGGAGAATTCATCAGAGCAGTTGCTACGAAAGATAAAGAGAGTATCCGCGCGCTGACCAAGAAAATTCTTGAAGAAAGCACGGTTATCGATTCCATAGTCATTACGGACGAAAAGGGCATCATCATTGCCAGGGCGCATTCCGCCACATCGGGCGATAGTGCCGCATATCAGGTGAACGTGCAGAAATCGTTGAAAGGAGAGTCTTCCGTCGGATGCGAGCCCATCAGCACGCAGGGCATGTCACTGCGCGCCGGTACGCCGGTCAAATTCAACGGGAGCATCGTGGGCACCCTTTCCATCGGCATCACGCTGTCCAGCCCCCAATATATTAAAACCATTAAAAAGTTGCTGTCGCTCGAAGTGGCCGTGTACCGCGACGACACGTGCCTGTCCGCCACTTTGAAGCCCGGAGCGAATGAATCGCTGGATATGATAAAGCTGCAGGATGCCGCGGTGATTGAAAGCGTTCTGCGGCGCCACGAAGAAAAACACGCCAGGGTGACCCTTTTCGGGGGGGCTTATGACGGGGCTTATATTCCGCTTCTCAACAGCGATGGAAAAGCTATCGGCATTTTCTTTTTAGGGGCGGAACGCGCATCCATCGAGCAAGACGCGCGTGACATCATGAACGCCATCATTTGGATTGCCGTGGCCATTATGGTTCTCATGTCGATTTTCGCCGTCTTTTATGCCCGCATGGCCATATCGCGCCCCCTTGCCGAGATAACCAAGCTGGTCAAAGATCTTGTCGACGACAGGGCGGAGTTGAGTTCCAAGCTGAACGATTCGGCCAATGACGAGGTCGGCGCGCTGTCGCACCAGATAAACCGGTTGACCGGCAAGGTGTTTACCATGCTGTGCAATATCGAAGGCTTTAAAAATCTGGTTAACGCCATTCCAGACCCGGTCTTTGCAGTAGACAAGGAGTATAAGCTTATTCTGGGCAACTCCGCCACCTGCGTCGCCGCCGGGGTTAAAGATTTCGCCAAGATTCAGGGCAAACCCGTCAACGAGGTGTTCGGCACCCGTTTCTTCGGTTCCGAGCAATGCGGTCTGCGCAAGGTTATGGAAACTGGAAGACGGGCGGTGACGGAAATACATACGCTGACGCTGGAAAGCAAGCAGCGTGATATTCGCGGCCTGTGCGACGTGGTGTTGGATTGCAACGGCGAAATCAACGGCTACCTTGAGGTTGCCAGCGACGTGACGCAGATGATGGAGCAGGAACGCAAAACGCAGGCCCAGGTCGCGCATATTCGTGAAGTGAACCATAAAATCATGGAAATCTCCGAACAGGTGGCTTCTTCCGCGAATATGATTTTTGGGCAGACCGCGGCCGTGCAGAACGGCGCCAACACCCAGAGCCACCTGATGCACGAAACGCTGCAAGCCATACAGCAGATGAACGAAACCATTATGGATGTCGCCCGCAACGCGGGCAGAGCTTCCGAACAAGCCGGCGCGGGGCAGAACAAGGCTTCTTCCGGCGCGGGCATCGTAACGCAGGCTATGAAGAGCATCGGCGACGTTCGCGCCCGCACGGCTTCGTTGCGCGAAAGCCTTGAAAGCCTGGGCGGGCAGGCGGAAGCCATCGGCAGAATTATGAACGTCATTTCCGACATTGCCGATCAGACGAACTTGTTGGCCCTGAACGCGGCCATTGAAGCCGCCCGCGCCGGAGAAGCCGGCCGGGGCTTTGCCGTGGTGGCCGACGAAGTGCGCAAGCTGGCGGAAAAGACGATGGGCGCCACCCTGGAAGTGCGCCAGGCTATTGAGAATATTCAGAAAGGCTCTGTGGAAAACATTAGCGCCATGGGTGATGTTTCACAGTCGGTCGATCAGGCCACGGGGCTTTCGCAGCAGTCGGGCGAGGCGCTCAAAGAGATAGTGTCTCTGGTCAGCGACACCACCGGCCAGGTGGCGGCCATCGCTGCGGCGGCTGAAGAACAGTCCGCTTCCAGTGAAGAGATTCGCCGCAGCGTGGATGAAGTGACCCGGCTCTCTGAAGAAACGGTGGCCCAACTGCGGGAATCGGGCGAGGCGGCTCAGGAATTGGCGCGGCTTGCGGAGACGTTGCGCGCTGTCGCCACCAGTTAACCGTATTTCCGCCTTATGGTTTGAAGCAACCCCGGCGCGGCAAAAATTGCGCCGGGGTTGTGGCTCGCGTACCCTTGCGGAGGGCAAATGCAAGTCGACGTTCTGATCAACGTGTTCGGCAAGCCCCATCAGACGGCCCTGGCGCTCTTGTCTTTGTTGCGCTGGTCCGGGCCGCGCATCAACAGAGTTTATTTTCACGAAGAGCCCTGCACCTCCGAATTCGAGCGGAAAAATCACGCTTCCCTTCTGGCCTATTTGGGCGACAGGGTGGAGCGCTTTGCCGTTCCGCTCTGGCTGGGCACGGAAACCACCGACGAAGAACGGCTGCGCAGGGATGAGACCTACCGGCTGTCCATGCGCTACCAGTACGGCTGGGAGCGGACGGAGAAAAAGTACGCCCTGATCATCCACAATGACATAGAGGTCATGGCGGATGTGGTGGGGGAACTTTTGAGCGGTATCCAGGGGGCCGCCGCCATCGGTGAGATAGGTCAGTGCTGGTGGTGTCCGGCAGGGCAGGGGGGGCTTTGCTCGCGCGAAGAGTACGCCGCCTTTCGGCCCAAGTATCACCAGCTGATGCATCTGTATAATACGGGCATGGATTACAAGAACCGGCGGGCTTACAACCTCGGCCTGCGGCGGGAGTTTTGGGAAAAACCCTGGCCGTTGCCCGAATGCCGCGTCAACGAATGGTGCATGTTGGTCGATATGGAGCAGGCGCGCCCGGCCACAATGCCTTTCGGCCCGGCGGCGCCGCTGGGCGCGCTGTTCGCTTCCGGCGCGAAGATCGGAGAGGATTGGGAAGATACAGTCAACCTGGATACCGGCGTGCAGTGGTTTCGGGATATGAACCACTTGGGCTTCAGCTTTCGCCATTGCCCTATCGAGCAATGCATCAGGCACGACCGCCGGGGCAACGTGGCCCTCAGCCAGGCCGAGCTGTATATCAAAAACGAGATAACGGCCAAAGAAACACTGCGGCGGGAATATCCCGAATTCCCGCTGCCGTAAGGGCGCTTTCAACGCCCCAAGTGTTTCGCGCAGGCGGCCAGCAGGCTGTGCGCATCGCCCGGCCGCAGACGCAGCATCTTTGTATCCCGCTTGAACCAGGTGATCTGCCGTTTGGCGTAGTCGCGAGTGTGTTGCAGCCATTGGGCTTTGCAGGTCGCAAAATCCATCCGGCCTGACAAATAGGCGTGCAGTTCGGCGCAGCCGATGCCGCTCCAGCCGGGGGCGACGGGGTCGGGGCAGCGGGCCAGGGCTTCTCGCGCTTCCTCTTCGGCTCCATTTTCGATCATGGCTTCTATGCGGCTTTTCAGGCGTGGGGTCAGCTCTTCCAGACCCATTTCCAGGCAAACGCGCAAGGCGTTGAAAGGACCCGGTGTAACCGGCAATTCGTGCCAGTACCCAAGCGGTTTGCCGGTGGCTTCCAGCACTTCCAGGGCGCGGGTTATGCGCTGGCTGTCGTTGGGGTGCAGGCGGGCCGCGGAAAGTGGGTCGCGCTCACGCAGAAGCGCGTGCAGCACCTGGGGCCCCTCGTTTTTGCAGCGTTCTTGCCAGGCGCGGGAAACCGCTTCCGGCACGGGTGGAATGGCGGCTATGCCACCCAAGAGGGTGTTCAGGTACAGGCCCGTCCCTCCGGTCACGATAGGGACGAGGCCCGCGTCATGCGTTTCGCGTATGGCAGCGGCGGCAAGTTCGGCGTATTTTCCCGCGCTGAGCTTTTCCGCGCAGGGCAGAAAACCGTAAAGCCTGTGCGGGATTGCCGCCTGTTCCGCCCGTGAGGGCTGGGCGGTGATGATGGGAAAATCCGCATACGCCTGGCGGGAATCGGCATTGATGACGGCGCCGCCGAACGCTTCGGCCGCGGCCAGGGCGGCGGCGCTTTTGCCCGTGCCCGTGGCCCCGGCCAGAACAAGCACCAGGATGCGGCTTTGCGCGTTCATTCTATATTCAGTGTCTGCGTCTGGCCGATGACCGGGTTGGGCAAAAGCTCGCCCACCATGCGGCTTTCGACGGCGCCGGAGTCGCCGGCTGAAAGGGCCAGAATGCCCCGGCCGAATTCATACAAGAACTGGCATTCTTCCGCGCCCAGAGGCACTATCTTGCCGTTCTGGTCCAGGCAGAGGGCGGCGCGAATCTCGACGTCGCCCGCGCCCACCGCGGAAGACACGGCGGCGATCAGGGCGCTGACCGACAAGCGCTGATCCGCGTTTTCCACAAGGCTGCCGGGATAGATTTTGCCGGTGGCCGTCAGCACGGCCGCGCCGTAAGTTCTTTTGCCATAGGGCGCGTACGAGGTCAGCACCGCGTTTTTGGCCGCGGCGGTCATGTTTTTGGTCTCGTCAGCCGTTAGCTCGGTGACGAACCATTTGCGATAGATGCGGTCGTATTCGCCGCTTGTGACGACCCGGGCGAAGTTGGCGTTGAGCAGTTTCAAAATATCGCCCCGGCTGCGGTTGAGCGCGTAACGCAGCTCGGTAATGCCCAGCGGCGTGCCCAGGGTGGTGATGCCGGTATAGTTCAGTTTCTTCATGTAGTAGTAGGCGTTTTGCATCGGGCCGCAATAGCCTGCCACCTCGTCGTTGAACAGGGCCTTGATGGGTGAAACCTTGTCTTTGAAGGGTTTGACGTTGATGCCGCCGAAATTTTCAAGCAAGCGGTGCTGGTACGAGCCTTGTTCAACGGCAACCGTCTGCCCCCGCAAAAAGGTCACGTTGGGAAAGCGGTTGTAAACCTTGGTGAACATCCGCAGTTGCAGAGAGAAATTGGGTTTGTCCGCGAACGAATACAGCTTGGCCCGCTGTTCGGTGCGCACCATGCCCGACGTTATGTGGATGGTGCCGGAAGAAAGCTCAAGTTGCAGCGTATCCCACTGCAACGCGCGCGGCACCAGGTCGTGGTCCTTGAAGATGGCCTGCAGCAGTTCCACCTCGAAGCCCACGGCTTTTCCGCCCGGATCTTCAAAAGAGAAGGGTGGAAACTCCCGGTCAAAACCGTACACGATGCGCATTTTCCCCGTGCCGGGCTGCGTGGCGTCGGCCGCCGCCAGGGGGGATGCGCCGCAGGCGGCCGTCAGGCAGAAAGCGGTGATGAAACAAAAAAGCGCGCGCCGCATGAATTCACCTCGTCGAGATATTTTGCTAGTATAGCCCATCAGGCTGTCACACGCCAGTTCCGCCTTTCAGGAGATAGCGATGACCACGCTTCCCGATAGTACAGTACTTATCGACCAACTTTCCGCCATCCTTACCCATACCGGCCGGCGTCTTGCCACGGCGGAGTCGTGCACCGGCGGGCTGATAGCGGCCGCCTGCATCGACAAAGCGGGCCGTTCCGACTGGTTCAACGGCGGCATTGTCTCCTATTCCAATGAAATGAAGATGAATCTGCTGCGCGTGCCGCAAGAGAGCATCGCCGCGCACGGCGCGGTGAGCGAAGCCGTGGTGCGGCATATGGCCGCGGGCGCGCTCGGCGTCTGCGATGCGCAGGCGGCCATCGCGGTTTCGGGCGTTGCCGGCCCTTCCGGCGGCACGGTTGAAAAACCCGTGGGCACGGTCTGGATAGCGGTAGCTCGCGTGGATAAGGGCGCGGGGGGCTATGCGCCGGGCGGCGCGATTATCCGCGCCAAATGCCGCCGTTTTTCCGGAGACAGGAGAGCCGTGCGGCTTGCATCGGCCCGCGCTGCCCTGGAAGATATGCTTGCGCTACTGGAAGAGCGCTGAAAGCCGCCCTCGCGGTGACGCGTCACCCTCTGTTTGCCTACTCTTCCAGGCCGCCTTCGGCCCCGGCGTGCTTGATGGCGTTTTTGCCCGTGTCTCGCGGTGTCTGGGTAAAAATCAGGCTGGTGATGATGTTGATAATCCCCACCCAGACGAAAGAGCTGGAAAACACGCTTTGCAATTGAGCCTGGGTCGGGGTCTCGCCGAAAGCGGCGGAAAACCCGTCCAGCAGCGCCGCGGCCATGGCCACCCCGCAGGTGGCTGAAACCTGCATGGTCACGGAAAGCAAACTGTTGCCCGAGCCGGAATCGGCATTGTCGAGGTCGATCAGGGTCACGGAGTTCATGGCCGTGAACTGCATGGCGTTGATGACCCCGAACACCGCCATCAACAGCAGCAGCAAGGGGTAAGGTGTGTGCGCGCCGATCAGGGAAAAGCTCGCCATGAGCATTCCCAGAATCAGCGTGTTGACCGAAAGGAAGAGGCGGAAGCCGAACCGGGCCACAAGGGTATTGATCATGTTCTTGCCCAGAATGCCGGCCACGGCGGAAGGGACCATGGTAAGCCCCGCCATCATCGGCGAAAAACCAAGCGCCAGCTGTAAAAAGAGCGGCAGCATGAAAGGCATGGCGCCGGAACCCAGGCGGGCGAAGAGGTTGCCCAAAATGCCCACGCCGAAACTGCGCACGCGGAATAAACGGGCGCTGAACAGCGGATGCTCCATGTGCGCGGCCCGCACCCAGTAGAAAGTGAGCAGCAACAGGCCGAGAATGCACATGATGACCGACTGGGCTTTGGGCAGATGCAGTTCGCCGAGCCCTTCCATGGCGAAAGAGACCAGCACCATGGCGCCGCTGAACAGCAAAAATCCCTTCCAGTCAAAGGTCCAGAAGCTTTCGCTGGCCAGCGCGGGCAGATAGCGCATGGCCAGCAGTCCCCCGATCAGGCCCACGGGGATATTGATCAGAAAAATCCAGTGCCAGGTGGCGTATTGCACCAGAAAGCCGCCGGCTACCGGCCCCATGAGCGGCCCGATCATGCCGGGTATGGTGATGAAGCTGAGCACTTGTATCAGCTGGTGCCGGGGGTAGGCGCGGATAACGGCCAAACGACCCACCGGCACCATAAGCGCGCCGCCGATGCCCTGCAGCACGCGCGAAAACACCAGATATTCAAGCCGGGGCGAAAGGGCGCAGAACAGTGAACCCAGGGTGAACAAAAAAATGGCAAAGATAAAGACCCGGCGGATGCCGAAACGGTCCGAGATCCAGCCCGAGGCTGGAATCAGCAGGGCGCAAGTCAACATGTAGGCGATAACCACGGATTGCATGCGCAGGGGGTCAACCCCCAGCTCACCGGCCATGGTGGGCAGAGCGGTGTTAAGAATGGTGCCGTCCAGCATCTGCATGAAAAATGCGACCGCCACCAGCCACGGCAGAACGCGTGCGCTTTGGGGTGAGAGAGTTTCCGATGTGAAGGTCATGGCTTTTTTCCTCTCAGAAACAGTATGTACACTAGGTCCATTGGCAAGACGCTATTTCTTTTGTACTCCTTCTTCTTCGTAAATGCCACATGCTTTACAAAAAGACGGGTTTGGCTCTATGTAGTCCTTTCCCGTGCCGCGACCGCGGGCGGAACCTCTATACGTTTTGCTAAGGATGATCATGGCCAGACACTTCAAAAGCATACGGGAACTTGGACGGGAAGCCGCGCACCAGCTTGTGTTTCGCGCCAAGCAGATGAAAGACACCCGGTTTCGCGGCACCATGCTGGCCGGCAAGACCGTGGTGTTGATTTTTGAAAAAGCTTCCACCCGCACCCGCCTTTCTTTTGAAGTGGCCGTGCGGCAATTGGGCGGCAGCACCATTTTCATGACCCCGGCGGAAAGCCAGCTCGGCCGGTCGGAGCCGCTGTGCGACACGGCCAGGGTTATTTCCCGCTATAATGACGGCATGGTGGTGCGCACTTTCGGGCAAGAGAAAATAGAAGCGCTGGCCAAATACGGCAGCGTGCCCGTGGTTAACGCCTTGACCGACCAGGGGCACCCCTGCCAGGTCATGAGCGACGTTTTGACCATGTACGAGCGCACTCCCGATTTCGCCAAGCTGCGCGTGGCCTGGATAGGCGACGGCAACAACATGGCCAACTCGTGGATAGAAGCGGCCATGCATTTTCCCTTTGAGCTGAACATAGCCTGCCCGGCGGGCTATGAACCCGACCGGGAGCTTCTGGCCCACGCGCTTGCCGCCGGGGCCAAGGTTCGCCTGGGCAACGACCCGGAACGGGCCGCCACCGGCGCGCACTATATAAACACCGACGTGTGGGCCTCAATGGGGCAAGAGCAGGAGCAGGTGCAGCGCGAAGAAGTGTTCCGCGACTATTGCGTGGACGAAAAACTGATGGGCCTCGCCGCGCCGGATGCGAAATTCATGCACTGCCTGCCCGCCCATCGCGATGAAGAGGTGACGGAAGGCGTGCTGGAAGGGCCCTGTTCCATCATTTTCGATCAGGCTGAAAACCGGCTGCACATGCAGAAGGCTATTTTGGAATGGGTGTTCAGCGCGTAAGCAACCTCGTTTCATACATAAAAGGATAAGCATCATGAGCAAGGGCGTAAAAAAAGTGGTGCTCGCCTATTCCGGCGGGCTGGATACTTCGGTGATCTTGAAATGGCTTGTGGAAACATATAAGTGCGAAGTCGTGGCCATGACCTGCGACCTGGGGCAGGAAGAAGATTTGACGGGCGTTGACAAAAAAGCTCTGAAAACCGGGGCCTGCAAAGCCTATGTGGAAGATCTGCGCGAAGAGTTCGCCAAAGATTTCGTCTTTCCCATGCTGCGGGCGGGCGCGGTTTACGAAGGCCGCTATTTGCTGGGCACTTCCATCGCCCGGCCGCTGATCGCCAAACGCATGATCGAGATCGCCCGCAAAGAGGGCGCCGACGCCGTTTCTCACGGCGCAACAGGCAAAGGCAACGACCAGGTGCGGTTTGAGCTGACGGTCATGTCGCTCGCGCCGGAGCTGCAAGTCATCGCCCCCTGGCGCGAGTGGGAGTTCAAGTCGCGCACCGATCTGTGCAATTTTGCGGAAAAGCACGGCATCCCGCTGCCCACGGGCGCGAAGCACTACAGTATGGACCGCAACATGATGCACCTCAGCTATGAGAGCGGCGAGCTGGAAGATCCGTGGAACGAAGCGGAAAAAGGCAGCTTCACCCTGTGCGCTGATCCGGAAAAGGCGCCGGACAAGCCGGAATATGTGACCATCGACTACAAGGCCGGCGACCCGGTGGCGCTGAACGGCAAGGAAATGTCCCCGGCGACGCTGATCATGGAATTGAACAAGATTGCGGGCAAGCACGGCGTGGGCCGCATCGACGTGGTCGAAAACCGCTTCGTGGGCATGAAGGCGCGCGGCGTTTACGAAACCCCCGGCGGCACGGTGCTGCACGTCGCCCACCGCGACCTTGAAGGCATCTGCCTTGACCGCGAGGTCATGCACCTGCGCGATTCGCTGATCCCCCGCTACGCGGCCTGCGTGTACAACGGCTTTTGGTTCGCGCCGGAACGCGAAGCCTTGCAGGCGTTCATGGACAAGGCTCAAGAAAACGTCACCGGCACGGTGAAAGTCAAGCTGTACAAGGGGCATGCTTTGGCTGTGGCCAGAAAGTCCCCCAACTCCTTGTTCCGTGTGGACCTGGCGACCTTCGAGCGCGACGACGTTTACAACCAGGCTGACGCCACGGGCTTTATCCGCCTGAACGGCTGGCGCATCCAGGGTTACGGGAAGAATAAGAAATAGAGTCTGGACGTATCTACACTACGCAGGAAAACAGCCTTTTCGGTTTCAGGCGCGTTTTCCTTCGATTCCCGGTCATCGAGAACGAGAGTTCGCTCAGCCCGTGAATCGGCGGAAAACGCGCCTGAAACGCAAAAAATCTTATTTTCCGGCATATTGTCGATGCACAGCCCTCCGCGCGAGAGCAACGCCTGCCTTGGATGCAGGTTGGCCGCGCGGAACAGCGGAAAAAGGGTAAGGCCGGAGTCGGCGGCATAGACGAAAGACCGGCGTAACCAAGACGTATCAATACCCCAATGAAGTTTTTTGAAAGTTGGGGGCTTGGGGGAAGAAAAATTTTTTATAAAAAAGTTTTATTCCCCCAAACAGGAGCGCTACCATGAACACACAGCAGACCAGGGGCGGGCGGGT